>NZ_LDNM01000001.1 GCF_001028135.1 Xenorhabdus griffiniae
TCATATTCCACCCCATTTGAACAATGGGCGTCCGTGGGGTGAACGATGGTTACCCCTGTGAGTAGGTTAAAAGTAATAGGTTGATGGTTAAGGTAAACTATTGGGTCAGCCAAATGCTAACTAACCGAAGCGACGGCTGATTAGCTTCGTAAAAAGGTAACTCAATGACGACAATGATCACTCGTCGCATCCAAAATGTTCAAATATCCACAGACTCAGGTACTAAAGAGCAAGTGGCTTCTGAAGTTGGTGCTCTCAAATTTGCCGTAGCGTTAATGTTCTGCCGAATGCCTAAAGAAGATCAGAAGTATTTATTGTTAGAGATGCGTCAACTAAACGATGCGTATTCCAATAAACTTGCGGATGAATTACAGCAATTTCAGCTTAAGTAATTAACGGTCACCAACAGCGGTTGTGATCAGTAAATTCTTGCCGCAAATATCAATCGTTTTCTGATTAGCGGCAAAATAACAATCAACAGCTCCTTGAAATTCAGTGAGCTGTTTTTCTAACCTTTCAACTTTTTTCTCCAGTTCTTCAATACGCTTTTCCATCATTCACCTCGCTAGTGAGTTATCAATGGTCATCAGTGGAATACCCGGTAATAAAAAAGGCCGCCGTAGCGACCTGATTATGAATAGGGTGCCCTCAGAATTGAGGGCGGTAGATACGCAGTGCGTACTGATAGCAGGTATAACCCTGCATAATTTCAGATGTTAAATTGTGATCCTGCCAATATGAGCGTTTGCGGTCGGCTGGAATATGTAAATCCGCAACGCACCCAACACTGTCTCGGTAGTTGGCGACCAAAAACTAAAAAGGCCACGCCATGCGCAGCCTTGGAGTAACTACTTGAATTTGTTACGTTATCGGATTTCCGATATCGAGAAATTGGAATATTCATCTAAACATCCCGAACTTGCGGGATTTTGAACTACCTGAAAATCTTCGGTAGTTGGATAAAGCCATCGAATTCATCTTTCATGGGATACTCTCTATACCCATTCGAGGTGCTGATCGGAATGGTTAATATTGAATATAACCTATTGATTTAAAAGTGATGTAGGTATTGATCGACCATGATCGATTTACGACGGGTAGATAGCAAAAAGCCCCGCGAGTGCGAGGCTACTGACTGATCAATTAAGGTACGTTTAAGAGAGAATTTATTTACCCATATCTACGTTTATGTCTTCTTCTTTTTCCAATTTAGACTGAAATTTTTCATAAGTATTGAAATTAAAAAGAGAAAAAGATTCTATTTGTTCAAATGGTAGTACGTGCCTAAATTGGTAAACCGATAGAGGCTCAGACGTAAGAGTTATTCCTTCTTCTCTATAATGCTCCGTGTAATTATGTTCAATAATAAAAGTTAATGTATCTTTATCTCTATAACCAGACAAGAATGGAATTAGCACTAAAGTATTGGTATCCATTCCTTCAAATCTAGCGATATCAAGTATACCAACGTACACTTTTCTAGATTTGAGAGTTACAAGGATAAGAAGCCCTTCATCAATCCTATCCACTGACTCCAATAAGATATTTTCAATTGAGCTATCTTTCGCAATTTCTCTAAAGTATTCAATTCTATTTTCCAAATCGCTATTAAGTTTTCTTACTTGAGCTGTTCTCTTAATGCTCACAAAGATTGTAAAACTTAAACATAAAGCAGAAAAAGCACTAATCCCCAAAATTCGTTGAGATAGGAAATCACTTGCGAATGTAAAAGGTTTATATTCCACCCCAAAATAATGCAGGATATTCAAAACAAACATCAAAAAATACAAATAAAAAACAAATATAACAGCAAGAATAATTCCAGCAATTAGGAACTCAACTCCTTTTGCCCCAACACAAAAGTATGCGCTCCAGCCTACAGATTTATTGAGCTTGTATTTAGAGGGTAAGTGGGTATCAACATAGTAATACCCACATATGAGAACAAGAACTATGATGAAAGCCCACATGTAAAGCTATCCTTTTCTGATTGAACGAAACTTCTCTATGTTGGCTGCAAATGCTTTTTGCACATCTTCGTTGTTGGGGTTTAAAGCTATTGAACCATCCTGATTAACAAAGAACCTATTTTTAGTGTTAATTTCCGCTTGATTAACCTCGGTTTTTTTGTCAATCAGTGTATCTTTTACAATCTTCTCTGGGGACAGGATTGCTTCAAGCATTAGTTTGAATAGTTTACTCATACCTCCCCCTCCTTAGTTGGTCAAAATAATTCAATTATGTATATATGTGAGTCATAGTATAGCACGCTATAACATTTGAATTGAGAGCGCGATAAGCGAAGTTAATACGACTTAGCGACACAATCACAGAAGATGACAACAAATAAATAGTAATTGCCCAATCATAAGAATATAAATCCTAATTGATCAATGAAAAAACAAATTTTTAGATAAAAATTCTTCTGTGAAAAATATTGCGAGATAAAAAACTAATTTACAATAAAAATCGTGTGAATTCACTCATGCCGATACTAAGTCCTGTCAAGGTCATTACTTCATCCTACTTCTCGACTGCCAGTAAATTTTACCTAACTTAAACTCCCTTTTTAACTGAATGCCCTTGTATGGAAACTAATACAATTGGTTGGAATAAATGCCATGCCAGCCATTAGTCAGATAGTAACTATTGCCTGAGAACGGGGAGCATGGGCTTAATTTGTGGCGATCAGTATGTTGACCGACTCATCCAAAAATCACATATAACACACTGATTTAGCTACGATATAGGTGCTGTCCAACCCCGTTCGAGCTGTGAACGCTGAGTTGACTACGGGTAGATACGAAAAAACCCCGCGAGTGCGAGGCTATGGAATTCAGATAAGGCCACCTAAGACACACTGACGGCAATCTTATCTATAATTGTTGTCCATTTGTCCATTAATGTCAACACGTTCTATGCAATCTTTTTAATTTTCTCTACACGTTTACGTGAATTAAACGCATTTTGCAGAGGTTGATACAAAAGATATAGACTGGCATTCAAAATATCATCCACTTCACGACGACAGGTTCTGTGAGATGGCTTCATTAACCGCCCTCCAGACCGCGTCATCATTTTGCGTGGTTTTGCAGTTCGGTGATAGTAAGATGCAATTGACAGTTTTGAAGCACCATGAGCGTAGTAACTGAGTAAAATGCCGTAGGCTTTCCGGTCAATGCACATGACGGAATCGACGACCTGAGAAATCAACATTCCGTCATCATCATTGCACATTGGCCTGTCTGGGTTTTTCCGAGGCTCCACGCTCATCATGAACTTATAAATCATATTAATCTGGCGCTTATCTATTCTGCCACTGTATACCCATGCCCCCCATAAATTTAACCAGTTATCAATCCAGTCTTGTTGCTCTTTAGTGAGCTGTTTTTCCCCTATGTACCCCATCTCACTCTCCCAATTCCCATATCTGGACATCCAAACAGCCTCCTGCAACCCGTTCACCGCGCATAATGTGCATATCATCAATCTGGCTATCATCCGCCCAGAAACTGGCATGAGTCAGCGAATCGAAAACTGCTTTAGGCAGGTTATCGAGGTCTCTTCGTCGTCTGTCTGGAGGATTGGCTGTAATTGAGATTTTGATGCGGGCTGTGGTGTTGATATTGAGGTTCTGCTGCTTGATGAGTTCTATGATTTTTTGTCGGTATTTGGTGCCTTTTTCTGAGATGTAATGGCTGTGTGCGGTATGTCGCCAATAGGTATTATTCGATGGCGGCCACGGCAATTTTAGATTATAGGTTTTCATAGTGCGCCAACTAATCCCCTCCGCGTCAGTTCCTTGATGGTCAGCACAATCGATCTGTCCATCTCGTGCCGGCGTTCATCTCTGCTCATATCCAGCCCATTATCGATAGCATAATGACATTCAGAACACAGGGCCGCTGTCAGGCTGTCATCAACCTTTAGCCCCATGCCTTTCCCTTCGTTCCGGTGTGCGACCTGAATGCCATATTTGCCACATCGAACACAGCATTCAATCTGACCGACTGCGGCCAGCCATTTTTTACTACGGTAGGTTTTTTGCTTCATCCTATCCCCCTAACGCTATCCCCATAATCAGCATGAGTGCTGTCCAAAAGCCGATGAATAGTCGGTATCTCACTGATCCATCTCCTGTTTGAGTTTCATGTACTCACTGTCGTCTGGTACTGTCACGAAACAACCAATACCCGCAGCCCATTGTTCAATCTGCTCCATGAACCGAAACATCTCGCCAGTGTCCAATTTGGATGTCTGCCGTAGTGTCCTGACACACTCAACTTCCTGTGTTCTGGCATCAATCCGCTCCACAACCTCATAGCCCAAAAATGTGTGCTTGAGCATGTCCTTAACTTCATCCGGTGAGAATTTCGCCCCGTTAGATTTCAGGAAACAGCTAATCTCGCCGAACCACATGTGCATGGTTGCGTTCTGAGATAGCGATCTGGTGTTTTTCCACGGTTTGATGATGATGCGGTGAGGTTGGTTTGTTGCGAGAACTTCTTTGAGTTGTTGCCATACGGACTGTTTGGTTGATTCATGGAAGAGGAAATTACATTCCATCTAGCCTCCGTTATAACCCTTCGAAAATAGCCTTTTCTTGCCATTTCAGTAGCTCATCCTCAGAGCATCGTTGGTAACACGGCGGCTCTACTTTTGATTTGTAACCAGCCCACCAATACCAGCCTGAACGATGTTCAGCGGTTCCGCATTTATCACAGATGTGAACCCGACACATTTCCGACCATGAGTAATTGTGTTTCGCAGCATTATTAGCTCGTTCAATCGCTGTTCTTGCCATCGTTATTTGCCCTCTGGTTCCATGCCTGAATTGCTGCCGATTCCGCTTTCTCGTAACTATTTTCCCATTTTGATACCGGGCCATCTGTTCCGCAATTCCCGCAGTTAATCCAAGATGCGTACTCATCCGATGAACCTTTGTCCTCATAATCAGGACAAAGATCATTGCCACCACAAAACGGACACGGTTTGAGTTTGTTTGTCATTTTTCCTCCAGTAGTTCATCCGGTATTTCAACCTCGTCACCTAACTGTGCAGCGACGACAGCGCGGCAGATGGCGATTTGCGGTGTATCACATATATTGGTTGTATGTTGTTTCTCATCGTCAAAATAAAAACTCGCGTACCACCCACCTGAGAATGCAGCTTCTGTGCATCTCTCTGGAATTACCGCTATTCGATAATCAATTAATAGAGCTGGTATTTGGTTCCAGTCCCACGTCGGGCTATAAATCACTGGACGATCAATGTATCCGATAAGAATATCTTTCGTGCTTGATGATATCCTTATTGATTCATACCCAACAGCCCTAGCCACAGCCCAGTCCAACGCCCGTCCAGTTAGTGCATTTGTTTTGATTTTCACTGCTTTCTTCCTCACTTAACGCCTTGCTTAATCGCTTTCTTAGCTTCCCGACGAATAGCAATACCCAATCGCTCTAGCCAATCACCATATTTCAGTAATGATTCCAGTTCATCGTCTATGCGCGGAAACTCATTCATTTCGATATCTATTTCCCAGCCCCTACGCAACGCTTTCTTTGTGACGGTGAGAGTTTGTTCTAGATGAGTCGTTTCGTTGTGGTGGTGCAACTGATATTTCTTAACTTTCGTATCATCGTTCTTTTCGTAGCGAACCAACTCCATTGCGGTATGTTTTGTTTTCATTAAAATTCCTTGCCGCCAGTCTTGGCGCGATTCTCTCGTTTATGGTCTGCCCGATTGCGGTTGTATGCTAGCTTTTCAGCAATCGCGCTCTCGATGTCATAACCAAATGCCTCTGCATAATCTAAAATTCGGATCACTGCATCGGCCAATTCCACCTCAGCCATAGGACGATGAGGTAAATGGTCGTCCATCAAATTTTTACGCTCTCCCTCCATTGCCTCGCTGATTTCTGAGTGAATTAAACACAGTAATGTCCCTCGCTCTCTTGGATTATCCCACCAACCCGCATCAACATTTTGTTGGTGAATTTGCTTTTGTAATTCAGTTAGTTTCATCTCAAAATCCTTCTTGTGGGGTTAATATTCAGTCACGTTCTCGCTTCGCCAAACATCGTCATAGTCAGAGTTCGGCATGTTGGCAACATAGTTGTAAGGTGTTGCGCCTTCCATGATGAGAAATTGGTGGGATTGCTCTTCAAGATATAACGGAATTTTACCCTCCCACCCTTCGCCGTTCCGTTGTTTCTCTAAACAGAGAATGGAAGCGGGTTCGTTGGTATGACGTTGTTCTTCGTCGCTCAGTGATTGCCCTGCTTGCAGCTTCTGCAAAGATTTCTCTCGGCGTTTGTTACGCCAGATGATGAAAAGATTATCAGCCAGATCGGTAATTGCGCTGGTGCCTTTGACATCCATTTTCCCAGTGGGTTTATCTTCGCTATCGGTCTTACGGCTATGGGTGACGAGAATTACATGGCTCTTGGTTTTGTTTTTGAAGTCACAAAGTTTATCAAGAAACGCCTTTTGCCCGTTGTAATCATCAGGATCAATATCAAGTTTCATCAGACTATCGATGATGAATAGGTTTATGCCGTAGCGTTTGTTGGCATAGCGAAAGATATCTAACAGGCGATCTGCTTTTGCGGTTCCTGTCAGCCCAAATATCCACAGACGGTCATCATAAAAATTGAACGCTGACTCCAGCTCTAGCATGGGAGGTAGCTTGCTGCATGTGGCTTGTCGCGTTAGGCGTTTGAGGAAAGTTCCGGGCAATAACTCAAACGATGCCACACACGCCCTTGAACCTTGCCTCATGGCTTCACAAAGAACATGCCCCAGTATTTCGCTTTTCCCGTGACCGTTAACTCCGTTAAGTATGGTTAACTCCGCCTCTCTGAATTTGAAATTGTGATTCAGCGTCTCCCACGGACAACCGAACAAGTATTGCTCCTTGCCGTAAAATGCCTGAATCGTATCTTGATAGTATTCTCTGGCGCTACAAAGCTCCTCGGGATCGAAAAATGCGGCAGTTTCAAGACAGCGAACTACCTCGTCCTGTGTCATTCCCGCCTGTAAGCATTCGTTGATGTCCTTGTGTGGCAGTTTCACTAGTCGGCAACGGTGCTCACCCAGTCGTTTTGCAATCTCTTTAGCGGCCTCCTGCCCAACATCGTCATTGTCCAGAGATAGCCAGATTTCAGTGAAGCGATCCAGATTGTGATACTCAAACTCAATCCATTGCTGTTTTGCTCCCTTACCGCCGCCGAATGGTACAGACAGGGCGCTTAATCCATACTGGTAATAACTCATGCAGTCGATTTCACCCTCGCAGAGGATCACCGCCCTGGCATCTTTTGGCAGTGCGTCCCATCCGAACAAGCTCGGTTCACAGTCCGCCTCAACCGAAATAACTTTTTTCCCGTTCGGGCGTTCAGTACTGATCCGCTTGACCTGCAACAACTCGCCATCTCGTTTGTAGGGGAAGGCGATGGCTGGCAATTCTCGGTTCTCATCGTGTGACCAGACTACAGCATCACACACCTTGAACTCTTCGGCTGTTGCCCGACTGATACCCCTGCCTTCAAGGTAGCTGTAACAGTTTTCTGTTTTGCGAATATGCTTTTTCAGTGACTCAGTTTTAGGACGGCTAAATTTCTTCTGGCGCTTGGCTTCGAAGTTATGATCATCATCGGTAATACCCAGAAATTGCTTGGCTTCGGTCATGGCTTGGTGAAGACCGCAATCCCTCACCTGAACCCACAAGTCCAGCAAGTCACCGCCAGTCCCTTCCGCAAAGTCTGACCAGACTCTTTTCCCTGCCAGATTCACTTTCAGGCTCTTTCCGGTCTCGCCATCCACTGACCCAGCAACCCATTCATGACTTTCTCGCTTGCCGTTCGGCAGTAGATACTTAGCCACTCTTTCAACGTCAGACCAAAGACGATCAGATAGTTCCGTGATTGTCATCATGCCTCCTTCAAATTTAATTTTTTGAACCAATAATTCACCACATCAGCGCTAATCAGCCCGTGGTTATAACCAGACATGAGCGCCGTCTTGATTCGTGATTTCATGGTTACTCCAGAAAAACCAAACCCGATTCACTGACCGTGATCCCCGATTGACCTGCGGCAGGTTTAGTTGGTGTGTTTGTGATTGGCTTTTCGTCTGTCCAGCGTTGCTGATTCAGGTAGGTGGCAGGGTGTAGATTTTCAAACCCGAAAACCTTCGCCTGCAAACGCAATCGGATATCTTCGGCTAGAAATTCTGCAAACTGCTCAGGGGTTCCCTTGGTTTCTGACCTCCACTCTTTGAATTGAGATTTGAACGAGGATAGTGCTTTTGGCTTGCCGACCTTCCGCATTCCTGCAATCCAGAAAGTATTCTCAAATGCCGATTGGATTTGGTCTTGCTTTGTTGGCTCAAGGGGAGGTTTTTTACATTCAGCCTGAACAGGTTCGGGCAATATGTTTTTATTGTCTTTCTTGTCTTTTGTAATATTGTCTTTTGTGTTTGACTGATTCGGTAAAGAGCGATTTACTGATTCGGTAAAACTTTTCTTTACCGATTTGGTAAAACTTTTACTGAATCCGTTAAACTTCGTCTCCCATTCCGAAATGTTCTTGTTCATACCAATTTGCCGACCGCTTTGAATCAGAACCTTCATCTTGATTAACTGATTTTTGGCAGTAGAGCATTTGGTGCTGTCTTTGGTAGTCATTTGCTGGAACTGCTCATTACTGATCCAGTCCATTTTTTTATTGTACCCGTAGGTTTTTCTCCAGATAGCCACCACAATGTGCAACTGAATTTCAGTAAATCCTGATAATAAAACTGCATCAAGAAGCTCATTAGCTACTCTGGTGAACCCGTCTTCTAGATTCGCCACCGTCGGCCTCTCTTGCCTGTTTTTAGCTCCAAAATCAGCGTATGCAACGTTACCCATGGCGTTTCCCTCCGGTCAGTTCCTCGCTCTGTTCCAGACGCAACTTCGCATCCTCCAGAGCATCACGTAGCTTTTTCGCTCCATCCTCGGTAACGGAACGAGCAACCTGATCACGCCGGTTATTTTTATGCACAGCGCTGTGATTAAATTCATTTTTCATGTATAATTAACCTCGCTTATTGAATTCATTCCAAATGATTCAACTAGAACAATTAGCCTCACTAGCAGCCACTGGTGAGGCGCCTTTCAGTAATATTCATCATTTCCAATCTAATTCCTGCTAATTCAACCAATACGGGCGTTTACGTGTTCCATACGTAACATTCCTAATGTTTAGTTTCGTTTAATAAAAATACAGGTATATCAACTATTCTGAGATAGATGATGATCATAGGTGGGAAAAAAACTGCCCTGATTATTTCGGGTCAGTTTAGCCAATCCGCTTAAAGAGGATTGGTTGCTCCAAGAGTGCCTAGAGCGTTCCGGGGCGTCCAGAATCTGAGAATTCGGGACTTGTTAAAGAGCGAGGGTATTACTTGTTTTTAATTAATTCAGTCAAAGGGATACCAAGCTGCTCATGAATTTGCGCGTATCTTGCAGGAGGTATATACCCTTTTTTAATCCATTGCCGAATGGCTTGATCCCTGACGTTTAGTATTCTGGCTAGTGCCGGAACACCTCCAGCTTTTCTAATCGTCGCTTCCAGTACACTCATATGAATTTTCCTTCTTCACGAATAGTTATAAAACAAAATACAAGAGATACTTTAAAAAGTAAAGTTTTACTTGCTTTGAAAATAAAAGCCTCGCTTGTATATTTGAGGTATGAAAACGATGCACGAAAGAATCAAGCAGGCGAGACTTGCAAAAAAAATAACTCAGGCTGAACTGGCAGAGATGCTTGGCGTTACTCCACAATCTGTACAGCAATGGGAGTCAAGCACAGAGCCAAGGAAATCAAGGCTAACCGCATTGGCATCTATCCTTGATGTTGATGTTAATTGGCTTTTGTTTGGTGAAACTCCTAAAAAAGATGTGAGCCAAATTCCACCAGAGAACGAATGGACAACCATTGCGACATGGGACAGTAATACGTCATTAGATGGTGACGAAATAGAAGTGCCGTTTTTGAAAGATATTGAGTCTGTGTTCGGTGATAGAACTCGCATTGGCACAGATTATAGCGGCTTTAAATTGAGGTTTTCTAAAGCAGCATTGAGAAGAGTTGGTGCGCCAAGTGATGGTTCCACGATTATTTGTTTCCCTGCAAAGGGGGATAGCATGGGGCCAATTATACCGCATGGTGCAACTGTAGCCATAGATACGACAAACAAAACCATTATTGATGGAAAAGTGTATGTAATTGAGCAAGATGGGTTAAAACGCCTTAAGTGCCTTTACAGGCGTCCGAGTGGAAAAATACTTATCAGAAGTTATAACCGTGATGAATACGAAGATGAAATCGCAGGTGAAGATAAAGTAATCATTATTGGGAGAATGTTCTGGTATTCCGTTTTAGATTATTAAGGATATGGAATGGACAATTTCAAGATAAAATTAAAACATCATGTTGATCACGTTAATAACGTAGGTCAACACTGCACCACAGAAGAAACAACTAAGCAGGCACTAATACTGCCTTTTTTGGATATTCTTGGATTTAGCCCGTATGATCCGCAAAAGGTTAAAGCAGAATATGGAGCCGATTTCCCTGGTGTTAAGGCAAATGAGCGCGTTGATTATGCTTTATTCTGCCAAGGGGTTCCCGTGATGTTTATCGAGGCAAAAGGATACAGCGAGAAGCTGGATAACCATTGCCCTCAATTGTCCAGATACTTTAACTCGACTCCAGAAGTCACCATATCGGCCATTACAAATGGACTGGAATGGCGCTTCTTTACTGATTTAAAACAAAAAAACGTCATGGATCCTGCGCCGTTTTTGCGTATTAAAATGGATGAGGTTAGTGATGCGGACGCTAGCCAACTTTTCCGCTTTAGACACGATAAATTCAAACCAGAGGCGCTAAGGACGCTAGCAGAAGAAAGCGTTTATCTATCCGCATTTACTAAAACTATCAGTGCTAGTTTGAGGGATATTGATAGTGAATTTGTACGATATGTTGCCAGTCGCTCTAATGTTGAGCGCCAATTAAATCAACGCTTCATTGAATCAATCACACCGTTAGTGAAGCAGGCTGTCGAAAAGTCTGTTAGTGCAATGGTAGTTTCCGGTCTTTCGAATAAATTCACCCCAATTGATGGAACTCAAGAGGAAATAGTACATCAAGAAAGCTCGAAAGAGTTTGAAAACATTGTCGATCCAGACAATCCCAACATCATCACTACTAAAAATGAGCTAACTTTATTTGAAAGAGTGAAGTCAATCGTCGGAGACGACGGTGATTTGCAATACAAGGATACAGAATCTTATTTTGGTGTTCTTTATCAAGGAAAATCAAACAGATGGTTAGTGAGATACTTTGATAAGAAGAACAAATCCTATATCCAGATCCCAATTGAACTCACTGATATACTGTTGAATGAAGTCAATAGAGCTGGGCTATCAGCCAACAATTCACGAATATTTATAGAAGCCCCAGAAGATATTTTGAGGATTACAGGCATCATCCTTGATGCGTTTGAATTCGTAAAAAATAACGATAATTTTAGAAAGAAAACTCAATAATCATAATAGCCACCATTATGGTGGCTTTCCATTTTATTCCCAAAACTTCCCATTCAAACGCCACCTTGCTCACATTTACAACAATTAATAAAAATTAATCTGCTTTAAAAACAAGAGAATATAAAGAATTTTGGCATTTTCTTTACCTATTAAGACAAGTATTACTTGTTTTTATAAAGCTATACTTGTATATTCTAATCATCGAACAGGCAGGACGCCCACGAAGTAGCCGCCAGTGGCATATGAATGACTGGATGATTCGATAATCAGTAATACCAAGTTTCAGAAGTACCGCTCTTTTAAAAATCTGGAAAGATTCAGGCATTCTTGAATCAACCCCACTGAGTAGGTTTTGGGGTGTAGTGAAGATAAGGTGAATATCTACACCACCAAAACTTACTTATGGAGGCGAATATGGCTAATACAGATCGCTCTATACTTTCTATTAAGAAAAATGGCGATAAAAAAATCCCGGTTAAAGTAAAAGCTCAAACAGCTTATACCGCTCGTCGTTTTGAGCGCCGGGCTAAATTCTTGGCAAAGAAAAGTCAGGAGCTGGAGTCAAAATTTCAATCTCGCTCGGTGGAAAAAATTATAGATTCAGTCGTCAAAAACGTTGATGAAAATGAATTGTACGCTCGTCTTATTGTGGGACTTAAGAAGCATGTGAGTGACAACAACAGCGGCTCTTGCTGCATGAGTGACGTAGCCCTGTATTCAACCAAAACCAAATCCCGCCGTAGATCGGAGTCGGGCGGGGTTACGGCTAGGGTTTAGCCTTTTTCTTTTTCAGATAGCTGATCCATTTTAATGGAATAACAATCACAACCATATGAATAAGGATAGATACAGCACACTGAATTAAAAATGCAGCTAAAAAGTTGGGGGTATGCTGGTATATCCATAATTTAAGTGACTGAGGGAAAAATAGAACTACCAGCAAGATCCCCCATGTCTGAGCGAATTTATTAACTTTCTCATCAAAAGTCATTTTTTTCTGATCACTCATAGATTAATTCTCATTCTCATCATGGTGGGAATTTATTCTAACTGTTTTTGTTGCTGGGGAGTAGCAAAACTCACGCCGCCTGAGTGAGTTATCAAAGCAGGCAGCTAATCTCATCAAATAAACAATATTAATTCTGAGGGTATGAATATGGATATCGAATTCATTAACGAATTGCGTGCTATGTTGAAACGCGACCGCCAATCAGCCATTCGTTTTCGTGATGAT
>NZ_LDNM01000002.1 GCF_001028135.1 Xenorhabdus griffiniae
GACAAAGATATATTATCCAGCGGTCTAATCCACCTCGACCGCGAATCCGCCGAACTGCACGCCAAAGCGCTTATTTCTCTAACCTCTAAATAATCCAAATCAGAAAAACACTAATCGTTTTCACTAATGAGGGACTGTTACATGCGTAACAACATGTTCGACGGGTGCGCAGTCGTACCCAAACAACCACAGGCAATCAGGAACCGGCGCTTCCATGTGCGCCGTCTCGCACTACTCATCATCTCATTATTTGTATTTATTCCGGTTTAACGGAGGTAATCATGTGCATTCAAATTTTATGCTCATCATTCGGTTGTGACCAGACATCATCAGGGACAATGATCACATTCAGCATGGATAGCTACGTAAAACGTATAGATGGTCACTACGCAAATATTCTCGGAAAGATGTGCTATTCAGCCAAGGAACAAATGGAGCAGCTCATCAGGGATGATCAATTAGAGAGCCTATTGGATGAGGCTACCCTGTTAGGACAGGCAGAACGAATTATTAATTACCTCCAATCCAGAATGAGTAAGGAGGCCGCATGAGACATTTCGACCAAAAACCCCATGCTGCTCAGGAAGAGCAGAAAAAACGCAAATACACGGACGAACAAATAGCCGAACACCGGGAACTGATCTACCAGAGTGAGGTGCTGGGTAGGGAGGGATTGTCAGTCAGCGATATGGATTTTAGAGGCGATTTTACCTAACGGAGGCAGCATGAATTTTTACCTAGATATAGAAACTATTCCATCTCAGAACCCACAAGTTAAACAGCAATTTATTGATAAGGTCAAAGCTCCGGGCAGCTACAAAAAGCAAGAATCCATTGATCAATGGATGGCAGAGAATCGTGAAACTGTAGGTGAGGATAATTGGAAAAAAACCAGCTTCGACGGTGGGTTAGGCCATGTTTGTTGCATCGGTGTAGCAGTAGATAATGAACCAGTTTCAGTATATTACTCTGAAAGCTATCTCAATGATGAGAAAAATATACTCAGTCAGTTTTTCAATTATATCAGTGAAAAATACGATCCATCATCAATGACACCCCCTCGTTTTATCGGTCATAACATCACATCATTTGATTTGCGATTTCTGTTCCAGAGAGCAGTAGTTTTGGGCGTGAAACCACCCCGCGCTATTCCGTTCGGCGCACGGAATTGGGATAAATCAATATTCGATACGATGACTGCATGGGCCGGATATAACGGAACTGTATCATTGGATAAGCTCTGTAGCGTACTGGATTTACCCCTCAAGGGATCTGAGACCGGAGAGGATATTGACGGCAGTAAGGTATGGGATTTTGTACGAGATGGGAAAATCTCCACTGTCGCTGAATACTGTAAGGGAGATGTAGATCGGGTTAGGGAAATTCATAAACGAATGACGTTCCAACAGACCGCCTAAATTGGCGGTTTTTTATTAGGAGTAATCATGAAATTCGCAAAAGCTATGAGGAAGCAAGCCAAACTTCGACTGGCCTTAACTGGCCCCAGTGGTTCAGGCAAAACCTACGGAGCATTAACCATTGTCAAAGGGCTTGGCGGCGCTACTGCGGTCATTGATACCGAGAAAGGCAGTGCATCACTGTATTCTGACCGATTCAACTTTGATGTTCTGGAGTTAGATCCACCATTTACACCAGAGCGGTTTATTGAGGCTATCAACGCGGCACAAGGGGCTGGATACGATAACCTCATCATCGACAGTATCACGCATGAATGGAACGGCACAGGTGGCTGTCTGGAAATGCTGGATGGATTGGCTAAAGCGAAATATAAGGGTAACACATGGTCAGCATGGAGTGACATTACCCCGCGCCATAATAAATTTCTGGATGCCATATTACGTTCTGATATGAACATCATCGCCACAATGCGCAGTAAAACGGAGACGGCACAGGTTGATAACGGTAACGGGAAAAAACGGGTTGATAAGTTGGGCATGAAATCAGAGCAGCGTGACGGCGTTGAATATGAATTCACTACGGTTCTGGATTTAAATCACGAGACTCACACAGCAACAGCCAGCAAGGACAGGACAGGATTGTTCAGTAATGCTGATTTCACCGTTATTGATGAGGGAACAGGTAAGCGGTTAATGGATTGGTTGAATGATGGAAGAAGCAAGGCTGAAATTGATTTAACGCATTTCACGGAGAGCGCAGGAAAAGCTCAAAACATGGACGAGCTAAAAATTGCGTTTGCTGAGGCATATAAATCACTCAGGGACACTCCAGAGCAAGGGAAAGCACAGGAAATATACGAACTCAGGAAATCGGAACTTGAACCACAGGAGGCGGCATAAATGGCAATTAACACAATCATAGTTAGCGGAAATTTAGGCAAGGACTGCGAACAACGATGGACTCCGGCAGGGAAGCTGATAGCCTCTTTTTCCCTGCCAGTAAAACAGGGTTACGGAGAACACGCAAAAACATCATGGGTAATCTGTAAGATGTTTGGCGCAAAAGCTGAGAAGCTGCCTCAATACCTGCCTAAAGGAACTAAGGTCATGGTAACAGGAGAATTCGTCATGGAAGAGTGGACAGCGCAGGATGGAACCAAACGCTCGGCGGCTGCAATCATAGTTGAAAAATTGGATTTTGGCGGCAATGGGCAGGGAAGCCAGCAACAACCGCAACAGCAATATTCAGGACAGCAGCAACAATCCCAATTCTGGGGGCAGCCACAGCCGCCACAAACGGTGCAAGAACCACCGATGGATTTTGACGACGACGTGCCATTTTAGAGCCGACTTCCAACACCGGGTCTTCGTGCTCGGCAATCCAGACAGAAGTATCTAATTAACCCCAACCCTATCACTACGCTGCTGTGCGGCGGGAGGATTATTGTAACCAAATTCGGGAGGACACATGCAGTTCACCCCATGGAACCCCAATCCCATAGCGATTGCAAGAGTCAATGACCCCTATCCCATTCCGACACACTGCCGTTATTGCGGCAGACACGTGATGATTGAGCATCACCTGAATGTTTTTAAACGCATCCATGATAACCGCTGGCCGTGGCTATACCACTGTTGGGCATGTGGTGCGCGCGTCAGCATTCATCCGGGAACGGATATCCCGATGGGGTCACTGGCAGATAAAACGACACGCAGAGCCAGAGCATCGGCTCATCGGTATTTCGATGATGTAGTCAGGAGTCGTAATTTAGAGCGCACGGATGCGTACAGATGGTTAGCAAATCAATTAAATATCAGTTTCAACGAATGCCATTTCGGTTGGTTTGACACTGAAATGTGCGAACGGGCAGCGAATGTATGCAGGAATTTAAAATGACGGCCTATTACAACGAGATAGACCCCTATGCCGCACAGTGGCTGAGAAATTTAATTGCAGCCGGTCATATCGCACCAGGCGATGTTGATGGGCGATCAATAGAGGATGTAACACCGAATGATATTAAACACTACACCCAATGCCACTTTTTTGCCGGGATCGGAGTCTGGAGTTACGCCCTCCGGCGTGCAGGATGGCCCGATGACAAACCCGTCTGGACAGGCTCCTGCCCGTGCCAGCCTTTCAGCGCGGCAGGCCGCGGCGCTGGGTTTACTGACGAGCGGCACTTATGGCCTCATTTCCACTACCTCATCGAACAGTGCCGACCTCGCATCGTCTTTGGTGAGCAGGTTGCGAGCAGGGACGGACTGGCATGGTTCGACCTTGTACAAACTGACCTGGCGGGAACGGGTTACACCTCAGCAGCGGTTGATTTATGCGCTGCGGGCGTCGGTGCACCGCACATCAGACAACGGCTCTATTGGGTGGGCCACGCCAACGACACGATGCCACAAGGATTGTGGCGATATGAGCGGCTCCTTTGTGAGAAAGGACGGCAAGATTCGGAACGACTCTCTGTATCGCCAAATGTGGTTACACACGTTTGGAATGGCTGGAAAGCCAGCCAGGGAGCAGATGAAAAAATTAGAATCATTCCATCCGGTTATGGCGAGACTGCTAATAGGACTGCCGGAAGAGTGGGACGATTGTGCGCCTATGGAAACGCCATCGTCGCGCCGGTCGCGGAAGAATTCATAAAAGCATATGCAGGGGGTTTAGGTGATAGTAATGAATAATCAAAATGAACAACTACCCACCGTTATAAATAGTGGAACTATTAACATCGACAATATTCAGATAACAGTTCATACATTGGATAACGGTCAGCGTGTAATAGATGAAAATAGTATGCAGATATTTTTAAATTGGCTGGGAGGTGATAATAATGAACAATAATGTAATTGAGTTGGCGCGAGAAATAAAAAAGCGTAGTGAGGCGGTATTATCCNNATCACCTCAAAATATAATCAAACTCTGTGAGGCGGTAGAAAAACTCGCTGAATATGAAAATATCACGCCGATAGCTTGGACAAGTGAAGAAGAAATAATAAAGATGCGAGAAACAGGAACGCATTTGGAAGGTTATCCCATTCCATTTAAAAATAATCACACCATAGCTATCTACCGTCACCCAAACAAATAACGAGAACCATCATGGATATTATCGATGCAGCGAATGAATTAAATGAGCTGAGGTTATCTCATGCACTCCAGAACCGCCCACCAGCATTAACCAGCATCAACGGTATGTGCCGATGGTGTGAGACGGAGCCAGCAATACACGGTGCATTCTGTAGCAAAGAGTGCGGGGAGGATTATGAGCAGGATAGGCGGAGAGATGGAACAAAAATACAGCCTGATATTGGCTGATCCCCCGTGGCAATATAATAATGCCGCCAGTAACGGAGCCGCTAATAACCACTACGCTACCACCGATTTTTATTCCCTCACCCGACTCCCCATAGAACAAATAGCCGCGGAAAACTCCGTACTCTGTATGTGGTGCACAGGGAATTTTTCGGCTGAGGCTATGAAATTGGCCGCAGCGTGGGGATTCACGGTTAAGACTATGAAGCTGTTTACATGGGTGAAGTTGAACAAATTAGCGATGGAACGCATAGACAGAGCCATTCAGGAAGAGCGAATTCTCGATAGCTGGGATTTTATGGAACTGCTCAACACCGAAACACGGATGAACGGTGGCAACTACACCCGCAGCAACACTGAGGATATGTTGATCGCCGTTCGGGGCAACGGACTGCCA
>NZ_LDNM01000003.1 GCF_001028135.1 Xenorhabdus griffiniae
TTTAGTTTAGTTTATTTTATATTAATTAAAATAATAAAGAAGATTGATTAATCTCTATCATCCTTTTTCCCCCATGAAAAATATGGATAATGAAAAAAAGATAATAAAAAAATAGCGGAAAACAGAAATTAATTAAGCAATAAAACTACACATTATAATTAAAATTATAAACTCTCATATATTAATATAGAAAAATAAAAAAACGCTATTTTCTCTCATCAGAGGCTATCGACAGATATTCATTTTAATAATAGTCCATCTATTTAATTTTATGACTAAAGAGAAAAACAAACAGCTAACCCGTCAAATTATCTTATGCTTTATTCTTACCTTATTTTTAATCTGAGAATAAACATTAAGATAATATAAAATAAAATGATAACTCTTTACTTTTACTTAATTATTTAAATAAAAAAGGGGGTAAACATCAGAATAATCGGGAATAAAAGTTATATTGATCAAAAAATGATTTTATGCTGGAATAAAAACTCGCATAAAGAAAAAACAACAGATCAATAATCTGATTGTAAACCTTTACGTAGTGTTTATTAACTCTTTTAACGATATTTCAAATCAGGCTATGCCGTGTTGGTACTCCTTTATTGTGTACTCTATGGCGTTTTCCCCTGATTAACATGACTCATGGTAGACAGTAAATAGAAGATAATATCCTGAAATGGATAGGATTATTGCTGGCTACTACATGCATGGTATTTTTTATTGTTACAGGTCTATAGATATGAACAAAAAATCCGAGCAGCCGTGGTTACAAGATCAGCAAAATTTGATGAAACGTGTAACCTGGATAAATATTGTCACTCAACTTGCATTTCCAGTTGCTGTTGCATTCACCCCCGCTATCGTTGTCGCCCAAACCCATCCAACTTTTCAAAATGAAAAATGGCTTTTACCAACAGAGCCTTATGTCCTGAAACCAGGGGAAACTGTCAGTATCGTCGCTAAACGTTATGGTTTAACAATCTCTGATTTGAAAAAAATCAACCCATTGCGCAATTTTGATAAGCCTTTCACCGCACTCGGTGTTAATAGTGAAATTGATGTTCCAAAACCCAGAAAAAATAAATTTCTTCCTTTTAATTACACCTCATTAGAACGGCCTTTATTAACACCATCTTCATCAGAACACTCCTCATTAGAAAACCCCTCACCAGGCAAAGCCCTGATCACAGAAGACCAGACGGCGATTACAGACAAAAATGCCAGCCATCTGGCTGAGATTTCTTCTCGCATTGGCCAGTTACTGGCGAGTGACAACATGAAGAGTAATGCAACAAGTCAATTAAGCAGTCTGGCAATGGGAGAAGCCAGTCAGAAAATTCAAAATTGGTTAGAACGCTACGGCACTGCACGCGTGCAGCTTAGTATGGATAATCATGGCCATTTGAATGACAGCCAATTTGATATGTTATTGCCACTGTATGATACCTCCCATCGGATGGCCTTTACCCAATTCGGCCTGCGCCATATCGATAGTCGTAACACAGCCAATATTGGATTTGGACAACGCCATTTTTTTGATGATTGGATGCTGGGCTACAATACCTTCTTTGATCACGATATCACTGGCGATAATAGCCGACTCGGCCTTGGCGCAGAATATGCCCGCAATTACCTAAAGCTGGCGGCTAACAGCTATATTCGGTTAAGTAACTGGAAAGAATCTCGCCTGTTGACCGATTATGATGAACGTCCGGCCAATGGCTTCGACCTGAAAGTACAAGGTTATTTGCCTGCTTTACCACAACTCGGTGGTAAGTTGATCTATGAACAATACTTCGGGGATGAAGTCGGACTCATTAGTAAAGACCATCGCAAGAAAGATCCGGCTGCCTTCACTTTTGGGGTTAATTATACGCCTGTCCCATTGCTGACTTTCGGTATTGACCGTAAACAAGAGATGTCTGGGGGAGGGGAAACCCAGTTCAATATCGCACTGAGCTATGAAATTGGTACGCCGTGGGCTAAACAGATTGATCCCGATGCGGTGGCGTTTAAGCGTTCTCTGCAAGGCAGCCGCTATGCTTTGGTTGATCGCAACAATCAGATCGTTTTGGAATATCGCAAACGTGAAGTGATCGCTCTGGCAATAGATAACCTGATTATTGGTCATGCGAGGGAGACCAAACCTCTCCATATCACGGTTGACAGCAAATATGGGTTTAAAGATATCGAGTGGAATGCCGCCGACTTTTTTGCCAATGGCGGTAAGATCCAACATCAAAATGGGACACTCTATCTGTTGACCTTACCAAAATATCGAACCCAAGGTAACAATACCTACGCAGTGGGCGCCATTGCTTACGATGAGCACGGTAATACATCCAAACGGGCCGAAATGAAGGTACAAGTGCTTCCTGCTGTCGTGAATGCCAATAAATCCACCTTCTCGGCCAAAGATAAAGAGCTATTGGCTGACGGTCATGCCACTACCCTCCTGACATTAACCCTGAAAGATAAGGATGACAAACCTGTCCGTGGCGTTGCCTCAGAGATCAAATTGGTCTCAAGCGGATTAAGTGGGGATGGCAATGCTCCTAAGATCGACAAAATGAAAGAAGTTCAGCCAGGTGTCTATGAATCCCGGCTGACTGCCGGCGAAAAGATTGGTGCACTGAAAATCACACCAGAAGTGGATGGTATTACGATCAAACCCGCCGAGATCCTGTTCGTACATCCGAGTGCGCCAATCGTCAGAAATTTGATTCTCTTTGGTAAATTAGAGATAGGGGGGACATTAAGCGCAACCTATACCTTTAATCCTAATGATGGTGACAAAACAGATGAATCACGCTACATGTGGGGCAATAAAGGCAATATTGACATTACCAAAGGTCAGATAATCACAAAATCGGGCAAGGTTCCTGACTATATATTGACCCCGGCAGATGCAGGTACGGTGAAAGAAGTTGTCGTACAGGCACAAAATGCGAAAAAACTTACCGGAAATACACAACGTGTTGATACCAGCATGAGTGCCGCACAAGGCAACCAGACTCATGATGGTGGAGAAGGCGGTACTGTCAGAGGGCTGGCCGATAAAATGGTGATTACGGTGAATGCTGATAAGGTTAAGAAACAAGAACCCATCAGGCTGAAAATCCAAACACTAAATCAGGGGAAGCCAGCCCGAAATGTCGCCGTCAGAGTTAACGCCATGAAAGCACTGAATCGCCAGAATATTAGTGAGAAAGTCACGGCCCTACTGAGTGGCAAATCAGGTGTGTACCAAGGTGTCACGGATGATCAAGGTATCTTGTCTCTTACAGTGACCGATCCAAACGGGATTGGTGTGAAGACAATATTGTCTATCTCCGTGGACGGGACTGCTGCCTCACAAACTAAAGAGGTCATTTTTACTGTGGTTACCAGCCCGGACGTTCCCGTAGCGAATTTTTGGGGACATATGCCTGATACCGCCGTGGCCGAAAATGGTCTTGTCTTTAAACGCCCTCTATTGAAAGCGGAACTCGCAGCACAGCATTTAATCACAGGGATCGAATATTCCGAAGGGGGTGAAGTCTGGCCGCGCCGTCGTGCAGAAGGAGCCACTTTGTATTGCAACGAAATGCACAATAAGTTGCCAACAAAAGACGATTTACTAGCCTTGTACCGAGCACATCCAAACAATGCCATGTATGAACAATTCGGTTGGCCCGAACATCGCTCCTATCGTTCAGCCACACCAGGAAAAGATGATGAAGGGAACGATGGACATTATGCCGTAAATATCGACGAAGGATTTGCACATATTATCGATGATAAAGCAGTCTATGATTACGTCATTTGTGTGGAGTAACGCGATTTATCACTCATTTTTATTGCTTGTCCCAAAATCCGCCCCATGTGGGCGGATAATGCTTTCCTATTCCTGTAAATGCATTATCCTGCCAACACCTATTGACGGTGTTAAATCCCACCTTTGATAATAGCGCCTTAAATTTTTTATCGTTATTAATCACACATTATTAATCACAAAACGAAAATATATGTACGAATTTAACCTGGTGTTGTTATTACTTCAGCAGATGTGTGTCTATCTGGTGATCGCTTGGCTCCTGAGTAAAACCCCTCTGTTTATTCCCTTGTTGCAAGTGACGGTCCGTTTACCTCATAAGCTGATGTGTTACGTGATTTTTTCCATCTTTTGCATTATGGGAACCTATTTTGGGCTGCATATTAACGATTCGATCGCCAATACCCGCGCGATTGGTGCAGTATTGGGAGGCTTTCTCGGCGGACCTACTGTAGGGGCGATGGTCGGATTCACTGGAGGCCTGCACCGCTATTCTCTTGGCGGAATGACCGCATTTAGCTGTATGGTATCCACCATTGTAGAAGGCATACTGGGTGGCCTTGTACATATTTATCTGATGAAAAAAGGACAGATCAATAAATTATTGAACCCCTGGACGGCGGCCATCGTTACTTTCCTTGCTGAATGCACTCAAATGGGCATTATCCTACTGCTTGCCACTCCTTTCAGTGAGGCCCTGAGTTTGGTGAAAGATATCGCCGCTCCCATGATCATCGCTAATAGTATCGGGGCGGCCATGTTTATCCGCATCTTATTGGACAGGCGCGCCATTTTCGAAAAATATACCAGCGCTTTTTCTGCCCAAGCGCTAAAAATTGCGGTCTGTACCGAGGGTATCTTGCGTAAGGGATTTAATGAAGATAACAGTATGCGCGTGGCAAAAGTGATCTATCAGGAGTTGGAGATCGGGGCTGTCGCAATTACGGATAGAGAAAAGTTACTCGCGTTTATCGGTATCGGTTCGGATCACCATTTAGCCGGTACTCCCATCGCTTCCAGACAATCTCATCGCGCTATCGAGAATAATGAGGTTGTGTATGCCGATGGCAATGAAACACCTTATTGCTGTTCCCTCAGCCCAACCTGCAAACTTGGCTCCGCACTGGTTATCCCGTTACGGGGAGAGAACCAACAAGTTATTGGTACGATCAAACTCTACGAAGCCAAGAATCGTCTGTTCAGTTCCATCAATCGTACATTAGGCGAGGGAATTGCCAGCCTGCTCTCTGCCCAAATTCTTGCCGGACAGTATGAACGGAATAAGCAATCTTTGCTGCAATCAGAAGTAAAGCTCCTTCACGCACAAGTGAATCCTCACTTTTTATTTAATGCCTTAAATACACTGCAAGCGGTTATCCGTCGGGATAGCCAGCAGGCAGGCCAGCTTGTGCAGTATCTCTCAACATTTTTCCGTAAGAATTTAAAGCGATCTGAAGATATTGCCACGCTGGAAAATGAGATAAAGCATGTAAACGCTTACTTACAAATTGAGAAAGCCCGTTTCCGTGATCACCTCCAGATTGCCATTGAGATACCGGAATCCCTGCGCAATGCACGGTTACCGGCTTTTTCCCTCCAACCGATGGTAGAAAATGCCATTAAACATGGCACATCACAGTTACTGGAGACGGGAAGAGTTACGATTAGAGCCTATCAAGAAGAACAGTTGCTATTGGTAGAGATTGAAGATAATGCCGGGCTGTATTGCCCCAGAAAAGTGGGGGATGATGGTCTTGGGATGAGTCTGGTAGATAAACGGCTACGGCTTCGTTATGGTAAACAGTATGGGGTGAGAGTTGATTGTCAGCCAGAAGAATTTACCCGTGCCATTTTGTGTTTACCATTAGAAAAAAAACAGGCTAAAAAAGCGACGTAAATATGCATATATTGATTGTTGATGATGAGCCATTGGCACGTGAAAATCTACGTTGTCTGCTAGAAGAGGAAACGGATATCCAAATTATTGGTGAATGTGCCAATGCAGTAGAAGCGATTGGTGCTATCCATCGCCTGAAACCCGATGTTGTTTTCCTCGATATTCAAATGCCCCGTATTACCGGGCTGGAAATGGTAGGTATGCTCGATCCAGCGCATCGCCCTTACATTGTTTTTCTGACGGCATTTGATGAATATGCGGTGCAAGCCTTTGAAGAACATGCTTTCGATTATTTATTGAAACCGCTGGAAAAAGAACGCCTGAGTAAGACGCTGCAACGACTGCGTGCTGGCTATCAAAAGCAAAATCCGGCAGATCTTCAACGTGAAGATGAACAGCTGAAATATATTCCCTGTACCGGGCATAGCCGAATCTGGTTGATGCCATTGGATGATGTTCTGTATGTCTCTTCCCGCCTGAGTGGTGTCTATGTCATGAGTGCCAGCGGACAGGAAGGATTTACCGAGTTAACCCTGCGAACGCTGGAAACCCGCACTTCACTCACCCGTTGCCATCGCCAGTATTTAGTCAACATGACCCAGTTACGGGAAATTGTTTTTGGCGAAAATGGGCAGGCAGAGCTGGTACTGAGCAATGACGAGCGTATTCCGGTTAGTCGTCGTTATTTGAAACCGCTTAAAGAAGAATTGGGGTTAAATTGATCGCGGCTTAGGGCATCATTTCATGCGACGTATAGTATTTAATAAACTCAGAAAGATAAATAGCAAAAGCCCTTTCTCCATTAAGAGAAAGGGCTTTATTTACGTCATCATTGCGATATTTTCAACGCAACGATAAATCAAGCACGTCAATCAGAGACGCATGCTTGCTTATACATTACCATTGCTTTGGCGACGGCGTGGTGCACCACCATTGGAATCATCGTTACTGCGACCGCGGAACGAACCACGCTCACCACCACTACCACGACGTTCGTTGTTAAAACGACGACCACCGTTATTAGCGGAACCATCACGATCACGGCGTGGGCCATTGCCAGCATTGCCACCGTTACCATTGCGGCCACCACGACGCTCACGGCGTTCAAAGGGTTGCGCATCTCCCATCAACTGCATATTCAGTGGTTTGTTCAAAATACGAGTACGAGTGAAGTGAGACAGCAACTCTCCTGGCATGCCTTTTGGCAGCTCAATCGTAGAGTGGGTTGCAAACAGTTTGATATTACCGATATAACGGCTGCTGATATCACCTTCGTTTGCAATTGCGCCCACAATATGGCGAACTTCAACACCATCATCACGGCCAACTTCAATGCGATACAGTTCCATATCACCCACGTCTCGACGCTCACGACGAGGACGATCACCTCTGTCACGCTCACCAAATCCGCTACCATTGCTATTGCTATTGCTATTGCGACGACGGTCATCACGCTCGTTGAATTCACGGCGAGGACGACGCACTGGATCAGGTGGCAGAATAAGTGAGCGCTCACCTTGTGCCATTTTCAGCAGGGCTGCTGCCAGTGTTTCCATATCCAGCTCATCGCCAGTACCCAGCTTAGACAACAATGCGCGATACTGTTCCAGATCGCTGCTTTCCAGTTGATTCTGAACATTGGCCGCAAATTTCTCCAGACGACGCTGGCTCAGAAGTTCTGCGTTTGGCAGTTCAACTTCCGGGATGGTCAGTTTCATGGTGCGTTCAACGTTACGCAACAAGCGACGTTCGCGGTTTTCAACAAACAACAGGGCACGCCCCGCACGGCCAGCACGACCAGTACGACCGATACGGTGTACATAAGATTCTGCATCCATTGGGATGTCGTAGTTAACCACCAGGCTAATGCGATCAACATCCAGACCACGAGCAGCTACATCAGTCGCAATCAGAATATCCAAACGGCCATTTTTCAGGCGCTCCAGTGTCTGTTCACGCAGAGCCTGGTTCATGTCACCATTCAGTGCCGCAGAGTTGTAGCCGTTACGCTCCAGCGTTTCTGCAACTTCCAGCGTTGCATTCTTGGTACGCACGAAAATAATCGCAGCATCAAAATCTTCCGCTTCAAGGAAACGCACCAACGCTTCATTTTTGCGCATACCGTAAACAGACCAGTAGCTTTGGCTAATGTCAGGACGGTTTGTGACACTGCTCTGAATACGAACTTCCTGTGGATCATTCATGAAACGACGAGTGATGCGGCGGATCGCTTCTGGCATTGTCGCGGAGAACAGTGCGGTTTGATGTTCAGCAGGGATCTGGCTCATGATGTTTTCAACATCTTCGATAAAGCCCATACGCAACATTTCGTCAGCTTCATCTAAGACCAAACCTTTCAGGTTGGACAGATCCAATGTTCCACGTTTCAGATGGTCAAGCAAACGTCCCGGTGTTCCCACCACAACTTGTGGTCCCTGACGCAAGGCGCGTAACTGAACGTCATAACGCTGCCCACCGTAAAGTGCAACAACATTCACGTTGCGCATATGTTTGGAAAAATCTGAACACGCTTCAGCAACCTGCACCGCCAGTTCACGGGTTGGCGCTAACACAAGAATTTGTGGCGCTTTAAGTTCAGCATCTATGTTATTCAATAAAGGCAAGCTGAAAGCAGCGGTCTTACCACTGCCTGTCTGTGCCATGCCAAGCACATCACGGCCGCTCAACAAGTGAGGGATACATTGTTGTTGAATAGGAGAAGGCTTCTCATAGCCCAGGTCTCCCAACGCAGAAAGGATAGGTGCTGATAAACCTAAATCAGCAAAAGAGATTTCAGTCTCAGTGGTCATGTAATGGTGCCTCATTAATCGTGGCGGCCAGTCTACATAACACAGTGAAAAGAATTTCTGTCATTTTCATTTAAAATGTGAACTGGCTCAAATTATGTTATTAAACGAACAAACAAGCCCCCATCTCCAGAGATGTGGACTTTAAAATCTGTCGTGAAAATGTTCGTCAGCTATTGTTGGTTCGATTCCGATAAATCATCTTGTTTTTGGCCCAATAGCGCCAATTCCAACAATGCGTAGCGGTGCTCAACAAAGTTATGCACATTGTTAGCCACCGTCAGCTTGAATAACGCAGTTGCGTTATCCTCATCCCCCAGACTTAGGTAATGTTTACCTAAATAGAAGTCAGTTTCACTGAGATGCTCAGCGAGCGAAGTGTTATCTGTTGAACCCTGTTTTAAGCGTTCCATCAATGTTTTTTCACCGATTTTGCCTAAATAGAATTCAACAATATTCCAGCCCCATCTCCCCCGCTTCGCTTTGTCAAAATGGTACGACAAATTCGTCATTGCAACCTTAGGATCAATTTTATCTTCCACAAGGTACAACCACAACGAACGGAAGGGGTCATTTGGATCGTCTTGATAAAACGCCTGCAGATCATCCTGCGCCAATCGATAGCGGCCACCGTAATACAGTGAAATGCCGCGATTCATTCGCGCGTAGTTGTAAGTTGGATCAAGCTCTAAAACAGAATCAAACGCTTCATAGGCAGAATCAAAATTGCCTGCCTGCGTAAAATAAATTCCCAGATAATTAAAAATCTCAGGAATATCAGGGCGGATAGACAAAGCCACTGAAAAATCATTCTGCGCCAGTGCCCTCAACCCGAGGCTATCATACAGCACACCGCGTTCATATAAAAGCTGTGCGTATTCATCCTCTGTCAGTGACCGACTCGCCAGTATTTGCTCCATGCGAGCCAGAATAACCTCCTGTTGCAATGTCGGTTGTAATGGAATAGCAATAACTTCATTTTTACGCCACCCAGTGCCGCTACATCCCACAAGGAGAAAAATAGCCGCAACATAACACCAGCGCAGAAAAGAATTCATTTCCCACTCCCGAAGCCAGACATCAATCAGAATGCCCTATTACTCCACCCACATTGTATATTTCAGGCTTCCTGCCCAAAATTGACTTCTTCTCATCACCTTTCAAACTATTGCCAGGCTACTGTGAACAATATACTACGAACAATAACTCGAAATTTATTGAGATAAACGGCGCCCTTTTTACAGGACGCCGCTCTTTACGTCAAATTTATTCTACTGATGATTCCGGTGATTGCAGTTCCGCATCAGTTGTAATCACAGCTTCTTTCATGCTCAGGCGGATACGTCCCTGACGGTCAATTTCCAGCACTTTCACCGGCACTTCTTGCCCAAGTTGCAGATAATCAGTGACTTTCTCTACACGTTTTTCGGCAATCTGAGAAATGTGTACCAGCCCTTCTTTACCACCGCCGATAGCAACAAATGCACCAAAATCAACAATGCGGGTCACTTTACCAGCATAAATACGACCGACTTCAACTTCCGCAGTGATTTCTTCGATACGTCTGATAGCATGACGTGCTTTGTCACCGTCAATCGCCGCAATCTTCACTGTGCCATCGTCTTCAATCTCAATGGTAGTCCCTGTTTCTTCCGTCAATGCGCGGATCACGGAACCCCCTTTACCAATCACATCTTTGATCTTGTCTGGATTGATCTTGATAGTGTGGATACGTGGTGCAAATTCAGAAATATCATTGCGTGGGCTGTGAATTGCCTGTTCCATCACACTCAGAATGTGCAAACGGGCACCTTTAGCCTGATTCAGAGCAATCTGCATGATTTCACGGGTAATGCCTTCGATTTTGATGTCCATTTGCAAGGCGCTGATACCATCTCGGCTACCCGCAACTTTAAAGTCCATGTCGCCCAGATGATCTTCATCACCCAAAATGTCAGACAGAACAACAAAGTTTTCCCCTTCTTTCACCAGACCCATTGCGATACCCGCAACGGCGGCCTTAACGGGTACACCCGCATCCATCAATGCCAGTGATGCACCACAGACAGAAGCCATAGAGGAAGAACCGTTGGATTCAGTGATTTCAGATACCACGCGAACGGTATATGGGAATTCGTTGATGCCTGGCATCACAGCCAATACACCACGTTTCGCCAGACGACCATGACCAATTTCACGGCGTTTTGGTGAACCGACCATGCCAGTTTCACCAACAGAATACGGAGGGAAGTTATAGTGGAACAGGAAGCGATCTGTACGCTCACCCATCAGCTCATCGATCACTTGGGCATCGCGCTCTGTGCCCAGTGTTGCAGTCACCAGTGCCTGCGTTTCACCACGAGTAAACAGGGATGAACCATGAGTACGTGGCAGCACACCTGTGCGAACGTCCAGAGCACGAACCATGTCTTTTTCACGGCCATCAATACGCGGTTCACCACGCAGAACACGGCTACGAACAACATTTTTCTCCAGAGCAGCGAGAACGTCAAAAACTTCGGTTTCATCCAGCTCAACGCCTTTTTCTGCAAATTCAGCCAGGATAACCGCAGTGACTTCTTCTTTGATGCTATTAACCTGAGCATAACGCTCCTGCTTCTCAGTAATGCGATAAGCATCACCCAGACGGGTTTCAGCCAATTCTGCAACCCGATCGTGCAGAGGCTGATTAATCAGCTCTGGTGCCCAATTCCATTTCTCTTTGCCTGCTTCAGCAACCAGTGCATTGATATTATCAATCACAATCTGTTGTTGCTCGTGACCAAACACAACAGCACCCAACATTTGCTCTTCAGTCAGCAGCTCGGCTTCGGACTCAACCATCAGCACCGCGTTATTTGTACCTGCAACGACCAGATCCAGACGGCTGTGTTTCAGCTCATCACTGGTTGGGTTCAGTACGTATTGATCGTTAATGTAACCCACACGCGCAGCACCAATTGGGCCATTGAATGGGATGCCAGACAAAGCCAGTGCAGCAGAAGAGCCGATCATGGCAACGATATCAGGGTTTATTTGTGGGTTAACAGAAACGACTGTTGCGATGATTTGAACTTCATTCAGGAAACCTTCTGGAAACAGAGGGCGTAGAGGGCGGTCGATAAGACGGGCAACTAATGTTTCACCTTCACCCGGACGGCCTTCGCGGCGAAAGAAACTTCCCGGAATACGGCCAGCAGCGTAAGTGCGCTCCTGATAGTTAACGGTCAGAGGGAAGAAATCCTGACCTGTTTTGACTTTCTTTTGACCAACAACGGTGACAAATACCGCTGTGTCATCCATATTGACCATAACGGCTGCTGTCGCCTGACGAGCCATCATGCCAGTTTCGATGGCCACTGTGTGCTGACCATACTGGAATTTACGAACAATCGGATTAAGCAAAATAATTTTCCTTTGTTAGTGTCACCGCTTAAAAGATCGGCAACAATAGATTTTCTCTTCTTGCTACACCCTCACGACTAATGACAGTGCTCACTGCTTTGAGGACTCTCATTAGCCGCGCGAGTCACTGTAGCGAAAGAGGTTTAATTTTTAGAAACGGTGCAAAAAACAGGAGATTAAATTTTCCGATTCTGTTTTCTGGCAATTCCGTTTCCTAGAAGAAAAGGGGCCAAATTAGGCCCCTTTCCACTGAAACTCATCAATTAGCGACGCAGTCCCAGACGCTCAATCAGAGCACTATAGCGTGCCAAATCTTTACCCTTCAGGTAGTCCAGTTGCTTACGACGCTGTGCAACCTTTCTCAGCAGACCACGACGGCTGTGGTGATCTTTTTTGTGCTCTGAAAAGTGACCTTGCAGGTGGTTGATGTCAGCAGTCAGCAATGCGATCTGAACTTCGCTGGAACCACTGTCGTTAGCGCCGCGACCAAATTCAGCAATAATCTGCGCTTTTGCAGCAGTACTTAGAGACATAGTATAACTCCAAATATGTAATTTAAAATAACGAGTGCCGATCTCTAATTCAGCCACTCATGTACAGACGCGGTATTCTACGCTGCAAATAGGTGAAGCGCAAGACAGCACAATCACCGTCATTCTGTGCCCCAACTCAATTTATCTGCTGAAAATTCCTTGTCTGTCTGTTGCTATCATTATTCCGTTTCAACAACCAGACGGCGTGGAGCCACTAATCCACCATCATCAATCATTGCAATGCCGATGAATTTATTTTCATCTCCTTCGGTCACCCTCACCCATTCACCTGCAGCCAACTTATGGTTGCTGCGAACTGGCTGGCCTTGTTTGAAGTACGACGCAACGACAGAGGTTACGTGAATGACAGGAAAATGAATCACAGCGGTATCCAGGGGTAGCAACAAGGGATCAAGCGATTCCCACGCCTCTATTTCTTGAGCTTCAGCCTGTTGTTTTAACGCATATAACTGTTCCAACGTGACCATTCTTTGATTGGGATAGTCGGCAACCTGTAAACGACGCAGATAAATGACATGTGCGCCACAGCCCAAAAGTTCCCCTAAATCATCAATGATGGTACGAATGTAAGTTCCCTTGGAACAGTGTATCTCCAATTCCAGCTCATTCCCTTCCCAGCGAATGAATTGCAATTCATAAACAGTAATAGGACGCGCTTCCCGCTCCACTTCAATCCCCTGACGGGCATATTCGTATAGCGGTTTTCCCTGATGTTTCAATGCAGAGTACATGGAAGGAACCTGCATGGTATCACCACGGAATTGATCCAATGCAGCATTGAGCTGAGATGCGGTGATTTTTACGTCGCGTTCACTGATGATTGTGCCATGTGAATCCGACGTATCCGTACGCTGCCCCAAACGGGCAATCACACGATAGCGTTTGTCAGAATCCAGCAAGAATTGGGAAAACTTGGTCGCTTCACCCAGACAAATCGGCAACATGCCTGTCGCCAATGGATCCAGTGCACCAGTATGACCCGCCTTGCTGGCATTAAAAATCCGTCTGACTTTCTGTAACGCATCATTGGAGGAAATATCCTGCGGCTTATCCAGCAACAGTACACCGTGTATAGCACGGCCTTTACGACGGCGCCCCATCATTTTTCCTCATTGTGATCCGCAGATGTGCGACGCTTTTCATCATTTTTAACGACGTTGCTAACCAAATTCGACATACGCATCCCTTCCACCAAAGAACTGTCATAAGAGAATGTCAGTTCAGGAATGATACGCAGACGCATCGCTTTACCCAGCAGGGAACGAATAAAACCGGAGGCTTCGTTCAATGCTTTGATACCTGCTTTAACCATATCTGAATCATGCCCATCCACCAGCACATTCAAAAAGGTGACAAATACTTTGGCATAAGCCAGATCGCGGGAAACCTCAACACCAGAGACTGTCGCCATTCCGATACGGGGATCTTTGATTTCACGCTGTAAAATGATGGCAATTTCTTTTTGCATTTCCTGTGCAACGCGCTGAGTACGACTAAATTCTCTTGCCATTGTTATATCTCCTGACATTTTGGGGGGCATAAAGCCCCCCAAGAATGGAATGAATGTATTAATAAATAATGGTATTAATCGATGGAGCGTTTAATTTCAATCACTTCAAAGACTTCAATCATATCGCCAACGCGAACATCATTGTAGTTCTTCACACCGATACCACATTCCATACCATTACGGACTTCGTTAACGTCATCCTTAAAGCGACGCAAGGATTCCAATTCACCTTCGTAAATGACAATGTTATCGCGCAATACGCGGATCGGGTTATTACGCTTGATGGAACCTTCTGTCACCATACAACCCGCAACGGCACCAAATTTCGGTGATTTAAACACATCACGAACTTCGGCAAGACCCATGATCTGCTGTTTGTATTCTGGTGCCAGCATACCGCTCATAGCCTGTTTGATCTCATCAATCAGGTTATAGATAACGGAGTAGTAACGCAGATCCAAACTTTCGTTTTCAATGACACGACGTGCAGAAGCATCAGCACGAACGTTGAAGCCCAGAATAATTGCTTCAGATGCCGCTGCCAGTGTTGCATCGGTTTCAGTGATACCACCCACACCGGAACCGATGATTTTCACTTTAACTTCATCAGTAGACAATTTCAGCAGTGAATCACTAATGGCTTCACAAGTCCCTTGAACATCCGTTTTCAGAACGATGTTCAGTTCAGATACCTTGCCTTCTTCTAAGTTAGCGAAGATGTTTTCCAACTTAGCTTTATGCTGACGAGCCAATTTCACTTCGCGGAATTTACCCTGACGATACAAGGCCACTTCACGCGCTTTTTTCTCATCACGAACAACCGTTGCTTCATCACCCGCAGATGGCACATTGGACAGACCCAAAATTTCCACTGGGATAGAGGGACCAGCCGAAGTCACTTCGCGGCCAAGTTCGTTACGCATTGCACGGATGCGGCCATACTCGAAGCCACACAGAACGATATCGCCTTTGTTCAGCGTACCAGACTGAACCAGAATGGTTGCAACTGGGCCACGGCCTTTATCCAGGAAGGATTCAATGACCACACCGTTCGCCATACCCGTGCGTACTGCTTTCAGTTCAAGAACTTCAGATTGAAGCAAAATGGCTTCCAGCAATTCATCAATACCAATACCAGCTTTGGCAGACACATTGATGAACTGGTTTTCACCGCCCCACTCTTCTGAAATGATACCGTATTGCGACAATTCATTCTTCACGCGATCCGGATCAGCTTCTGGCTTATCGATCTTGTTCACCGCAACAACAACGGGTACGTTGGCTGCTTTAGCATGCTGGATAGCTTCTATGGTCTGTGGCATCACACCATCATCCGCTGCTACAACCAGAACAACGATATCTGTTGCTTTCGCACCACGTGCACGCATGGAGGTAAACGCTGCATGGCCTGGGGTATCCAGAAAGGTGATCATGCCTTTTTCAGTTTTCACATGATAGGCACCAATGTGCTGGGTAATACCACCCGCCTCTCCAGAAGCCACTTTAGTGGAACGGATATAGTCCAGCAGAGAGGTTTTACCGTGGTCAACGTGCCCCATGATGGTCACAACTGGCGCACGAGATTCTGCCTGTGTTTCACCCGTATCACGATCGCTCATCAGCGCTTCTTCCAGTTCGTTTTCACGACGCAGGATAACTTTGTGCCCCATTTCTTCGGCAACCATTTGCGCGGTTTCTTGATCGATCACTTGGTTGATGGTGACCATTGCTCCCATGTTCATCATAGTCTTAATGACCTGGGCACCTTTGACGGCCATTTTGTTAGCCAATTCAGCAACAGTAATTGTCTCACCAATCACAACGTCACGGTTAACCGCAGCTACCGGTTTCGTGAAACTCTGTTGTAAAGTACTCGGCTTACGTTGTTTACCTTTGGTACGACCTACAGCCCGCGCTTCTTCGCGATCAGCTTTCGATTCAGAATGTTTATTATTCTTCTTCTGGCGGGATTTACCACCACGGGAGCGGGAACGACGTTCGCCCTCTACTTTGGCGTCATTTTCATCTTCCGCATCACGAGCATAGCGGGAAGTGGTTATATGGTAGTCACTATTGGTCTCACTACTGGTGTCACTACTATTGTTCTCAGAGTCATAAGACCATTTGTCTTTGTTCTCTTCTGCCATTCGACGCGCTTCTTCTGCAACACGTTTAGCCTCCTCTTCCACCTTACGGCGCACTTCTTCTTCAGCTTGACGTTTTAAATTTGCAGCTTCAGCTTCACGACGCGCTTTTTCACTTTGCGCAGCAGAGTGATTCTGAACTGATTTTTGCTTGATTTCGGTATGTTGCTTAGTCACTTTTTCTTTTTCCGCCGCCTCACGCTGAGACAGTTTAGCCTCTTCACGTTTGGCTTTTTCTTCTGCTTCACGTCGAGCGCTCTCTACAGCTTCACGTTTAGCCTTTTCTTCAGCTTCACGTTTAGCTTGCTCTTCCGCGAATTTTTTCGCTTCAGCCTCAAGCCGCGCCTTCTCTTCTACCTCGCGCCGAGCCTGCTCTTCCGCTTCACGCTTTTCCTGCTCTTCCGCGTTAACCTGTTCAGTGGTATCGCGGTTTACATATGTGCGTTTTTTGCGGACTTCAATCGCTACCGATTTACTTTTGCCACCGGTGCCAGGAACGTTTAGTGTACTGCGCGTTTTGCGCTGTAATGTCATTTTACCTGGCTGACCGCCAGAACCGCCTTGTTCGCGATTCAGATGGGCCAGCAAAGCTTCTTTTTCTTTCTGGGAAACAGAGTCAGTTGCGGTTTTCTGAATGCCAGCATCAGCAAATTGCTGGATGAGACGTTCCACCGATGTCTGGATCTCTTCTGCCAGTATTTTTACGGTTACCTCTGTCATTCTGTTCCTTCCTGCTACAGTTTATTTATGCATCATCGCCAAACCAACAGATATTTCGGGCTGCCATAATGAGTTCTCCTGCTTTCTCATCATTCAGTCCTTCGATATCAGATAAGTCGTCGATACCCTGCTCGGCAAGATCTTCCAGAGTGCAGATGCCACGGGCAGCCAGGTTAAACGCCAAAGTACGCTCCATGCCAGACAAATTCAATAAATCTTCGGCAGGTTGCTGATCACTAAGACTCTCTTTCTGAGCCAGTTCCAGCGTCGTCAAGGCCGCTTTAGCGCGTTCACGAAGAACTTCAACGGTTTCTTCATCAAGGCCCTCTACTGCCAGAAGTTCTTTGATTGGCACATAAGCCAGTTCTTCCAGTGTAGAGAAACCTTCCTCGACCAATACAGTGGCGAAATCTTCATCAATGTCGAGATGCTTGGTAAATGTATCAATAGAAGCGTGTGCTTCTGCCTGATGTTTTGCTTGTAGCTCTTCCGCAGTCATGACATTGAGTTCCCATTTGTCATCACCACGATGTTTTTTCAACAGTTGTGCCGCCAGACGAACGTTCTGACCATTACGTCCAATCGCCTGAGCAAGATTACTATTTTCTACGGCAACATCCATAGTGCAGTTGTCTTCGTCAACCACAATAGATGCAACATCCGCCGGAGCCATTGCATTAATGACAAACTGCGCAGAGTTATCGTCCCACAGCACGATGTCAATTCTTTCACCGCCCAGTTCACTGGAAACGGCTTGTACCCTTGCACCACGCATACCGACACAAGCGCCAACAGGATCAATACGCTTGTCGTTGGTTTTCACTGCGATCTTTGCACGAGAACCCGGATCACGAGCAGCCGCTTTGATCTCAATGATCTCTTCACCAATCTCAGGCACTTCGATGCGGAACAATTCAACCAACATCTCAGGACGAGAACGAGTGATGAAAAGCTGTGCTCCACGCGCTTCAGGACGAACATCATACAGAACACCGCGCACGCGGTCACCTGGACGGAAGTTTTCCCGTGGCAACATGTCTTCACGTAAAATGACCGCTTCAGCATTATTACCTAAATCCAACGTAATATTTTCGCGGTTCATTTTTTTGACCTGACCGGTCACAATTTCGCCCTGCTGTTCACGGAATTGATCAACAACCATCGCACGTTCAGCTTCACGTACTTTCTGTACGATAACCTGTTTTGCCGTCTGAGTCGTAATGCGGTCAAAGGTCACTGATTCAATTTGATCTTCAATATAACCACCCAGTTCAATCTCTGGGTTGTCAAATTTTGCCGCTTCCAGCGTGATTTCTCGCGTTGGCTGAGTCACTTCGTCAACAGCTAACCAGCGACGGAAGGTATCAAAATCACCTGATTTACGATCGATACAAACGCGGACGTCGATTTCCTGCTCATACTTTTTCTTGGTGGCTGTCGCCAGTGCAATCTCTAATGCTTCGAAGATTTTTTCGCGAGGGAGTGATTTTTCATTAGAAACCGCTTCCACAACAGCCAGAATTTCTTTATTCATCCTAGTTGCCTCATCCGAACTTTAAAAGTGGGGTACCAGGTTCGCTTTCTGGATGTTGCTCAGTGCGAACACTTCGTCTTTTCCATCCACCGTAACCGTAATCATTTCACCATCAACTGCCTTGATGATACCTTGCCATTTTCGCCGGTTCTGCATTGCCATGCGTAAAACCAAACTGACTTTTTCACCAATAAAACGCTGGTAATGTTCAGCCTTAAACAGTGGACGCTCAAGCCCTGGTGAAGATATTTCCAAGTTATAAAGCCCTGGAATCGGATCTTCAACATCAAGCACTGCACTGACCTGGTGGCTAACATCAGCACAATTATCAACAGTGATACCCTCCTCACTATCAATATAGACTCGCAACGTCGATACACGAGCGCGAATATACTCCAGGCCAACTAATTCAAAACCCAAAGCTTCAACGGGTGCTGAAATTATCTCTGTTAATTTTTGCTCTAATGTGGACAAGCCCACCCCCAAGACATAAAAAAAGGGCTATATTAGCCCAGTAATTCTGCTGTCAAATAACAAAAAACCCCGACACTCGGGGCTTTATGCAACTGGACCCTATTTACTGCCAGCGGTCTCAACCTACTTCTTTTTTTATACTTTTCAAAGCAACCTGTCAAATCAGGGATCGATATCTCAATGGCTGCTGAATTATTACTGTTGAAAAGATACAGGCTGTTAAGAAGTGGTTGCGGGAGCCGGATTTGAACCGACGACCTTCGGGTTATGAGCCCGACGAGCTACCATGCTGCTCCATCCCGCGTTCGAAAACGTGGCAAATCTTACGCTGATAATACTAAAAACGCAAGTTTCTAGATTAATTGGTGCCGAGGACGGGACTTGAACCCGTACGCCCGTTGTTTAGGCACTACCACCTCAAGGTAGCGTGTATACCAATTTCACCACCTCGGCACTGATTTTATAGGATTGTTATTCTAATGGTTATCTAAACTCATCGTCAAAATCAACAACCCTATTTCAATTCTGTTACTGAATGTTACTGTGGGATATCACTATTTGGTTTTGCTGGTGTTGCCGGAATTTCTGCCTGTTTTTCAACTTTTACAGGTTCGACAAGGTTATCCCATTTACTGTTAGAACCCGTCTTGTTGCTGGTCATGTTACCAAGAATCAGACTGATAACAATGAACAACGTGGCAAAAATAGCCGTCATGCGGGTCATAAAATTACTGGAACCCGATGAACCAAACAGCGTGTTAGATGCACCCGCGCCGAAAGAAGCACCCATATCAGCACCTTTACCCTGCTGTAGCAGAACCAGAGCTATTAGCCCGATACCAACCAGCAAGAATATACCTAAAAGAGCTTCATACATATGTTGTACCCGTTTCCTCGTGGCGTTTACCACAATTTTATAGCGACTTTATGTTGCATCACCCGCTCACAAAATTAGAAAAATTAACTTATTGAGCGGGTGTGAATACTAACCAAAGCGTCTTAGACACGCAAGACTAATTTTAAATACTGGCGTCGTTCGGGCAAAAAATCAACAAATCAACCTATTTTTTTCACCGCATCAGCAATACGATGCGCTAATACCGTGACTTGCTCTTCATCTTCGCCTTCCACCATGACCCGAATCAAGGGTTCTGTCCCTGATTTACGCAGCAGAACACGACCACGGCCATTTAATTCAGTCTCAACTGATTTTACGGTTTCAAGCACTGATTCTGATTGCAGAGGATCGGCATTACCTGCAAAGCGAACGTTAACCAAAATTTGTGGCAGAAGTTTCATGCCACTGCACAGATCATGCAGGCTCATATTATTGCGTACTATTGCACTCAGAACTTGCAATCCAGCAACAATGCCATCTCCTGTTGTGGTTTTGTCCAGCAAAATCACATGGCCCGAATTTTCAGCCCCCAAACGCCAGCCTTTTTCCTGCAATTTCTCCAGCACGTAGCGGTCGCCAACTTTCGCACGTTCAAATGGAATACCAAGCTGTTTCAGTGCCAACTCCAGCCCCATATTGCTCATCAACGTACCCACTGCACCACCACGTAGCTGACCTTGTCTCAACGCTTCACGTGCAATGATATAAAGGATCTGATCGCCATCAACTTTTTGCCCCAGATGATCAACCATGATGATACGGTCACCATCACCATCAAATGCCAGACCAACGTGAGCCTGCTCTTCCAGTACACACTGTTGCAATAGACGAACATCCGTTGCACCACATTCTTCATTGATATTGATGCCATTAGGCTCACAACCAAGGGTAATTACTTCCGCTCCCAGCTCTCTGAAAACATTCGGGGCGATATGGTAAGTCGCACCATTGGCGCAATCCAAAACAATTTTCAACCCATTTAAACTTTGTTCACTGGGGAATGTCCCTTTACAAAATTCAATGTAACGACCCGCTGCATCAACTATCCGATTTGCCCGTCCTAACTCAGCAGATTCCACACAAGTCAGAGGTTTTTCCATTTCCGCTTCAATCGCTTCTTCAACATCATCCGGTAATTTAGTCCCATCAATGGAGAAGAATTTAATGCCGTTATCATAGTAAGGGTTGTGGGAAGCGGAAATGACAATGCCGGCTTCTGCACGAAAAGTCCGTGTCAGATACGCCACTGCCGGTGTTGGCATTGGGCCGGTAAAGGATGCCGATAATCCCGCTGCGGCTAACCCTGCCTCCAGAGCAGATTCCAACATATAACCTGAGATTCGGGTATCTTTACCAATAATGATTTTGCGAGAACCATGACGCGCCAGCACTTTTCCCGCAGCCCAACCAAGTTTCAATACAAAGTCAGGGGTAATTGGGGTATTTCCCACTTTGCCACGGATACCGTCAGTGCCAAAATATTTACGGTTACTCATAAAGTTCTTTCCTTTGCTGAACGAATCTTTTGCTCTCAGCGTTTTTTGCTGACACCATGTTCTTTACAAACGATGTATTCTACAAACTCTGTATTCTATGAACATGTATTCTTTTCAGATACCGTATGTCGTACAGGTATTATTGGCAGACAGTGTTGCGTGAACAACTTGCATTGCCTGAACGGTTTCTTTTACATCGTGCACACGGATAATCTGAGCACCTTTCATAGCTGCAATCACAGCACAAGCAACGCTTCCGGCCACACGCTCCGGCGGTGGTACATCAAATAATTGGCCAATCATGGACTTGCGTGACATTCCCGCCAGAATAGGTAATCCCAAATGATGGAATTCTTGCAAGTGAGCCAATAACTGATAATTATGCGATAAGTTCTTACCAAAACCGAAGCCAGGATCAAGAATCAGGTTGTTTTTTGCGATACCCGCCGCAACACAGCGCTCAATTTGCTGTATCAGGAAATTTTTTACTTCCGATACAACATTTTCATAGTGAGGCTCTGTTTGCATTGTCCGAGGTTGCCCCTGCATATGCATCAGGCAGATCGGCAAACCACTTAGTGCTGCCGCATCAAGTGCTCCAGGCTCCTGCAACGCACGGACGTCATTAATAATATACGCCCCCGCCCTGGCTGATTCCTGCATAACAACAGCTTTTGAGGTATCAACAGAGATCCAGGTATCAAAGCGCTGTGCCAGCGCCTCAATCATTGGAATAACACGATCCAATTCTTCCTGCTCACTTACCTCATTCGCTCCGGGACGAGTCGATTCACCACCCACATCAATAATGGTTGCCCCTTCTTTGATCATCCCGACGGCATGCTCTAATGCTGTGTTAAAAGTATTATGGGTTCCACCGTCAGAGAAGGAATCAGGGGTAACGTTTAAAATTCCCATCACTTGTGGGCAGGAAAGATCGAGGACGCTGCCTCTGGCAGTCAGTTTCATCGCTAGGTGCCTTAATGTCAAAACCCCAGGACAAGCCTGGGGTTTAATGTAAGATTGTGAGCCACGTTATGCGGTTGGATTACCATCCGCAGGCTTTGAAGTTTGCTGCGGAGATGGCGTGTTATGACGGTTATTGCTATTACCGCCATTCTTATCACCTTCCCAACCTGCTGGCGGGCGTACTGTTGTACGATTCATCAGGTCATCAATCTGAGGAGCATCAATCGTTTCATACTTCATCAATGCATCTTTCATTGAATGAAGAATATCCAGATTATCCATCAGAATCTGACGAGCACGTACATAGTTACGATCAATGAGAACCTTCACTTCCTGATCGATTAAACGCGCGGTGTCTTCAGACATATGTTTTGCCTTGGCAACCGAGCGACCGAGGAAAACTTCGCCTTCTTCTTCCGCATACAGCAATGGTCCCAGTTTTTCTGAGAAGCCCCACTGTGTCACCATGTTACGCGCAATAGATGTCGCCACTTTAATATCGTTGGACGCACCAGTAGAAACATTATCTACACCATAGATAATTTCTTCCGCTAACCGGCCACCGTATAAAGTTGAAATTTGGCTCTCCAACTTCTGACGGCTTGCACTGATCTGATCACCCTCTGGCAAGAAGAACGTCACACCCAACGCACGGCCACGCGGGATAATCGTCACTTTATGCACAGGATCGTGTTCTGGAACCAAACGACCAATAATGGCATGTCCTGCTTCATGGTATGCCGTGGATTCTTTCTGTTCCTCGGTCATAACCATTGAACGGCGCTCCGCACCCATCATGATCTTATCTTTGGCTTTTTCGAACTCAACCATAGAAACAACGCGTTTGTTACCGCGAGCAGCAAACAAAGCAGCTTCATTCACAAGGTTTGCCAAATCTGCGCCAGAAAAACCTGGCGTGCCACGAGCAATGACCGAGGCATCAATATCAGTATCCAGCGGAATGCGACGCATATGAACTTTCAGGATTTGCTCACGGCCACGAACATCCGGCAGACCAACAACGACCTGACGGTCAAAACGGCCAGGACGTAACAAAGCAGGATCGAGAACATCAGGACGGTTAGTTGCTGCGATAACAATAATGCCTTCGTTACCTTCAAAGCCATCCATCTCAACCAGCATCTGGTTCAGTGTCTGTTCACGTTCATCATGTCCACCACCCAGACCCGCGCCACGCTGACGACCTACTGCATCAATTTCATCAATAAAGATGATGCACGGTGCAGCTTTTTTCGCCTGCTCAAACATATCTCGCACACGGGAAGCACCAACACCCACGAACATTTCAACGAAATCAGAACCCGAGATGGTGAAGAAAGGGACTTTCGCTTCGCCAGCAATAGCTTTCGCCAGCAATGTTTTACCCGTACCTGGAGGGCCAACCATCAGGATGCCTTTCGGGATTTTACCCCCCAATTTTTGAAAACGGCCAGGTTCACGCAGATACTCAACCAATTCGCCCACTTCTTCTTTGGCTTCATCACAACCAGCAACATCGGCAAACGTGGTTTTGATCTGATCTTCCGTCAACATCCGGGCTTTGCTTTTACCAAAAGACATCGCCCCTTTACCGCCACCGCCTTGCATTTGGCGCATAAAGAAGATCCAAACACCAATGAGCAGTAACATTGGGAACCATGAAATAAAGAGGGTCGCCAACAGGCCTTGTTGTTCTGGTGGTTCACCAACAACTTTTACCTGCTTATTAAGTAGGGTATCCAGCAACTTTTCATCCTGAATTGGCATATAAGTGCTGTATTTTCCACTGTTGTCTTTCTTAGTGAAATCAATGTCACGACCCGAAATACGTACTTCGCTTACTTGATTCTGCGATATCTCACTGATGAAATTAGAGTAATCAACCCTACGACCACTGGAGTCGCTGGGACCAAAACTCTGGAACAATAACATCAAGACAACTGCGATGACTAACCAGAGAATCAGGTTTTTCGCCATGTCACTCAAGGGATTAACCTCATATTACAACTGTGTTAACAAATAGTAGTCAGGGTACTACACTTTCCGCCCTGTCGCTACAATGTATACTTCACGTGATCGTGCCCGCGAAGATTCTGGTTTACGAACTTTTACCTTCGCAAAAAGGGAGCGTATTTCCCTCAGGTATTCATCAAAGCCCTCTCCCTGAAATACTTTGACAATAAAACTACCCCCAGGGGCCAGCACATCACGACACATACCCAACGCTAACTCAACCAGATACATGGATCGGGGAATATCGACCGCAGGAGTTCCACTCATATTAGGAGCCATATCCGACATGACGACCTGGACTTTATTATCACCAACTCTCTCAAGTAATGTTTTCAATACCCGCTCATCACGAAAGTCTCCTTGAAGAAAATCGACCCCAACTATCGGATCCATCGGCAAAAGATCGCAAGCAATGACTCGCCCGCTATTACCAATCTGACTCACTACGTACTGAGACCACCCACCTGGGGCAGCGCCTAAATCAACAACGGTCATGCCCGGTTTAAAGATTTTGTCGCTTTGCTGTATCTCATCAAGTTTAAACCAAGCGCGAGAGCGAAGCCCTTTTTTCTGCGCCTGGAGAACATATTTATCACTAAAATGTTCCTGTAACCAGCGACTTGAGCTTGCTGAACGTTTTTTATTGGCCATTGTTCTTTCCAACTCTACTAATAAGGCACCATATTTTTTTGCGCTCTCTTATCAAACCACACCACACTTTTATGGTGATAGACATGAGATGGCGGTAGAATATATCGTTTTCAATCCCAACTAAGCAAAAAAACGATGACTCTTAACAAGAAACAAATCCAATACCTGAAAAGCCTTGCTCATTCATTAAAGCCTGTCGTGATGATCGGCAACAATGGGTTGACCGAAGGTGTGTTGGCTGAAATCGAACAAACTCTTTCGCATCACGAGCTTATCAAAGTCAAAGTTGCTGGCGAAGACCGTGAAATAAAAACTTTGATCGCTGAAGCAATTGTTCGTGAAACGGGTGCACATAACGTGCAAATCATTGGCAAAATGTTAGTTCTCTACCGTCCATCGGAAGAACGCAAGATTAGTCTACCTAAATAATCACGGCATATTTATACAAAAGTGCCATATTAATTTATTTACCTTGATAAAAAAGGCCAAAACCGGCCTTTTTTCTTTGAGCATGGTGTATTAGATATAATCCACATTCAAAACTTCGAATTCTACTTGACCGCCAGGCGTGGAGATGACAACAACATCATCCACTTCTTTACCAATCAGGCCACGGGCAATCGGTGAATTCACTGAAAGAAGATTTTCTTTAATATTGGCTTCATCATCACCGACAATACGGTAGGTCTGCTCTTCATCGGAATCCAAGTTCAGTACCGTGACCGTTGCTCCAAAAATCACTCGGCCATTGTTGGTCATCTTCATGACATCAATCACCTGTGCATTGGAAAGTTTAGCCTCAATTTCCTGAATACGGCCTTCACAGAAACCCTGCTGCTCACGAGCGGCATGATATTCCGCGTTTTCTTTCAAATCACCGTGCTCACGCGCCTCAGCGATTGCGGCAATAATTTGAGGCCGACGTACATTTTTCAAATGTTCTAATTCTCCGCGCAATTTATCCGCGCCACGTACCGTCATCGGAATTTGTTTCATTTATTCAACCTTTAAATTAATCCTAAGCCCAAACAACATCTTCCTGATTTTTGTAATAACAGCACATTTTTTAATAACAGCACAATGAGCACACCTTATCAGGCGGGCTTACAGATACTTGATAAAAAGAAGTGTAATTCAGCACAATCTGAAGTCCACAGGAATACTTATCTGCCAATCCATCATTCTAACGTAGAGTTGATGATGGATCATCGTTTACTTTTCCTTTGAATTATACCTTAGTATGATTAATACAAATATTCCTGGAATACATCACCTTCATACGCGAGACCTATGGCTCTTTTAAAAATGACCAGCAGAATAGCTTGTATGCTCAGTTTAAGCCTGAGTATTTTCAGTACAAATGCCGCTTCTGATAGCTCTTCTATTGAGAAAAGTACCCAGTATTTGCCTACGGGAACTCATTTTTCATTTATTGCCCAAGCCGTTGGGGCAAAAAATCTCTTAGTTGATTATCACGGGCAACAAATGGCTTTACCTGCCAGTACGCAGAAAATTGTGACGGCATTAGCAGCGCTATTGCAGCTTGGTAAGGATTACCGTTTTGTTACAACACTGGAAAGTGATGCTAATCTTTCAGATGGTGTATTAAAAGGTAACCTGACGGCTCGCTTTGTCGGTGATCCCATGCTGACACGTTCACAACTGCGTAATATGGTGGAGTCCTTAAAACAATCGGGTATCAAACAGATTGACGGGGATCTCATCATCGATATTTCGATTTTTTCCAGCCATGATAAAGCCCCGGGCTGGGTATGGAACGATATGACCCAGTGTTTCAGCGCCCCTCCATCAGCCGCAATCGTAGATAAGAACTGCTTTTCTGTTTCACTCTACAGCTCAGAACAACCTGGCGAACTGGCATTTGTCCGTGTGCCCTCTTTTTATCCTGTTAATGTACTGAGTGAAGTCAAAACATTGGCTAAGGGTTCACCAGAAGCGAAATATTGTGAATTTGATATTACATCGGGTGATTTGAATCGATATACCTTCACAGGTTGCCTGACACAACGCGATGAACCACTGCCATTGGCATTTGCTATCCAGAATGGGCCTGGTTATGCTGGCAAGCTCCTGAAAAATGAACTGAAGATTGCCGGTATTGAGTTAAAAGGCCATATACGGCTCCAGGCGGCTCCCAAGCAACCAGAAAAGATCCTCGCTGTAAACCAATCTGTGCCATTAAATAAGATGCTCGAAGTCATGTTAAAAAAATCAGATAACATGATTGCAGATACCCTCTTTCGAACCCTCGGCCACCGCTATTTCAACGTTCCAGGGACATGGCGGGCAGGTTCCGATGCAGTCCGCCAAATCCTGAAACAGAAAGCCGGCATTGACTTAGGTAACACCGTCATGGTGGATGGATCTGGTCTTTCACGCCACAATTTAATCGCTGCCACAACCATGTTGGAGATATTGCAATTTATTGCTCAACACAATGGTGAACTGGACTTCATCTCCATGTTGCCCAAAGCGGGATATGATGGCACGTTGGCTTATCGTCCCGGTCTGCACGAAGCAGGGCTTGATGGTAAGGTCTTTGCCAAAACGGGATCATTGCAAGGGGTTTATAACCTCGCAGGGTTTATGACTGCCGCCAGTGGGCAGCAAATTGCTTTTGTCCAGTTTGTTTCTGCCTACTCTGTTCCCCCACAAGATCAGCGAACCCGCCGTGTTCCGTTATCGCGTTTTGAACACGATTTATATAAATCGTTATATCAAAGTCACTGAACTGGCTCTGTTATTAAGAAGGGTTTGACCAAAAAGAAAAAAGGGCGCCAAATACAGCGCCCTTTTGTTATATTCAAGTGGTTACATGAAGATTAGTGTTTATAAATAAACTCGATGCCTTCGTCATCTTCTTCGTCCCAGTCATCATCCAAATCTTCGTCGTCAGATGCTTGCTGTAACTGCTCTTTATGGTAGTCATCCCACATAAATTCCACTTTTTCCGGTTGGGATTCCTCCGACGTTTCCATGCTACGAGGCTGCGTCTTCATGAACTCCATAATATCCCAGCAAAGCTCTTTTACGCCCTGACGATTCACGGCTGAGATCATGTAATAATCGCCTTCCCAACCAAGCTCCTCAGCGATAGCTTTTGCCCGCTGTTTAGCTTCTTCTGGATCGGTAAGATCGACTTTGTTAAAGACCAACCAGCGCGGTTTTTCTGCCAGTTTTTCACTGTAATTATGCAGTTCTTTGATGATGATACGGGCGTTTTCAACCGGCGCGGATTCATCGATTGGGCAGAGATCAATCAAATGCAGCAATACGCGGCAACGTTCCAAATGCTTCAAGAAACGAATACCCAATCCGGCACCTTCTGAGGCACCTTCAATCAAACCAGGGATATCTGCAACGACAAAACTTTGCTCGTTATCCATACGCACAACGCCGAGGCTTGGCACCAGGGTTGTAAATGGATAATCAGCGACTTTCGGTTTTGCGGCCGATACAGCACGAATAAAGGTGGATTTGCCTGCATTTGGCATCCCCAGCATCCCTACATCAGCCAGTAGCATCAGTTCCAACATCAGCTCACGACTTTCTCCGGGAGTTCCCATCGTTTTTTGACGAGGAGCACGATTTACCGAAGATTTAAAACGGGTATTGCCAAGTCCGTGGAAGCCACCTTTTGCTACCATAAAACGCTGTTCATGGCGCAGCATATCCCCAAGTATTTCGCCCGTGGCAACATCACGTACACGAGTTCCGACCGGAACCTTAATGGTAATATCCTGACCACGTTTCCCCGTACAATCCCGGCTTTGTCCATTCTGACCACGTTCAGCACGGAAGGATTTTTCAAAACGGTAATCAATCAGTGTATTGAGGTTTTCATCTGCTAGCAGGTAGACATCACCACCATCACCACCATCACCGCCGTCCGGTCCACCTTTTGGAATATATTTCTCACGACGGAAGCTGACGCAACCATTGCCACCATCTCCCGCTACAACCAGAATTCTGGCTTCATCTACAAATTTCATTTTTTTTCTCCGCAGGATAGCCACTGTAAAGCTGGATGGCAGCTAGTACCCAGAGATGGCGTAATCCAAAATAATAAAAAGCCCCGCAACACATATTGCAGGGCTTCTGATTCGATCAAGATGCAAAAAACTTATTCAGCTTCGATGCTGATAAATTTACGGTTTTTTGGACCTTTAACTTCGAACTTAATTTTCCCGTCAGCTAATGCGAACAGGGTGTGGTCACGGCCACAACCTACGTTGTTGCCTGCGTGGAATTTAGTACCACGTTGACGAACGATGATGCTACCTGCCAAAACAGACTCACCACCAAAACGTTTTACACCCAGACGTTTGCTTTCAGAATCGCGACCGTTACGAGTCGAGCCGCCAGCCTTTTTGTGTGCCATTAATCTGCTCTCCTAAAATCTTAAGCGATGCCAGTGATTTTAACATCGGTGAACCACTGACGGTGGCCCTGTTGCTTACGGCTGTGTTTACGACGACGAAACTTAACAATTTTAACTTTCTCGCCACGACCGTGAGCGACAACTTCAGCTTTAATTTTAACGCCTTCAACTACTGGAGCGCCGATTTTGATATCTTCGCCGTTAGCGACCATCAGCACCTGGTCAAACTCAACAGTTTCACCTGTTGCGATGTCCAGCTTTTCCAAGCGAATTGTTTGGCCTTCGCTTACTCGGTGTTGTTTACCACCACTTTGGAAAACTGCGTACATATAAACTCCGCTTTCCGCGCACCCCCCTAAAATGCTTTCCAGAGCGCGCTATAAAATATTCACATAGGGCGCGAATTCTACGCAAAAACCACTTGGAAGACAAGTGCAGAATTAGAACAGATGAGAAAAAAACAGAGTTTTTCAATTGTCATTTATTTGAACGGTTTTTCAAGTACAATCGAGATATCTTGATATCTATTGATATGCTAATTAATGAGCACAGCTCTGAATCAGAGTCCAAAGCCAAAACATGAATTTAGAATCGATACTTAAACTCACCGCTGATGATATGGCAGCGGTTAATGAAACCATTCTTAACCAATTAAATTCTGACGTTGCGCTGATTAACCAACTTGGTTACTACATCATCAGCGGGGGTGGCAAACGCATTCGGCCAATGATTGCCGTACTGGCAGGTAAAGCCCTTCATTGCCAGGATGAAAAACATATCAAAGTTGCTGCTTTGATTGAATTTATCCACACGGCAACGCTGCTGCATGATGATGTCGTTGATGAATCTGATATGCGCCGTGGTAAGGCGACAGCCAACGCCATTTATGGCAATGCGGCCAGTGTCCTTGTGGGCGATTTTATCTATACGCGCTCATTTCAAATGATGACCGATCTCGACTCCATGCGCGTATTAAAATTGATGTCTGATGCTACCAATGTCATTGCTGAAGGCGAAGTCATGCAGTTGATGAACTGCAATGATCCTACTATTTCAGAAGATGACTATATGAGGGTCATTTACAGTAAAACCGCTCGCCTGTTTGAAGTCGCTGCGCATTCAGCCGCCATTCTCGCCAACGCCACTCCTGAGCAAGAAATAGCACTACGTGATTATGGCCGTTATCTGGGCACCGCATTTCAATTAATTGATGATCTGTTGGATTATGACTCAGATAACAGCACGCTGGGTAAGAACACAGGGGATGACTTAAACGAAGGCAAACCCACATTGCCTCTTTTGCACGCCATGAACCACGGAACACCGGAGCAATCCGCTTTAATCCGAAGTGCCATTGAGCAAGGTAATGGCCGCCATTTGTTGGATACCGTCCTGGCAACGATGAAACAGTGTGGTTCACTTAAATACACCCGCCAGCAGGCAGAAGAAGAAGCTGATAAGGCTATTTCAGCATTGCAGTCACTGGAAAATTCTCCATACAAGGCGGCTCTTGAGGGATTGGCCCATGTCGCTGTACAGCGACTTTCCTAACCTGAATCAAACAGTGCCCCAGATAATTCAATCCAGGGCGCTGTCTTTATTATCACTATCTTGAATACCGACATATTGGACCAGGCTGGCTAGCCCTTTTCTCAAAATAAATTTAACCATTCGCTCTCTTTCGGATTTGCTCAACTGGTAATAAGCTTCTACCCAGATCATAAATGGGTCCTGTCGTTTATTGCGATAGTATTCGACCGAATTTTCACTGACCGTCAGCACATTCACGACTTCTTCGGGCAAACTGTTGACATTATATTCAAGCGCTTTACCTTGGACGCCCCGCTTACGGCGTTGTTCCCAGCCCTCGCGTCTTGCCATCAGATTGACTCCTTGGGGTGACGATGGCAGCCCTGCGAGGCCGATGAGTTCTTTTGCAGAATACCACTCTTTTTTCATCTCTTTCTCCTCGCTTGATACTGGAGCAGTGACGAGAAAGCCAAATGTTAAGTACCTGGCTTTTCAAAAGCTGTCTCAAGTAGCTATGATTTTTTCCAAAAAACTTCTTATGCCATCTCGTAATATCACTTCGGTAATGACCTCCTTCTCTTCCTCGGTAAGTAAATTAAATGCACTTACCCAAATGGCTAAAGGATCTTGTTTTTGAACCTGATATTCTGCTGGTGTTTCATGGAGTTCTAACGCTTCCAACGTTGTTTGAGGAAAACAAGAGTAATGGTATTCAATCGCCCGCCCCTGGACGCCAGCCCGTTTCTGTTTTAACCACTCTTCACGCTTTGCCCTGGCATTAACTCCTTGTGGTGATCTAGGTAACTCACCTACACCGGTCAGCTCCATTGCCGTATACCACTCTTTTTTCATAACGTTTCTCTATTTTTGTTACCAAGTTCAAAAAAGAAGTTATTAAGAAAAAATTAGAAACATTTTTAGAAAAAATAATGTTATTTTATTTTCTTAATAACAGGTTCGTGTTCGTTATTAATTTCACATTAACGCTTTAGTTATACCACTAATGTGGCGTCTAATTTAATAGAAAAGGATTAAAAAAATGATTTCTACGAAATCGGATTGGCATCCTGCTGATATTATTGCCGCTTTACGTAAACGAGGAACGACATTAGCTGCCGTTTCTCGTGCGGCGGGATTGAGTTCATCAACTTTGGCGAATACACTTTCTCGCCCATGGCCCAAGGGAGAATGGATAATAGCGAATTATTTAGAACTACATCCGTCTGAAATATGGCCAAGCCGCTATTTCGATCCCCATACAGGAGAACTATTGGAAAGAAAAGTAAGAGAGAAAAAGAATAATTAGCTATCAATATAACTATTGAAAAAAACCGCTAGTTATTTCTAACTAGCGGTTTTAGTTATTTAATATATTTAATTTAATTCGTATATTAATATATTTTTAATAAATGAATTATTCGTTAATAAATTTTTCGCCCAACTCAATGTCTTTTTTCAAAACATCCAGCATGCTATCCAGTGACTTTTGTTCAAAATCACTCAACTTGCCAATATCTAAATGTTCTTCGATACCCTTTTTACCTAAGCGAACAGGCTGCGCAAAGAAACGGGCATATTTGCCATCACCTTCAACATAGCTGCACTCAACAACATTGCTTTCGCCTTGCAAGCCACGGATCAGCGACAGCCCCAAACGAGCCGCTGCTTGTCCCATAGACAGAGTTGCAGAGCCGCCACCCGCTTTCGCTTCAACAACCTCAGTACCCGCATTCTGGATACGCTTGGTCAATGCTTCAACTTCTTCATCAGTGAAGCTAACACCTGGAATTTGCGACAAAAGAGGCAGGATGGTCACACCAGAGTGCCCACCAATAACAGGAACTTCTATTTCTTCTACTTTCTTGTCTTTCAGTTCAGCAACAAAGGTGTTGGAACGAATGATATCCAGGGTTGTGACACCAAACAGGCGGTTCTTATCGTATACCCCTTCTTTTTTCAGTACCTCAGCGGCGATGGCAACCGTGGTATTGACGGGGTTGGTAATAATTCCAATTAATGCTTTTGGACACGTTTTAGCAACCTGCTGAACCAGATTACGAATGATTCCCGCATTGATATTGAACAAATCGGAACGATCCATACCAGGTTTACGCGCCACACCCGCAGAAATTAATACGACATCTGCACCTGCCAGTGCAGGAGTTGCATCTTCACCAGCAAAACCAGTGACTTTGACTTCCGTTGGGATATGGCTCAGATCGGTTGCCACGCCTGGAGTCACCGGAGCAATGTCATACAAGGACAGTTCTGAACCTGAAGGAAGCTGGGTCTTGAGTAGAAGGGCAAGTGCCTGACCAATACCACCGGCTGCACCGAGAACTGCAACTTTCATCCTGATACTCCTTAAATTAAGTACTGTAAATACGATCTATTTGTATACACGATGTATTAAAAACACCAATATATTAAAAACACCATGCATTAAAAACAATCTGTTAACAGTCAGATTATCCACTTAATAGCCTGATGATGGAACACCAACGTCGTTTTATTCTAAACAAAATGCTTATCTGTTAATGAGATAATGGACACTTTTTTAAGAATTACTTCAGGCGAGCGCTTCAACAATTAGCTTATTACCTTACTCTTCCCTTTCCTACCAAACAATCCCATTTAATTAACAATACATTTACTACGCTTAATTCACTATTCTCTGTATATTGGTTTTTTCTTCTCTTTCTTGCATAAAAATTCACTCTTTCGCATAATGGCCGCCTGATAACGGATTCAACGATGGTGAAATATGCGTGTTCCTTCGAAACAGGAAGATTTGGTAAAAGCGTTCAAGGCATTATTGAAAGAAGAAAAATTCAGCTCTCAAGGTGAAATTGTTTCGGCACTTCAAGAACAGGGATTTGAAAACATCAACCAATCTAAAGTTTCCAGAATGCTGACGAAATTTGGTGCTGTCCGAACCCGTAATGCAAAGATGGAAATGGTTTATTGCTTACCCGCAGAATTGGGCGTGCCCACTGCCACCAGCCCATTAAAAAATCTGGTATTAGATGTCGATTATAATCACAGCATTGTCGTCATACGTACCAGCCCTGGCGCAGCACAGTTAATTGCCCGCCTGTTAGATTCATTGGGGAAAGCAGAAGGGATCCTTGGCAGCATTGCAGGGGATGACACTATTTTTTCCACTCCAGCGCAGAACTTTACGACAAAACAACTTTACGAAGCCATTCTCCATCTGTTTGAACAGGAACTTTAATTTATTCAGGTCTGCCGTATACCAATCTAATCAAAATATGCGTATGGCAGACCGAAATATAAAAAATATTAACTAAGATGCGCTGGTTTTTTGCGTCAATGCAGCCAGTAGTTTTTCGTGAATACCGCCAAATCCACCATTACTCATCACCAGAATATGGTCACCGGGCTGTGCCGTTTCTACAATCATTTTCACCAAAGTATCAATATCAGCACTCCAACGAGTGGGTTGAATACACTGTTCAGCAATTTCAACAACCTGCCACGGAATATTGGTAGGTTGATAGAGAAAAACTTCATCAGCACGCCCCAAAGAAGGGGCAATATCATTTTTACTCATGCCCATTTTCATGGTATTCGAACGCGGTTCCAGCACGGCAAGAATACGAGCCATACCGCCCACTTTACTTCTCAACGCCTCCAGTGTGGCCAGGATAGCCGTTGGATGATGGGCAAAATCATCATACACCGAGATGCCATTAACATCGCCGAGTAATTCAAGGCGACGACGGGCATTAATAAATTGGCCGAGTGCCTGACAGGCATCCGCAGGTTGCACCCCCACATGATGGGCTGCCGCAATTGCGATCAAACCATTATGCATATTGTGTTCACCGACTAATGACCACATCACTTCCCCCACCAGCTCCCCCTGATGGAATACCTGATAGTGACTGCTATCCTGACTGGCTTTCTTCGCCTGCCAATGACCGTTTTCCCCTGTCTGTTCCAATTCACTCCAACATCCCATTGAGAGCACTTGCTTCAAATTAATATCATTATCAGGAACAATGATCTTGCCGGTACTCGGCACAACTCTGACGAGATGGTGGAACTGTTTTTGAATCGCGCCCAAATTTTCGAAAATGTCAGCATGATCAAACTCAAGATTATTCATGATCAATGTACGGGGGCTGTAGTGGACAAATTTCGAACGCTTGTCAAAGAAAGCACAGTCATATTCATCCGCCTCAATCACAAAAAATGGGCTTTCACCAATATGTGCTGAAACGTCAAAATTCCCTGGCACACCACCGATAAGGAACCCGGGTTTATAGCCACACTCTTCCAATATCCAGGCCACCATACCCGCCGTCGTTGTTTTACCGTGGGTGCCCGCGACTGCCAATACCCAGCGCTCTGGCAATATATGATCATGCAACCACTGCGGACCAGAAGTATAAGGAATGCCACGATCTAACACAGCTTCTACGCAGGGATTGCCACGTGTCATGGCATTACCAATGATCACCACATCCGGAGCAGGATCGAGCTGGGCCGGATCGTAGCCCCGGATCAACTCAATGCCTTGTTTTTCCAGCAACGTGCTCATTGGGGGATAAACATTAGCATCAGAGCCAGTCACTTCATGCCCCTGTGCGCGGGCGAGGATCGCCAGCCCACCCATGAAAGTACCGCAAATGCCAAGAATATGAATATGCATTTATTTCTACCTGATTCATGAACTGTATCACTATTCTAACTATCAAATCAGAGATTAAAAATGCAATAACCTATGAATCAGCAGATTCTTTAGCTAAACTGCCCGCGTCTAAGTGCGGCACAGAAGTGCGACACATCAGTGAAGCACGCTTCCGAAAACCACAACCAAATTCAAGGCCTTTGTCATGAAAACATTGGGCGAATTCATCGTCGAAAAGCAGCAAGATTTTCCGCATGCTACAGGTGAACTGACTGCACTGCTGTCTGCCATCAAGTTAGGTGCCAAAATTATCCATCGGGATATCAATAAAGCCGGTCTGGTGGATATTTTAGGCTCAAGTGGCGTATCTAATGTGCAGGGTGAAGTTCAGATGAAGCTGGACTTATATGCCAATGAAAAACTCAAGGCAGCACTGAAAGCACGCGGCGAAGTCGCAGGCATTGCTTCTGAAGAGGAAGACGACATCGTTATTTTTGATGGCGACCGGGCAGAAAATGCAAAATATGTTGTTTTGATGGATCCACTGGATGGTTCTTCGAATATTGATGTAAACGTTTCCGTCGGGACTATTTTCTCAATTTACCATCGCGTTACCCCGATCGGTCAGCCTGTAACCGAGGAAGACTTCCTGCAACCGGGGAATCGTCAGATTGCAGCCGGTTATGTGGTTTATGGCTCATCCACTATGCTGGTTTACACGACAGGCTGTGGTGTCCATACTTTTACTTATGATCCTTCCCTTGGGGTATTTTGTCTGACCCATGAGAAAGTCCAATTTCCGAAAAAGGGCAATATGTACTCGATCAATGAAGGGAACTACATCAAGTTTCCACTGGGTGTGAAAAAATACATCAAATATTGCCAGGAACAAGACGAAGCAACCCAACGTCCATACACTACCCGCTATATCGGTTCTCTGGTTGCTGATTTCCATCGCAATCTGTTAAAAGGCGGGATCTATATCTACCCAAGTACGGCAAGTCATCCAACAGGCAAACTCCGCTTACTTTATGAATGCAACCCAATCGCATTTCTGGCTGAACAAGCCGGTGGTAAAGCCAGCGATGGCGCAAACCGTATTCTGGATATCGTGCCAAATAAGCTACACCAACGCGTACCTTTTTTTGTCGGCACCAAGTCTATGGTAGAAAAAGCCGAAAGTTTTATGGCGGAATTCCCTGATCAATAAACAGTATGATTAAGCCATAATATAGGGAGGTGGATTCCCACCTCTTATTCCATTTATTTTCTAAACCTCAGTTTTTCTATTTCAATGACACTCACCTTGCAACCAATTACTCATATATTCCTCTTGATACGCCATCGTCATTCCTGAAAAAACACCGCTTTGCATGAAAGATAAAACCTAATTTCTGTGGAAATAAAGTGATAGCTTTTTGTTATCTACTGATAATAATTTTTCATTACGCATAACAACAAAATTTTTCCTAATGTATGTAGGTATGGGAAAGATTATCTTTTTTATATTAATGAGATAGCTGTACCCAATAAAACTGAAGTTTTAAACATCAAAGGTGTAATGCTAAAGCGCTGGCGCCAGCCCATATTTTATGAGGAATTCATATATGGACTCGTTTATAAATCATAAAGTTTTTCGGCTTTCTATTCTCATGTACTCGCTTTTTTTGCCCTTTACTCCTACGAGTGCACTGTCAGCGGGTGAAAAAGTTCAAGAAAATAGAATAGAAAGAAAAAAGTTCTTACAAAAACCAACAAATGAAAATCACATCAATAAAGTGACAGTAACAGAAAGAAAGAGGTTCTTACAAAAACCAGCAAATGAAAATCACATCAATAAAGTGACAGTAACAGAAGGAAAGAGGTTCTTACAAAAACCAGCAAATGAAAATCACATCAATAAAGTGACAGTAACAGAAAGAAAGAGGTTCTTACAAAAACCAGCAAATGAAAATAACGCTAATAAAGCGCGGGATAATCAAGAGGCTATTGATCAGAAAGTGGGTGCCATCACACAAGGCATCCATAAGATAGGTGATATCTTATCCTCTTCCCCATCCCAATTAACCGAGCAGGCAAAATCCTACGCGTTGGGGAAAATCAATGGTGCGATAAACACGGAAGCTCAAAAATGGTTGACCCGGTTTGGTACTGGCAGGATTAATTTTTCCATCGATAAAAAAGGGAAACTGGATGCCAGCTCTCTGGATGTGCTAGTCCCTCTCTATGATAACAAAGCAGATTGGCTATTTTTCTCACAGTTAGGTTATCGCCGTCACGACAGCCGTAATACCCTGAATCTCGGCTTTGGTGGACGTTATTTCACGCCTAAATGGATGTATGGTTTAAATACCTTCTTTGACAAAGATTTCACAGGACAACATCAACGGCTGGGTGTTGGAGGCGAAATCTGGACAGATTATGTTAAATTGTCTGCCAACACTTATTGGCGCTTGAGCAAATGGCGTATATCACCCAACGAGCTGGATTATGAAGAACGACCCGCCAACGGCTACGATATCAATGGTGAATTTTTCTTACCCGCTTATCCAAATCTTGGGGGTAAGTTGGGCTATGAACAGTACTTCGGCGATAACGTTGCCCTGTTCAATCGGGAAACCAAACAAAAGAATCCTAACCTTGCCCGAATTGGCCTGAATTATACCCCTATTCCGCTGATGACGATGGGGGTGGATTATAAGTTCGGCAGTGGACACAGCGAAACTCTCTTCCAGGCCAATCTGAATTATCGTTTCGGTATCCCTTTTGGCGATCAGATTTCACCGCGTAGTGTTGCTGCTATACGTACACTGGCCGGAAGCCGTTATGAACTCGTAGAAAGAAACAACCATATCGTGTTGGACTACAAGAAAAAACCGGAGTTCAATCTCGCCCTGCCAAATACGTTAAGCGGATACAGTGCCCAGCATGTTCAAATTACCCCTAATATTACGGCTGAACACCGCCTGAAAAAGATATCATGGCAGACTAATGAAGAGTTCCGTAAAAACGGGGGCGCTATCACACCCTATGGCTCGTCTGTTGAACTGGATCTGCCAAAATATTCTGTCAAGGGGATAAATAGCTATACCCTGTCTGCTATTTCTGAAATAACGGGTAGCAATAAGCCCATGACAACCTATATGGATGTGGTTGTTGAACCTTTTGCCATTAAAGAGCAAAGCATCAAGCCAAGTGGTACGGGGCCTGTTATTTCCAATGGCAAACCTGCTTATGATCTGGCAGCAACAATCACCTATGGTAATAAAAATAATCCACCGATTAAAAACCAGGTAATACCAAACGTAAAATGGAGCATTGAACCCGAAAATAAACATGCAATATTGAACTGGGATTCAGCAGGAACGACCAATGATAACGGTCAGTTAACTGCAACGTTGAGCAGTACTCAGCCGCTTGATCCGAAGACAAAGATTTATCTGTCAATGGATGCTCAACCTAAGCTGGAGATAAAAGGCGACAAACCGCTGAATCTCACTCATCTTGGTGATGCTATTCAGGCCAAGGACTTTGTCTTTGACCAGAAAGCGCCTTATGAGGCAACGGAACAAAAGCCGGTCATTGTGACTGCGACAGTATTCGATTTAGATGGCAACCCAATCAATAAAAAAATGGAGATGAACTTACAATGGAGTACAGTGCCTTCTGACCTACCGGGATTATCTGTTACGCCCGCCCCTGGCTATGAGAACACCTCTGATGAGGAAGGTAAAATCAAGGCGATTGTGACCAGTACCCAGAGAGTAAAAGGGGCTAAGGTTGGGGTATTGATTAATGAAAAACATCAAAGCTTCTCTGAACCCTTCAATTTTGTCACTCCAGAAAGCCTGAAGTTCGCATTCGATGCAATATCGCAATCCCCGATGAGACCACTCATCGCCAACGGAAAAGATCGCTATACCTATAAAGTGCGGGTCATCGATACAGAAAGCAAACTTCCTCTTAAGAATCAGTCTCTTGGTAAAATTAAAGCGGAGAAGAAGACAGTTATTTCTAATCTACTTAATGTTCCGGACGAAGTTAAGCTTGAGATCCCTGCGAATCCAACCACAGATGCTGAGGGTTATTTGACGCTCTATATGACAAGTCTCGTCGGTATGGATGGTATTTATTTCAAACTATTGCAGGATACACCCTATGAAGATGATGCAAATAGCATACAATCCGAACCGGTAAATTTCGATACTGTTCCAATACCCGTGGGAATTCTGATGGGAACCGAAAACTCACCTAAAACTAAATATATTTCTCAGCAGGGAAGGCCCTATAACGTACATAAAGATCTCATCGTTCAACTGACACAGGATGGAAAAACGAATTTGTTTGATGGCACAAACATTCCCAGACCAAATGGGGGTTCTGCCGGGTTATCGGGATCAGACATCAGATCTTCCAATCCTAATTTAGTGAAAGTAGACAGAAATACAGGGAATATCACATTCCTCCTGGATAACTTCTCTATTGAGCAATGGCCGGTAACAGTGACACTAACCAAAACAGTTTCGGATACTGGAATAACGTCTAGTTATTACTATACTTTCAACCCACGGAGATACATATTGATCCCTGAGCATCCGGATCCTTTGGCTCCAAATTCGAATACTGTTCCCTTAGGCAACTACCCTGAATGTAGTTATCTGAATGGGAATAACAATTCTGGTCTCAATAATCAGCAAGCTGTCGCACCGACTCTGACTGATATGGGAGCAACTCCGCAAACAACTACTCCAACTTCAATTAGTTATGAATATGACAAAGAGCATTTCCCTTATTTCGGATTGAAAGCTCTTCTCAATAACTCAACAGGAGTTAATATATTGAAGACGTATACGCCATCAGATGAAACTATTTATGCCTATGACTACCTTAAAAGGATAATCGAACCGGCAACGATATATCCTCTCAACAAGCCGTCGTTACTTCTTTGCATAATACGCGTGGGTAGTTACGGAGAAGTTTCCCCAAATTAAACTACCATTAATATAAAATAAGCACAGGCTCACTCAGGGTTGAGTCTGTGCTTTTTTTTATTCTGCTTTTCAGCCATCGCCAACAACCGAAAAATCCGAGGAATTCTGGCCTGTTTTGGCTATAATACCCCGCACTCCATTTTGGTTTAAAATTGAAGGAAACCGTTTTATGAGCCTGAATAATGTACCGGCTGGCAAAGAGCTACCTGAAGATATTTATGTCATCATTGAGATCCCCGCAAATGCAGATCCCATCAAATATGAAGTAGACAAAGAGTCTGGTGCCCTGTTTGTAGACCGTTTCATGTCAAGTGCGATGTTCTACCCATGTAACTACGGTTATATCAACAATACCCTGTCTCTTGATGGTGACCCGGTTGACGTATTAGTGCCGACACCCTACCCATTGCAGCCAGGTTCTGTTATCCGCTGTCGTCCGGTTGGTGTCCTGAAAATGACTGACGAATCCGGTGAAGATGCAAAACTGGTGGCTGTTCCTCATACCAAACTGAGCAAAGAATATGATCACATCAAAGATGTGAACGATCTGCCGGAGCTGCTGTGTGCTCAAATCACTCACTTCTTCGAACACTACAAGGATCTGGAAAAAGGCAAGTGGGTTAAAGTTGAGGGCTGGGATAATGTTGAAGCCGCCAAGGCTGAAATCCTGTCTTCTTTCGAACGCGCAGCTAAAAAATAATCCTGACAGGAAATAACAGGTTTTCATTGCCAAAAACCGCTGCCCCAATCAGGGACAGCGGTTTTTGGTTTGTCGTTCGGTTTTCTAATGTTACTCTTCTTCGTAGCGTTTCAGCCAGTCACCGCAGTTTATCCTACACAATCCCTCAACAGACAATTGATAAAGGTAAATCCATGCCTTGCCATACGGTGTTTCAATCAGTTCTCTTTGGTACTCCTGAGCGTTTTTTTTCAACTCATCCAATTCTGTCAGGATGGATGGCGTAATACGATAGATTTCACACTCGATTGTTCCTTCGCCACGGATAACCGCCGGATAGTGCCCCAGATCATAAATTTCATAACCTGCTAATCGGTGCTCTCCCAACAATTGGGCGTCCGTCATCCAGTGGTGATTGCCTTGTTTTCGCCTCAGGCTACCATAAACAATAACTCGCATCTTTAAAACTCAAACTCATAGAGCAGATCTAAAGCCTGATCAATACCAGATACTGCCTCCAGATACAATCTTGGCATCACACGATAACGTAATGTCAATGTTGCCAAAGAATCAAAAATACCCACACCATACTTCACTTGTAAGTCGTTGGTAATTCTGCCACTGACAACCACCTGGGATTTATCACCCACCCCTTGAGTATCCAGAGCCAAATCAGAGACACCAAAAGTTTCCCCAATCTTACCGACTAATTGACCACTCTGAGCAATCCCTAATCCAATCAGCATAGCCGCCATTTGTGAGTTGTCAGAATCCCCTTTTTCCAACCCCTGACCACGTAACAAATAAGACAAGGCTTCCTGTTGAGATTTTACTGGATCAGAAAAAACGTCTACTTTCGGTTTATCTGCCAATCCGGTAACACGCACACCCGCGATGACTTTGTTGGCTGTCGATTCTGGATTACGGATAGCTTCAATATTCAATAATGGCTGATCGGGCGGGCCAGAGAACATAATGGTTCCCTTACGCACCTGCAAATCCTGCCCATAAGCGTGGAAATTCCCTTCCGGAATATCAATCTGGCCATTCAAGCCTAATCCCTGCTGATCCTGAAGGACTTTCAGATCGCCTTTAAGCTGCGCCTTCAAACCAAATGCACTCAGGCGCACATCATTGCCAATATGAACATTTAAGTTACTTTGTATCAAAATAGGTGATTTTTTCTTCTCAATTGGTTGGAGGTGATTATCCAGCATCACTTCATCAGCCGAAACACCTACCGCTGATTCCGGTAACTCCTGAACCGTAATACGTGCCCACGGGATATTTACATTACCGTCAAGTTTCAACAGGTTTGGTTCTGCCTCCAGCACCAAATTTGGGCTGACATCCACCTTCCCCATCGGCGGAACCGTGATACGTAACTGGTCACCATTAGCTGTCACTCTGGCATACCAGGCATTCACGTTGCGCCAGTCAGCATAACCATTCAGGTTTAGTTGCCCTTTGGGCGTTCTAATCATGCCATGCATATCAGAGCTGGCACCGGCAAAATGAACGGCTAACTGGCCTTGGGTGATATCGAATGGCAGCCAATGACTGCTCATTTGCAGGGCGTTCGCGTTAAGTTGACCAAATAGCAGCGGGTTTCTGGCATTACCACCAATACGTAAATTCGCACTTAATCCCCCCTCCGCTTTTTCACCTTTACCCAAAATCGGTTTAACCAATCCTAAGGAAAGTGCCTGAATATCGACATTCCCCGCTAATTTTCGGCTGCCTTCTAAATCAGCGACCTGCACATCGCCTTTCAATAGCCCATTGCCAGCCAACTTGAATAACCATGCCAAATTCGCCTTGCCATCTGCCAGCCCTGCATTCAAGGTGAGTGTGTCAAAATTAACCGGTAATGTATTACCTTCCACAACCTGGCGAATTTGTACCCCATTCCCTTGAAGCGCCACTTTTACCTGGGGCAACCCCTGCTCTGCTGTCCATCTGATCTCAGCATTACCATTGAATACGCCCTTAAGTTGGGTGCTTTTATCAAGGAATGGTCGGATCATAGCCAGATCAAAGCGTTCAAGTGCCACTTGAGCATGACCGCGCCTTCCCGCCTCAATGGGTTTTGCAATACAAAGTTGTGCATTGGGGTTAAGCCAACAGTGAGTGCCCACGATGGCCTTTTGTTGCAAGTTGAAGTAATCAATGGCTATCGCTTTGCTTAAACGCCATTCACCGACAGGCGTATTAAAATCAGTATGGTTGATACTGCCTTGCCAGTGCTCCTTTTGACGATCAAAGCTGCCATGAAGTGCTAATTGGCCTGATACCGGCGAGCCTTCGATTTTCAGTTGTAAATCATGCTTCCTTTCTGTGCCTTGCGCGTTGAGCGTCAGGTTCTTGATGGTTAAATCCGCCTGCTGCAATTGCCGCACAACAACCGATAACTGTCCCTGGAGCTGTTCAGCCGAACGTACATTACCTTTGATCGTGGCGCTATCCACCCTTAACTCATTCTGCCAACGCAACCCACGTGCATTCAAATCCGCCATGATTTGGGGGGCTTGCATATTGCCGCGCAGTTTGATTTCACCTGTAATAAAGCCAGCCAGACCCGGCAGTAAGCCCGTTAATTGCGGTGCATTAATTTCACCATCCAGTTTCCACGCCTGATCCGTAAGCTGCCCCTGTATATTCAGCGTATTACGCCCAACGGCAAGATCGAGTTGGGGAATATCCCACTGGCCTGCTGCGTTACCCGATGCCTTGCCACGGGCTTTGATGGCATTCTCCTTCACATGACCATCAAGGACAATTTCAGGGATCCGGAGCTGCCAGCTTCCGCCATACAGGCTGCCACGCACGGCCAAGTTACCGTCTAGCCTGGCGGGCCATTCCGGCCACTGTTTGGCCGTATTAATACCCTCCAAAATGAGTTTGGCATTCCAGCTAATGGCTTTACTCCAATCAACCACGCCGACCATATCGGCTTTACCTTGCAAGGCCACCAAACGCAAACGCGTTAACTTCAGTAATTCTTCATTGCCTTTTGCATCCAACATTAACGATGCCGGCGGAAGATCATGGCCCTTAATATCCGAACGGAGAGAAAGATCGTAGTGACTGGCTTGACCATTCAGGCGCAACTTGACGCCATCAAGCTGATATTCTGGCTTGCCTTGCAGCGGCCATTGCAGTTGCTGGCTGTTCACTGTCAGACGTACAGGTAAGCCGGCTTTTGCCAATTCAGTCTGGGCGGTCAAACTGGCGGCAACAGGGCCGGAAAGATGCAATGCGAGATCAAGCTGCTGTAATAACGCACCTTTTAGCGTCAAATCAATCTGTTGGCCGGTTAAGTCATCCAGATTGATATGTTTTAAATTATCGACCTGACCCTTAACCACCAGATTCACTGGCCATTGTTCAGCCAGTTTTGCCGTCCCCCGTATCGCCAGTAAGCCTTCCGGTGTCTGTGCACTTAACGTTTTTATCTCGACTGCCTGCCCCTGATTACTGGCCTGTAGCCATAAATCGTTAACCTTAATATCAGTATCACCGGTTAAATGAAGCTGACTGCCGTGGATGCTTTCCAGCGTGATATCAAGCGGAATGGGAATATGGGGTAACTCTGTTAACAACGGTTGGGCAAACAGCGCTTTCAACGTTTCGCCCAGAGATTTTTCCGGTTTAGCCTGCTGGCTAACTTTTTGTGTTATACCGATTTTTTCAGGTGCACTTTTTGGCAATGCCACTAACAGGTTATTAATTTCCGTCGGTTTTAATATCAGTCGTTTTTCCTGCCACTGAGCTGCCGTTTTAAATTCATCCAACGCAATGGCGATCCCATCTACCTGCACATGAATGTTTTTCAAGGAAAGCAAATCCAGTGAGACAGGATACGGTGTTTGCAATTCAGTCAATGGTGCCGATTCAGTCGTAGGTGCCGAGGGCGGCAATTCAGCGGTATTCACCGAAACAGTAACACCTTCAGTGGTCAAAGCATTGACACACACCTGGCTGTGTTTCAGGCAGGAGAGCCGGATAGAGAGGTGCAAATTATCCGCATTAACGTTAACCCCCGGCATCTGATATTTGACGCCTTTTAACGTTAAATCGCGCCAGGTTCCGCTGACTCCCGCAATATCCAATCCGGGAACCCAACGTGCTGCACTGTTGATCACCAAATGCAAGCCTGTTTGCGTGCCAACCAGCCCGGCAACTGCCACCAATAACAGGCTAACAATCAGCAGGAAAGCAATACTCACCCTTTTTGCCCACTTCATAGTTCAGCCCCTAAACCAATATAAAATTCCACATTATGACTATCTGGATCTCCGATTGGCGTTGCCAAATCAAATTTTATCGGTCCAATCGGTGATGCCCAGCGCACGCCAATTCCCGCACCGGTTTTAAAATTATTCTTTCTGATGTCATCCAGCGCTTCACCGGAATCGACAAACAATGCACTCCACCAATTACCATAAATATTGTATTGATACTCCAGCGAGCCAACCGCCAATTTTGATGCCCCGACTAATTTCCCTGCACTGTCTTTTGGTGAGATTTTCTGGTACTCATAACCCCGAATACTGCGATCCCCCCCGGCAAAGAAACGCAGATCCGGTGGCACTTTGTCGAATTCATTCGTCTCTATCCAGCCCAAATCTGCCCGTACCACAAAACGGTGATTCTCCCGATAAGTTCTTATCCAGACGTGGTGTGCCTGTAACACCAAAAAATCGACATTGGACTGCCAGGTTGTATCAGAAATATCAATCGAATAACGCTGGCTATCCCCCCAATAAGGCATCGTGCCACCACGCTGGCGAATGCGACTGAGACTGAATCCCGGATAAAGCAGCATGGTAGTATTGGTGACTTTAGCCTGGGTAAAGTGGCTCAGGCTCCAGCGCAGATTAACGCTGTACTGCCAACCCGTAAAACGATCCCAATTACGGGAAAGATTCAACGTTGCCGTATCCGAAATAGTATCGTTAATATCTTTACGTCGATAACCCGTTTGTAACTGATAATATTCTTCCAGTGGGTTGACTTTAAGCGGCATTTTGTAGGATGCGTCAATGATTTGATCGCGTGCAGAAAGGTTAAGGCTGGTACTCAAACTGTGTCCACGCGGATTAAGCCACGGTTTTTTCCATTTAGCCTGAACACGAGGCCCGACATCCGTTCCATAACCGCCTCCCAATTCAACATAGTTGGCAGAACGAGGCACTAAGGACGCATTTAATGGCAATACCTTATCTTTACTCTCACGACCTGTTTTAAAATCGGGCACAACAACCGCAGAATTGAACCATCCGGTATCGACCAAACGACGATTAAATTCGGCTAATTGTTCTGAGGTATAATATTCGCCTGATTTGAAAGGAATAAGGTTATCCAGGTAAGTTTCACGAATTTGCGAACCGTGAAATGCCACTGGCCCAAAACGATAGCGCTGGCCGCTATCGAAATCAAAATCCCAAATAGATTCGTGCAGATCTTTTGCTACCCCCAACTCACTTCTTTTCATTAAGGCATCAAAATAGCCTTTCTTAACTGCCAGATTCGTCAATGAACTTTTAAAATCTTCATATTCACCGTGGTTGAGTATTGTCCCTTCTTTTGGCCTATTTTTTTTGATCAGGGCGGCATAATCTTTATCTGTTTTAGCGCCTCCCTCCAAAGCAACATTCACTTTAGCGACCCTTACAGGTTCACCCAGTGTCACCTTTGCAGTTAAAACAGGACGGGCAGGAGGAATATTCTCTTGATAGGTAAACTCGACAGTGGGAGCATAATATCCCAATGGACGAAGCCCCTGTCGTATCGCTTTCTCCACACGGGCACGAAAACGGCCATCAGGAGCAACTTCATCGGTACTGATATTTGAAAGTTGCACTCTGGCATTTTTTTCTAATTCGCCAGAAAGCCCCTCCAGTTTCAATCGTAAATTTGCACTATAAGCTGATGGCGTGACGATAGAGAAAAAAAGCGCAAATATGAGGGGATATCGTGACACTCGAACTCCTAATATTTATCTATCTGTTGAATAAAATTCAACAACATAAAAATGCCGCAATGAATTAATTCTGGTAAAGTTTTAACAATATACAAGCAACATATAATCATAAAACTTGTGGATATAGAGGAGAGAATCTTGCCAAATTCAACCAATGAAAAACAACATGTTTCTGCACCAGATGCCATACCGGGTAGAACCACTCCATTAACCGTATCACCCTACCATGACATTACACAGCATGCGATAGAGAACATTCCTGAAAAGATGGAAATCGCCTATGTAGGCATGGGATGTTTCTGGGGCGTAGAGCGTCTTTTCTGGCAACAGAACGGCGTTTACACGACTTCCGCAGGTTACAGCGGTGGCACTACGCCAAACCCAACTTATGAAGAAGTGTGTACTGGCTTGACGGGTCATGCCGAAGTAGTCAGGATCGTTTTTGATCCAACCCAAATTACCTATTCTCAATTACTCACCCTGTTCTGGGAAAATCACGATCCTGCTCAGGGTATGCGTCAACATGGTGATATTGGTACTCAATACCGTTCCGTTCTGTACCCGATTTCACCACAACAGTATGAACAGGCCATTGCCAGCCGGGAACAATACCAGCAAGCGCTGACGCAAAATAATGATCAACGCACCATCACGACGGAAATTCGTGCAGCAGGGCCATTCTATTTTGCCGAGGATTATCACCAGCAATACCTCCACAAAAACCCCGAAGGGTATTGTGGCTTAGGGGGGACGGGGATCTGCTTCCCGCCCACACTCAGAAACTAGCTGAATACCATCAAAAAACGGCCGCAAGGCCGTTTATTATACTCATTTTATATATCGCATTGATTTTATTACATTGCTATTAACCGATGAGCAATGACAAACAGTCACCCCATTTCAGTCTGTAAACGCAATACTTGCTGATTAACTTCACTCATCACATGGAAATGGCGTTTATCTTTGATTTTCGGGGGTAAAATCTTTCCATAATTGAATTCAAACGCGCCCATGTCCTTAATGTATAACCGCCCACGAAATAGGGTTTTTACGTAGAGAGCAATTTTCATTGAGTTATAATGGCGAAAAATTTTCATCTCTGTTTTTTCCTCCCATGCTTCTTACGGTACTATTGCTACGGCATCGTATCTAGTGACTCCATAAATGCATCGTTGTTATGCCAACTGTATAGACTACGTATATGGAAATTTGTTCCCCTCAATATTAAGATTCAATCACTATTTTGATATAATATAATGATATTAATGAGCATTATATTGCATCATCCTCTTGTTTACTTAGTACATTATTCCAAATGTTATCAAATTGTTTGTTTTATTGAGGACAGACCAGTTAACAAGCGCTATGCTGAATATGTCATTCCCTGATAACATGCCACGCCATGACAAATAAGGAATAAATATGTTAAAAAACAATATGTTAATAAAGATCGGGTTATCTGCAATATTGAGTATAACGTCAATATTTGCGTTCGCTCATAACATCACCTTAGAACAACCTGTTCCCGCTGTCAGCGTGACAGATAAGGGTGAGCTGTTGCTAAACGAGGGTAAGTTCAACTACCAAAATTGGAGCAATACCGAACTTCTGGGAAAAGTCAGGACTATCCAACATATTGCCGGTCGTAGTTCCGCAAAAGAGATGAATGATCCCTTGATTCAAGCATTGAAGGATGCTGATTTACCCAAGGATAAATATCAAACCACCAGCATCGTGAATACCGATGATGCTATTTTTGGTACTGGTATTTTTGTTCGCAATAGTATTGAAGACAGCAAAAAACAGTTCCCGTGGTCACAATTCATTGTCGATAGTAACGGGCTGGTTAAAAAGGCCTGGGGACTGGAACCCAAAAGTTCGGCAATCATTGTGCTGGATAAAAACGGTAAGGTGAAATTCGTCAAAGATGGCAAATTAAGTGACGAAGACATTACACACGTTATCAGCCTAATTAAAGAAGAATTGGAAAAATAGCCTATTCAATACCGTACAGTGATAATGGTTCCCCCATTGTGAGCCATTATCACCTTCACATTATCGCTTTCGTATTAAAAAACGCTGACTCTGAACCCTGGGTTCAGGAAAGATTCACGCGGCGTGTAATTGAGGGTTTTCCCTTCCCAGTCCGTCACATGTGCCCCAGCAGCAATAGCAATGGCATGGCCGGCACCCGTATCCCAGATATTAGTCGGCCCAAAGCGTGGATAAAGTTGGGCTTTTCCCTCGGCAACCATACAAAATTTAAGTGAAGATCCTACCTCAAGTGTATTGTGTATCCCTAGCTGGGAAAGATAGTCTTGCAATTCCTCATCGTCCTTGTGAGAACGGCTGACTACCACAACGGGAGGCTTCGCCTGCATAATTTTAATAGGAAGCATCTGACCATTGGTCTCTTTCCATGCCTGGCGCCCTTGCCCTAAATATAAGACATTCTGTACCGGGACATAGACAACCCCCATCACAGGTACACCATTTTCTATCAATGCAATATTGACGGTAAATTCACCATTGCGGCGAATAAATTCTTTCGTGCCATCTAATGGATCAACCAGCCAATAACGCTGCCAATTTTTCCGCTCTTCCCATGCAGGTGGATCTTCTTCTGATAACAACGGGATATCAGGTGCAATGTGCAACAATCCCGCTTTAATGATCTGATGAGCGGCAATATCCGCAGCAGTAACAGGTGAATCATCCATTTTATGCTTTACTTGCAACGGTTTCTCAGCCTGATAGACCTCCATGATCGCCGCGCCTGCTTCCCGTGCCAATTGGCAGATCTGTTGTAGCATCATACACCTCTGCGTTTGTTGTTTGGCTATACCATTTGAAGCACCATTTTTAACGCATTATTTACCGGAATGGCGAATATTTTATTCATCCATCATTTCCAAATACATCCAAAAAATAGCCGGTTAACCGGCTATTCAATAAGTTACAGAATTTCCAATAATTCCACTTCAAAAATCAGCGTGCTATAAGGTGGAATGGATGCACCTGCCCCACGCTCACCATAAGCCAGATTGTGCGGAATATAGAGTTCCCATTTGGAACCGACTGGCATCAAGGTCAACGCTTCAATCCAACCCGGAATCACACCACTGACAGGAAATTCTGCCGGTGTACCGCGCTGTACTGAACTATCAAAGACAGTGCCATCGATCAGGCGGCCGGTATAGTGAACGCGAACACGGTCAGTACGGGCAGGGATAGCGCCTTCACCTTGTGTCAGGACAGAAAATTGTAGGCCAGACTCAGTACTGCTTACGCCTTCACGCTGAATATTGTCTGCCAGAAATTTTTTGCCTTCTTCTGCCATCGCCTGCTGACGTTCACGACGAACACTATCAGCACGTTCATGAATTTCACGTAGCGCACGATGCAGCTCTTCTACAGGAATAGCAGGGGAACGGCTTTCCAGCGCATCACACAGTCCTGCCAACAGGGCTTCTGGTTCTAACCCTTGTAAACCCGATTCCTGTAACTGCTGCCCAACCTGCAAACCAATACCGTAACTTGCCCGCGCTTCAATAGACTCAAAAGAAGGTTTTGTCATGAAAGTACCTGTTATTAAATGAGTGAAAACTCAAGCATAACAGCACCGTCCGGATGGGTAAACGCGTGAAGGTGGGTAATAATAATGTAAACACCAATTATTGGCGTATAACGACTGTTGAGCCTGATATTTAGGGCAGTTTTTTCGGCACAAAACAAAAAACGCCGGCATTGCCGGCGTTTTTTGTCACATGTTCTTCAGCTAATCAACGATTAAGCTTCTGGAACAATGTTAACGTTCAATTGTGCGAATACATCGCTGTGTACCTGGAAGTGAACTTCGTGTTCACCAACAGTACGCAGAACGCCGTTAGACAGGCGAACTTCGCTCTTAGATACTTCAACGCCAGCCGCAGTCACTGCATCAGCGATATCACGAGTACCGATAGAACCGAACAGTTTACCTTCGTCACCCGCTTTAGAAGCGATAGTGACAGAACCCAGTGCGTTGATTTTATCTGCACGAGCTTGCGCTGCTGCCAGAACGTCAGCCAGTTTAGCTTCCAGTTCAGCACGACGAGCTTCGAAGAATTCGATGTTTTTCTTAGTGGCAGGAACAGCTTTGCCCTGTGGGACTAAGAAGTTACGGGCATAACCCGCTTTAACGTTAACTTGGTCACCCAGGCTACCCAGGTTCGCTACTTTATCAAGCAGAATAATTTGCATTACCTTATCCTCTCAGAGTCGTTAATGGACTGAGCCTATTACTGATGACGATCAGTGTAAGGCAACAGAGACAGATAGCGCGCACGCTTGATAGCACGAGCGAGCTGACGCTGGTATTTTGCACGAGTGCCAGTAATACGGCTTGGTACAATTTTACCGCTTTCGGTAATGTAGTTTTTCAGCGTAGCAATATCTTTATAATCGATCTCTTGTACGCCTTCCGCGGTGAAGCGGCAGAACTTGCGACGACGGAAATAACGTGCCATTTGGCTAGTCTCCAGAATCTATCAATTCAATCTGCTCGGCATGTAGAACCAGTTTGCTAAGACCATTGCGCCCATAGTGGGCATTAATGAATCCTGAAACAGTTATTCGACTGCCGACCGTTATACTGCGAGTATATTCCTGTAACAACTGTCCGCTGGCAATAACGGGCATTCTGCACCATGATTGCCTGCTGAATCCGGCTTCCTGTTGCTGTGAACGATGTTCAAGCACAAACTGACAATGTGGAATACCAGATGGACTGACTTTTCGTATCGGTGCCTTGCACACTGTGCCTGTGAGCACCAAACGATTGGTTGTCACGGTAATTACTCTTCAGAATCCCCAGCTTCATCAGCATCATCAACCAAGTCTTCTTCCAAGACCAGATCACGGCCGCGACGTTCGTCTTTAGCCTTAACCATTGGTGATGCTTCAGTTACTGCGTGCTTAACGCGCATAACCATGCTGCGGATAACGGCGTCGTTGAAGCGGAAGTTAGTTTCCAGCTCATCAATCGCTTCTTGTGGCGCTTCAACGTTCATCAGAACGTAGTGAGCCTTGTGCAGTTTGTTGATTGGGTAAGCCAGTTGACGACGACCCCAGTCTTCCAGACGGTGAATCTGACCTTGCGCGTTAGTGATAGTCGCACTGTAACGCTCGATCATGCCCGGAACCTGTTCGCTTTGGTCAGGGTGAACCATAAAAACGATTTCGTAATGACGCATTATTGCTCCTTACGGATTATTCAGCCTCCTGTCAGGGTCAGCCGTGGCCCATGGAGGCAAGGAACGTGTTTAGTACGGCTGAAAAATCGACGCGTCACTATACCCGTACAATACAAAAAACTCAATAAAGAATTACCGGGCACTTCTCTGGCGCACAATTTCAAACAAGCATACCCCTGTTGCAACCGATACATTCAAAGAAGAGACTGAACCCGCCATGGGAATACTGATCAATTCGTCACAATGTTCGCGCGTCAATCGACGCATTCCCTCACCTTCCGCGCCCATCACCAGCGCCATCGGTCCCGTCAACTTGCTTTCGTATAAATCATGCGTGGCTTCACCCGCCGTTCCGACAATCCAGACATTGTGTTCTTGCAGTAAACGCAGGGTTCGGGCAAGGTTAGTCACACGGATCAGCGGTACACTTTCTGCCGCACCACAGGCCACTTTTTTGGCGGTAGCATTCAATTGTGCAGAACGATCACGGGGAACAATAACGGCATCAACCCCCGCCGCATCTGCGGTACGCAAGCAAGCGCCCAGGTTATGGGGATCAGTGACACCATCCAGTACCAGCAGAAACGGGCGCTCCCGCCGAGATAACAAATCCGGCAGATCATTTTCCTGATACTGACGCCCTGGCTTGACTCGAGCAATGATCCCTTGATGAACGGCCCCTTCTGTTTGGGTATCCAACCATTGGCGGTTGGCAATTTGTACTGCGATACCGGTACTTTCCAACTCCTGCAATAATGGGGTTAAACGGCGATCTTCACGCCCTTTCAACACATAAACTTCCATGAAACGTTGTGGATCGCGCTCCAGCAAGGCTTTAACGGCATGGATACCGTAGATAATTTCACTCATGACTCACTGATACCTAACTCACTAATATCTTTAAGATACCGAAAATAGTGGGCGGCAGAAGCCACCCTGTTTGATGATTGTACGGATTAATTTTTCCCGGCTCGTTTTTACTCGCGATCAGCTTGCGTTTTTTTTGCACGCTTCGCTTTCAGTTTTGCCGTAATTTTTTGAGTCTTGCTTGACGGTTTTTTCTTTTTGCCTGGCTTAGATTCTTTAGGCTTTTCCGTACTTTTCTTTTTACGAAAGGCGCTATCTGACTCAAAATTGGCTGATTTTTTATGATCACGACCTTTTTTACCACTTTTACGCTCTGGCGTACCTTTTTTCGCCTTATCGCGTGCCGTCTTGCCTTGATTACGCGCTGTACGGGTTGTTGAAAGTAAGGCAAAATCAATATTGCGTTCATCCATATGAACCGCTTCCACCCGAATCTCGACTTCATCACCGAGGCGATAAGTTGTTCCAGAAGACTCACCAATCAAACGCTGGCCGACGTTATCATATCGATAATAATCGTTATTCAACGTCGAAACATGTACCAAGCCATCAATAAACAGATCATTTAAGCGAACAAAGAAACCGAAACCTGTCACGCTGGTAATCAATCCGGTAAAAACATTACCCACCTGATCTTGCATGAAATCACATTTCAGCCAGTCGGCCACATCCCTTGTCGCTTCGTCAGCACGGCGCTCAGTCATGGAACAGTGGTCACCCAATTGCAGCATTTGCTCCATATCGTTGTGCCAACCCCCTGTTGGCGTCCCGTTATGCTCAATAACACCCTTTTCTTGTGCCAATAAGTACTTAATCGCACGATGCAAAGCCAAATCAGGGTAGCGGCGGATTGGCGAAGTGAAATGAGAATAAGAGCGCAATGCTAAACCAAAATGCCCCCGATTCTCCGGCTCATAGATCGCCTGCTTCATAGAGCGCAACAGCATCGTTTGCAGTAACTCGTGATCGGGGCGATCCGCGACTTGTTTCATCAATTGCGCATAATCTTTCGGTTCTGGTGTCAGGCCACCCAACAAACTCAATCCTAACTCATTGAAGACTGAACGCAGGTTCAGGATACTCTCTTCTCTTGGTCGATCATGGATGCGATATAACGCTGGCTCATGGTGTTTTTCAACAAAACGGGCTGCGGCAATATTCGCCAGGATCATACACTCTTCGATAAGTTTATGCGCATCGTTGCGTACCACGGGTTCTATGCGCTCAATGCGACGCTCTGCATTAAAGATAAACTTGGCTTCTTCCGATTCAAACGAAATAGCGCCACGCTGTTCACGCGCTTGTTCCAGTGCCTGATAAAGCTCATGCAGATATTCAATAGGTTGCACCAGCGGCTTATAGTGCTCACGCAACTCTTGATCCCCCTGCAAAATCTTCCAGACTTTGGTATAGGTCAAACGGGCGTGTGAATTCATCACCGCTTCATAAAACTTGTAGGAAGAGAGCTTGCCCTGGTCGGAGACCGTCATTTCACACACCATACACAGGCGATCAACTTCTGGATTGAGGGAGCACAACCCGTTAGACAGTACTTCCGGCAGCATAGGGACAACCTGGGATGGGAAGTAAACCGAGTTACCACGGCTGCGTGCTTCCATATCCAAAGCGGTTTGCGGGCGAACATAGTAGCTGACATCAGCAATCGCTACCCACAATCGCCAACCGCCACCCCGTTTTCTTTCGCAATACACCGCATCATCAAAGTCTCGTGCATCTTCGCCATCAATCGTCACCAACGGCAACGCTCGTAAATCTACACGGCCTTGTTTGGCCGATTCCGGTACATGTTCAGCCAAACCCGCAATCTGTTTTTCTACCATCGGAGGCCAACTATGGGGAATTTCATGGGTACGCAGTGCGATCTCAACCGCCATGTTCGTTCCCATGGTTTCACCCAGCACTTCAACAATTTTACCGATGGCTTTAGTCCGACGAGTCGGGCGATTTGTCAATTCAACCACCACGACATTCCCCATTCTTGCCCCGCAAGTTGCTTCTTTTGGGATCAAGATATCGAAACAGAGACGGCTATCATCAGGGACGACAAATCCCATACCAGCATCCATAAAATACCGGCCAACAATCTGGCTATTCTTGGGTTCCAAAACCCGCACGATACGCACTTCAACGCGACCTTTTCTGTCTGGTTGCAAGGGCTGTGCCAGTACCACCTCGCCGTGGATCGCCATTTTCATCTGGTCGGCTGGCAGGTAATAGTCTTCTTTATGGCCTTCCACACGCAGAAAACCATAGCCATCGCGGTGTCCAATCACCGTGCCTTTCAATAAATCCAGCCGCTCTGGTAACGCATAACATTGCCGGCGGGTAAAAACCAACTGCCCATCACGTTCCATTGCCCGCAAACGGCGGCGCAGTGCTTCCAGTGCATCTGGAGTGGTTAACTGAAGTTCCTGTGCGAGTTCCTGACGGCTTACCGGCGTGGCGTGTTTAGAAATGATATCCAAGATGTATTCACGGCTTGGGATAGGAGATTCGTATTTTGCAGCTTCTCGTTCCTGAAAAGGATCTTTTGACATCATCATTCCTCTATTGTCATCAGCAAGCTGTTTATCCCCTTGCGTCACTTAACCAAAAGTAATTGATAAAGGGGACGATTGTCTTTGACCATATCGGCCACAGTATGTTTATCCAACTCTTCCAAAAAATTTTCTACCGCTTGATTCAAGACCGACTTTAAGCGACATGCAGGCGTGATTTGACAGGCACTACAGTTAACCAATGACAGAGGTTCTAATGAGCGAACTACATCACCAATTTTGATCTCGTTGGCAGGTTTCCCTAAACTGATGCCGCCATTTTTCCCCCTGACAGCATTCACTAATCCTAAATGACTCAGTTGATTGATAATTTTTACCATATGGTTACGTGAGACACCATAAACTTCAGTGACTTCTGTAATACTCGTCATTTGGCCTTCTGGTAGAGAGGCCATATAAATCAAAGCACGTAATCCATAATCGGTAAAACTGGTTAACTGCACACTCACCTCTGGGAGACTGAATATAACGGAGCTTATTTGGCACCAAAAAATGTATGTTTATTGGTTTTCGTTAGTTAATCATCATTATGTGGGTATTTTAAAAATTAAGCAAAACGGGAGAAAACAAAAACCGGGCAATAAGCCCGGTCATGTGCGCATAAAAGGTGAATCTATCGATTAAGCATCAAAGGGATCACGCAGGATCATGGTTTCCGCACGATCTGGGCCTGTAGAAATAATATCAACAGGAACGCCAGTCAGCTCTTCTACACGTTTGATGTAGTTCAATGCTGCTTGTGGCAACTGGCTGTGATCTTTCACGCCAAAAGTACTGTCATCCCAACCAGGCAGAGCTTCATAGACTGCTTCAAGACCTTCCCAGTTTTCTGCGGCCAGTGGCGTCGTGTCAATGACCGTGCCATCAGGCAGGCGATAACCCACGCAGATTTTCACTTCTTTCAAGCCATCCAGCACATCCAGTTTGGTCATGCAGAAGCCAGACAGAGAGTTGATTTGGATCGCGCGACGAATAGCTACGATATCCAACCAGCCTGTACGACGGCTACGACCTGTCGTCGCGCCAAATTCCTGACCTTTTTGACGCAGGTATTCACCTGTTTCATCAAACAGCTCAGTTGGGAATGGGCCAGCCCCTACACGAGTAGAGTAAGCCTTGATGATACCCAGTACATAATCAACATAACGTGGACCCAGGCCAGAACCCGTTGCAACGCCACCCGCAGTGGTGTTGGAAGAAGTCACATAAGGATAAGTACCGTGGTCGATATCCAACAGAGTACCCTGCGCACCTTCAAACATTACCAATTCACCTTTCTGGGTTGCTTTATACAGCAAGTCAGAAACGTCAACTACCATGCCCGTCAGGATATCGGCAACAGCCAAAATGTCATCTAAGGTTTTCTGGTAATCAACGGCAGGTTCTTTGTAGTAGTTAACTAACTGGAAGTTGTGGTAGTCGATGATTTCTTTCAGTTTGACAGCGAAAGTTTCTTTATCAAACAGATCACCCACACGCAAGCCACGGCGTGCGACTTTGTCTTCGTACGCAGGACCAATACCACGACCTGTTGTCCCAATCGCCTTGGCTCCACGCGCTTTTTCGCGGGCGTTATCCAATGCAACATGGTAAGGCAGGATCAGCGGACAAGCTTCAGAAATAAGCAGGCGCTCACGTACAGGGATCCCACGTGATTCAAGCTCTTTCATCTCTTTCATCAAAGCATCTGGTGCTAAAACGACCCCATTTGCGATAATGCTAATGACATTTTCACGTAAGATCCCGGATGGAATTAAGTGGAGAACGGTTTTTTCACCGTTGATGACTAGTGTATGGCCCGCGTTATGGCCCCCTTGATAACGAACTACGTATTTAGCCCGTTCAGTCAGCAAGTCGACGATTTTACCCTTGCCCTCGTCACCCCATTGGGTGCCCAATACGACAACGTTCTTACTCATTTCAAAAGTTCACTCGGTTGCTTAAAAATGGATTCTACCATCTCATTTAGCACCTTTCAGTATTTTTTATTACTTCTTGTTATTTCTTTTAGTTATATAAATAGGATAATGAATAAACAATTGGTAATTATAGCGGTATATAAAAGCCACTGTCTTTTTCTACAGTGGCTTACAGTAAGTTAAGAGGACATTACTTCGCAGGGGCTTTCATATAACGGAAGAAGTCAGTATCTGGACTGAGTACCATGACATCATTACCGTCATTCTTGAAGCTCTTCTCGTAAGCACGCAGGCTACGGATAAATGCATAGAATTCGGGGTCCTGATTGAATGCATCCGCAAAGAGTTTTGTGGCTTCCGCATCACCTTCACCATGTAAAACCAGTGCTTCACTCTGTGCTTCTGCCCTGATTTCAGTTGCTGTTTTATCAGCAGCAGCCCGGATCTTTTCCGCTTCTTCCGAACCTTCGGAACGCAGGAGACGCGCTTCGGCTTCACGGTCAGCACGCATACGCTGGTAAATCGCTTCTGAAATTTCCTGTGGCAAGTTGATCTGTTTGATACGAACGTCAACAACCTCAATACCTAACGCCGCCATACTGTTTGGATTGATGGCAGGTTGCTTGCCTTTCGTCTCTTTTTCTACCAAGGCCGCAGCCGATGCAATGGCAGTATCGACATCTGTTGCATCATTCTCTTCGTGAGTCCCCTGATTCAGGGCATCACGCACATCGGTAGTTAAACGACCACGGGAATCAGTCACAATACCGCGCACATCAAGACGACCAATTTCAGAACGCAAGCGGTCACTGAATTTACGTCTCAGCATTATTTCAGCCCGGTTAATATCACCGCCACCGGTAGCCAGATAGTAACGGCTGAAATCATTAATGCGCCACTTCAAATAAGAATCAACGATCAGGTCCTTATTTTCACGTGTCAGGAAACGGTCAGCCTTGATATCCATCGTCTGGATACGGGCATCAAGGGTTTTAACTGTTTCTACAAACGGAATTTTGAAATGCAGGCCCGGCTCATAAATGATCGGTTTATTCTCTGCATCACGTACAACCTTACTAAAACGCAGTACAATGCCACGTTCACCTTCTTTTACAGTAAAGATTGATGAATAGAGAACAACCAATACCGCAATAATTACAACAATGAGTGAATTACGCATGATTATGGTCTCCCTGTTCTGACCGAATCACCGCGCAGGTTATCGCTACCACCATAAGTGTTAGATTCCCGTTGTGGCGTAGGTTGATTCTGACGGATCATTTTCTGCACTGCCGTGTTACTGGATATATGTTGCTGAACTTTCGCCTGATCTTTCACCACGTTATCTAATGGCAATAACAGCACGTTGTTACTCTTGTCGCTTGCAATAACTTTACGTGTATTGCTCAACACACGTTCCATCGTCTCGATATACAAACGTTCACGCGTAATTTCTGGCGCCGCCTTATATTCAGGTAAGATTTTGGCAAAACTCGCCACTTCACCCTTCGCATTCAATACCGCGCTAACTTTATAGGCTTTGGCATCTTCAATAATACGCTGCGCTTCACCTTTCGCTTTAGGTAATACTTCGTTCTCGTAAGCTCGAGATTCACGAATGGTTTGCTGCTTCTGTTCACGTGCTGCGATCACATCATCGAATGCAGCTTTAACCTCTTCTGGCGGACGGGCAGCCTGGAAGTTTACATCGACCACAGTAATGCCCATATGGTATGGACGGATCGTCTCTTCCAGCACTTTCTGAGTATCGTTACGGACAACAGTACGTCCTTCCGTCAGGTTGGTTTCCATCGAGTATTTACCAACAACACCGCGCACGGCACTGTCTGTAGCTTGACGCAAGCTATCATCAGGATTGGTAACGCTGAAGAGATAAGCGGATGGATCAGTCACGCGGTATTGGACGTTCATTTCAGCCAATACCACGTTTTCATCTGAGGTCAGCATGGCACCGGTCGTTGCCAAATCGCGCACAGACTCAATGTTAACAGGCCTGACTTGATCGATAAACGTCATTTTCCAATTCAAGCCGGGCTGTACAACATGACTAAACTTACCAAATCGAGTAACGACACCACGATCCGATTCTTTAATCGTATAAAAACCACTAACAACCCAAACAGCAATTGCAGCAGCAACGGCAAGACCAATAAGACGCCCGCCAAGTTTAGGGTTCTGCCCAGAACCATTTCCACCTTTGTTTCCACCGAGACCACCGAGTTTTTCACTCAGCTTACGGAACAGATCGTCGAGATCAGTTGCCCCACGGTTACGACCACCTTTATTGTTGCCGCCGGAGTTGCCGCCATTATTATTGCTGCTTCCCCACGGGTCGCGGTCTTGTCCGTTATTACCGGGCTGATTCCACGCCATGTTTTAGCTCCACTTTCTAGTTTTTACTGGTTTTTCAGAGGTGACTGCTCTCCACCCAGATGGGTGAGGCTTCCCACTTCACAGACCGTTGCCTGTCCCTGACAGGTTTGACAACGGCCTCCGTGGGCAGAAACGACGAACTTCATCGTTTTTGTAAGCAACCAATATTATTGGGTGATAACTTTTGACAGTGCTGATCCTGTTACTGCAATTCTGGCACAGTCATTTCATCACCGCCATTTCATCTCTGCCACTCCATCACTATAAGCACCTTGAAATGACGGATAAAATGATACCTTGTTTGTTGTCCTGCGCCAATCAATCAGACAACATAGTCGGGTAATTTTGGTTCTTGTTTGCACAGACGGCGCCAATCGACCATTGGCATTCTGACTTCAACACCAACCTGGCCATTTTCTTCCATCCATTCACGTTCAATGGCCTGAAGCTGATAAAAACGGCTACGCAAACGCCCTGCTTCAGGTGGGAGATGCAATTTATAGTGCGCAATTTCACCTGAAAGGCGCTCAGTCAATGCCTGCAATAATAAAGGAATACCTGCGCCGGTTTGTGCAGATAACCAAACTCTGACCGGACGATTTTCTTCATCACGATCAATGCGGGGAATAAAATCTTCTAACATATCGATTTTATTCATCACCATCAGCGAAGGGATCTCATTGGATTCAATCTCTTCAAGAACACAGTCAACAGCGATAATGTTTTCATCGAAGCGAGGATCAGCCGCATCAACCACATGCAGTAATAATCTCGCCTGCCGAGTTTCCTGCAAAGTCGCCTTGAACGCTGCCACCAAATCATGGGGTAAATGGCGGATAAAACCCACTGTATCAGCCAAAACAACCGTACCAACATCATCCACCTCTATTCGGCGCAATGTCGGATCCAGAGTGGCAAAAAGCTGGTCAGCCGCATAAACATCGGCAGAAGTGATTTTATTGAATAGACTGGACTTTCCGGCATTGGTGTAACCGACAAGAGAGACGGTGGGGATATCGGCTTTATTACGTGCCTGACGCCCCTGTTCACGCTGCTTTTCAACTTTGTTGAGGCGCCCCAAAATCTGTTTGATTTTGTCACGCAGCATACGGCGGTCACTTTCCAACTGGGTTTCCCCAGGCCCACGCAGCCCGATCCCCCCTTTTTGGCGTTCAAGGTGAGTCCAGCCTCGAACCAGACGGGTGGACAGATGACGCAACTGTGCCAGTTCGACTTGCAACTTGCCTTCGTGCGTTCTTGCCCGTTGGGCAAAAATATCCAGAATCACGCCCGTGCGATCAACGACACGGCATTGGCACAAGCGTTCAAGATTACGTTCCTGAGCAGGACTGAGGGTATGGTTAAATAACACCACATCTGCACCGCTGTTTTTGACAGCTTCAGCAATTTCCTCTGCCTTGCCCTCTCCGACAAAATATTTCGGATGAGGTGCCTTCCGGCTTCCGGTTACAATCTGCACAGGAGAAACACCTGCGGAAGTTACCAATGACTCGAATTCACTGAGATTTTCCGTATCTTTTTCCTGTGAGAAGAAAACATGCACCAGAACGGCTAACTCTCCGCCTTCATAACGATCAAACAACGGTGCAACCCCTCAGGCTGAGTAAAAATCCAATAAGAAAAAACATAGGTAAAGTCTCCCTACCTATGTTTTTATTTTCAGGCACGGCGGCTGATTTATTCAGCGCCATCGCTTTCCTGTTGTACTGCCGAGTTCGTGCCAGCATGATAATTACCAACGCCAGTCGGCACATTCGGGTTGTTACCATGATGAGACACTGGACGGGAAGGCACAACAGTAGAGATGGCATGCTTATAAACCATCTGGCTCACCGTGTTCTTCAGTAAAATGACAAACTGGTCAAAAGATTCAATCTGACCCTGTAATTTGATGCCATTGACCAAATAAATAGAAACCGGGACCCTTTCACGTCGTAAAGCGTTCAGGAATGGATCTTGCAGAGATTGCCCCTTAGCCATTCTATATTTTCCTTATTTTGTTGTTTTTCACTAAGAACCTGTTGGTTCGAAAAATTAACTACTCAAAAATGACACTTTGTATTGATCACTGGTACTGATCAATTGTACACAATCAATAAATTTATGTACTAACAACCTGCATGACTGTGTTTAGGTTTTGTTTAGGTTGATCGCTATCCAACCACGCCACATTGTCCCAACTCCTGAGCCACGTGATCTGACGCTTCGCCAATTGGCGTGTCGCACAGATACCACGGTAAACCATCTCATCATGAGAGATTTCGCCCGCGAGGTAAGACCACATCTGACGATAACCAACACAACGAATGGAGGGTAAATCGGTATGCAAATCACTACGAGCATAAAGTGCTTTTACCTCATCTTCAAACCCTGATTTGATCATTTGTTCAAAACGGGCTGCGATACGCTGATGCAACATTTCACGACTTGTCGGCGCGATCGCAAATTGATGAACTCGATAAGGCAATATTTCTCCAGACGTTTCAGTCAACTCAGTTAGAGTTTTACCCGAAATCCGAAAAACTTCCAGTGCACGAGTAAGACGTTGTGGATCATTAGGATGAATCCTTGCCGCAGAAACGGGATCAATTTCCTGTAATTGTCGATGTAATTCGTCCCATCCTAGCTCTGCGGCCTGTTGTTCAATCTGCGCCCTCATCTCAGGCTCTGCGGAAGGTAAAGGCGATAATCCTTCCAACAATGCTTTGAAATATAGCATGGTTCCACCAACCAGGAGTGGTATTCTCCCAGCCGCCGTGATTTCAGCCATTTCTTGCAATGCATCACGGCGAAAATCAGCAGCAGAATAGACTGCCGCAGGGTCAAGAATATCGATCAAACGATGAGGTGCCAGAGCCTGCTCTTCTGCGGAAGGTTTTGCTGTCCCAATATCCATTCCACGATAAATTAACGCAGAATCGACACTGATTAATTCAACCGGAAGATGCCGGCGCAAGGCGATCGATAACGCCGTTTTCCCTGAAGCCGTCGGTCCCATGATAAAAATGGCTGTCGGCAGGTGTTGAGTTTTTAAATCACTCATGATTAAGGAATGCCACCACTGCTTGTAAATCAATTAACTGTAATAACCCATCCGGCGGCGATCCCACCAGCTGAGGGCAAAGGCGTTCGACATCAGCCAAAAGCTGGACAGCCTGCGCGATGTTCCACGTTTCATGCTCACTATCCACGTGACGGGAAAGCCAACTGGCAACTTGCTCAACAGAAGCGGCTGACTGTTCCCCAAGATAACCCAACAGTTCCGGCAAGAGTTTCGGCAGGTTCTGTTGACGCAGAGGCAACGATACCGCATGAATGGTTACTTTTCCATGTGCGACTGTCGATTCAATACCAAAAGTCTTTAACAAGTCACTATTCTGCTTTAAGACATGCATTTCTGACTGATTGAGAGCCAGTTTCAGCGGGATCAATAATGGCTGGGATTTCAGCCCCTGTTCTCCGGGGGTCAGTTGCGCCTGTTTCAGCCAGCGCCCTGCAACTGGCAGAGAAAGCAGCCCGATTCCCAATGGCGATTCGAGCAAAGCATAACAACCTGCATAGATACACAATACTTTTCCAAAGCTATGTTTCCCCTGCCCCGATGGCACAGGAGTCGCAGAAACCGATACACCTTCCCGCACACCCCGCTCTGGAAATAACGGGCGTTTTTCTTCCGGGGAGAATTGCATCATTTTTTGGTACAACTCCCCCTGTTTTTTCTGGTAGCTTTCCCCATGATGTATTTGTTGTGTACCACGATCATGATGCTCATGACGTCGTGAAGAGGCCTCATCCGCTTGTTCAACACGCTTACGGGTAAAATGATTTTCTCCCGCAGCAGGGCGATTCTCCGGCACCCAGCTTGTAACACTCTCCTGACAGCCGAGCGCCAGTTCATCTCCCGTGCCGCGTTGTTTCAATACCGCAGCCACCCCCTGATAAATAAAATCATGTACCAGGCGGGCTTGATGGAAACGCACTTCATGTTTGGCCGGATGTACATTGACATCCACCTGTCGTGGATCGATTTCGAGATACAAAACATAAGCGGGTTGTTGCTCACCCTTAATCAAATCCTGATAAGCCTGACGAATCGCATGATTAAGCAGGCGATCCCGCATCATGCGCCCATTGACATAGCAATATTGGATCTCGCTCACGGCCGGATTCACCGGATCGACAACCCAGCCCTTAATAGACAAGGAATCATGCTGCCATGACAACGCCAGCGCCTGTTGCACAAAAGCGGTTCCACAAATGGCTGCCAGACGCCGTTCATGCTGAGATTCCTCTTTAGCGGGACGGTACTGGCGCATCAATTTCCCATTGTGATTCAGGTTAATGGCGACATCCAACCGCGTCAAAGCGATACGACGCACTATTTCATCAATATGGCCAAATTCCGTTTTTTCTGTTCTCAAAAATTTTCGACGGGCAGGCGTGTTATAAAACAGATCCAACACTTCAACCGTTGTCCCCACAGGATGAGCAGCAGGTTTTACCGTGACCTCCATATCACGGCCTTCGGCATAAGATTGCCACGCTTCTGCCTGACTTTCAGGACGGGAAGTTAATGTCAGCCTTGAAACCGAGCTGATACTCGCTAAGGCTTCCCCACGGAACCCCATGCTGACAATCGCTTCCAAATCATCCAATGAAGCAATTTTACTGGTCGCATGGCGCGCCAGTGCCAGCATCAAATCCTGTTTGGCTATCCCACAGCCATTATCGCGGATACGGATAAGCTTTGCGCCACCCCGTTCAATATCAATATCAATACGGGTTGCACCGGCATCAAGGCTATTTTCCACCAACTCTTTCACTACAGAAGAAGGGCGTTCAACCACTTCACCCGCAGCAATCTGGTTTGCCAATTGTGGGGGTAATATCTTGATAGCCATAATGTGACCTTACCTACGATTCAGAGCCTGTCAAACCTATTCTGATAGGCGTATATTTGGTTACTTTGGTGCAGACTGCAACGGGTTAGCCAGAAAATAGTGACGTAATCCCAAATGAATGGCCTGTGCCAGTTTCTCCTGATACTGATTGGAGCCTAATAACGTTTCTTCAGACACATTACTGATAAAGCCCGTTTCCACTAAAATGGACGGAATATCCGGCGAGCGCAAAACACCCAGGCTTGCATGTTCTGGTGTACGTTTATGCAGGGAACCAATTCTGGTTAGCTGGCTCAATACCTGCATAGCAACATCATAGCCAACCCGTTGTGAATGCCCAAATTGCAAATCCAGCACGGCCTTACTCAGATAAGGATCAGTGCCGTTGGCGAGAGCATCTCCCGCACCGCCCAGTAATTCCGATTGTTTTTCATGCTGTTCCAGCCAGTTCCCCAATTCACTGTTTGCACGGCGGTTGGATAGCACCCAGACAGAAGCACCTCTGGCACCGCGATTAGGCGCGGCATCGGCATGAATGGATACCAGTATATTGGCTTTATGTTTACGGGCGACTTCAGAACGCCCTGCCACAGAAATAAAATAATCGCCATTTCGCGTCAACACCGGCGTGAACATGGGATCATTGCGCAAAAGGGCTTCCAATTTACGAGCAACATTAATCGTGACATTCTTTTCTTTCAGCCCCCGTTGCCCAATCGCTCCAGGATCTTGCCCGCCATGCCCCGCATCAATGGCAACGACAACCGGGTGGAACGCTCTTCCTTGCGCAGATTGAGCTGCCTGTTTCTTCACACCTTGCTCACGGTGATTCGATACTGGCTTAGTTTCTTTTTCCGGCAGGGGAGCATTATTTGTAAGCAAGCGCTTACTTTCATTTTTTAAGGCCGGCTTATTCGATACCGATGAGTTATTCGCCACTCCATTGGCTTTCAGTGTCATCATCACTTGCGATTGATTGCCGACATTTTTCACCGTAGATGTCACTGTAGCCTTATGTGCCAATTCCAACACCACCCGCTGATGATGTGCATCAGATGGCTGGCTGGAACGTATCTGTTTTACCAGATTCTGGCCGGATAAAATCATCGGTAATCCAACAATCTTACTGGCTTGGCGAATATCCACCACCAACCGTTCAGGAGAATGCAAAAGAAAGAACCGATAATCAGGATACCCGCCGGTGAATTTCAACGTTACTACGGACTCAGATGGATCATTCTTCACATGAATATTCGACAGTGTAGCCGCAGACGCCGCCGTAATAACCAGCTGATTTAACATGAAAAACAAAACACAGGCCATTACCCAATAGGCACGCCATTTTTTTATCACATCCACTAAAAAGGCATTCATCATAGTCGGGTATTCCTTCATAAGGACTTCAAATTATCCAACAGACTTTCACCATATTGAGATAACGCAACAAAACGAGCCTGGCGCCCTTCACTGTCATAACTCAGGTGCAACTCAATATCTGCATCAGGCAAAACGCCAGTGCCCTGCTGAGGCCACTCCACCAGACAAATAGCGTCCTGATGGAAATAATCCCGGATCCCCATAAATTCCAGCTCTTCAGGATCAGCCAGACGGTAAAGATCGAAATGGTAGACAGGCCGTGGTTGTAAAGCATAAGGCTCGACTAACGTATAAGTCGGACTTTTCACATGCCCCTGATGGCCGAGAGCTTGCAGAAAACCCCGGCTGAATGTGGTTTTTCCTGCACCAAGATCGCCATACAGATAAATAACATAGCCGCGATCGCCAACTGCCGCCACTGCATTGCCCAATGCAACTGTGGCATTTTCATTTGGGAGTGATAAAACGAGTTCTTTCATTGAAAAATATCTGTTTTGATTTATTGAATGAGAAACTAGTCAGGTAGAATATCAGTTAAATAGATTAACCCGTAACCATAACATAATTCAGACATTATCATTTAGTCTCTTCTGTGCTACCGTAACAACTATATGCTCCATTTTTTGTATTCAATTCCCTCTGTGTTAAGCTAACGCCCCTCTTTCAGCAGTCATTTGTATTTCATGGCAACCCCTCTCGATCTGAATCTTCTGGCAACAAACATCAAGCAATGGGGCCTTTCCCTTGGCTTCCAGCAAGTCGGCATCTGTGATACGGACTTATCGGCAGAAGAGCCGAGATTACAAGAATGGCTTGATAAGCAATATCATGGCGAAATGGACTGGATGGCGCGTCACGGCATGATGCGCGCCCGTCCCCATGAGCTTCTGCCGGGGACTTTGCGGGTTATCAGCGTACGCATGAATTATCTGCCTGCTAAAGCCGCGTTTGCCAGTACGCTTAACAATCCGCAAATGGGTTATATTAGTCGCTATTCGTTGGGCCGGGATTATCATAAACTGCTACGTCAGCGTCTCAAAAAACTGGGCGACAAGATCCAAGAATATTGCAGCACCCATGAATATCAGGGAACTTTGAATTTTCGTCCTTTTGTCGATTCTGCTCCGATTATGGAACGCCCACTGGCCGCAAAAGCGGGGCTTGGTTGGGTTGGTAAACACTCACTTATATTAAATCGTGAATCGGGTTCCTGGTTTTTCCTCGGTGAATTGCTGATTAATCTTCCCCTGCCGATTGATGTTCCACAAGAGGAGCAATGTGGACGCTGCGTAGCCTGCATGACAACTTGTCCAACGGGGGCTATTGTTGCACCTGACACCATTGATGCCCGACGCTGCATCTCATATCTGACCATTGAATTGGAAGGTGTTATTCCAGAAGAACTGCGCCCACTGATGGGTAACCGGATTTATGGCTGCGATGATTGCCAGCTTATTTGCCCCTGGAACCGTTTTTCTCAATTAACAGATGAAGCTGATTTTAGCCCACGAGCCGTACTGCATACTCCTGAGCTATTAGATCTATTCAATTGGAGCGAGGAGAAGTTTCTGCGTATCACGGAAGGCTCGGCAATTCGCCGTATTGGATATCTGCGCTGGTTGCGCAACATTTCCGTCGCCTTAGGTAATGCACCGTATCAAGATGACATTGTGTTAGCGTTGGAAAAAAAGTTCGGCTTAAGTGAAGTTTTGGATGAACATATCCACTGGGCGATCGCCCGGCAAATGACCCGCCGCAATGCGAATGCCATTGAGGTTCAAACCTCACAACAAAAACGATTAATAAGGGCAATAACCAAAGGCTTACCCAGAGACGCCTAATAATTAACCATCCGGTTTTATGGTAAAAAAAACCGTTTATTTCCTTGTGAATAAAATAAAAATACTTTGCTGATCAACTAACAAACAGAGAATAAATGTTGATCATGTTATTTTTAAATTAGGTTAATTACTTTAATTAATCAATAAGTTAAGTTTGAACTGTTGTTGTGAATGATAAGTCAAGAAAACCAAACACAAAGAATCCTCCTGTGGATAACTCTGTGTAACAAGTAGAGCATCATCAGGTGACTCAATAGAGTGATAATGTTAAAAACTGTGGATAAAAAACAAGAATTGAGTTCTAGTCTCGAACACCAGAAATCAGCAGCAAGGCAATAGCCCACTCATCCATTCTAGACGCTAGTGGAGAAATTTTCCTCTGCCCATTCAAAAATGAGGCGGCATTATGGACCTGTTGGAGCAGGATAGCAAGCGCTTTATCGTCAATAATGTGCTGGACGCTTCCCAATCGGACGGCTTATAAAGGCACCTTAACGTCTGATAAGGGGACACCTGCATAAAACAACTCATATTGGAGATGCCTTGAAGCAAACGCTAACCCAACCACATCCTACACCAACCTGACCCTTTCGACAGGAGATACAGTATCTGTCTTGAACGAGATTTTTATAGAAATAAGGTAACAAAATGGAGGAAATTGGAGCGGGAAACGAGACTCGAACTCGCGACCCCAACCTTGGCAAGGTTGTGCTCTACCAACTGAGCTATTCCCGCGTCGCTGACAGCTAATATTATTAGCCTGAGATGCCTGAATGCTGATTTTGAATACCTGTTAACCTTATGAGTTATAGGTCATTCTTAGAGCCTGCATATCAGGAACGGGCGCCATTATGAACGCGTTCAGATAAGATGGCAAGCCCTTTGCTTTTACTTCCGAGTTAAACGCTCAAAAGATATTCACTCCCGTTTGACACAAAAAATCCCTACCATAACCCCGACAGTTGTCTGGAATACCAAACAGCACGGAGTTAACATTAAATAAACAATTAACCAACATCTAATAAGATTTGTGCTTGTTCTAACGATTTTATGGAAATAGATTAACAATAATTTGCGTTGTTAATTAGATAATTATTCTCTTAAGAGAGGGTCAGGAACATGGCTCGATATTATCAATCTAAATTTGTCACGGGCACTGAGGCGCTGGTTGACCTTCTACTCGCTCAAGCTGAGTTGGATGAAATCCACAATCTCAACACAGCGGGGTTAGTTTCAGGTTATCGTGGCTCTCCTTTAGCCCGCTTAGATCAAACATTATGGCAACACAGCAAACAACTTATCCAAGCCAACATTCGCTTTCAACCTGCCGTCAATGAAGATCTCGCAGCCGATGCACTGATAGGTACACAAAAAGTCGAAACAGACCCTGACAGACAGGTTAACGGCGTTTTTGGTATGTGGTACGGCAAAGGGCCAGGCGTCGATCGTTCCGGTGATGCACTTAAACATGGCAATGCTTACGGCTCCTCGCCAAACGGGGGTGTGCTGGTTATCGTCGGAGACGATCACGGTTGTGTCTCTTCGTCCATGTCCCACCAATCTGATCTCACGATGATGGCATGGAGTATGCCTGTTTTGCACCCGGCATCGGTTGCCGATTATATGAGTGTCGGTTTATGGGGCTGGGCGGCATCACGTGTCAGCGGCGCATGGTTTGGCTTTAAAGCGATCAGTGAAGTTGTGGAAAGCGGTGCCGTCAGAGAAAGCAAGCCATTTCCTGATTATAACGTTCCCCACGTTGATCCTGGACCCGATGGGTTGCATTGGCGCTGGCCTGATCTCCCCGGCCCACAGATTGAAAAGCGATTGGCCTATAAACTAAAAGCCGTCGAAGAGTTCGCTAAACTTAACCCCATTGATTACCTGCTCGCCCCCTGCGAACATCCACACGCTTTATTGGTAACGGTGGGTAAGGCTCATAAGGATGTTATGGAAGCCCTGCGTGTCGGGGGCCTTACACCTTCTGAACTGGCCCAACAAGGCGTCGCTTTTCTCCATATCCGTTTGGTTTATCCTTTATCACCGCTTCTCAGCGAGCTAGCTACCCAAGTCAGTCATATTTTTATTATTGAAGAAAAAGCAGCCATCGTTGAGATGCTGCTGGCTCATCAATTGGTTAAATTACAGAAAATGACCAATCTGATAGGTAAGCATAACCAGCTTGGTCAGAAATTGTTACCCGCTGACGTTGAACTACGCCCTTCACGGGTTGCCGTCCCACTTTCTGGATGGTTACAACAATTCAATTTATTTCTCTCCGTGCCACCCGAATGGTCAACGACGCCCATTCAGCACGATGCAACTTTACCCAAACGTACACCGTATTTTTGCGCTGGATGTCCCCATAGCACTTCAACCCGCTTACCAGACAATAGCCAAGCTCAACCTGGTATCGGATGCCATGTTATGGCGACATGGATGGATCGCAATACCGGAAACGGCCTCTTGCCAATGGGAGGTGAAGGCGTTGACTGGATAGGACATGCCCCATTTGTCAATCGCTCCCATGTCTTTCAAAATCTGGGCGATGGCACCTACTTCCATTCTGGTCACTTAGCCATTCGCCAATCAGTCGCCGCAGGAAGCCACATTACTTACAAATTGCTGTTCAATGATGCGGTGGCAATGACAGGTGGACAACCGCTGGATGGGAATATCACCCTATCGCAAATTGTTTCTTTGATGATTGCTGAAGGTGTGAAAGAAGTAGTTGTCGTGACGAATGATCTTGATAAATACAAAGATAAAAATTGCCTTCCTGCCAAGGTGAAACTCTATGAACGAGATTATCTGGAGGATGTACAGAAACGTCTTCGGGATATCATTGGCGTCACAGTGCTTATCTACGATCAAGCCTGTGCCACAGAATTACGTCGTAAAAGAAAACGGGGGCTGGCACCAAAATTGACGCGGCGCGCCGTCATCAATGAATTGGTCTGTGAGGGATGTGGTGACTGTCAAATACAATCAAATTGCCTGGCCGTAATTCCAGTCAAAACGCCTTTAGGCACTAAGCGCAAGATAGACCAACACGTTTGCAATTCAGATCTGTCCTGCCTGAAAGGATTCTGCCCCAGCTTTATTACTGTCGAAAATGCCAACCCACGTGCGGATCTCAGTAAGATCATCACACAGACTGAGTTAGATAAAATTATCCACAAACTACCTCAACCGACACTGGCTTCTGCCGAAATACCTTATGAAATCCTGTTAGTCGGTATCGGCGGTACTGGTATCGTCACCGCAGGACATCTACTTGCCAATGCGGCGCAATTAGACGGCTGCTTTGTCAGTCTGCTCAATTTTACCGGATTTGCGCAAAAAGGCGGGGAAGCCATAACCCATATTCGGCTATGCCATGACCAGGATAAACTGCATCAAGTCAGGATTGATCGCGGGCGTGCTAATCTGGTTATCGCCGCCGATTTGGTGGCTGCAACAGGGCAAAATGCACGGGAAGTGATGTCAAGGGGATCAACAAAATGCATACTGAACACCCATGAAACCCAGGTCGGCACTATGCTTCGCTCCCCTATGCTGGATTTGGATCACCCCAAAATGCTGGACACCCTGAATCAACATACACAAGTATTACACGCCATTGATGCAGAAATCATGGCTGCACACCTGGTCGGTGACAAAGACCAAACCAATATCATATTAATGGGTTATGCCTGGCAGCTCGGCAAGATTCCAATCACATTAACTGGCATCAACAATGCGATGCAAGAACTGGGAACCTCAGCAGATAATGCCCGACGAGCTTTCTGTCTGGGCCGCATCGCGGCAGCCCAACCCGATATTCTGCAAAAACACCTCAATATTACGCCGCCAGAAAATATAAAAAGTCTGGACGATCTCATTATGCATCGGTATCAATTTCTGGTTGATTATCAAAATGAAAGATATGCGATGCGTTATCTCAGCCGTATAGCCCAGGTTCAAATGGTGACTCAGCAGATCGACGCAGAAGAAATTACTCAATCCGTTGCTGAAAACTTATTCAAGTTAATGGCGTATAAAGATGAATATGAAGTCGCCAGACTCTACGTTAAAACCGGTTTTTTCGATAAGCTCCGCTCACAATTTGATAATACAGAAACCCTCCGCTTTCACCTTAGCCTTCCTCTCTTCAATCGCAAAGATCCCCGTACAGGCCAACGCGGAAAAAAAGAATATGGTTCGTGGATCGTTCCTGTATTCCGCTTTCTTGCCGCATGTAAATCGCTACGAGGCACTGTTTTTGATATTTTTGGCTATCAGGAAGAGCGTAAACAGGAAAGAAATCTGCTGCTTGAGTATGAGCGATTAATTGATTTTTTAATCGAAAAAATGGAACGCAATAATTTGGCAATCTGTCGGCAAATTGCGGAGCTTCCCAATCAGGTGCGCGGTTTTGGGCATGTGAAACAAAAAGCGATGAAAAACATGATGGAACGTAAGGAAATATTGCTGAAAGAATTACAAAAAGTGATGTGATAAAGCGTGTTGGACATTATCAATAATAATGTCCAACACTTTTCGAACCGCGATCAGCTATAGATACAATGTTCATGCCTTCCAAACACTATCCTTTCCAAACACGATAGTAATCACGTAACCGCTTAGTTATCTGCTCATCATGGCAAGAGAATGCAACCAAATCAGGAGGAGGCGTATAGATCGCATCAATAGATTCAACGTGCGCACGATACTTATTGTGTAAACCTTCATGGATTAATTCATCCCATCCTGGCTTAATATTCCAGAGATATTCATAACCCATCGCGACTGTTTGCTGCGCCGCTTCTAAAATAGTTTTCTCTCGGTTAAGTCCCACTAAGGGCCGACGGATAGGTATAAAATCCCCCAGATCAATATCCAGATTAGGCCGCCCCATAAGTGCATTTGCAACATAATCCGCTAAAAGCGGAGATTGATGCAAACCGTCCCGATATGTTCCCGTCACAAGCCACAACCCATCTATGCCACACTCCCCAATCAAGGGAAAACCATCTGCTGAGATGGGTCGATTGCCCACTTGAACAGCAATAATCTCAGATGCAAATAAATCAACGTTTATCTGATTGTAAACGCATTCTAAAAGGAACTGTGTGGTAGCAACTGTTGCATATTTACGAGGTTGGCTGAATACAAGATTGGTCGCACCAACGTAGAGAATACCATCACCACGCGGAACACAATGTAATCCACAAGCAAATGCGCGGTTAGGTGTTCGAATAACTGATGTTGGTAAATCATCGGGATTTTTAACTTTGAGTAAAACAGAAACTCCATGACCCGCAAAAAGCGGAGGGATCTTCTGCACGATAGAAAGCTGGTCTGATAATATATCAAGTGACTGCACTCCTGCTGCAATCACTACTTTATTTGCTGTAAAGCGCACCCCGTCGATGGTTTCAACACCGGTTATAGCCCCCTTTTCTGTAAGAACACGTTTAACATTATTATCAATAAGTTCTCCCCCTTCCTTGAGAAAAGCAGCATCCAGCATTTCAAGCAATATATGGGAATTAAGGGCATTTTCTTCTGAAATATAAATTCCTTTGAGCGAACGTACCAAATCGTTAGCTTTCATTCCCTTAATCGATTGCGGATCGACAACCTCATAGGGTTCATTATATTCACGAAGAATACTTTCTATCGCATCATAATTAACACTATCAACAGCAGCCATTCCTGCGGTATTGAGAATGACATGAGTACCTTTTGCAGTAAATAAAGGACGGGGATCTCCCGAAGATGCGATTAAACGCTGTGCCCATATTGACCAACGCGCTTTCGCGATACAATCCATTTTGAGTTTCAGTTTTCCATAATCGCTCGCAATCAGCCCGCTGGTCACTTCACCAAAACAGCCATTCATTGCCCCCGCAGCTTTTGACGCTGCATTGCTACGATCAAGACGTCCCAACCTGCATATTTTCAATTGGCGACTAGCCAGTTCATAAGCAATCGAACCTGCAATAGCACCAGATCCTACAACAATAACATCATACTTCATCGGCTCTATCCTTGTTCACATTGACAGATAAACATCCTTAAGAAACCCTTAAGGACAGATTAGAGATGCTTTGCAGATAACTGGATTATGGAGAGCTTCCATCATACGTTCACTCCCATTGCAGGGAGATTACGTTAAATTGATTTCTATGAGTGATTATAACGATCAATTCAATCTACCAAAGGATTTTAATATTCGTCAACATGAATATGACAGAATCGCAACATTGTAACTGAGCAAATTTCAGTACCGCTGAATATTCAGAAAGTTGTTGGCTTTGGTTGGAATTTTGAAAACAAAAAAACGCACTTAGGCGCTTTTCTTATGACTTGCAGACCTGGTTAGCAATCTACCGTCTTGAATTTGGAGCGGGAAACGAGACTCGAACTCGCGACCCCAACCTTGGCAAGGTTGTGCTCTACCAACTGAGCTATTCCCGCATTTTGTACGGCTTGCATTAAGCCTGACTTGAAATACCCGAATAAATTTTAATTTGGAGCGGGAAACGAGACTCGAACTCGCGACCCCAACCTTGGCAAGGTTGTGCTCTACCAACTGAGCTATTCCCGCATATATTCTGGCATATCGTACAGTTGAAATTTTTCATCGGTACGGGGAGCGCATTATACGAGAAATTATGCCGCTGGCAAGTCCCACAACACAAAAAATTGTATTTTCCCTCCGATTGATGATTAAACCAGCAAACAATCCGCTTAACCATCAATACAGAGATTGATTTACATACAAATCTTATATCAAATACCGTTCTTTATTTTTAGATCACATTTTATTTTTGGATAAAATGCTCACGGTAATACACCAATTCAGCAATGGATTCCCGGATATCATCCAGGGCCTGATGGGTATTTTTCTTACTGAATCCTGACAGCATCTCAGGCTTCCAACGACGGGCCAATTCCTTAAGCGTACTGACATCCAAATAACGGTAGTGAAAATACTTTTCCAACTCTGGCATATAACGAAACAGGAAACGACGATCCTGTCCCACGCTATTGCCGCAAATGGGTGATTTTCCTGCCGGCACCCATTGTTCCAGAAAGGCAATAGTTGCTTTTTCAGCTTGCGCATCATCAAACTGGCTCTGCTTTACACGTTCTACCAATCCACTCGCAGTATGCGTCCGTACATTCCATTCGTCCATCAATGCCAATTGCGCATCCGGCTGATGAACCGCAATCACAGGCCCTTCTGCAAGGATATTCAATTCCGAATCGGTGACAATAGTTGCCATTTCAATTATGCGATCGCGCTCGGGATCTAACCCCGTCATCTCTAAATCTATCCAGATAAGATTGTTCTCACTTTTTGACATGATATATCCTAGTTTCCTTCAAAAGAGGTAGTCTGTATCTGTGAGGTATCATAACGGTTTTGATCACTCACAGCGATGATCAGCAAGATAGATGAAATATAAACAAAAAATAAGTGAGGTTCGGTGGCTAAAAGTAAACTCTCCAAAGGGCAACAACGCCGTGTGCAAGCCAATCATCAGCGCAAGCTGAATAAGGCCGATGCTCAAAAGTCAGAAATGGATGACAGCCAGTTTGGTGAGCCACAAGAAGGGCTGGTGATCAGCCGATTCGGGCAACATGCCGATATTGAGGCAGCCGACTCTTCTATACAGCGTTGCAATATCCGTAGAACAATCCACTCATTGGTCACGGGTGATCGCGTTGTATGGCGCCCCACGCTGCAACTCCAGTCTGATGTCAAAGTGAATGGTATTGTAGAAGCGGTCCATGAACGTACTTCCGTTCTTACTCGTCCTGACTACTATGATGGCATCAAACCCATTGCATCAAATATCAACCAAATCGTGATAGTTTCCGCTATTTTGCCTGAACTCTCACTGAATATTATCGATCGCTATTTAGTCGCCTGTGAAACACTCAATATCGAGCCTCTGCTCGTACTCAATAAAATCGATCTGTTGGATGCCGAGAGCCGTGAGTGGGTTAACGATGTCATGGATATCTATCGCCATATCGGTTATCGCGTACTGGAAGTTTCCCGCTATACCGGCGAGGGTATCCCTGAACTCACCACGATGCTGACTAACAAAATCAGTATCTTTGCAGGCCAATCTGGCGTCGGGAAATCCAGCTTACTCAATACCCTGTTGCCCGACATGAAAGAAGATATCCTGGTCAATAATGTCTCAGATAACTCAGGTCTCGGGCAGCATACCACGACCACCGCACGTCTTTACCATTTCCCACTGGGGGGAGATGTGATCGACTCTCCAGGTGTCCGTGAGTTTGGCCTGTGGCACCTAACGCCAGAACAGGTTACACAAGGTTTTATCGAATTCCGCGAATATCTGGGGGGGTGCAAGTTCCGTGATTGCAAACATCTGGACGATCCGGGATGTGCCCTAAGAGAAGCATTGGAACAAGGCACCATTGCTCAGGAACGCTTCGAAAATTACCACCGGATTCTGGAAAGCATGGTACAGGTTAAACCACGCCGAAATTTCACAAGCGCTCACAAATAAGGCAATAATTAATGATACCCTGACATTAAAAATAATGGCAGGTACAATAGCCGACTTTTGTCCAATTTGCCAAGAAGAGATCCAAGAGGTTGACGTGCTGGATAATTTTAAAATCAGTCTACAATATTTACTGCCAAAACAATGCATTACAAAACTGGCAGGTTGGTTTGCCAATAAAAAAGCGGGCTGGCTGACACAGCTTGCAATCAAGGCTTTCGCTAAGGCCTATAAAGTGGATATGAATGAGGCAAAGGATCCTTCATTCACGGCTTATTCAACATTTAATGAATTTTTTGTTCGCCCTCTTAAGGAAGGCATTCGCCCTATCGCCAATGAAATCCACCAATTGGCTCTACCAGCAGACGGCACCGTCAGCCAGCTTGGGGCGATCCGCGAAGATCAGATTATTCAGGCTAAAGGCCACTATTACACGATAGAAGCATTGCTGGCAGGGCAGTATCAACTGGCCGAACAGTTCCGTCATGGTCAATTTATCACGACTTACTTATCACCAAGGGATTATCACCGTGTCCACATGCCATGTGATGGCGTGCTCAAGGAGATGATCTATGTCCCTGGTGATCTGTTCTCAGTAAACCCATTGACGGCAGCCAATGTGCCAAACTTATTTGCACGTAATGAACGCGTCATCTGTTTATTTGAGACAGCGTTTGGTCCCATGGTGCAAATTCTGGTTGGTGCGACCATTGTTGGCAGTATTGAAACTGTCTGGAGTGGCTGTGTCACACCTCCGCGTGAAGGCATCATCAAGCGTTGGACCTACCCTACAGAAGGCCAAGAAGGCGTCATCTCCCTCAAAAAAGGCGAGGAAATGGGACGCTTCAAGCTGGGTTCAACCGTGATCAATCTGTTTGCTGCTAATCAGATTAATTTTGCCAACCACTTATACAGTGGTTCACAAACCCGTATGGGAGACATGATGGCGCAGACTGCCACATCAGAAGAACCCACAGTAAATAACGATGAATCAATGAATTAAAGGTATCATCAACTAATTTATAACCAAGGAGCCCCTTATTGTGCGCCTGATTATCAGTCTACTTCTCAGCCTCTTAATTGCGAGCCAGGCTTTTGCTTCTGTGTCCCCGTTGGATGAAACCCAACTAAAACAAGAGCTGAAGCAGGTTGGAGGCAGTAAACGCTCACAAGATTCTGAAATCGCACATGCACTTCAAGGGGCAATAAATTGGGTTAATGATACAAAATCCGCCAATGAGCGTACCCAGAAGTACCGACAGGCAATTGATGAATTTCCTAAAATCATCAAAGATCTGCGCCAAAAAATCCTTGCTGAAAACAATGCTGCTACTTCCATTCCGGCCAATCAACCTATCAGCAATTTAGAACAGCAAATTATCCAGACCAATAATGAATTACAGGAACAAGGACACCAATTACAGCGCGAACAGGATAAACTCCGAGAAATCAGTGATTCCATGAGTCAATTGCCTCAACAACAGGCTGAGGCAAAGCGTTTGCTTGCTGAGGCAACTTCCCGGTTCCAGTCTCTGGATTCACCTTCCACGCCACTGGCCAAAGCGCAATTAGCGTTGGCGCAAGCAGAAGTCAATGCGCGTAGGGCTATGGCTGATGAACTGGAGATAGCTCAACTTTCTGTCAATAATCGTCAGGAGATTGCGCGCATACGCGCAGAATTATACAAAAAACGCTATCAACGGCTGGATCTTAAACTCCAGCAATTACGCAGCCTGTTAAATACCCAACGCCAGCAGAAAACGGAATCTGCACTGGAGTATACAGAAATGCTGGCGGAGCAGAGTGGAGAAAAATTGCCAACGTTTTTGCAGGATGAACTCCAGCAAAACCGCCAATTATCGCAAATGCTCAATCAACAGGCCCTGAGAATGGAAGCCATTGGCTCAAAACAGCGCAAGGCCAATAGCGAAATTCTTTTTGTTCTCCAAACACTCAATACTATCCGTGAACAAGCACAATGGCTAAACGATTCCACTGCGCTTGGCGAAACCTTGAGGGCGAGAGTCACCCATATTCCCGATATGTCAAAATCCCAGCAAATTGACAGGGATATTGTCGAATTACGGGTCGAAAGACTGAAATATGAGGAAATGCTGGAAAACCTGCAACGGCCTCCTGAGCAAACATTGCCCTTATATCACACGCTGATGCCAGAGCAAAAGAAGGTCTACGAATCACTTATCCGCACCAAGAAAGAGCTATTAAATTCCCTGCTATCAGGATATGACAATGAGATACTGGAACAGACTCAATTCAAGGTCATCACCAACAAATTAAATGATGCCCTGAAAGAAGTTCAGGATGCTACCCATCGCTATCTGTTCTGGGTAGCGGATGTCAATCCTATATCGCTCAATTATCCATTGCAGGTGGTGCAGAATCTGACGCTTCTGTTATCTCTGGATACGTTCTCTCAATTGGGTGCCGCCATCCACAGCATGTTGACTAAACAAGATACTCTGCTCTATTTGCTGGGGACTTTATTACTGGTCATTTTTAGTGTTAGCTCACACCGCCAGTATCATGCTTTTCTTGAGCGTTCGAGCAACCGCATCGGTAAAGTGACACAAGATCATTTCTCTTTGACTATGCGCACCGTTTTTTGGTCTGTTGTTGCGGCATTACCGTTACCAATGCTTTGGTCAGCCATTGGTTATGGATTGCAAAACGCATGGCAGTATCCGATGGCTACCGCAATAGGTAACGGTGTACGTGAAACCACCCCCGTTCTGTGGGTCTTTATGCTCAGTGCGGCCTTTGCCCATCCCAATGGCTTATTTATCGCCCACTTTCGCTGGCCGGAAGAACGTATCAAGCGAGCGATGCGTTTCTACCGTCTTTCCATTTTCCTGATCGTGCCCCTGATGATGGCATTGATCACTTTTAATCATTACAAAGACCAGGATTTTATCGCAACCCTCGGCAGGCTCTGTTTCATCATGCTCTGTATCTCGCTGAGTCTGGTCACCAGCAGCTTAAAACGCGCCGGCATTCCACTCTATATGGACAAACATGGTTCAGGCGAGAATATTGTCAGCTCTGTTCTATGGTGGATACTCCTCTCGGCCCCAATCTTAGCGGCACTCGCTTCGATCCTGGGTTATCTGCAAACCTCACAAGCACTATTAGGCCGTCTGGAAACCTCCGTCGCTATCTGGTTCTTCCTGCTGGTCGTTTACCACATTGTCCGTCGATGGATGCTGATCCAGCGCCGTAAGATCGCTTTTGAGCGGGCAAAACAACGTCGTGCGGAGATATTGGCCCAGCGAGCCAAAAGTGAGGAAGATGCTGGCAATATTAATAGCAGTGTAGAAGGTGCAATCGAAGTTGAAGAACCCGTCATCGATTTGGATGCCATCAGTGCCCAATCGTTAGGATTAGTACGTTCAATCCTGACAATGATAGCACTGGTTTCACTTATCCTATTGTGGTCTGAGTTACATTCAGCGTTCTCTTTTCTTGAAAATATCCGGCTTTGGGACGTGAGTACAACCATCAACGGTGTTGATAGCGTTCAGCCAATTACCCTGGGTTCCGTATTAATTGCAATCTTAGTTATTGTCATTACTACACAGCTTGTCCGTAACTTGCCAGCCCTGCTGGAACTCGCCCTGTTACAGCATTTAGTGCTGACACCGGGAACCGGTTATGCCATTACGACACTGACCAAATATAGCATTACCCTCATTGGTGGCCTGGTGGGTTTTTCACTGGTGGGTATTGAATGGTCAAAAATACAATGGCTGATTGCTGCAATGGGGGTTGGGCTGGGTTTTGGCTTACAGGAAATTTTCACCAATATTATTTCTGGCCTGATCATCTTATTTGAAAAACCGATCCGCATTGGTGATACCGTGACTATCCGTGGTCTGACAGGCAGTATCACGAAGATCAATACGCGGGCAACAACGCTGTCTGATTGGGACAAAAAAGAGATTATTGTTCCCAACAAGGCCTTTATTACAGAGCAATTCATCAACTGGTCACTGTCTGACACAATCACGCGTATCGTCCTGACAATCCCTGTGCCGGCTGATGTTGACTCTGCAAACGCCACCGACATATTAATGTCTGCCGCCAAAAGTTCGCCCTTTATTCTCGATAACCCGATGCCGGAAGTGTATTTAGTGGATTTGCAACAAGGCATTCAGATTTATGAACTACGTGCTTATGCCGCAGAGATGGGGCATCGTATGCCTGCCCGTCATGAAGTGCATCAACATATTTTGCAGGAATTCCGCAAACATGATATCACCTTGCCATTCCCACCATTCCAGGCACGGGTTGATATTTTTGGACAAGAGATCCGCAGTGCTACAACTAACTTCACGGGCCGTAATCCCCCACGCAGGCCGGGAGAACTATAGCCTATGCCAATCTCACCACATGTCCAAACGCATACCTTTTTAAATTAGCGAATACCTATGCTTTCAGGCTACGGGAGTTTAGGTTCGCCACCCGAAGGTGATCCTGACAGGCGAGGGATCGTTTTGTAGAAAAAGATATTAACGGTCAGGCAGGAGAGAGCCATCACTCAGGGAAAGGCTATCAGGCAAGGTCAAAAACCTGAATCTTTTACTTTGGAGGAACTTACATTGATATGGTCTAAATATACCCATTTTTCAGCACATTGGAATAATGTGAAAACAAAAGATAATAAAATCAAAGGTGATATTTATCCGGCAGAAATTGCTTATGCGAACCGTCCTAATCGTGATTGGCGCAGAACTATTTTTGATAACAATGGAAAGGACATCTCAAAATGAGAAAAAAAGCATTAATTTTATTGATTATGATAGGGCATATTCTGCTGATATTAGGTGGATTTGCTTATATATACATTAATGAACTTGCTAAAGCGTTTGGGTACTCAGAAAATCGTGTCGTGAATTACAAACCCATTGTACGCAACAGTGAACCACTGCCTTATGATAAATGGAGATTCCAATTTATTACCCCAGAATATTTTTATGCCAGTATTAGTTTTGTTCAATTTTTGGATGAAGATAATTATATTGTGCAAAAAATTTATGCCTGATGGAGCAGATTCAGATTTTAGAAGTGTGAATTCATGGAGTAAGAAGTTAGGAGGGGGGGCTAGCGGAATTAAAAATCATGGTGAAGCCTTACCTCAGTCATTATTAGTTTGCTGGGATTCGGTGATTGATAAAAAAACCTACCAAACAAAATTTATTTTTACACCAGATGTCCGAAAACTGATGAGAAAGCCTTCTGCCGGGCACTCAGTTAAAAATCGTGTATTCTATCGAGATACCTTATTTATTGGCCTAGCTCCTGGTGGAACTGCTAAGGCTTGGTTACGGGGTTATGATAAAAACGATGGCAATAATATTTTGATTGCTATAGGAGAGTCAGTTTCTGGTGATGAAATGACTGTATGCCAGAATAAGACAAAACACCCCGATGGATATAGTGAATATTCTGAGGAAATAAAATCCTTTATCAAAGGGAAAAAATACCCCTATGGAGAATGGTAAAACGGCCATTTTGAAATCGCCTCAACATCAGAAGTTGGCATGATTTCTGATGTTGGAACTTGAGACCAATCCAGAGCGAGGGCGAGAACGTGAACGTTTTATGAACACAATTGGAGCAAAAATAACTAAGAAAATATTAGCATTGTTACTTTGCTCAAGCATGATATTTGGATTAACTGCTTGTCACTCTTATCCGTCCGGAAAGCGGGTAGTGACCTATAGCTGGATTAACGCAATAAGTGCAACATGCGACCCGATATAGGCTTCCATTGGCGTCAGCCCATTTAAAATCTTTCTTGGTGTCATATTCAGCCTCAATTCCATATCGCTGATACCTTACCCCGTCAGTGGGCTAAAAGCGGTTCCCTTAGGCCATTGGCGACGAACTAAACCCTTTGTAGCAAGAGTTTATGGTTTCACATATATAAGTAAAAAAGGGAAACAAGTAGATTTTGAGGAGAATGTGGAGGCTTATGACGCAGAAAAAAAAGACTGCATTTGGAAATAAACGTGACGTTGTTTAAGATTTTGTGTAATCGCCATTTCATGTTAAATGAGACCGTCTAGGCGGTCTTATTGGAGGCGTGCCCGAGATACAGCAAGAGAATTAAATAACGCCAGGATATATCAGTCCATTATACCTAATATCTATGATTTTTGATTTGGATAAGATTTTCTTTTAAAAGGAGGGACCGTAATCCCAACTTCCAGAAGAAAATATTTCCTTTTAATTAGCTCAAAGCAACGATGATGAAATCAAATAACATTAATGGCGCATACCGATTGCCAATCGATTCATCCCATTCATAAGCACAATCGCAAAAGTCAAATCAGAAATTTCCTGATCTGTGAAATGATCTTTTAAGGGTAAATAAGCATAATCGTCTGCGTGTGTGGTCACAACGTGAGTCAATGCCTCGGCCCATTCCAACGCCGCTTTTTCACGGGGAGTAAACTGACTACTCACTCGCCAACCGGCTAATTCAGCTAACCGACGTTCTGCCTCTTGATTTTCGCGCAAAACTTGCGAGTGTTTATTTAAGCAGAAAGAACAACCATTGATTTGAGATACACGCAAATAGATCAATTCAACCAGTTGCAAACCTAACGGACTATTTTCCAGACCTTCTTTTACCGCACGAAAACCTTGCAGTAACTCTGGAGATAAGTTGTAGTAGGCGAGACGCAATTTACTCATAAATAATACTCCTTATATTAATATTCCAAGAAACTATATTAAAAACACTTACATTAAGTAAAGGAGAAAATTATTTTTTATAAGACCAAATCATTTAAGCAATAAAACGCATAAAAACCCGTCATTCAAAGAGATAAATATAATCCACTGAATTAATTATTCAGTAAAGTAACTATCAAAAAAAACGCCACACAAGTAATAAGTGGCATTTCATCTTACATGGCAAACTAAATAGTTAACATTTCAATTCACCGATTTATAGACAGTAATTTAAAATGATCAGGGATATATTTTCCGATATTAAGACATTCTTCTTGGATCAGGACCGTATTCATTATTACCCTGAGTACCTTTCAACAGAGTAAAAACGAATACAAGAATGCTGGCTACAGGAACAAAGGTAAATAAAATCCACCATCCAGAACAGTTAATATCATGCAGTCGGCGTATTGTTACAGCAAGATTTGGAATAAAAGTAACAATGATATAAATCCCCAACAATGCAATACCGGCAGTATCATTAATTGCTGAACCCAATACTAAAAGAACAAAGGCTACAATAATGTTCAATAACTGGAACATCCAATATTCTTTACGACGGGCACGGCCAGAAAATTCAGCATAATTCTTTAAAACACTAAAATACCAATTCATAATGTCACTTTGTTTAAATTAAATGATATAAAATAAAAATAGGCAAACTATAAAGGATGATAGATTCTATACTCATTTATCTTTTTATGTCCACAATTCATGATTCGTTGATAGATGGCTCCTTATTCATGTCATTATTAGATAATGAATTAAAAAATACTTCCAAATGTAAAATTAGAAACAGGAACAATATAAACCTCTTTAACTCATATCAAAGTTATGCATAAATCTATCCGAAAAATAAGAGCAATTATGTTACTATAAACTATAGCTACATCCACAAGATTCACTAATCTGTAATTCGAGTTCAAACTCCCGCGCTTGAGCTGTCCTATTCCATATTCTTAATATTTCAATGGCAGTTTTAGCCATTTTATCGATGGGCTGACACACTGCGATTCAAAAAATTGGACATGTTATAGGAAAAATACCTAACACGATAAAAAAACAGCATCACGCCGGATGCTGTTTTTTAAGCCATGATTTAAATTATTAGCTTCACACCTGATACATTTTCCGTAAATAACAAGAAACGGCATCCTCCGCGTTGGAACCAATGACTTCCATATCAGGCAAAATATCTTTTAAGCGCTGATGCGCTCCCTGCATGATACAGCCTTTACCGGCCGCACTTAACATTTCTCGATCGTTCATACCATCGCCAAAAGCAATGCAGTCATTTAATTGATACCCGATCAATTGGCAAACTTGCTCCAATGCATGACCTTTAGAAACACCACCAGCCATCACTTCCAAACAATTCCTCAGTGAAAAACTGACATTAACCCTTTCCCCCCAACGCGCTTTAATCCTCTCTTCCAAATCCACCAAATAATCATGATCTTCACTGGTGTAATAAACCTTGCATACGCCATCCGTGGAAAAATTATCGCGCTGAAAAAGTTGGTAATGGAAAACGGACTCCTGAAAAAACGCTTTCTGTTCAGGTGATTCTCTATTTATTAGCCAATCATCGTTATTGAAATAATTAGTCAGGATATCTGGATTATCAAACTCCAATAAACACAAATCATGGGCAATATCCGGATCTAAGTTATGGCTAAATACCAATTCATCCTGGGGATTGTGAACCCTTGCACCGTTGGAAGTGATCATATAAGCATCAATGCCTAATCCATCACGGATCTGTCCCACATCAATATGATGCCGCCCTGTTGCAAAAACAAAATGAATCCCTTGTTCCGTCAATAAGTTCAACGTTTCCTTGGTATACGGGGTTAATTTATGGTCGGGAGATAACAAAGTGCCATCTAAATCTGAAGCAACAATATGATACATGGTTATAGTTCCTAAACTAAATCAGTTCTGGTCAAAAAAATCACAAATTGCATTGAGGCCCTGCGCTCGCAATACATCTTTTTCGAACAGGATTTCGTGATGAGCCCCCTGGATAATCAGGGGATTTTGGTGCGATGCACAAAAAGCCAATAACTCCCGATGACTGACTATCTTATCTTCACTTGCTTGTAATACGATGAGTGGAGTTTGAATTTTGCCCGCATTTTCAATCAGATTATCGCCCATCAGCATACTTTCACGCATCCAATGGTAAGTCGGCCCCCCAAGGCGCAATTCAGGATAATCAGCATAGTAACGCAAATAACGCTGATAACGCGCATAACTGTGCGTTAATAGATTGATAAAATAGGGTAATGGCTGCCATTGCCCCGTTGACAGGGCATAGGCGTTACGTCTTTTGATACTGGGTTCCGCCTGATTAACCAGAAAATTCGCCAACCAGCGCGGCATGGGTAAGTTAATACCAAACATCGGCGCACATAACGCCACAGCACGAAAAATCGGTTCCTGGTAACGCACCAGAAAACGGCTCAAAATTGCGCCCCCCATTGAATGGGCCAGAGCATAACAGCGATGAGACTGACGAGGTGCTACTTCAAGCTCAATAAATTTAACTAAGTCATCCACATAATGATCGAATTCTTCAACATGGCCTTTTTGTCGATCGTCTAACATTCTCCCTGAACGGCCTTGCCCACGATGATCAATAATGAAAACATCGTAACCCAGATGATAAAAATCATAGGCAACTTCAGTATATTTCACGTAACTTTCACTACGGCCAGGCAAAACGACGAGTGTTTTGTCATGATGGAAGGAACAAAAGGAGACATAATGGATGGAAATATCATCAACTCCTACAAATTGCCGTTCTTCCCTTGTTTGCCAAAAATCCAGTAATAGTCCATTCGTAAAGGCTGAGAACTGAGGTTCACGGTTTAACCAGCTGGCTTTCAATATCTCAGATACCATGCGTTATCCTCAGTTCACTGTCCTTTAGTTATTCAAATCTTTCAGTTACTCGAATTCTTCAAAATGCTCTCGGATTAAGGTCATAAATGCATCACCAAAACGCTCTAATTTCCGCTGACCAACGCCATTAATCAGCAAAAGTTCATCTGGCGTTATTGGGCACTGCTCTGCCATCTCAATTAACGTGACATCATTGAAAACAACAAAGGGTGGAATATTGTTTTCATCAGCAATGGATTTACGCAATTTGCGTAACTTAGCAAATAATTTGCGATCATAATTGCCACTGTATGATTTGTTTTGCTGATTGCGGCTTTTCAAGTTTTGGATACGTGGTACGGCAAGTTGCAGAGACACTTCGCCACGTAATACAGGCCGTGCAGCCTCTGTCAATTGCAGCGCAGAATAGTTGGCAATGTTTTGGCTGATAAGCCCCAGGTGAATAAGCTGACGCAAAACGCTCATCCAATGTTCCTGACTCTGCTCTTTACCCATGCCATAAACAGGCAGCTTGTCGTGCCCAAAATCTCTAATGCGTTGATTATTCGCACCACGTAGCACTTCTACAATATAGCCAATCCCAAAACGTTGTCCAACGCGATAGATGCAGGACAGCGCTTTCTGTGCTTCGACCAGACCGTCGTAACGTTTGGGAGGATCAAGGCAAATATCACAGTTGCCACAAGCTGTTTGGCGGCTTTCCCCGAAATAATTCAACAATACCAAGCGACGGCAGGTCTGCGCCTGTGCAAATGCGCCCATAGCATTGAGTTTATGCCGCTCAATATCCTGTTGTTCACCAGTAGGTTTTTCCTCTAAACAGCGACGCAGCCATACCATATCCGCAGGATCGTAAAACAGCACGGCTTCCGCCGGTAAGCCATCTCGCCCAGCCCGGCCTGTTTCCTGATAATAAGATTCGATATTACGGGGAATATCAAAGTGCACAACAAAGCGCACATTAGGTTTGTTAATTCCCATACCAAATGCAACCGTTGCTACTACGATCTGCAAATCATCTCGCTGGAAGGCATCTTGTACCCATGCCCGTTGACTGTTTTCCAGCCCCGCATGGTAAGGCGCAACACTTAACCCCCGCTTTTGCAGACGCACTGCGGTTTCTTCCACTTTATTACGGCTATTGCAATAGATAATGCCACTTTTTCCCTGCTGGCCTCGGACAAATGACCAAAGCTGATCAAGCGGTTTGTATTTTTCAACTAAAGTATAGCGAATATTGGGACGATCAAAGCTGCTGATATGGATAATCGGCTCATGCAACTCCAATAAACGTACGATATCCTGACGGGTCGCTTTATCTGCTGTAGCGGTTAGTGCAATCACTGGAAGCTCGGGGAAACGACGACGGAGTTGCCCTAATGCTCGATATTCTGGGCGAAAATCATGCCCCCATTGAGAAATACAATGAGCTTCATCGACAGCCAATAAAACAGGCGGCCAGTCGCGGAGCTGGTCAAGAAAGTTATCCGTTACCAGCCGTTCAGGCGCGATATAGAGCAGTTTAATACTTCCCTTACGACAACGTTGAATGATATCAAATTGCTGTTCACGATTTTGAGTTGAGTTCAGGCATTCCGCTTCAACGCCATTCGCACGCAGCTGATCAACTTGGTCTTTCATCAATGAAATGAGTGGAGACACAACCAGAGTCAGCCCATTTTTAACCAATGCGGGGATCTGGTAGCACAGTGACTTACCGCCTCCCGTTGGCATAACCACCAGACAGTCGCGTCCGTCAAGAACGGCGTCAATCACTTGCTGCTGCCCCGGACGAAATTGCTGGTATCCGAATGTTTTTCGTAATGCTTGTTCAGCCAGCGAGGCCGTGCTGATAAGTTCTGCGGTAGACACGCCTTTCCTCGATCGTTAGATACTAATCCCTGAAAAAGCCTGAAAACAGGCTATAAAAATACAGTAGCGATCCGATCGCCTGTATATAAAAAATTACCGTTTATTCTACACGCTATATGGTTATTTTTTGTAGTCCGTTTTTTCCCCCCCTGAATTGTTTCTCGAAGCGCTTCACAGACTGGCAAAGACGATAATGAAAGCATAGACTTAACAAGAAATTAACTATATAAATTCATTTAGCACCCGTTAATTTTACTTTTTATTATCAGATTATCAGGAAAATCACCATGGAAAATACTCAGCCAGTAGACACCCTCTTAACGCCAGAAGAAGCCCGTAAATTTATCGGTGAAATCTTTGTTTATCGTATGCCATTCAACCGCCTGTTGGGTCTCGAACTGCTCCGCTTCGAGCAAGACTACGCAGAACTGCAATTTTGTTACCAAGAAAAATTGGTAGGTAATATGATCCATAAAATTCTACACGGTGGTGCTATTGCTTCCATATTAGATGTTGCTGGAGGGCTGGTTTGTGCTGGCAATGCATTAACATCCATTGAAACAATGACCATCGCCGAGATCCAAAAACGTCTAACCACATTAGGCACTATTGATTTGCGCGTGGATTATCTGCGCCCAGGACGTGGTGAAGTATTTACTGCCAGTTGCAATCTTATCCGCGCAGGCAATAAAGTTTCTGTCGCCAGAATTGAATTGCATAATGAAAAACAAGTGCATATCGCTAGTGCCACGGGAACTTATTTGGTTGGTTGATGTTTTCAAACCCTAATACCTAAAACGAATACCCCACTCATGCCCAGAATACAAACTTAAAATAAATGAAGGAATTAATAATTTAGCATAAAGTGCTATTTGGCTAAGTGGAAAATTTAATTTATTATTCATGCGATTAACTACTTGTAAATCATTCATCCCAATGACAAATTGTATAGGTCTATGAGCTATCACCTTAACCAGCTCTTCTGATTTTCTGAACATTTTCTAAATATTCAAGGATATTATGAGTAACCAACAGACTGCCAAAGGTATCTTGTATGCCTTGGGGGCTTGTCTTATTTGGGGATTTGCGCCCATTTACTTCAAAGCCATACAATATGTGCCCCCCGATGAAATCGTATCACACCGTGTTATATGGTCAGTTTTTTTTATGGTACTGTTGCTGACAGTGACTCGTCACTGGCGCCAGACTTGGGCTGTTGTTCGCCAGCCAAAGATACTGCTATTACTAGGTATCACTGCCTTCACTATTACCAGTAACTGGCTTACCTATATCTGGGCAGTCAATAATGGGCACTTGCTGGAAGCGAGTCTGGGGTATTTTATTAGCCCACTGGTTAATGTGCTGTTTGGTATGATATTTCTTGGTGAACGTTTTCGCCGTATGCAGTGGGTTGCCGTAGGATTGGCCTTTACCGGTGTATTGATCCAGCTATGGCAGTTCGGTTCTGTACCGGTGATTGGTTTGTACTTAGCGACGACGTTTGCTGTCTATGGGCTGATCCGCAAAAAATTGGGGATTGATGCACAGACGGGGATGTTGATTGAGACAAGCTGGGTATTCCCTGTCGCCCTAATTTACCTGCTGTTTTTCACCCATAGTCCAACAAGTAATATGTTGGATAATACGTACTCTTTGAACCTTATGTTGATTGCTGCCGGTATTATTACGACGGTGCCACTGCTGCTCTTCACCGCAGCCGCTACGCATCTGCGTTTATCTACGCTGGGCTTCTTCCAGTATCTTGGCCCGACATTGATGTTCTTGTTGGCAACGCTAGTTTATGGCGAGGAAATTGGTCCCGATCGTTTGATGACGTTTGGCTTTATCTGGGCTGCCCTGATTTTGTTTATACTGGATGCGCTCTATACGCAACGTCGTTTACGGCAGTAGCCAACTTCCTCCAACAAGCACCCGTATCGATAAAATGTCTAAACTGACCCAAGGTATTAGCGAAAATTCGGGTCAGTTTCTTCATAAATTAAATCGATTTCAACTTGCAGTATCACGACATCCCTCCTCCAGAAACATAGATAACCATGTAACTGGAGACAGATAGCTGGTGAGATGATTACAGCCAATTTTTGCGTTTGAAGTAGAGATAAGGGGCCAGGCCCGCTGCTATCATCAATCCAATCGCCGCAGGATAGCCGAATGTCCAATGCAGCTCCGGCATAAATTCGAAGTTCATACCGTAGCTGGACGCGACTAATGTTGGTGGCAGGAATACCACCGAAACCACCGAGAAAATCTTGATAATTCGGCTTTGTTCGATGTTGATAAAGCCCATCGCCGCCTGCATCAAGAAGTTCACTTTCTGGAACAGGGATTCGTTGTGCGGCAGCAAGGATTCAATATCCCGCAGTATTTCACGAGCCTGTTCCAACTGATTGGCTGGCAAGCGGGCACGGCGCACAAGGAAGTTCAGCGCACGCTGGCTATCCATCAGACACAAACGGACTTTCCAGCCAATATCTTCCTGTTCAGCAAGGTTAGACAAAGCAGAATCAAACTCATCGCCCTGTTTGCCTTTCATAATGACCCGACTCAGAGATTCAAGCGCACTATAGATGTTTTCAATGACATCAGCCAATTGTTCGATTTTGGTTTCGAACAAGTCCATCAACAGTTCATAGGCATTTCCATCAACCATCGTCTGGTTACGGGCACGCATTCGGTATAATCGAAATGCAGGGAGTTCACGCTCTCGCAATGTGTAGAGACGACCGTCACGGATGGTAAATGCGACTGTCGAGTTGCCAGCATGGTCTTCGGCATCTTCAAAGTAGAAGAATGAATGGACGTGCATACCATCTTCATCTTCAAAAAAACGGGCTGATGCCTCGATGTCATCCAACTCGGTGCGGGTCGCCAGGGCTTGTCCTAGCTCATTCTGGACGCGGAGGCGATCATCATCCCCCAGCCCCACTAAATCTACCCACATGGAATCAGATAACTTATCACCTTCTTCAAGTTCAAGACGGAGCAGGCGATTATTCTCTAATTTAAATGCGTTCAGCATGTACCATAAGTCTCCTTATACTCCCTACGCTTATCGTAAGGCGCAAATGTTACGCTTAGAAGAAAAAGTCTGTCAACATTCAACCGGATTATTGGCCTGTTTCGAGTCGGGCATAAGCGGCCACCAACCACTTAATGCCTTCGCCCTGAAACGCGATTTGCAAGCGGCAATGCTCCCCACTGCCTTCTATATTGATAATCGTCCCTTCACCAAATTTGGGATGGCGTACACGCTGTCCAAGTGCATAACCACTGTCATTGGCACTGACAGGCGTACCCAGTCGTCTGTGGCTGACCGGACGGGATACCGTTGCCCGCAAGCGAACTTCTGCCACGCATTCTGTCGGTAATTCTCCAATAAAACGAGATGGGCGATGATGCACTTCCTTGCCATATAAACGACGGCTTTCCGCATAAGTCAGCGTCAGTTTTGCCATCGCCCGGGTAACGCCTACATAGGCCAGACGACGCTCTTCTTCCAGCCGACCGCCTTCTTCGATGGACATCTGACTCGGAAACATGCCCTCTTCCATACCGACAATAAAAACTTGCGGGAATTCCAAACCCTTCGCTGAGTGCAAGGTCATCAGTTGCACTGCATCCTGATAGGCATCTGCCTGACCTTCCCCCGATTCAAGTGCGGCATGGGAAAGAAAGGCTTGCAATGGCAGCAGGTTTTCATCTTCATCCTGATAGCTGAATTGGCGGGTTGCCGTGACCAATTCTTCAAGGTTTTCGATACGCGCTTGCGCCTTTTCGCCTTTCTCCTGTTGATACATCGCCCATAGGCCAGAATCACGGATAATGCGATCGGTCTGCACATGCAACGACATCTCCTGCGTTTCCGTTTCCAGCGCATCAATCAATTCGATGAAGCGTTGCAGCGCAGATGCCGCACGGCCAGCCAGCACTTTTTCCTGTATCAATCCCTGACTACTTTCCCACAAGGTTTTTTGCTGATCCCGCGCCACCTGGCGCACAACATCAAGCGTTCTGTCACCAATGCCACGCGTCGGGGTATTCACCACACGTTCAAAAGCAGCATCATCGTGACGGTTTGATACCAGACGCAAATAAGACAAGGCATCTTTGATTTCCTGACGTTCGAAGAAACGCTGACCACCATAAATGCGGTAAGGCATGGAAGCCTGCAACAAGGCTTCTTCCAGTACGCGGGATTGGGCATTACTGCGATACAGGATCGCACACTCTTTCAGTGCACCGCCATTATCCAGCCAATGCTTGATACGGCCGACAACATAACGGGACTCATCCAATTCATTGAAGGCGCAATAAAGCGAAATTGGCTCTCCCTCGCTGCCTTCTGTCCACAAATTCTTGCCCAAACGATCACTGTTATGAGCAATCAGGACATTGGCCGCTTTCAGGATATTACTGGTCGAACGGTAATTCTGTTCCAGACGGAGCGTTTCCGCTCCCTGAAAATCCTTGAGGAAACGCTGGATATTTTCTACCTGCGCACCACGCCAGCCATAAATGGACTGGTCATCGTCTCCGACAATCATGACCTTACCGCTATCACCAGCCAGAAGACGAATCCAGGCGTATTGAATGCTGTTGGTATCCTGAAATTCATCCACCAGAATATTCGTGAAGCGTTCACGATAATGTTGCAGGATTTGTGGCTTATTCAGCCAAAGTTCATGGGCGCGTAGCAACAATTCAGCAAAATCCACCAGCCCTGCGCGGTCACACGCTTCCTGATAAGCCTGGTAGATTTTCTGCCAAGTTGCCTCTACCGGATTGCCATAGCTTTCAATGTGTTGTGGACGCAATCCTTCATCTTTTTTGCCATTGATGTACCACATCCCCTGACGGGAAGACCACTGTTTTTCATCCAGATTCATCGCTTTGATGATACGTTTGATGAGGCGGTGTTGATCTTCGCTGTCAAGGATCTGAAAATCCTGCGGCAGATTTGCATCAAGGTGATGAGCGCGCAGCAAGCGGTGAGCAAGTCCATGGAATGTACCGATCCACATTCCGCCCTGGCTGGTGCCAATCAGGTTTTCGATTCGGTGCCGCATCTCAGCAGCCGCTTTATTGGTAAACGTGACTGCCATAATGGAAAATGGCGAGGCATTTTCAACTGACAGTAACCAAGCGATCCGATGTACCAACACGCGCGTTTTACCACTGCCAGCCCCAGCCAGCACCAGCATGTTACTACGGGATGCGGCGACCGCTTCACGTTGTTTATCATTGAGGCTTTCGAGCAGATAAGAAACGTCCATAATTACCGTCAGTTGTGAGTATTTTTATACAGATTTCAGTCTGAAATTATATCAGTGCTATCAAAGAAGCCAAATCAGAAATCTCAATATGTGGAACCAAACGTCCTTCAGGTTCCTGCATCAGATTTTTATTTTCGATGTTAATCCAGCAAGCTTGCATACCACTGCAAAGTGCGCCTTCTACATCTGTAGTCAGATTATCCCCCACATGCAGGATCTGATTTATAGGCAGATTGAGCCGCTCTGCCGCGAGCTGGTACATATCAGGGTAAGGTTTGGCGCGCCCATCTATGCCCGCTTTCAATACAAATTCAAAATAACGGGCAAGCCCGCATGCAGCCGGTTCAGCGTTCCCATTGGTAATTGCCACTAACGGCATTTTTTCCGCCAGTACGGACAACGTCTTATGAGTCGATTCAGGAACCGTGATTTGGTTACGCCAGTACGTAAAACAGGACATGATTTCATTCGTACCGCATACCGCCTCTTCATGATTGAAACCCTGGTGGGCAAACATGAGTTCTGCGGATTGTCGCCGCCATGAAGTCACATCATGATAAATCTCCGGTTCCCGTTCAAGAACCGCCTGGCGGTATAAATGCAGATCTTCATAGCCAAAGTGACCGAATTTGGCATCGTACTGCCTGATAAAACACAACACTTCTTTTTCGGTTTTATCGATGACCGGATGATTATCGTAAAGCGTATCATCCAGATCGAATGTCATCGCAGAAAACGGCGCGACAGGCCGATAAAAACGCATTATGATTTTCCTCGTTTGGCTCTGGGGTGGGCCACATCATAGACTTTGGTCAGGTGCTGAAAATCCAGATGAGTATAGATCTGGGTGGTCGACAAATTCGCGTGACCCAGTAATTCCTGTACTGCTCGCAGATCGCCGCTGGACTCCAGAATATGTGTGGCAAAAGAGTGACGCAATTTATGAGGGTTAACATGGCTGCTAACACCTTGCCGAATCCCCCACTGTTCAAATCGTTTCTGTACATTACGGGCAGAGAGACGTTTGCCGCTTTTGGTGGAAATGAACAGCGCATTATCTTCCGGTTCAAGTAATTCCCGCATTTCCAGCCAACGCCGGAGCCATTCCTGCGCCATACGGCCGAACGGCACTTTACGCTCTTTGCTGCCCTTGCCATATACCCAAACGTCCCCAGCTTCCAAATCCAAATGGCGGCAATCCAGGCCCACCAGTTCAGACAAACGCAATCCCGCTCCGTACATCACTTCCAGCATGGTTCTGTCACGCACTGACAGCGGATCGTTCAGATTAATATTGAGCAGTTGGTTAACTTCATCCACATCCATATTTTTAGGTAAGTGGCGTTTTTTACGTGGGGTACTGACGGTTTTAGCCGGATTAGCTGCCAGCTTATTTTGCATTACCATCCAGTCAAGAAAACTACGCAGAGAAGAAAAGCGTAAAGCAAGGCTGGCAGACTGCAAGCCTGCCCGCCGACTGCGGGAGGCAAACATTTTGACTTTAGCCGGATCTAACTCCTGCCACTCACGTATCCCCATCTCCCGTGACATTTCCGCCAAAACGGCCAAATGGCGTCGATAGTTCGTGATCGTGACAGGGCTTAAACGTCGCTCAACCCGCAAATAGTGCAAGAAGTCTTCCACGGGCGCTAACAGTAAATCAATCGGCTGAGTCATGCGCGTTCAATCCAACGGGACAACAAATCCGGCAACAGCTTCGCCAAATGGGCGAGAATGTCAGTTCCCATGCTTTCGTGATAGTGCTGTTTATTATGACTATTGAAAATGACCATGCCCAACTCCCCTCGTGATCCCAAAAGGGAAATCGCCACGGAGCCAACATGACGGGCCTGTGGCATCAACAATAAAATCTCTGGGCCATGCAAGCGGCCAAGATAATGATTTTTTTCACCGAATCGTTTAATGCGAACGGCTTCAAAAGCCTGACGGGAAATCGCCAGCTCCGGCACATTCAGTGGTGCGCCAATATGCCATTGATCACCGAACAACCGAATATAACTGTTACTTAATCCCAATGTTTTTGACCATGAACTTAAGCAGGAAAGAAAGTCCTGTAAACTCTTGGCGCCAGAGAGATCTGTCAGTAATTGCAATAGGCTACTGAACAGCACTTCATTCTGTTTCGCCTGCTCTATCAAATGGTTCAGATCGTCTTCCAGATAACAGATACGTTTCCTCTGGCGGTTCATATGCCATTCCATTAAAGAAACACATTCCCGCACTGGATGAGGAACTCTTATCTTATCGACCATATTGGCATTACGGATAAAAAAATCTGGATTATTCAATAAATAATCCACGACTGTCTGATCATCCAACCTGTTTCCAATGTGCAATGGATCGTCTTTTTTACTCATTTTCCAATGCCCCATATTTCAAGAGAGACTCAGCGAACACAGAATCAATCACAAATGAATCGTACCATCATAGACATGGGTTGCAGGTCCCGTCATAAAAAGTGGTTTGCCCTGCCCATCCCAGCGAATTTGCAGTATCCCACCCGGAAGATCAACCCGAACCTGATTATCCAACAGATCCTGCTGGATACCGACGGCTACTGCGGCACATGCACCGCTGCCACATGCCCGTGTCTCACCCGCACCGCGCTCAAAGACACGCAACCGAATATGGTTCCGATTTATTATCTGCATGAAACCAATATTGGCGCGTTCAGGAAAACGTTCATGGCTTTCCAATACGGGTCCCAATATTTCCACTTCGGCAGTGTCCACATCCTCAACCTGTATGACACAATGAGGATTTCCCATCGATACAGCGCCACAAAGTATCGTACGTTCGTTAGTACGAATAATATAGGTTTTCTCCGCCTTATTGGCGCGAAAGGGAATACGCTGCGGCTCAAAATCCGGCTCTCCCATGTTGACACAGACCTGGTCATCATTGGTGATGCTCAATATCATTTGGCCCGCTCGCGTGCTGACTTTGATATCTCGTTTATTGGTCAACCCCTTGAGACGGACAAAACGGGCAAAACAACGTGCCCCATTACCACACTGGGAAACTTCACTGCCGTCAGCATTAAAAATGCGGTAGTGAAAGTCTAAGTCAGGATCATAGGGCGCTTCCACAATCAAAAGTTGATCAAAACCCACCCCAGTATTCCGGTTAGCCAGACGGCAAATTAACTCCGGAGAAAAATAAATATTTTGGGTCACGGCATCAACAACCATAAAGTCATTACCAAGACCATGCATTTTGGAGAACTGCATATACGACTCCAAGAGAAATCACATCACCGAATCACTATCATTAAGCATTCATCGATATATTGTCTTTAAAGAAGCTGTTTTTTAACAACTTTTCTGGCTGCACCTTATCCATTTTGTGCATAGATACCTGTGTTGCAGATGTTTTTGCAGGAGGAAAATAGAGAGGCCCTTTCAGGCCACAACCAGCCAGAGAAAGTAATGTTATGATAGCCAGTGACCAACGAAGTTGTTTTTTCATTATATTAATGCCTGTGATTCATACGCCAATACTCTCTATAATCGCAGCTAGACCCTGAAAAGCAAATAGGAAATAAACATGAACGATAGCGAATTTCATCAATTGGCTGATCAATTGATACTTCATCTTGAAGAGCAACTGGATAATTACGAAGGTGATGCGGATATTGACTATGAAACAAATGGCGGTGTGATGACGCTGAGTTTTGAAAACGGCAGCAAAATCATTATTAACCGCCAGGAGCCTTTCCATCAGATATGGCTGGCAACCAAAAATGGCGGTTACCATTTCGATTATCGGGATAGCCAATGGATTTGTGACCGCAGTGGCCATGATTTTCTCTCCCTGCTGGCACAAGCCATTACTGAGCAAAGCGGTGAGCCGTTCCCATTTTCGTGACTATGTTTTATCAAAACCGCCTTTTATCAAAACCAAATAAAAACAATGAGTCGATGAAAGGTATCTAATATAAGCGCCTGATAAAACAGGCGCTTAGGATTATTGATAATATCAATAGTGATAAAGCGAATGGTAAAGGTCACGTGCATGTGCCCTACAGGTTTGATCAAGGTGCCCATCAATATGGAGCCTGGCATCCTTTGCTTCTATGCCATCCACTGGGTACACTCCCGCTATAAATGGAGTGGCATGGGTACGCTCACCTTTCTTAACGATTTGATAGAACTGCGGCAAGTTGAAATTGACAAAACTAGAGCCATAAGTGAAACGATCATGTGATGATGAATAAAATCGGCTGATATCTCGCACCAACTCTTCTTTACTGCCTTCGCAATGGGAATAAATTTCCACCCGATTTGATTCATCAAGAATATAAATATTGAACCCTTGTTTGCTGTCAATATCTTCGAAAAAGAACTGGATAATTCCTTCACAGGCAAAACCGTCGATGACAGACGGTAAGTGTTTTTCTTTGGTATCAACTTCGACTGGCAGACCATGCAATTTGGTGTTGGAAATCGCACCATAGAATTCCACTGCATTTTCCAATTTTTGCACCGAAACGTTTAACCGTTCGAAGAATAGTCCCCATGTTTGCCCTGAAATGCGTAACGCCTTGAAACGGTTTGGATCTTGTCGGTTGCTGGACAGGCGTAATTCTATACACTCCGAAACTAATTGCTGGATACGAGTGCAGATCAACCCACGCAAATGTTTGCTATAACAGAATACTTCAACATCAGATGGCGGCGCTGCATCTTGATGCATTTTTCCCAATATGGTTTTTAATGCTTCCAATACCGATTGTTCACCACTGAAATGCAAGGTTCTCACTTCATTCCATGAATTGCGGTAAAGCAAATCAATACTACCTACCAGACATTGTTGCAACTCGCCAAAACTGAAAACATTCAGGTTCCTTAAGTCAAAACGAACGATTTGATCAGAAAATGCAGCCGTTGGATCTTGTTCTAAATTGACAATGATCGCCAAATGGCGAATTTCACAAGGACTATATAGTGCTTTTGGTGTGGGGGCAGGTAGACGGATTGAGAAGTGAGCGGCAATGTCATCCACCAAATCACATAATTTTTGCCTGTCACACTGAGATTCCCCGTGATGAATATGGAGCCGAGTTTCTTTAGCCAGCAGACCATTAAAATAGGTCCAGGAAACTAATTTATTCAGATAGCGATTGTATTCCAATGGTTGATAACCAATGATCGATTCAATCGTGGGGGCATGGTTGTAAAGATACCAACCACTGCGGTTTACTCGCCCCGGAGGGACATAGATGAAAGTCAAATCCTTTTCCGACAGATCCGGTGATATCTGAGGATTGACCAAAGTCACTTTACCGGGTAATGCTTCAAAAGCCGCATACAATTTACGGGTCAATACGCCAATATCTTGCGGGCTGGCACTCACACTTAAATTATTACGGCGGGCAAAGCGGATTAAGTTGCGATAACTCTGCATCATGGTATCAAGCAATTCATTATGGGCATCACGTACTTGCTCAATTTTCCATGCATGACGCTTATCCAGCATAGCCAGTTTCTCGTCATCCCAACCCCATTCGCGCACTAACTGGGACATAACCTGACGACGCCATCCTGTACAGCCTTTATCATTCTGGCTTGCCAATAGTTTCTCGCATACCTTCAGATAAAAACAACGACGCGCCAAATCAAGGCGCGCAAGGTCGTTCGTGGCAATCAGATAGCGGGTTACACGCTCCAGCATCATGCTATAGGCATCGAGACCAAACGAAACAATCGCACCATCATGAAAATATTGCTTCATTTCCATCGCCAGAAGTTTTCCATTGGGATACTCCCATGAATAAGCTTCCAACAGCAGGCTTTTCAATACAGCTTTATAAGGAGAGTCCACACTCTTGTAAAGCTGCCAGAGACTCGCCCCAAAATATTCCTCTGCGGATAATTCGCTCAAGCCGCCCAGATCTAACCATTCATTTGGTGTCAGCACGCCCTGGGCATAGAGAGAAAGAACGTACTCATCATAATGAGCTTCCTCTTCTACCGGAACCATTGCCCATAATAAGCGTTTGCCAGCCAGACAAACCGCTGTACGATAAAATTCATCAAGCAGAAGGATATGTTGGGTAGAACCGCAATCTTCACCGTTCAAACGACCACAGCTATTATGCCGAAAACGGTTTTCATCAATCAGAAAAAAAGTAACCTCAGTACCCAGTGAAGCCGCCCACTGTTCTATCAAGGTACATTTTTGTTCCAGTAACGCTTTCTCATCACTATCCAACCAAGATTGATGGCAGACCCAAATATCTAAATCAGAAGAACAACTTTGCCCGATAGAAGAAGTACTGCCCATGGAATAAATTCCCGTAATCGGCAATTCACCATTAGACGTATGTGACAATACATCTGGCAGGGCACCAGTAAGCTGGCTATCCAGATCATTAATCCAAAACTGCTGTGCTTCATCAGGCATAAAAAAGCAGACGCCATGAGGAACGTCGCTTTTGATATAACCTGGCATCATTGAATGATGATAATGTAATAATACTGGAATTAAACTATAAACTTGCTTGAAAGCGTCACTCATTAAGCTCGTAGCGCGCTCTAATCTAAGTTGGTTAATTGCATCCAGTCGCTGCTTTAGCGTTTCAATATAGAGATACAAGAGTTTCGCCTGATATCAGTTCCAGTGCCTAAAGTAGTCCCCTGTTTCCGATAACGCATGGTATTACAAGATTATTTAAAATTATTTTTACAAACTTATTGTCGGAAACGTGATCAATTTAACACCTTGCAATCAAAGCGTAAAGTACGCAATACCATCTTTTCTCTTTACCTGCAATAGCCAAAACGCAATTAACTCATTGTAAAATATTAAGTTAATCACAAAACAGACACAATAATATGCTTTTTTAGTATCACTATTACCGCTGATTATTTTTCATATCGCGGTTGTAAGATATTGTAAATACATCACTCTTTCATCAATATTTAATCGAATAATATTTTTCTTATTGTTAAATATTTTCAGCGCTTTTTATCATTAAGATAAACCCAAATTTCAATTTGCTTTTAAATCAATCTGTTTGTTTATTTTATCCATTCGAGCAAACTATTATTTTAATATTTAAAATTATTTTTATTTCATAAACTGTATATCCATATACTATTTTGATTTCTTCTGGCTTTTTCGTCACTGGAAAAAAAATCATTGAGATGTTAAAACTGGCACTATTTTCTCACTAATTGGTGGCTAACTGGTGGCTAAAAACCATTATTTCTCCATCAATTACCCAATATACTTACCTAATAGATTTATCCATGACAATGAAAACCATTCGCATCGCTACCCGCCAAAGCCCATTAGCTATGTGGCAAGCGCAATATGTTCAAAAGCAACTGAAACACTTTCATCCAGAACTGCAAGTAGAACTGGTTCCAATGGTGACACGCGGTGATATTATCCTCGACACGCCATTGGCAAAGGTAGGCGGCAAGGGGCTGTTTGTGAAGGAACTGGAATTAGCGATGCTCGAAAAGCGAGCTGATATTGCCGTCCACTCCATGAAAGATGTCCCTGTCGAATTTCCTGATGGTTTGGGATTGGTCACAATCTGCGAACGGGATGATCCACGGGATGCTTTTGTTTCAGTAAAATACGCCTCGCTCGATGACCTACCGACTGGCAGTGTTGTGGGCACCTCCAGTTTACGTCGCCAGTGCCAAATCCGTCAGCGACGTCCTGATCTTGTCGTTCGTGACTTACGCGGTAATGTCGGGACCCGTCTGAACAAACTCGATAACGGCGATTATGATGCCATTATTCTTGCAACAGCGGGCCTGAAACGGCTGGGGCTGGAAGAACGCATTCGTATGCCATTAGAGCCTGAATTATTGCTGCCAGCCGTTGGTCAAGGGGCGGTAGGTATTGAGTGTCGGCTTGATGATCATCAAACCCGTGAACTGCTGCTGCCCCTGAACCACGCAAGAACAGAAGCTTGCGTTCTCGCTGAAAGAGCGATGAATACCCGCCTTGAAGGAGGCTGTCAGGTACCGATTGGCAGTTATGCCATCTGGCAGGGAGAAAATATTTGGTTACGTGCGCTTGTGGGTTCCCCTGATGGCACAGTGATCGTGCGCGGTGAAAGAGTGGTCTCACCCAAAGAGGCTCGTCAGGCGGGTATCGCATTGGCGGAAGAGTTATTGGAAAAGGGCGCACGCCAGATCCTGGCGCACGTATACCAGAGGAACCTACCGAAATGAGCATTTTGATCACCCGCCCTGTCCCCGCAGGAGAGGAATTGGTCAAGCGACTGCGGTCTATTGGAAAATCAGCCTTCAGCGCCCCCCTCATTGAAATTCATCCGGGGGCAGATTTGCCATTACTGCGACAAAAGCTGCAATGGCTGTCTGCGGGAGATCGGGTTTTTCTATTATCAAAAAATGCGGTTCATTATGCCAATGAACAGCTTATTCAAGCAGGCCAATCATGGCCTGAACAGCTATCCTATTATGGGATCGGCAAATCAACTTCCCTGATGTTTCATCAATTAACAGGATTGGAAATCTTCTATTCTAAGCAGGGTGAAACCAGTGAAGATCTGCTGCAACTCCCCACTTTACAGTCAATGGACAATAAACAGATTTTATTGCTCCGAGGCAATGGCGGCCGCGAAGTGATTGCCTCCACATTAAGGCTCCGTGGAGGTGCAGTAGATTACTGTGAATGTTATTCACGCCAGCCAGTCAAATACGATACAGCCGATTTCAATCGTCACTGGCAGCAGTGTGGTATAAAAACCATCGTTGTTACAAGTGGCGAAATGCTGCAACTGTTATATAACTTAGTCACGGATAGCGCTGGAAAAGCATGGTTACTGAATTGCAAGCTGATTGTGGTCAGCAAACGTCTTGCTGATATCGCCCAGACTTTGGGCTGGCAAACAATACAAGTCGCCAAGAGTGCAGATAATGACGCCTTAATCCAGGCACTGGAATAAATTAATAGGGGATGTCCATTATGACGGAACAAAAAAAGACGGAACAAAAACCATCTACCGATACGGTTAAGAGTTATGGATGGTTAGGTAATACGCTCTCAATTGCCATTTCTTTGGCGATAGGTGTTGGTGGTCTTTATATTTATTATCATGGTCAACAGCAGAATGCAGCATTAAAAGCCGAAAATCTCGCTCTTCAACAAGAGACGGCGTCTCTGACACAACAGCAGTCTGCCGATAAGCAAAACTTTAGCACCAAACTCCAAGAGTTGGCGGATTCCTTACAACAAGCCAACTCACAACGTCAGCAACAGGCTGGTCGCATTACAGAGCTTCAAAACCGTGTTTCGGCATTTGCAAATACAGATATTGAAAACTGGCGACTGGCGCAGGCAAGCTCCCTCGTTAAGATGGCTGGCCGAAAAGTCTGGAGCGAACAGGATATGACTACTGCCATCGCCTTGCTGAAAGATGCCGACCAGAACCTGGCTGAAATGGATGATCCCAGCCTGCTCTATGCCCGTAAAGCTATCATGGCAGATATCGATTCCCTGACCAAAATCAAACAGATTGATTTAGACGGTATTATCCTGATGCTGAATCAGCTATCAAACCAAGTCGATAACTTACACCTTGCCAATAAAGTAGAACAAGCCACATCGGAGAAGGAAAACGAGCATGGGATCACTGCCTCCCTCGCTGATTGGCGCCAGAACCTGGGCCATAGCTGGCACAGCTTTATGGATAACTTCGTTACCATTACGCCACGTGATAACAGCAAAGAGCCGCTGTTGGCACCTAACCAAGGTGTTTACCTGCGCGAGAACATTCGTTCCAGGCTACTGATTGCTGCTCAGGCAGTTCCTCGCCATCAAGTTAAAATTTATCAGGATGCATTGAAAGATGTTCAATCTTGGGTGAATGCTTATTTTGATACCACTGACTCAGGGGCAGAGCGCTTTTTAACAAACGTTGCCTCACTGCAAAAGAGACCGTTATCCATCAATGTTCCTGAACAACTGAACAGCCAGCCGATATTGGCAGAGCTGGTTCGTAAGCGTATCTATAACTTACCAGATTCCACGCAATCCCAAACGGATTCCCAATCTGAAATTCTGCCTGAGGCACAATCACAGTCGACAACCGCCGATCAGGTAAAAACATCCGTTGAGGGGAACTGAACATGCTGAAGATATTCTTGCTGTTCGTGATCCTTATTATCGGGATCGTCGTTGGTCCCTTGATGTCTGGCCACCAAGGATATGTTTTGATCCAGACGGACAAGCTCAACATTACCACCAGTATCACTGGGCTAGTGATCATCTTCCTCCTGCTGCAATTCCTGCTGATTCTGATCAGCTGGTGTTATCGGCGTTTAAAACGTACCAGCACGTCCACTCATAGCTGGATCTTTGGTGGATATAAACGTCATCGTGCTCGCTCACAAACCAAACAGGCACTGCTGAAATTCGCCGAAGGGGATTTCAAGCAAGTTGAACGCCTGATGGCCCGCAACGCTGACCATGCAGAACTTCCTGTCGTGAATTATCTGCTGGCGGCAGAGGCAGCCCAACGACGCGGGGATTATTTCCGAACCAACCAATATATTCAACAAGCGGCAGAAGTTGCCGATAAAGACCAGCTTCCCGTTGATATTACCCGTATCCGGGTCCAATTAGCACAAGGTGAAATTCATGCCGCACGCGTTGGTGTGGACAAGCTGTTGGATCATGCCCCTCGTCACCCTGAAGTATTGCGATTAGCTGAACAGGCTTACTCTCTTTCAGGTGCTTATCAATCCCTGATTGATATTTTGCCTTCCATGCTGAAAGCTAATCTGCACAGTGAAGAAGAAATCCTTAAATTACGTCAGCAAGCCTATATTGGATTAATGAATCAGGTTATGGCAGAGAAAGGCTGTACGGGGCTGAAAATATGGTGGAAAGATCAAAGCCGCAAAATGCGCAATGACATTGTACTGCAAGTTGCCGTGGCCGAGCATTTGATTGAATGCAATGATCACAAGACCGCCCAACAAATCATTTTGGACGGATTAAAACAGCAGTACGACGAACGTTTGCTGCTATTAATTCCCCATCTTAAGGCAAGTGATTCTGACGCCATACAAAAGACCCTTGCTCACCTGTTAAAGCAACATGGTGCAACCCCGCTGTTCAATAGTACACTGGGACAAGTTGCCCTGCGCCGTGGTGAATGGGCCAATGCTGAATCGGCATTTAAAGCCGCTCTTGCTCAACGACCAGATGCTCATGATTACGCATGGCTTGCCGATGCACTGGACAGATTGCAAAAGCGTGAAGAAGCTACCCAAACCCGCAATAAAGGCTTTATGCTGACCCTGAAGCGTGATAGCGACGTCGAAGTATAAACGGGGGCACACACCTCAGTTAACGATGAAAGATATGGGATGCAATTGAGTCGTTAACCGAGGTGCATTCACCATTAAAGCTCATGGCCAACTGCCTGAAGCCTGTCTTCACTGTTCTACAGACAAAAAAAAACACCTATCAAAGAAGACAGGTGTATAAATACAATCAGGTCTACAGACGGATAGTGCCTCACTCAACGTTGTGTCCGGTTTGCGATGAAAAGACAGAATACTTACTCATCTATAACGTGGACTATAGGCACTGACAATCAGCTCTACATCATCCCGAGGTTTATGAAGTCATATGCTGTCATAAGGAGTGGAATGAGTATCTACAATCTTAAATATTGCATTTTATGTGCCAACTTTTTCAATCAGGATAAACTTTCTTTACCCCGGGTTTGGCTGGCTTTCCATAATAGATAACCGGACTTTCACCAAATATCGTTAAAAATACCGTCTCTCATTTGAGACGCTCTTTGAGCCTTTTAAATATAGACATGATAAATCATATAGTTGAACGTCTCCTATTTGAGACATTGAGTAGTGCGGTTTGTCGTTGAAATACAACATCAATAAAAAATATTTTTTAAAACATAACGTTAATTCATTAACAAAAACAATAACACTCAATTTATCGATTAAAAATAGAACAGAAATTAAGAAGAAATAAAAAGGGAAAAATTTTTTATCCGCAGGGAGAGCAGGGATCATAGGGAGAAGAAGAAAAGAATTTGGTCGGCGAGAGAGGATTCGAACCTCCGACCCACTGGTCCCAAACCAGTTGCGCTACCAAGCTGCGCTACTCGCCGAAATATATTTTTTATCTTTCTTATGGTGCGAAGGGGGGGACTTGAACCCCCACGTCCGTAAGGACACTAACACCTGAAGCTAGCGCGTCTACCAATTCCGCCACCCTCGCGTTTCATAAAAAAGATGGGGTGGCTAACGAGACTCGAACTCGCGACAACTGGAATCACAATCCAGGGCTCTACCAACTGAGCTATAGCCACCATAACAGCTATCTTTTTACATACAACAATGCCCGACCACGATAACTCATTACCACTGCTCTTGCACGCTTTAAATGGCGCGCCCGACAGGATTCGAACCTGAGACCTCTGCCTCCGGAGGGCAGCGCTCTATCCAGCTGAGCTACGGGCGCTTAACGCCGTTGCGGTGGAGGATAGTACGGATTTAATGTCGTACTGTCCAGTGCTTTTTTAAAAGAAATGAAGCGTTTGATTACGCTTTACTCATTTAGCTGATAAAGGCAGCACTTTTCCACCGCAGTATTATCACAAATCGTTTTTTAGATTAAAAACCGACCAGAAAACTATATCGATTTTTTAGACAAATACCATTTCATCAACCCATAAATTGATGACACGATCAACAAAAATAGGCCACCCACTATCAGTGAGAAACGTGTATCAGGGTTAATTGCCATTCCCACCAAGACACAACACAGGAAAATCAATGTCAGGTAATTGACGTAAGGGAACAGAATCGATTTAAACCGGTGCTGTTTTATGGCTTCCTCATGATGCTGACGGAAACGCAATTGACTGACCAGAATCACAAACCATGGCACCATGCCAGGCAATACGCTGGCGCTATAGACGTAAACAAATACTGACTGCGGATTTGGTATCAGATAATTCAGGCAGGAACCTGCAATCAAGCAACCAATGGTAATTGCAATACATCTTACCGGCACCCCATTTTTCGACAATTTCAGTAATGAAGCAGGCAATTGACGGTTCTGCGCCAAGGCATACAGCATTCTGCCACCGCTGTACATTCCGCTGTTACACCCTGACAGCGCAGCTGTCAACACGACAAAGTTAATCACCGCAGCCGCAGAAGCGATACCAACTTTAGAAAAAGTCATCACAAACGGGCTGCCATGCGTGCCTACTGCCGTCCACGGGAACAAGGTTACAACGATAAAAATAGCACCAACATAAAAAATCAGGATACGCCACAAAATATTGTTGATCGCTTTTTTAAGGGTAACTTGTGGGTTTTTCGCTTCACCAGCAGTAATGCCAACCAGCTCTACCCCCTGATAGGAAGCGACCACAATACAAAGGGCAAATAAAAAGCCTTTCCATCCACCGGAGAAGAAACCACCATGTGCAGTCAGGTTATCCAAACCAATGGGTTGCCAGTCATTGCCCAAACCGAAGAAAATCAAACCAATGCCAATCAGGATCATCACAATAATCGTTGTGACTTTGATCATGGCAAACCAAAATTCCAGCTCACCATATAGCCTTACTGCCGCCAGGTTGGCTAAGGCAACCAATCCAACCGCTACCAGTGCTGAAACCCATTGCGGCAACTCTGGAAACCAGAATTCAGCGTAGACGCCCACGGCCGTGATTTCTGAGATCCCGACAGAAACCCACATGAACCAATAACCCCATGCGGTCAGGCATCCCCAATAAGGGCTTAGGTACTTATGCCCAAAAGCAGCAAATGAACCCGTTACAGGTTCAAGGAACAACATTTCTCCCATGGAACGCATAATGAAAAAGACAAAAAAACCAGCAATAATGTAAGCCAGCAAAACAGAAGGGCCGGCCCATTTCAAGGTACTGGCTGAACCCATGAACAGCCCTACACCGATTGTGCCACCTAGCGCAATCAGCTCAATATGACGTGCCTCAAGTCCCCTTTGCAGGCTCTGTTTTGAATCACTCATAAAACTCCCTATCCACTTTTATGATGTCTATACTTGCAAACAGAAAAATACAGGAATTGATAATCAATCGTTGTAAAAAAGGCTGGGATCAAAACACGTTTTGCCAATCAGTGAAATAAAAAATTATAAAATTGAGTCGATATCTGTTTTATTTGACATCGTAATGGAAGAGAACGACTTCCAGCCTGACTGATTTTCCTCATATAACAAGGTGACTATTTGACACTTTTGCCAAGTGAGGCTTAAAAACACGGGAGTTAAAACATGGAATGTGAACACAAATGATTAAACAACAAGCTATTAGCAAATCCAAAAAACAAAAACCTGCTGCAATCGCATATGCCCGACGCAACAGGTAGAAAAAGGACATGATCGGGGCTAAAGCCTACCACCATAATAATAACCAAGGAATCTCAATAGCTTTAGCTGCCTACGGATACGGCTTGGCTGAGAAAGTAAGCGATACAACCACTCCAAACCCAGATTTTGCCAGACTTTTGGGGCACGTTTAACGTGACCAGTAAAGGCATCATAGGTTCCGCCAACCCCCATATACAGTGCATCTGGATATACCTTGCGGCAGTCACGCATAAAGATTTCCTGTTTGGGTGATCCCATTGCTACGGTAATAATCGCAGCACCACTGGCATGAATCCGCTCAAATACCTCATCACGCATTTCGGCCGTAAAATACCCATCCTGGCTGCCCACAATATTGACCTTCCACTGGGTACGCAGTTTGTGCTCAGTCTGTGCCAGGATATCGGGTTTTCCACCAACCAGAAAGACCGGAGTACCTTCACATCCGGCCCGTTCCATCAAGGCTTCCCATAAATCAGCGCCCGCAATACGCGATACCTCCGCCTCAGGGTATTTACGGCGAATGGCACGTACGATGCTAATACCATCTGCGTATAAATATTCGGTCTCACCCAACAATATATTCAGTGCATTATCTTTCTCGGCCGTGAGCACTTTTTCTGCGTTAATCGCAACCAATGTCCCTGTTTTTACCTGTCCATCCAGGAAAAGATGATCGAGGAAATGCGACATACCGCGAAAGCCCCAAATATTGAGACCGCGAATGCGGTATTTGGGAGTGTTATTCAACGCCATTTTTTTTCCTTACATCCAAAATAACAGATGTTTTTCGCAAAGTAGCCAGATTACTGACCACAAACTTTCGAATCAGCCCGGCACTTTCAAACAGCCAATACAGCAATTTCGCCGCAACCAGACATAGGCCAAAGACAATACAAAAGAACACCACCCGAGAAACAAAAGAATCTACTCCTTCACGGGCAAGCACAATCATGTTAAAGATGGCGCCAAAGCAGAAAGCCTGCAAAATAGCTGCTTTATAGCGATTACTTTCCTGTTTTCCTGCTTCATAAATCCAGTCAAACCATTTGATAATAAAACCGACTGCAATCGCCCCCAGAGGGATAAAGAATACCCCCCCCATCACCACAAGAGAGCCTATCAGTGTGGGGGAGATCGCAAGACCAGAGTGGTTATCTAATACATCCCACGTGAAATAGTTAGCGGTGTTCCAGACCAGATTAGGCCTGTCCGGCCATACCCAACCAGGAATAAAAACATAAAAATCACGGATAATCGGTGCCAGCCCTTGAAACTCAATTTTGCTGTAATTATCCAGCAACAGGGCCAAATTTTCCCACGGCGAAAAAGTATCCCGCGTGAGATACAGAAAAGTATAAAATGCCTCCGCCCCGCTTACATCCAGGCTGTAGCGTTTCAACGCCAGCCAGAACATACCGACAATTCCCATCGCACCCGCAGTAAACAGCACCCACAGCGTGATCCAGCCACGAACAATCCCGATAAACAGGAACAATGCAAATGCGATAATGATGTTAGCCCGCGTTCCGCCAACGATCACATACGTCAGGATGCCAAACCCCACCGTTCCGACCAAAAAGCATAACCATCGTACTTTGGTCGGTTTCAGAAAAAAGACCACCAGCATGGCAGGAATAAAGAAATAAAAGAAGCGCTTGAGCGCCACGCCGGAAACCTGGCTGGAAAATATCTGGCTATAGGACTGTAACTTAAACAGCAAAAAGCCGTTCTGCATAAAGAAGGAGCCTACCGTAACGATAGCAATACCGGCAAGCAGTAACCACGTCAGATTCGTTTCCACCCGATTCATCGTAAACAGGGGCTTACGCGGCACAGTCACCGTTAAGTTTTCAGGTCTGATATTATCGTCGGGCCGTATTTTGTAAGTGAGACGTGTTTTATAAGCCACATAGTAAATGGCATAAAAACAGCCAGACGCCAACATCGCATGTAACAACGAATCTACCGGCACGACTTTCACATCAAACTGAAATACCAGCAGGCTCGTCAATGGAAAGCCAAAATAGAATGTCAGCAGATACAACAATGAGAAAAAGACATTAAAGTTAAAACGGATACGCCGAAACTCCTGATACGTTAAAGTCAGGATAAAGGCCACCGAAATCACGTAAACAACAAAAAGCCCGCCGAATTGTGTCAAGGTCATTGCTACTCTCCAGATGCTGCCGACAGGGCGGTTTTCCACCCCTCAATGAAATGGGGATCAAAAAAAGCAATCGCCTTTTTATCGAGGGACAGCATCTGGCGCTGTGCTTCCTGCACCCAGTGTTTATTGAGTTCATCACCGTCAAACAGCACAGGGATCTGCTGTTCCGTTAAATCATGCCAGAATGGATTCTGACGACTCAGAACAAACGGAATACCAAATTGAATCAACAGACAGAGTGTTCCGATACCCTGCTGACGATTGAAAATGAAATAACCCAAATCGCATTGGCGCAACAATGATAAGTATTCATCAAAGGCTATTTGCTCTTTCAAAATGCGGATGTTTTGCGCCGGAAACAACGATAACGCCGTTTGCTCCACACTCTGGATATAGGCCTGATTATTATCAGGATAGCCCATTGGAATGATTACCTTTGCCTCATTACCGAACTGGCGGTGGATCGTCTGCAAGGCTTCAGTATGACGATTGGATTGATCTCCTGAATTGCCCAATAAGATGGTAATCCCTTGCGGTGAAAATGTTTTCTCCGTTACCGTCAGCATAGGGTTCATCCGGGTCGGGAAATAGAGTAATGATGATGGCACATCAGGTTCGGCCTGACTTGAACGCGGATCATCCTGAAAAAAGTGCCGCAGATCACCACGCGTGGCAAAAATATGCCCTAACCGCTTCTGTGCCAGGCGACGGATCAGATAGAACAAACGAAATTTCAGTTGGCGGGACTCTTCATAGAGATCTGCGCCCCAAACATGCCAAAAGAATTGATGTCGCTTAATTTTGCCCATTAATAAAGCTAACCACAAAGCAGCATTAAACTGGCCGTGGAAAAAGAAACGAACGGTTCTGTCGGCCTTCGCTTTCTCTATCACCGCCTGTGACAAGGCAGATTTACTGTTATAAAGTGAAATAGTCAGGTCAGGGTAATTTGATAACCATGTGTGGTCTTTGGACACCACCATAAAACACGGTTTGGCGGGAAAATGTATTTCCTGTGCCAAGACGTCATTAAAGAAACGCAGTAACGTTTGATTGTGATGTGGGATATCCGATCCCAAAACGTGAATTAGGGTTGTCATGCTCGCCTGCGATAAATAATAAATACGCTACAACAAAGAATGAAATAAACAATGTAAGTTACCATATATGACTGGGCAGCCCCCAACGCCCCATTTGCCGGTATCAGCCAATGAGAAAAACCCGTCAGTAAAAGGAACTGGCTCACTTCAGTCAATAGATAAAAACGCAGTGCCGCCTTCGCTATCACCAGATAACCAAAAACATAAGCACCAACTTTCAACACGTCGCCCACTAACTGCCACGCAAACAGATCCCGCATGGCGATGAATTTGTCTGAAAATAACAGCCAAATCACGAAATCACGCAACAACCAGACAGAGAAACTGGCAGCTGCCACCGCAGGCAAGACAAATTTCAGCGCCTTCATAATCTCGCCAGTGATTTCTTGTTTACTCTCCAGACGAGAAAGGGTCGGCAATAGATAAACCGTGAAGGAGGCGGTGATAAATTGTAAATAGGCATCTGAAATACTGCTCACTCCCTGCCAAATCCCGACCTCTTCCCAGCTATAACGCGCGGCCAGTAAATTTCGCATCATGACATAAGCAACGGGCAATGTAATGGAAGTCAGCAATGCCATAAGGGTAAATTTGCCCAAATGGCTGGCAATCGCACGATCCCACATAGGTTTCAAAGCAGAAAACGTAATCACCTTGCGATGCAGTATCATCAGGCCGGCAGGTAAAACCACCAATGCAGGTACCAATGCCAGGCCAGCCAATGCCCCTTCATAGCCCCCCAGCCAATAGCAAAGGCTATAAGCCAGCATGCCTGTCAGACTGCCCAAAATAATGGCTAACGCATTTCCCTTAGCATCCCTGAACCCTTTCAGGATTGCCAGAAAATAGTTGGCGTAAGCAATACCCATTTGAATAAATGCGAGCGTCTGCACAACAGTTTTGTAATGGGTGTGACCAAACAGGCCAATACTGATAATTTCACTGAACCAGAGGAAAATCACTGCCAGTAAGGTCGAAAAACCCAAAATTATCAAGGATGATGTGCCCAATACGGCCCTGAGCCTTTCCGGTTGCTGGTGATGTTCCGCCACGTATTTGGTGACACCATTAAAAATCCCTGCCCCAGAGAGCACACCTAATACAGTAATGAGTTGGCGAAAATTACCTGCCTGCCCAACACCTGTTGGACCAAAAGATACCGCCAGAAGTTTAATGACCAGCAACCCCGCACCGATCTTGATCAGTGTGGAGCCTGCTGTCCAAACAGAAGCTTTAGCAAGTGACATATCAGGCGAAAAATTCCTTGATACGATCGATAACGATTTGCTGTTCTGTATCAGAGATGTTGTAGAACATCGGTAAGCGAACTAAGCGGTCACTTTCGCGGGTGGTGAAGCGATCTTCGCCGTGGAAACGGCCACATTTCTCACCCGCAGGACTGGTATGCAATGCCACGTAGTGGAATACGCTCAGGATACCATTCTCTTTCATATAACTATTGAATGCGCTACGCGCTCCTACCTCTTTGAGCTTGATATAGAACATGTGGGCATTGTGTTCCAAACCTTCCGGGACAATTGGCAAAGCTAAGTGCCCCGCGTCTGCTAATGGTTTCAGGGCTTGATAGTAGTTCTCCCACAAAGTCAGGCGGCGTTGGTTTATTTTTTCAGCAAGTTCCAGTTGTGCCCACAGGTAAGCCGCTTGCAGATCAGACAACAGATAGCTGGAACCGATATCACGCCATGTGTATTTATCGACTTGTCCACGGAAGAATTGACTACGGTTGGTACCTTTCTCCCGAATGATTTCGGCACGGGCAATCATAGAACTCTCATTGATTAATATTGCCCCGCCTTCACCACCGGCCGAGTAATTTTTGGTTTCATGAAAGCTGAAACAGCCAATATGTCCAATTGTGCCCAATGCACGGCCTTTATAGGTGGACATGACGCCTTGTGCAGCATCTTCCACCACATACAGGTTATATTTTTTCGCCAGTGCCATGATGGTATCCATTTCACAGGCCACGCCCGCATAATGCACCGGTACGATGGCACGGGTTTTCTCTGTAATAGCGGCGGCAATCTTGTTCTCATCAATGTTCATGGTATCAGGACGAATATCCACGAATACAATGGTTGCCCCACGCAGTACAAAGGCATTAGAGGTCGAAACAAAGGTATAGCTCGGCATAATGACTTCATCGCCCGGCTGGATATCCAACAACATTGCCGCCATTTCCAGTGAAGCTGTACAAGAGGGTGTCAGCAATACCTTCGGGCAATTAAAACGCTGTTCCATCCATTCTTCGCAACGTTTGGTAAATTCACCATCACCGCACAATTTACCGCTAGCCATCGCCTGTTGCATGTATTCAAGTTCAGTACCGACTATCGGTGGTTTATTAAATGGAATCATTTCGTCCTCTGTATAACCAATATGCGGTGCTTTCAATGATGGCACCACGACGTGTATAAAGACGCAACGCAGCGATATTGCTTATTTGTGTCGCTACTCTCAGCCGTTGTATCTGATGGCTCTGGCACCACTGTTGCGCCGCCGACATTAATTTTTTGCCAATCCCTTGATGATGATTATCTGGTACAGCTGCCAATAAACCAATGCGTGCTTCGCTGTTACCTATGTCCCTTAACGTGACAAAACCCGCTATTTGACCGTGTTCATCATGGACAAGCAGGCATTCATGATCAAATGTGCCTAAAACGGCTTTTTCAACCCAAGCGGCGTAAAATCGCCCACTGTCATCCTGTTGATACCAGGGTGCCCGGAAACGACTCGCGGTAAATACACGCGCTGCAACAGCTTTCAATACGGGGATATTTTCTTGTTTTGCCCGAATGGCTTCTTTTCCCGTATGCATGCCAGGAATATCTCCCGCCTCAATCGATAACCGTAAATCGACCTCACCTTCAACCAGTGAAAACCCGAAAGCAGAAAGCTCATCGATAATGCCCGTTTGCTGGGCCGCCACTTTAGCTTGCACCAATGCATATTGGTCCAAATCAGCAGCCGTCAATGCTGCCGCTTCCGACGAAAAATTCAGGCGGGCAGTAGATAAACCAAAAAACTGGTTTTCCCAGACCAAAGGGTCAAGGTTGGCGTGAATAGACATTGAGCAAATCCATCAGATAGTTGCCGTAACCTGTTTTCGCTAAATCCGTGGCCGCCACTTTTAATTGCTCCTCACTGAGCCAACCATTACGCCATGCGATCTCTTCCAGACAGGCAATTTTGAAGCCTTGCCGTTTTTCAACGGTCTGAACAAAAGTACTGGCTTCAATCAGGCTGTCATGCGTCCCCGTATCCAACCAGGCAAAACCACGCCCCAATAATTCAACATTCAATTCACCGCATTCCAGATACATCTGGTTAATGCTGGTGATTTCCAGTTCTCCGCGCGCAGAAGGTTTTACTTGTCTGGCGAAATCCACGACTTTGTTGTCGTAAAAATAGAGACCCGTCACCGCCCAATTGGATTTAGGCTGTACCGGTTTTTCTTCTATGGAAAGTACCCGATACTGCTCGTCAAATTCCACTACACCAAATCGTTCGGGGTCCATCACCTGATAACCGAAGACTGTCGCGCCTGTTTTTCGGCCCGAAACATGTTGTAGTTTCGGGCTAAATGCTTGACCAAAAAAGATATTGTCACCCAATACCAGACAGCAAGTATCATTGCCGATAAATTCTTCACCAATCAGAAATGCCTGCGCCAGACCATCAGGTGAAGGCTGTTCAGCATAGCTAAGTTGGATACCAAATTGTTCACCACTGCCTAGTAATCGTTTAAAAGCGGGTAAATCTTCCGGTGTCGAGATGATCAGGATATCGCGTATGCCCGACAGCATTAATACTGACAGCGGATAGTAAATCATCGGCTTGTCATAGATCGGTAATAACTGCTTTGATACACCGCGTGTTATTGGATACAAACGGGTGCCAGAACCCCCAGCCAGTATAATTCCTTTCATCTGCTCCCCCTGACGGGCTTATTCATTTCCTAACCCAAGCCGTTCCCCTGTATAAGAGCCATTCTGCACTCTTTCCCACCAATTCTCGTTTTCCAGATACCATTGCACGGTCTTGCGAATACCGGATTCAAATGTTTCCTCGGGGGTCCACCCCAGTTCGCGTTCAATTTTTGCTGCATCAATCGCATAACGCATATCATGCCCCGGGCGATCCGTTACATAGGTAATAAGATCGCGATAATGCGCTACCCCAGCAGGTTTTTCGGGGCGCAGCGCCTCCAGCAATTCACAAATCGTTTCCACAACTTCGATATTTCGGCGCTCATTATGTCCACCGATATTGTAGGTTTTGCCAGGCTCCGCCTGGGTGACCACCAAATATAACGCCCGCGCATGATCTTCCACATAGAGCCAGTCACGGATTTGCTCTCCCTTGCCATAGACCGGCAAGGGCTTGCCTGCCAATCCATTCAGGATCATCAATGGGATTAGTTTCTCAGGGAAATGATAAGGACCATAGTTATTCGAACAATTGGTGATCACGGTCGGTAAACCATAGGTACGACGCCATGCCCTGACCAGATGATCACTGGACGCTTTTGATGCAGAATAAGGGCTGCTTGGTGCGTAAGGTGTGGTTTCAGTAAAGAAACCATCTTCACCGTGCAGATCACCATAGACTTCGTCTGTTGAAATATGGTGGAAGCGGAATTGGCGCTGTTTTTCCTGATCCAACTGTTGCCAAAATGCACGAGCCGCTTCCAACAAAGTATAAGTGCCGATGATATTGGTTTCGATAAAAGCTGCCGGCCCGTCAATGGAGCGGTCAACATGGCTTTCTGCGGCCAAATGCATGACAGCATCCGGTTGATATTGCTGGAATACGCGATCTAAGGCATCACGCTGGCGGATATCAATCTGCTCAAACGCATAACGGGGGTGGTTGGCAACTGGAGCCAGTGATTCAAGGTTACCGGCATAAGTCAGGCTATCAACGACAACGACGCTATCTTCCGTCTGATTAATAATGTGGCGAACAACCGCAGAACCGATAAAACCTGCACCACCTGTAATAAGAATACGTTTCAACGCCAAACTCCTTTTGTATCAATAACCCATTTTTGTTTTATGGCAGAACCATGAATAGCTTTAAACTGGCGATGATCCACCAGCATCAAGACAACATCAGCTTCTTCTAATGCCTGATTGACACCCATCAATTTCACCCTATCTTTCAGTGAATCAGGCAGTTCATACACATTGGGTTCAACCACAATGGTCTGCCCTGCATGCCACTGTGCAACCATTTTGGTAATATAAACAGCCGGGCTTTCCCGCAAATCATCAATGTTTGGTTTGAAGGCCAAGCCAAAACAGGCAATTTTAATCTCACTTGCCCGTTTATCACTCTCAGCCAAACAGTCAGCGACTGCGGCTTTCACTTGATCCACGACCCACAGCGGCTTGTCATCATTCACCAAACGTGCGGTATGAATTAAACGGGATTGCTCAGGGTTCTGGGATACAATGAACCACGGGTCGACGGCAATGCAGTGCCCTCCTACACCAGGGCCAGGTTGCAAAATATTTACTCGTGGATGGCGGTTTGCCAGGCTAATCAGTTCCCACACATTGATTCCCTGTTCGGCACAGATCAAGGAAAGTTCGTTGGCAAAAGCGATATTAACATCACGGAAGCTATTTTCTGTCAGCTTGCACATTTCCGCTGTTCTGGCATTGGTGATAACACATTCACCTTCAAGGAAGATATTGTACAGCTCACTCGCCCTGCGGGAAGATTTGGCTGTCATGCCCCCTACTACCCGATCATTTTTAATCAATTCCATCATCACTTGCCCGGGCAAAACACGCTCGGGGCAATAGGCGATATCAATATCTGAGTTTTCACCCGCTTGTTGAGGGAATGAGAGGTCAGGACGTACCGCAGATAACCATTCTGCCATCTGCTCAGTCGCACCAACGGGAGAAGTGGATTCCAAAATAACCAAATCCCCTTTTTTCAAGACAGGTGCTATTGATTCCGCCGCAGAACGCACGTAGGCCATATCGGGTTCATGCTCCCCTTTGAAGGGCGTCGGAACAGCAATCAAGAAAGCATCCGCAGTTTGTGGGATCGTCACGGCTTTCAAAAAACCCTCTTCTACCGCAATTTTTACTACCTTATCTAAATCAGGTTCAACGATATGGATCGCACCACGGTTAATCGTTTCTACCGCATGTTGATTAACATCCACGCCAATAACCCTCTTTTGACGGGAGGCAAACGCCGCTGCGGTGGGCAAACCGATATAGCCCAAACCGATAACAGAAATTGTTTCAAAACTCATAATGTCACCTGATTTTTTCTCAATGCTTCAAGAATTCGCTGGCAAGCCCGGCCATCTCCATAAGGGTTATGGGCATGGCTCATTTGTTGGTAGGTGTTAACATCCATCAATAAACGTGTAACTTCCGCAACGATAGTTTGTGTTTCTGTTCCCACCAGCCGCACTGTCCCCGCATCAATCGCTTCAGGTCGTTCAGTGGTATCGCGCATAACTAAAACCGGTTTTCCCAGAGAAGGCGCTTCTTCCTGAATGCCTCCTGAATCGGTCAAGATTAAATAAGCATGATTCATCAAATAGACGAAGGGCAGATAATCCTGTGGTTTGATAAGGATAACGTTATCAATGTCATGCAAAATGCGCTTAACCGGTTCACTGACATTCGGGTTCAAATGAACCGGATAAACTATCTGGACATCAGGATGCGCCTTGGCAATCTGTGCCAATGCTTCACAAATACGCTCAAACCCTTTACCAAAATTTTCACGGCGATGACCTGTCACCAGGATCATTTTTTTATTGAGATTAAGGAAAGGATAAAGTTCAGCAAACTGCCCGTATATAGCTTCATCATTCATGATGCGATCACGCACTGATAGCAGGGCATCAATCACCGTATTGCCGGTAACAAAAATACGGTTTTCCGCAATGGATTCTTTTAAGAGGTTATTCCGGGAGTTTTCCGTCGGTGCAAAATGGTACATAGCCAAGTGTCCGGCAATCTTACGGTTGGCTTCTTCCGGCCATGGAGAATAAAGATCCCCTGTTCTTAAACCGGCTTCAACATGGCCTACCGGAATATGCTGATAGAAAGCAGCCAGACTCGTTGCCATGGTTGTTGTTGTGTCACCATGCACTAATACCACATCTGGTTTGAATTCTTCTAATACAGGCTTTATACCTTGCAGGATACGACATGTGATATCCGTCAGATCCTGCCCTTTTTGCATGATATTCAGATCAAAATCTGGCGTTATCCCAAACAGATGCAATACCTGATCCAGCATTTCCCTATGTTGAGCTGTGACACACACTTTTGCTTCAAAGGCAGTATCCATAGCCAACGCATGTACCAACGGGGCCATTTTAATGGCCTCCGGCCGAGTACCAAACACAGTCAACACTTTCACAGTGACTCTCTTATTTTGTCAATCATTGCAGATACTTCCAAGAGTGGAACTCAAAAGCCCGTCGTTTATTTTTACATACGGTTACTGATAGGAACTATCGGAGCGAGGACGTCTTACTAAAGCGACACCTGCACCAACCAACATGCCTACGGCTCCCCATAAAATCATCATGAAAGCACGGCGAGGACTGTCTCGGTTAACGGGTTCCTGCGGTGTTCTGAGATAGCGGTAAGTCAGAAAAGAATCCTGCAAAGTCGGACCGACATTCAATGTAGCCAGCATCGCGATATTTTGATCATAATCAATGCTGTAGTCAGGGCCTGTAGCTTCCAACGTTTCAATTTGGGCTTGCAGTAATGGTGTACCCAGCATAAACATTTTGGATTCAGGCAGTTCTTCGATAGGAATATTTGTCTGATTACGGTGAATACCTTGCTTCTCAGCCACTTTCAGTGACTGCTGCAAGACATTCAATTCACGATTATATATTGCCTTTCCCACCATCTCCTGACGTTTCACCAACGCTTTCATTGACTGAGTTCGCGTCGCCCACGCCCCTTTAATTTCATTGTTCAGATGAGTACTTGCCCGTCGGTTGGCGAACGCAATATATTGACGCAGAAGTTGATTGGCTTCAACGGCGGTTTCTGCTGTCAATTTGATACTGTCATTTGATGATGTTTTATCATCACTGCGCGTGATTTTAATATCGTTGATCAATTCATCCAACAATACAGCATCCGCTTTGACATGCCCTTCCTTGCGTTGCTTGTAATACTCAGAATGAAGCCAAAATTCACGACGGGTATCATACGCAGAAACCTGTGTCATGAATTCTTTGTATGCACCGTCTGGAATGGTTGGTAATTGCGCTTCTGGCGAAGCATTGATATGGGTATCCAAATTGCGCAGGAATTGTTGTTGCGAATAGTAGCTACCCAAATTATTCGTTGTCGGTAAGTCCACAATAGCGGTTGCGCTCCATTTTTGCTGCATCAGATAAGATGCACCCAGAGCGGCGGCAGCGAAAATGATTGCCAGTGCGATAATCCATATCTTTCCATGCCACAAAGCATAACACAGTGCCCGAATATCCAGTTCATGCTCTATAGCAGGTTGATCCTGTTTAGATTTCGTTTCTGAGTTTATCACTGCACAAAACCTCTTTGATTGTCGATGTCTTTAATGATGGCTTGCTGCCCGACGTATACGACGCTTACACCGTTTGATAAAACGGGCGACCTTCCACGCTCTTTTGATACAATAGCCATACAACATAAATGCAAGCAAAAATAATGCCAACATCACCCATTCAGGAACAAAAATCAACCGTTCAGCAATTATCCCGATCGCTGCTAATAAAGCCGCCGCCAAAGTGATCAAAATAAATGCCTGACGAGAAGTAAACCCAGCACGCATAATCAAATGGTGAATATGCTGACGATCTGGAGAAAACGGACTCATCCCCTTACGCAATCGACGGTACATAATAGCAACCATATCCATCAGTGGGATTGCAATAACCCATAATGCTGTCACAGGGCTAATAGAAGCATTTTCCCCTTGCGTTGCTTCAGTCAATAGCCAAATAATGGTAAAGCCGATGAGGGTACTTCCCGCATCCCCCATAAATACCTTAAAGCGTTTTCCTAATATGCCAAGATTAAGGAAGATGTAGGGCAAAATCCCCGCTATAAACGCAAAACACCAAAACGCCAATGCCGTATTGCCATTTTCATACAACAAAATACCCAATGCACCGAAAGAAACACAAGATAGCCCGCCCAGTAATCCATCAATACCATCCACCATATTGAAAGCATTGATAGCGGCCCAGACAGCGAATAAAGTCACAACGTAGCTGAATGGCCCAAGTGCCATTTCCCATGGCCCGAATGCATGCCCCAGGCTATCAAGCTTTAGGCCAGCAAAATACATCATGCTGATACCAACCAAAGCCTGGATAGTTGCCCGAATCTTCACGCTGATATCAAAACGGTCATCTAAGGCACCGATAAAAACCAATATTCCCGCACAAACCAAATACAACCATTTATGAGGTATAAACTCTTTTGTAATAATAAAAGCGAAACAAACACCAAAAAAAACAGATATGCCACCCACCAAAGGAACTAAGCCATGATGACGTTTACGATAATTAGGTTTATCAACCAGGCCGATTTTTTTTGCTGCCTTACGCGCCACAAACAAAAACACAAATGAGAATATAAATACGCAAAAAATTTCGGCACTCATACTGGGAATATTCACAATAATAACTCTCTATAAAAATAATGATGGGGCATCTATTATTCGTATACTTATGGATGTCCCACTTGACACCGAATCCATAAGCTCTCCCTGTTAACAAAACAAAGAGTTCTAACTCATAAAATTAATCAAATAAACCATGCGACCTGTAAAGCATGATTCATAATTATAAAACGTTCGGTTAGAAAAAACGCATCTAATCATTCGAAAAACATGCAAAAAACATGCCATTTCAAGTAAATAGAATCAGTATTCGATAAAAAAAACGCCACAAAAATGTGGCGTTTTAGAGAAGCAAATATTGCTTATTACGAAAATATCAATTTTACAAACACTATGAACGTTTCATAAAGTCGAAGAACTCTTCGTTTGTTTTTGTCATAGCCAGTTTGTTGATAAGGAATTCCATCGCGTCGATTTCACCCATCGGATGAATAATCTTACGTAAGATCCACATCTTCTGAAGCTCATCCTGTGTAGTGAGCAGCTCTTCTTTACGTGTCCCAGAACGGTTGTAATCAATAGCTGGGAAAACACGTTTTTCCGCAATCTTACGGGACAGGTGCAATTCCATATTACCTGTACCTTTAAATTCTTCGTAAATAACCTCATCCATCTTGGAGCCAGTATCAACCAGCGCAGTCGCAATGATGGTCAGGCTACCACCTTCTTCGACGTTACGTGCAGCACCAAAGAAACGTTTTGGACGATGCAGGGCATTCGCATCCACCCCCCCCGTCAAAACTTTACCGGAAGCAGGAACCACAGTGTTATATGCACGAGCCAGACGGGTAATGGAATCCAGCAGGATAATAACGTCTTTTTTGTGTTCAACCAGACGTTTTGCCTTTTCAATCACCATTTCAGCCACTTGCACATGGCGGGAAGCCGGTTCATCAAAGGTTGAAGCAATCACTTCGCCTTTTACCAGACGCTGCATTTCGGTGACTTCTTCTGGACGCTCATCAATCAGCAAAACCATCAGTACGCAATCTGGGTAGTTATGAGCAATGTTAGCCGCAATATTTTGCAGCAGCATGGTCTTACCCGCTTTTGGTGGGGCAACAATCAGGCCACGCTGACCACGACCAATCGGCGCTGCCAGATCCAGAACACGGGCTGTCAAATCTTCAGTAGAGCCATTACCGCGTTCCATACGCAAGCGGTTGTTAGCATGGAGTGGCGTCAGGTTTTCAAACAGGATTTTACTACGGGCGTTTTCAGGTTTGTCAAAGTTGACTTCATTAACTTTCAACAGGGCAAAATAGCGTTCACCTTCTTTTGGTGGGCGGATTTTCCCTGAAATGGTATCACCGGTACGGAGGTTAAAGCGGCGGATTTGACTAGGAGAAACGTAGATATCGTCAGGACCTGCAAGGTAAGAACTGTCTGCGGAGCGGAGGAAACCAAATCCATCCTGCAATATCTCCAGCACACCATCTCCGAAAATATCCTCTCCGCTTTTCGCATGCTGTTTGAGAATAGAGAAAATGATGTCCTGCTTACGCATACGAGCCAGGTTTTCCAGCCCCATATTTTCGCCGAGAGTAATCAACTCAGATACCGGCGTATTCTTTAATTCGGTAAGATTCATAATGGTGGGTTCTTTAACTCGGGGTATATCTCGAACTATGAACGTGAATGGTATGGCAGCATTATTGATGCCTGTTTATTTGTACCAGAAACGAATAAGACCTTCTAACATATTAAATTATATTACAAGGTAGTAGTTTGAAGTACTCAGATTGATTTCAAATAAAGCTGACAAACTGTCAAAACTATCTTCTAACTACCTATGTGCCATATGTTATAACTATCTATAATGTAGATACAATTCTATAATGCAGACACCATTAAAGTTCAACAGTGGGCACTATTTCAGCATACACATCTTCCAGCATAAATTTTTTTGACATAAGCACTGTTAGCAGATTCTATACCTAACACCTAGCATGGAAAGGGGAAATTGGCATAAAAATGCCTAGGATAAAAACACCCTGCTTAAAGATATTCAGCATCAGAACGCTATGAGTGTATCAAGCTATATACTGAATTAATCGTATATAGACTCAGAGACTTTACCAAATGCGATATGCCATCAGATACTTCAGGTGACCCAGAGATAACAGATTTATCAGACACTACAAATTGTTTAGTATGCAACACGCTCAATGTCAACTCTTTATAAAAATTTAACCAATAAACTTTTTTATATCGAATAAAGCGTTAGCTCAAGCGAAACTTCATACAAGCACATGGTCGCTAACTTATCATGCTTCGTAGCGGACGTCTAGCGGTCAATGAGATAAATCATCTCATACGTCAAACGTCCGTAATTACTGTGACCTGATTCTAAATTATAGGTGTGGTTCCAAAAACTCTTTCAGTTGAGTTTTTGACAAAGCGCCCACTTTTACGGCAACCTTTTCACCATCTTTAAACAGAATCAGAGTTGGAATACCACGAATACCGTATTCTGGTGCTGTTGCTGGGTTATCATCAATGTTCAGCTTGCCAACGGTCAGTTTTCCTTCGTATTCTGTGGCAATCTCATCCAGAATAGGGGCTATCATTTTGCAAGGACCGCACCATTCAGCCCAGAATTCAACGAGAACTGGACCTTGTGCTTTCAAAACATCGTTTCCAAAGCCAGCATCAGTCAGAGAAATAATATTCGCACTCATTTTTTGCTCCAAAAATAAAATCTTTTACAGTGTCAGTGTACATGAACCAACATAAGGGTGTCTTTATTTCAGCGGATACACTTTCTTAAAGCAATAGTTAACTGATATTCTACCATACTATGAGCAAAACACATTTGACAGAAAAGAAGTTTTCCGACTTCGCATTGCACCCAAAAGTCCTAGAAGCCCTTGAAAAAAAAGGGTTTTCAAACTGCACGCCGATACAGGCGCTAACATTGCCTTTAACTGTCGAAGGCCGAGATGTTGCGGGGCAAGCACAAACCGGAACGGGCAAGACGCTGGCATTTTTGGCGTCTACTTTTAATTACTTATTGACTCACCCTGCGAAGAGAGAGCGTAAAACTAATCAGCCAAGAGCACTGGTTATGGCACCTACTCGTGAATTAGCGGTTCAAATATACTCTGACGCAGAAGAATTGGCGCAAGTCACCGGGTTGAAAATGGGTCTTGCCTACGGTGGCGATGGCTATGATAAACAGCTTAAGGTTCTGGAAGCGGGCGTCGATATCGTCATTGGCACAACAGGGCGTTTAATCGATTACGCAAAACAGGGCCATATCCATCTTGGCGCCATTCAAGTTATTGTCCTTGATGAAGCGGATCGCATGTATGACCTAGGCTTTATCAAAGATATTCGCTGGTTGTTCCGCCGACTCCCCGCAGCCACAGAAAGAATGAATTTGCTGTTTTCCGCCACTCTCTCTTATCGAGTGCGTGAACTGGCTTTTGAGCAGATGAATAATCCTGAATATGTGGAAGTGGAACCGCTGCAAAAAACAGGGCACCGCATTAAGGAAGAGCTATTTTATCCCTCCAACGAAGAAAAAATGCGTTTGTTACAGACTCTGCTGGAAGAAGAGTGGCCTGATCGCTGCATTATTTTTGCCAATACCAAACACCGTTGTGAAGATATCTGGGCCCATTTGGCTGCTGATGGTCATCGGGTTGGGCTGCTGACGGGTGATGTTGCACAGAAAAAACGTCTGCGTGTTCTTGAAGAATTCAGTATGGGCAATCGGGACATTCTGGTTGCCACGGATGTTGCCGCCCGTGGACTGCATATCCCATCGGTGACACATGTATTTAACTATGATCTCCCCGATGACTGTGAAGATTATGTTCACCGGATTGGCCGGACAGGCCGTGCTGGAGAAAGTGGCCATTCTATCAGCCTAGCGTGTGAAGAGTATGCGCTGAACTTACCGGCCATTGAAGAATATATTCAGCACCAGATACCTGTTAGCAAATATAACAGTGATGCATTACTGAAAGATTTGCCAGTACCTAAGCGCCGTAATCGCACCCGCTCAGGGGGACACCCTCGGCGTACCGGCGTACCACGCCGTGGCAATACAACACGTAACAGTAAGCGCCCAGGCTAAAATGACGCAATGCTGAAACAACACAGGCCGGAATAAATACTATGCTGAGTGCTTCTTCGCTTTATGCGGCTATTGATTTAGGCTCAAACAGTTTTCATATGCTGGTCATCCGTAAAGTATCCGGCAGCATTCAAGTCGTTACTCGCATCAAACGCAAAGTCAGGCTGGCTGCCGGATTAGATAAAAATAATCATTTATCACAACAGGCAATGGAACGGGGATGGCAGTGCTTGCGCCTCTTTTCAGAATATTTGCAGGATATTCCTGCCTCACAGATCCGCGTTGTTGCTACCGCAACCTTGAGGCAGGCAAAAAATTCAGATGAATTTACTAGAAAGGCCTCAGAAATATTAGGCAAATCTGTTCATGTGATCAGCGGCGAAGAAGAGGCTCAACTCATTTATCAAGGTGTCGCTCACACGACTGGCGAGTCTGAAAAGCGGCTTGTCGTCGATATTGGTGGTGCCAGTACCGAGTTGGTAACTGGTGTTGGAGCCAAAACCACCCAGCTTTTCAGCCTTGAAATGGGCTGTGTTACCTGGCTGGAACGTTATTTCAATGATCACCGCCTGACAGCAGAAAACGTTGCCAGCGCAGAAGCTGCTGCCCACGATATTCTCAGCCCTGTTGCCTCTCAGCTGCTCGGGCAAGGCTGGAACATTTGCGTAGGAGCTTCCGGCACAGTACAAGCCTTGCAGGAAATCATGCTTGCCCAAGGTATGGATGAATTGATCACCCTACCCAAACTCCAGCAGCTTAAACATCAGGCGATTGAATGCGGCAAGCTGGAAGAGTTGGAAATTGATGGGCTGACACTGGAACGGGCGTTGGTTTTTCCAAGTGGATTAGCAATCTTAATCGCTATTTTTCAGGCATTGAATATCGAAAATATGATACTGGCAGGCGGCGCGCTCCGTGAAGGTCTGATTTACGGGATGCTGGATGTGCCGATTGAGCAGGATATTCGGGCAAGAACCCTGTGCAATATTCAGCATCGCTTTCAACTGGATATTGAGCAGGTACAGCGTGTCAAACAGTTAGCCGAAAACTTTTGCCAACAAGTTGCCAAGTCATGGAAATTGGACGAACGTTGTCGCGAATTATTGGCTGGCGCCTGTTTGCTCCATGAAATAGGCCTGTTTATTGACTTTCGTCAGGGGCCCGCACATTCCGCTTATTTGATAAGCCACTTGGATCTGCCTGGTTATACGCCAGCCCAAAAACGACTGTTGGCTACGCTATTGAGAAATCAAAGCGGCCCGGTGGATTTAGCATCGTTCAGTCAGCAAAATGCTGTGCCATTGATACAGGCACAGCGGTTATGTCGTTTATTGCGTCTGGCCATTATTTTCGCTCACCGTCGGCGGGATGACACTTTGCCAACATTACGATTACAGGCGGAAAATGAAACGCTCATTATCACCTTGCCTTATCAATGGCAGATAAAACACCCACTCAGAGCGGCAGCATTACAGCAAGAAATGAAGTGGCAGAGTTATGTCCAATGGCTGTTGTTGCTTGAGGAGCAAAATAACTCTGGCCCAGGCTGAAGTTTTTACTTTATTCCCCTGCTATTATCCATAAATGCAGGGGAATATTATCGTACTATTTATTATTGTCGGTTTTCAGCCCAAGTCCCAGACGGGATTTAATATCGGCAAGGCGCGATTGCCCCTGTATCATCCTATCCTCTGCGCTCATCACTCGCTTACCTTGTGGCCAAGCCAAGTCATCCTGGGGCAGTTCAAGTAAGAATCGGCTCGGTTCTGGACGGATAAGTTCACCAAACTGGCGACGCTCTTTACTGAGGCTGAAAAAAAGTTCTCTCCGCGCACGTGTAATGCCCACATAAGCCAAACGACGCTCTTCCTCAATGTTATCTTCATCAATGCTGCTCTGGTGTGGTAACAAACCTTCTTCCATACCCACCAAAAAAACATAGGGAAACTCCAGCCCCTTGGAAGCATGTAGCGTCATTAACTGAACTTGATCCAGCTCTTCATCTTCCTCGCCTCTCTCCAGCATATCCCGCAACGTAAAACGCGCCACAACTTGAGAAAGGGACATTGGCTCATTCAAGTCATCGCCTTCAAGCATTCCACTCATCCAAGTGAAAAGTTGGTTGACGTTCTTCATTCTCATTTCAGCCGCTTTTGGGCTGGGGGAAGTATCATATAACCAGCTTTCGTAATCCATGCCGCGCAGTAAGTCTCTCACCGCCAGCAATGGCTCCCGCTCCGCCTGACGAGCTATTTCATCCATCCAGTGGGTAAAGCGCTGTAATGCCACCAAACCACGTCCTGTTAAATGCTGTTCCAGTCCAAGATCAAAACTGGCTTGATATAAGCTCTTGCTACGCCCATTCGCCCATTCGCCCAATTTCTGGATCGTCACTGCACCGATTTCTCGCCGGGGTGTATTGACGATACGTAAAAACGCACTGTCATCCTCAGGATTGGTCAACACACGCAAATAAGAGAGCAAATCTTTAATTTCAGGCCGGGAAAAGAATGATGTGTTCCCTGAAATTCGGTAGGGGATGCGGTTTTGCATCAACATTTTTTCGAAGATACGGGATTGGTGATTACCGCGATATAAAATAGCGTAATCTTTATAGTCCGTTTTATTAATAAAGCGATGAGCGATCAACTCTCCCACCACACGTTCAGCTTCATGATCCTCATTATTCGCTTCAATCACCCTGAGCGGATCACCATACCCCAACTCAGAAAAAAGTTTTTTCTCAAAAACATGAGGATTGTTGGCTATCAGAATATTCGCCGCTTTCAGTATCCGCCCGGATGAACGGTAATTTTGTTCCAGCTTAATCACATTCAACTGCGGGAAATCGTCTTTCAATAAGATCAAATTCTGTGGACGGGCACCACGCCATGAGTAAATAGATTGATCATCATCACCAACCACGGTAAAACGGGCGCGATTACCCACCAATAATTTCACCAGTTGATATTGACTGGTATTCGTATCCTGATATTCATCCACCAGCAAGTAGCGAATTTTATTCTGCCAACGCGCCCTCACTTCCTCATCATGCATTAACAGCAATGTTGGTTTAGTAATCAGATCATCAAAATCGAGAACATGACAACTATTCAGGTGCAAATCATAACGACGGTAACACTCTGCAAACTGGTGTTCCTGCGCTGAACGTGCCATCCTCATTACGTGTTCTGGCGACATTAGGTCATTCTTCCAGTTAGAGATACTCGATATCAGTTTCTGTAGCAGATCCTTATCTTCTTGCAACAAATCCGCTGTCAGATCTTTCAACAAAGCCATCTGATCTTGATCATCAAACAATGAAAAATTGCTTTTCATGCCCAGTGCTTTGTATTCACGCTTAACGATCTCCAAACCCAGCGTGTGGAAAGTCGAGATCATTAACCCCCGGGTTTCCTTACGTCCCAAAGTTTGTGCAACACGTTCTTTCATCTCCCGTGCCGCCTTATTAGTAAAAGTAACTGCCGCAATATGGCGGGCCTGATAACCACAGGTACGGATCAGGTGGGCAATTTTATTGGTGATCACTCGAGTCTTGCCAGAGCCGGCACCGGCCAAAACCAGGCAAGGACCCGTTACAAATTCAACCGCTTGTTGTTGGTTTGGATTTAATCGCATATTGTTTCGAACACTATATTAATTTTAATTCTACTGTAATTAAAATACATAAAATCTATTTAACTACACTAATGTTATAAGGGCCAATTACGCTTATATACCCAATAGATTTCAAGTTAAGGCTTGAAAGATAAAGGAAATCAAAGAGGATGTAATATGCTACGTAAGACAGGTTTTTTCTTTGATGAACTCTGTTTCTGGCACAACTCTGGATTATCACACGTTTTGACATTTCCTGTTGGAGGATGGGTACAACCACCCAACGGGGCAGGACATGCAGAATCACCGGAAACAAAACGCAGAATGAAAAACTTAATGGATGTTTCCGGTTTAAGCCATTCGTTGCAACTGCGTCGTGCTGAACCTCTTGATGACGCAACGCTAAGGCTAGTTCACACCGAAGATTATTTACAGCGCTTTAAGTCCATGAGTGATAATGGCGGAGGAATGTTAGGTTCTGAAGCACCAATAGGACAAGGCAGTTATGAAATTGCCAAATTATCCGCCGGACTCGCTTATGCGGCAGTAAAAGCCGTGTTACAAGGTGAACTGGATAATGCCTACAGTCTTTCCCGTCCCCCCGGTCACCATTGCCTGCCAGATCAAGCAATGGGATTCTGTTTCCTGGCCAATATTGCTCTTGCCATAGAGCATGCCAAAGTGCAGCTTGGGGTTGGACGAGTCGCAGTCATTGACTGGGATGTTCACCACGGTAATGGAACCCAACATATCTTCTGGGAACGTGATGATGTTCTGACCATTTCATTGCATCAAGATGGCTGCTATCCCGAAAGCTATAGTGGTGAGGAAGATATCGGCGCTGGCAAAGGGGAAGGTTTCAATATCAATATCCCATTGATGGCAGGCGCTGGGCACAACAATTATCTTTATGCTATGGATAGCATTGTGCTTCCTGCATTGCGACGTTATCAACCCGAGTTGATTATCATTGCCTGCGGCTATGATGCCAATGCGTTTGATCCGCTGGCACGAATGCAGTTGCATAGTGATAGCTTCCGTGAAATGACCCGCAAGGTACAGCAAGCCGCCGATGAGCTGTGCCATGGTAAATTAGTTATGGTTCACGAGGGAGGATATTCCGAAGCCTATGTGCCTTTCTGTGGGCTAGCTGTCATGGAGGAATTAAGTGGTGTGCGCACGAGAGTCAACGATCCGGCTTTGAATATGCTCCAATCGCAACAACCGAAAGAACGGTTTGAAACATTTCAGCGACAAGCCATTGATGAATTGAAACTGACATTCAGCCTGTAAGAATTAAAGATCTCCTGCCCGATAAAATAACTTCGGGCAGGATAAATAGAATGTTAACCACCGACTGCAATGCGTTTCATATCCGTCATATAACCACGCAAAGTACGGCCGATAACTTCAATAGGATGGTTACGGATAGCTTCATTTACATCACGTAACTGCGCATTATTGATGCTACGATCTGCCACTCCTTTTCCTAAATCCCCGGCTTGCAGAGTTGCCATGAATTGCTCTTTCAGCAACGGAACAGCGACGTATGAGAACAGATAGTTACCATATTCCGCCGTATCAGAAATGACCACGTTCATTTCATACAGGCGTTTGCGAGCAATGGTATTCGCAATTAACGGCAGTTCATGCAAAGATTCATAATAAGCAGACTCTTCGATAATGCCAGTATCTACCATCGTTTCGAATGCCAGTTCTACTCCGGCTTTAACCATTGCCACCATCAGGACGCCATGATCAAAGTATTCCTGTTCACTGATATGCTCTGAGTAATCTGGGTAATTTTCAAATGATGTCTTACCGGTTTCTTCACGCCAGGTCAGCAAGTTTTTATCGTCATTTGCCCAGTCAGCCATCATTGTGGAAGAGAATTTACCAGAAATGATGTCATCCATATGTTTCTGGAACAACGGAGTCAAAATGGTTTTCAATTGTTCAGACAGGGCATAAGCGCGCAATTTCGCTGGATTGGAAAGACGATCCATCATCAATGTAATGCCGCCCTGTTTCAGCGCTTCGGTAACCGTTTCCCAACCAAATTGAATTAATTTTCCGGCATAACCTGGCTCGATACCATCCGCAACCAGTTGGTCATAGCACAACAAAGAACCCGCCTGTAACATGCCACACAGAATGGTCTGTTCTCCCATCAAGTCAGATTTAACTTCTGCGACAAAGGAAGATTCCAGTACTCCCGCCCGATGCCCCCCGGTTGCGGCAGCCCATGCTTTCGCTATCGCCATTCCTTCGCCTTTTGCATCATTTTCTGGATGTACGGCAATCAGAGTGGGTACACCGAATCCACGCTTATACTCTTCACGCACTTCCGTACCCGGACATTTAGGTGCAACCATCACAACGGTGATATCTTTGCGTATCTGTTCCCCCACTTCAACGATGTTGAAACCGTGGGAATAGCCCAGTGCGGCCCCTTCTTTCATCAAAGGTTGCACGGCCTGAACCACTGCGGAATGCTGCTTGTCTGGCGTCAGGTTGATAACCAAATCAGCCTGTGGCACTAACGCTTCATAAGTGCCAACTTTGAAACCATTTTCGGTTGCTTTACGCCATGATGGTCGTTTTTCATCAATCGCTTCTTTACGCAAGGCATAGGCAATATCTAAACCAGAATCACGCATATTCAGACCCTGGTTTAGCCCTTGCGCACCACAACCGATGATCACCACTTTCTTGCCTTTCAAATACCCTGCTTCGTCAGCAAATTCTTCCCGCGCCATAAAGCGGCATTTGCCTAACTGCGCCAATTGTTGACGCAAATTCAACGTATCAAAATAATTAGCCATGGTGACTCCGATATAATAATGAGGTGTGAGGTCGTTTGCATAGAAACAATATATGACATGCAAGCCATTGCTGAAATTGATATATTAACAAGACTACATTGCAGTTTATGCAACAAACTTTTTCACGGCAAACAGCCTCTGAATAAAGGGCCAAAAAACGATGGATCTACGTGATTTAAAACTGTTTTTACACCTTGCGGAAAGTTGTCATTTTAGCCGTTCAGCCAAAGCCATGCATGTCAGCCCATCCACACTTTCACGCCAGATCCAGCGCCTTGAAGAATTATTGGGGCATCCTCTTTTTCTGCGGGATAACCGGACAGTAAAATTGACCTCAGCCGGTGAACAATTCAAACAATTTGCCCAACAAACTCTCCTGCAATATAAACAACTACAGCATTCATTCAACCACCAAAGCCCATCACTCACGGGAGAGTTACGTCTATTCTGTTCAGTCACGGCGGCGTATAGCCATCTTCCACAAGTACTGGATAAATTTCGGGCAGAACATCCCTTGGTGGAAATTAAACTGACAACAGGAGATGCTGCTGATGCCGTCGATAAAGTTCAATCCGATGCGGCAGATTTGGGGATTGCTGGTAAGCCAGAGAGGCTGCCTGATAATGTCGGCTTTACTAAAATAGGCGAAGTACCACTGGTATTGATTGCCCCTTCTCTGCCTTGCACCGTGAGAAATCTCGCTACCCAGGAACACCCCGACTGGAATAATATCCCTTTTATCCTGCCTGAGCATGGGCCTTCCCGCAAGCGCATTGAACTGTGGTTCCGGCGGCATAAGATCCTGCACCCCGTCATTTACGCGACAGTTTCCGGCCATGAAGCGATTGTTTCTATGGTAGCACTAGGTTGTGGGATTGCACTGATCCCTGCGGTGGTTGTTGAAAATAGCCCTGAACCGGTGCGCAACCGTATTTCACTGCTGGAAAATATTGCCCTGGTCGAGCCGTTTGAATTAGGTGTCTGTGCGTTGAGTAAACGTTTGAACGAACCGTTGATTAAGGCATTTTGGGAACTATTGTAGTCTGACAATCGTTATTATCTGGATATATAAAAAATAAAATCAGCAAAATAGCCGCCTTTTCATACTCGATAAACTTCAAGTTGCAATCCGCAAGACGACGCTAGACCTTATATTTCCCCGCTGTGCGGGGAAATATAACACGCATCTTGCAGTGGGATTGGTATAGAAGATATTCTGCTGTTTATTTAATTGATTTATTATTAAGTCAGAAATAATTTAAATGAAGGATTACCGGTTTCATCATGATATTCATAGCCCAGCGCATCCAAATGGCTATCAAAACACACTTCTGGCCCTGCAAGCTCAAAGGCAGCCAATACTCGCCCATAATCCGTGCCGTGACTGCGATAATGAAACAGGGTGATATTCCAATGCGTCCCTAATGTTTGCAAAAATTTCAGTAAAGCCCCCGGAGATTCAGGAAAGGCAAAACTAAACAACCGCTCCTGCAATGGCTTGGAGGGTCTGCCACCGATCATATAACGAACATGCAGCTTCGCCATTTCATCATCCGTAAAATCAGCAACTTGATATCCCGATGCGTTTAACTCTTCAATAATTTCACGACGTTCGCTATTTCCCCGGCTCAATCTGATCCCCATAAAAATGCAGGCTTGGTTGGGATCGGTTGCATCCGAATAACGATAGCTAAATTCAGTTACGACACGAGTACCCAGTATCTGGCAAAACTGTAAGAAACTCCCCTTTTGTTCAGGGATCGTCACCGCCAGCAAGGCTTCGCGTTGCTCTCCAAGTTCGCAGCGTTCTGAAACGTAACGCAACCCATGAAAATTCACATTAGCCCCAGAAAGAATATGTGCCAGCCGTTCTCCCTGAATCTGGTGTTGCTGGACATATTTCTTCAAGCCTGCCAGTGCCAGCGCACCGGAAGGTTCTGCAACCGCCCTGACATCTTCAAAGATGTCTTTCATAGCCGCACAGATAGCATCGCTGTCTACGGTAATGACATCATCGACATATTGCTGGCATAAACGAAACGTTTCGTCGCCAATGCGTTTAACCGCAACACCTTCCGCGAATAATCCCACTCTTGGCAAATCGACCGGATGCCCTGCTTCCAGTGCGGCTTTCAAACAGGCAGAATCCTCGGCTTCCACACCAATGATCTTCATTTCAGGTACAAGCTGTTTGATGAGAACAGCAACCCCTGCAATCAATCCGCCGCCACCAACCGGAACAAAGATACGATCAAGATGAACATCCTGCTGTAGCAACTCCATTGCCAGTGTCGCCTGACCTGCAATCACGACAGGATGGTCAAAGGGTGGAACGAAGGTGTAACCATGCGCTTTTGCCATCTCAATGGCTTTTGCCTTCGCTTCATCAAAGTTCGTACCATGCAATAGAACCTCGCCACCAAAACTGCGAACTGCATCGACTTTGATATCCGCTGTCGCTATCGGCATGACAATGGTGGCTTTTATGCCAACCTTATTGGCCGATAATGCAACACCTTGCGCATGGTTACCCGCTGAAGCCGTGATCACACCTTTGCTTTTTTGCTCTTCCGTCAAACCCGCAATCATCGCGTACGCACCGCGCAATTTGAAACTATGTACCAACTGGCGATCTTCCCGTTTAACCAAAATCGTATTGCCTAAACGTGCAGAGATTTTTTTCATTTCCTGTAAGGGAGTGACTTGAGCAATATCATAAACTGGCGCACTCAATGCCGCCTTGAGATATTCCGCCCCCTTGGGTTCAGTATTCAGAGGATAAACCGCCACAATCAACCCCCCAGTTTGGTTTTATCACGCACAGCGCCTTTGTCAGCGCTGGTCGCTAATGAAGCATAAGCCCGTAATGCCAAAGAAACTTGACGTTCACGGGACTTAGGTGTCCACGCCTTATCTCCGCGAGATAATTCAGCCTGTGTACGATCAGCCAGTTCTGTTTCCACCACATCTAACTGAATTGTACGGTTCGGAATATCAATATTGATGAAATCGCCATCATGAATCAGGCCAATCAAGCCACCATTTGCCGCTTCTGGAGAGACGTGACCAATAGATAATCCCGATGTTCCGCCTGAGAAACGTCCATCCGTAATCAATGCACAACTTTTTCCCAATCCCATCGATTTCAGATAGGTGGTGGGATAGAGCATCTCTTGCATCCCTGGGCCACCTTTCGGCCCTTCATAGCGAATAACCACTACGTCGCCTGCGACGACTTTTCCACCGAGAATGGCTTCTACTGCATCCTCCTGGCTCTCGTAAACTTTGGCTGAGCCACGGAAAGTCAGGATTTCTTTGTCAACGCCTGCTGTTTTCACAATGCAGCCATCTCTTGCTATGTTGCCGAATAAAACAGCCAACCCACCATCCTGACTGTAAGCATGAGTCAGTTCACGAATACATCCCGCTGCGCGATCGGTATCTAACGATGGCCAACGACAATCTTGTGAGAAGGCTTGCGTGGTGCGAATTCCGGCTGGCCCCGCTGCATACATCCGCTGAATATTTTCATCTTTGGTCAGCATGATGTCGTACTGGGCCAATGTTTGGGGCAAATCCAAACCCAAAACATTTTTCACATCACGATGCAAAAGCCCTGCGCGATCAAGCTCACCAAGAATGCCAAACACACCGCCAGCGCGATGGACATCTTCCATATGATATTTCTGGGTGCTCGGCGCCACTTTACATAAATGCGGCACCTGACGAGACAAACGATCAATATCCGTCACCGTGAAGTCAACTTCAGCTTCTTGCGCTGCGGCCAACAAATGCAAAACGGTGTTAGTCGAACCGCCCATTGCAATATCCAATGTCATGGCATTTTCAAAGGCCGCTTTGGTCGCAATACTACGCGGGAGAGCGCTATTATCATCTTGCTCATAATAACGCTTAGTCAGTTCAACAATGCGTTTACCGGCATTGATAAACAGGGTTTTACGATCAGCATGGGTCGCTAGCAGTGAGCCATTACCTGGCTGCGAAAGTCCAAGCGCTTCGGTCAAACAATTCATCGAATTCGCCGTAAACATACCTGAGCAGGAACCACACGTTGGACAGGCAGAACGTTCGATTTGCTCGCTCTGTTCATCACTGACATTTGGATTGGCACCCTGAATCATGGCATCGACCAAATCCAGTTTGATCAGTTGATCGGATAATCGCGTCTTACCCGCTTCCATTGGACCACCAGAAACAAAAATAACCGGAATATTTAAGCGCAAAGAGGCCATCAACATGCCCGGTGTGATTTTGTCGCAGTTGGAAATACATACCATAGCATCAGCACAGTGGGCATTGACCATGTACTCCACTGAGTCAGCAATCAACTCCCGCGAAGGTAACGAATAGAGCATTCCACCATGCCCCATTGCGATTCCATCATCAACAGCGATGGTATTAAACTCTTTCGCAACTCCTCCTGATGCCTCAATCTGTTCTGCCACCAGCTTGCCGAGATCACGCAAATGTACATGCCCTGGCACGAACTGCGTGAATGAATTAACAACTGCAATGATAGGCTTTCCAAAATCTGCATCAGTCATACCCGTGGCTCGCCATAAGGCACGGGCTCCCGCCATATTGCGGCCATGAGTCGTCGTGGCAGAACGGTATTTAGGCATTGTTTTCACTCCCATGTCAGTCTTATCAATTAATAGCTTCAGCAATCAAAACAGGCGGGGAACGACCGCCTGTTGAGCTTTATATTTTTTATTAAGGATTAATCGGGTCCAACCAACCCCATTTATCTTCTGTCGTACCATCAAATAAGCCAAAGAACGCGCTTTGGATTTTTTTAGTGGTGGGACCGCATTTGCCGATACCCACCTGAATACCATCTACACTACGAACTGGTGTGATCTCCGCAGCCGTTCCTGTCATGAATACTTCATCCGCTAAATAAAGTGATTCACGAGAAAGTGCCTGTTCACGAACTTCCAGCCCAAGATCCTGTGCCAACTTGATGATGGCATCACGCGTGATCCCCGGCAGGGCAGATGAAGTAAATGGCGGTGTGAATAGAACGCCATCCTTCACTTCAAACAGGTTTTCGCCCGCACCTTCTGAAATATAACCATGAACATCCAGTGCAATCCCTTCCTGATAACCATGACGCCGCGCTTCACTTCCCACCAACAAAGAAGAGAGGTAGTTGCCGCCTGCTTTTGCACCTGTAGGAATTGTGTTTGCTGCCATGCGATTCCATGAAGAAACCATTGCATCAATGCCCTGATCCAAGGCTTCCTCACCAAGATAAGCTCCCCACGGAAAAGCAGCAATGATAACGTCTGTTTTATAACCAGCAGGTGGGTTCACTCCCATGCCAACATTACCGATAAATACCAATGGGCGAATGTAAGCACTGGTTAATTTATTTTTACGCAGTGTTTCACGGCAAGCCTCCATTAATTCATCCACACTTTGACTGACTGGAAAACGGTAAATCTTGGCTGAGTCACGCAAGCGCTGCATATGTTCACGATGACGAAAAACAACGGGCCCTTTATGGGAATCATAGCAACGGATCCCTTCAAATACCGAAGTACCATAATGTAAGGCATGGGACATAACGTGAACTTTAGCCTCTGCCCACGGCACCATTTCCCCATTGAACCATATATAATCAGCTTGCTTTGTCATTCTCAGTTTTCCTTCAAGGGCGCATTATGCGCTTATTAATCGTGATTCTTTATGTTTGATCTCAACACCCGCAACATCCACCAATTTCAGCAATTGGGAAAAAAGTAAATTAACTGGACGTTGGCTAGACACGGTGAGTTCAATATTTACATTATCATTATCTGTTATATGATCCATATTCAATGCGCATATCTGAAATCCACGGTGACGGATAACCCTCAAAATCCGCTCCAAAATCTCAGGACAAAACCGCGCCTTAATAGCAAGTTGATGCTGTATCATAATGATTTCTCCAACATGGTTTCGTTGCCTGCACCTGGTGGAACCAATGGCCAGACATTCTCTAATTCATCAATAGACACATGTAATAAATACGCGCCCTCGCTGTTGAACAAAGCATCCAATGCTTCATCCACTTGTGCTTTGTCAGTCACTCTCTGTCCCGGGATACCAAATGCCTGCGCCAACGTAAGAAAATCAGGATTATCAGTTAAGATCGTTTCGCTATAACGTTTGTCAAAAAACAACTCTTGCCACTGGCGAACCATGCCTAATCTTTGGTTATCCAATAAGATCAGTTTAACCGGCAATTGCTTGCGTTTAATCGTGCCCAATTCCTGAACATTCATCATGAAGGAGCCGTCTCCAGATATGCAGATAACCATATCGTCAGGACGAGCCATCTGGGCACCAATCGCCGCCGGAATACCGAATCCCATTGTGCCTAATCCACTTGATGTGATGAAATTTTCTGGCTGACTAAAAGTCATGTGTTGAGCAGCCCACATCTGATGCTGCCCAACATCGGTTGTGATAACCGTACTGGACGAAGCACGTTCAGAAACCTGCTTCAACAGTAACGGAGCATAAATATTTTCACCCTGATAGTCATAACGCCATGCATGTTCGTTTTTTAATTGTTTGATTTCTTGCTGCCAGGCTTGGATAGATAAAGGTTGTTGTAAATGAGGCAATAGGGTTTTTAAATCACCCAATAATGACACATGGGTTTGACGTAATTTATTGAATTCAACGGGATCAATATCCACATGAATCACTTTGGCATGAGGGGCAAAAGTATTCAGCTTCCCTGTAACACGGTCATCAAAACGCGCTCCGACAGCCATTAACAAATCACAAGATTGAACGGCAAGGTTAGCGGCTTTAGTACCATGCATCCCTAACATTCCCAAATAACATTCATGTTCAAAATCTGCCGCTCCCAATCCTTTCAATGTAGAAACAACGGGAATACCCGTTTCAGAGACAAAATTGCGCAACTCAGGAACAGCACCAGACATGCCAACCCCTCCACCCACGTACAAAATAGGTTTCCGAGATGAAACTAACAATTGACGGGCCAACTCAATCTCTTGTTTTGGGAGAGAAAATTTAGGGGATATCGGTATTAAATAGGGGGCAAAGTCACTTTGGCCTAACTGAATATCTTTGGGTAAATCAACCAGAACAGGGCCTGGGCGACCACTCATGGCAATCGAGAAAGCATCGGCCATGATTTGGGGTAATTTTTCCAGAGAATCAACAAGAAAGCTGTGCTTTGTACAAGAAAGAGACATTCCCAGTATATCGATTTCCTGAAAGGCATCCGTCCCTATAAATTCAGAACTTACCTGTCCGGTAATCGCTACAACAGGAACAGAATCCAATAATGCGTCAGCCAATCCCGTGATTAAGTTTGTTGCTCCTGGCCCTGATGTCGCTATGCAAACGCCCGGCTTACCACTTGCCCTCGCATAGCCAATTGCTGCCATAGCGGCGCCTTGTTCATGGCGACATAAAATGTGCTCAACACCGCCATCATACAGCGCATCATAAACAGGCATGATGGCGCCACCTGGATAACCAAAAACTTTTTCAATTCCCTGTTTTCGTAATGCCTCTACAACCGATTGTGCCCCGTTCATTGCCGTTTCCCCTGTTATGTTTACCTTGCCATTGGCTGTTGTGATGTTTTGTTACTTCTGCGTGTCTAACCCAGTATCAGGCCTAAAAAAAACCCCCGCGCCTTTCGGTGCGGGGGTTTTTGGAATCTGGCTGTTCTTCTGTCTAAGCCGTTCTTCGTCCAAGTGCAGCCCCGCACGGTGGGATAATCACCACCACACTCACAATAATTAGGCTAATCACTAGGACAAATGCATTCATAACTTTATTCGTTTTTAATTCGTATGCTTGACGTATATTTAAGAGTTACCACTTTCTATGATTGTTGACAACGATTATTTTTGTTTTTTTCATAACAAAATTATTTTATTTATATTTTTCATTTAGATAACTAAGAAACAGATAAATCCACTGGAATTCACGCATTTTTAGCTCAGAAAAAATTGCCATCTATTTGTTTAATAAAATTATTAATAGATAAAATAATAAAAAATAAGTTAATCGTCTAAGTCTCGATAACAGGGCAAAAATGTGAACGAAATTCATTTTTTATAGTTAATTATTATCACGATCAACAGTATATAGGATTGATGTTTATTAAATTTATGTATTTTGTGCGGTTATAATTATTAATAAGTACCATTCATTACCGTTCCCTTTTTTATCATAAGAGTACCAGTTTGTTAGAATACTAATATATAACACTATGTTATTATTAAAATTCAAACAACTGAATAGTTGTCAGCATCCTCATAATGATAAATATATTTACGAACCTTTTCACAAAACATTGAAAGGCGACTTTTCATTATTTTTTATCAATCCATGATAACAGCTTTCTTGCTAAGGAGAGCATCATGGCACTGGCTGTTATTCATACACGGGCAACAATTGGTATTGATTCCCCTATCGTCACAATAGAAGCACATATCAGTAATGGTTTACCCGGTCTCACCCTTGTTGGTTTACCTGAAACGACCGTAAAAGAAGCTAGAGATCGTGTCCGAAGTGCTCTGATCAATATAGCTAAATCATACCAATATGGCATAATATCCCAATCCAATATGACAAGGCATAAAGTGAAATGGGTTACAGTCTAGATTTTCGAAAAAGAGTCCTGGCATACAAAGATAAACATTCGTTGACTTTCGAGCAAACGAGTGTCCATTTTGAGATTTCTATTCGTACCCTGTTCCGGTGGAGCCATAAAATAGAACCTTGCA
>NZ_LDNM01000004.1 GCF_001028135.1 Xenorhabdus griffiniae
CCTGACAACACCGAAGGTGTTTTGGGGATTTGAGAGGGTTTCAGAATAAAAAACAGCTTGTTCGGGATTGAAGACAGAATTTGTCTGGCGGTAATAGCGCGGTGGGACCACCTGACCCCATGCCGAACTCAGCAGTGAAACGCCGTAGCGCCGATGGTAGTGTGGGGTCTCCCCATGTGAGAGTAGGACACTGCCAGACATTCATTTAGTCAGAAAAGCCATCCGTCACCGGATGGCTTTTTTGCGTTTAGGAAAAACCGAAATAATTAACCATAAGTTAATGCACTTTTCCTTGTTCCATACCAATACCCGTTTGTGAACGAATAAACTGACTGCGAAACATTTCCCTTTCCTGCATTCCTTGTGCCGAAGTATCGGTAATCGAAGATAACCATGCTCCGATAAATGCGATAAACATGGAAAACAGAGCTGGATATTCATAAGGATAAATTGGCTTCTCATGACCAAGAATGCTAACCCAGATCGTAGGGCCTAGAATCATTAATACAACTGCTGTCAGTAACCCCAACCATCCGCCAACTAACGCTCCGCGTGTAGTCAGCTTGCTCCAGTACATAGACAATAAAATAATAGGGAAATTACAACTTGCGGCAATGGAGAAAGCCAAACCGACCATAAAGGCAATGTTTTGTTTTTCGAATAAAATACCCAAGCTAATGGCAACCACTCCCAGAATAACGACGGTAATTTTGGAGACTTTTAGCTCATCTCGCTCATTAGCTTTTCCCCGTTTAATCACATTTGCATAGAGATCATGGGATACTGCGGAAGCACCTGCTAATGTTAACCCGGCTACTACAGCTAAAATAGTGGCAAAAGCAACAGCAGAGATAAAACCAAGGAAAAAATCACCGCCAACGGCATTTGCCAGATGGACAGCAGCCATATTTGTACCACCAATTAATGCGCCAGTTGTGTCTTTGAAAGAAGGATTGGCGCTGACCAATAGAATTGCACCAAATCCGATAATAAACGTCAGGATATAAAAATAGCCGATAAAGCCTGTTGCATAGAAAACACTTTTACGGGCTTCTTTAGCATCACTGACGGTAAAAAACCGCATGACAATATGGGGCAATCCTGCAGTACCGAACATCAATGCCAATCCTAAAGAGAGTGCAGAGATAGGATCTGATACCAATCCGCCAGGACTCATAATGGCAGGCCCAAGGGAATGTACCGCAATGGCTTCTTTAAACAGGGTATGAAAATTGAAATTAACTACTTTCATGACCATCAAAGCCATGAATGTTGCTCCTGCCAGCAACAGAATTGCTTTAATAATCTGAACCCATGTTGTCGCCAGCATTCCACCAAATAAGACATAAAGCACCATCAAAATACCGACCAAGACAACAGCGACGTAATAATTTAATCCGAATAGTAACTCGATCAGTTTTCCGGCTCCGACCATCTGAGCTATTAGATATAGCGCAACAACAACTAACGAACCCATTGCGGATAAGGTACGGATGGGACGTTGCTTCAGCCGATAAGAAGCGACATCCGCAAAGGTGTAACGCCCCAAATTTCTTAATCTTTCGGCAATGAGGAATAGAATTATTGGCCAGCCAACGAGAAAGCCAATGGAATAGATCAACCCATCATAGCCAGAGGTATAAACTAACGCTGAAATTCCCAGAAACGAGGCGGCTGACATATAGTCACCTGCTATTGCCATCCCATTCTGGAAACCAGTAATACGTCCGCCAGCGGTATAGTAATCTGAACGTGAAATAGTCCGCTTTGAAGCCCAGTAAGTAATACCAAGCGTTAACCCGACGAATAACAGGAACATGATAATTGCCTGAATATTCAACGGTTGTTTTTCTACATTACCTGAAATGGTATTTGCTTGAGCCAAGATAGGGAAGAGGAAAGAAAATAGTAATACGATTTTTTTCATTTTCTCACCTCGTTGAGAATAGTTGACGTCAGACGATCAAATTCACTATTCGCCCTGATTACATAAATTCCGGTCAGTATGAAAGATATGAAAATAATCCCAACTCCTACAGGAATTCCCCGTGTCATACTGGTGTTTTCATGAAGTGGTGTCCCAAGCCATTCAGGAGCAAAAGCAATAAGGAAAATAAAACTAACATAAAGCACTAACATAATGATGGATAACTGCCAGGCAAAACGCCCTCGCTTCTTAACTAACTCCTTAAAGCGGGGATTATTTTCAATCTCTTGATAAATGCCGTCACTCATTGGAGTATCTCCTGTTGATTTTAAACGTCACACCTTAAGCCCACCATATCCGAGGGAATTTGACTATTAGTCAGGTCCCTGTACGGCTCGGCACTTTTGGTGATGCGTTATCAGGCCGCCTTACGACGGCGCATATGTTTTACGACATATTGATGGATTGCTTTTCTTCCAGCAGTTTTTCAACAACGCCCGGATCGGCCAGCGTGGAGGTATCTCCTAAGTTACTGGTATCACCAGAAGCAATCTTGCGCAAAATACGCCGCATAATTTTCCCGGAACGTGTTTTGGGCAGAGAGTCTGTCCAATGAAGGATATCAGGTGTTGCAATTGGACCGATTTCTTTACGAACCCAATCTCTGACCTCGGTATACAATTCAGGGGAAGGCTCTTCACCATGAACTAGCGTGACGTAGGCGTAAATAGCTTGTCCTTTGATATGATGAGGGATACCAACAACAGCAGCTTCAGCGATTTTTGGGTATGCAACTAAGGCTGATTCAATTTCTGCGGTTCCCAAACGATGGCCTGAAATATTCAGAACATCATCAACACGGCCAGTGATCCAGTAATAGCCATCTTCATCACGTCGAGCGCCATCGCCACTGAAATACATTCCCTTGAAAGTGGAAAAATAAGTCTGTTCAAAACGCTCGTGATCGCCATACAAAGTTCGTGCCTGTGCTGGCCAGGAATCCGTGATAACCAGGTTGCCTTCACTCACACCCGCTAAAATTTCACCGGAATTATCAACCAGGGCCGGACTAATACCAAAAAATGGCAGAGTGGCGGAGCCTGCTTTGAGATCGGTAGCGCCTGGTAGCGGTGTGATCATGAATCCACCGGTTTCGGTTTGCCACCATGTATCTACGATAGGACATTTACTGTTGCCTATTTTTTTGTAGTACCATTCCCATGCTTCTGGGTTAATGGGTTCGCCCACAGAACCCATAATGCGCAATGACGTACGCTTAGTTCCTTCTATGGCTTTATCACCTTCGGCCATCAATGCCCTGATGGCGGTTGGCGCAGTATAAAGAATATTCACTTTATGCTTATCAACCACCTGACAAAGACGGTTAACATCGGGATAGTTGGGGACACCTTCAAACATTAGCGTCGTGGCACCACAAGACAAAGGTCCATATAGCAGGTAGCTATGCCCTGTTACCCAGCCTATGTCGGCTGTACACCAGTAAATCTCCCCCGGTCGATAATCAAACGTGTATTTAAACGTTAAAGACGCGTAGACTAAATAACCGCCAGTCGTATGCAGGACACCTTTAGGTTTACCTGTAGAGCCTGAAGTATAAAGAATGAATAATGGATCTTCGGCACCTATTTCTTCAGCAGGACACTCAGCACTCACACTCTCGGTCAGTTCATGCCACCATAAATCACGATTGTCATTCCAGTTTTTGGTATTTCCGGTACGTCTGAAAACAACCACATTAGTGACACTAGTCACGTCAGAATGGTTCAGAGCCTCATCGACATTTTTTTTCAATGGGATTGTGCGGCCCGCTCGCAAGCCTTCATCTGCGGTAACCACGAGTTTAGCGTTGGAATCGATAACTCGGCCCGCGATGGCATCAGGAGAGAAACCACCAAAAATGACGGAATGGATCGCTCCGATACGGGCACAGGCCAACATTGCGACGGCGGCTTCTGGCACCATTGGCATATAGATAGCAACAACATCGCCTTTTTTGATCTCCAGCTTTTTCAACACATTAGCAAATTGGCAGACGTCATGATGTAATTCTCGATAGGTAACATGGCGGGATTCTGCGGGATTATCTCCTTCCCATATAATGGCGGTTTGATCACCTCGCTCTTGCAAATGGCGATCAAGACAGTTGGCACTTAAGTTCAGGGTGCCATCTTCAAACCAACGGATGCTGATATGCCCAGGATCGAAAGAGGTATTTTTGACCTTGGTGTAAGGCTTAATCCAGTCAACTACTTTACCTTTTTCACCCCAGAAGCCCTCTGGGTCTTGCAATGACCTTTGATAGTCATGTAGGTACTGTTGCTTGCTTATCAGGGCTGTATCTGCAATATCAGCAGGAATAAGATGCTTGATTATTTGAGTCATATTTTTATCTCCTTGCAATTGTTAATACTATGTCAAAACAAGGTTAACTAAAGTATGAGAAGAGTTTTTGTTTCTTTTTTGCGCGGAAGATCACGCAATAAAGAGAATGAATTTTATGGAATGATCATTTAATGCTGTAGATATTAAGCAATACTAAGTAATGAGTTTATTATTTTTATTGGATTTATATTCTGTTATTTAAGTTTATTATTGATATTTTTATCTATGAGGAGGCATGAAACGTGAATGTATAAAGAAAACCATAGTAATAACATGGAATTGATAATCATTTTCATTATTGTTCAATTCACTATAATAATCATGTTGTTCACAAGGTGTGAACTTTATATATTCTAAATTCTAAACAACTGGAGATATGATATGAGCCATTCATTGCCTTCTCTACCTTACTCCTATGATGCGCTAGAGCCTCATTTCGATAAACAAACGATGGAAATTCACTATACTAAACACCATCAGACGTATGTTACTAACACGAATACTGCTCTGGAAACCTTCCCGGAATTAAGCAAACTTGATATTGATGATCTCATTCAGCAGCTTGATAAAATTCCAGCCGATAAACGCACTTTTATTCGCAACAATGCAGGTGGTCACTCAAACCATAGCCTGTTTTGGCAGGGTTTAAAATTAGGTACAGTCTTGGATGGTGCCTTGAAAACCGCGATTGAGCGTGATTTTGGCAGTATCGACAGTTTCAAGGAAAAATTTGAACAAGCGGCAGCAACTCGCTTTGGTTCTGGCTGGGCTTGGTTGGTACTGAAAGAAGATGGCAAACTTGCAGTTGTTTCAACAGCCAATCAGGATAGCCCACTGATGGGTGAAGAAATAGCCGGTGCTTCTGGTTACCCGATTGTGGGTCTGGATGTATGGGAACATGCTTATTACCTGAAATATCAGAATCGCCGCCCTGATTACATCAAAGCATTTTGGCATGTAGTCAACTGGGATGAAGCGGCAAAACGTTACGAAGAAAAAACGAAATAATCTTTCAATTATTTTTTCACAAGAATGCTGGTCATCGCTGTGACCAGCATTTTTATTGCCTGTAATCTTGGCTATTATGCCAGGATAATACGTGTTCATCTTCACCAGCTCATTGAGAGGGAATAAAGAATGTATTATCCACAAATATATAGAGGCAAAATATCATCGTCAGAAACACTGGATTTCAGTGCGATCAATAAACTGGTGGTGAATGGTCGTTTACAGCTAACCTCTCTTGGGTTAGAAGGCGATGAACAAGCGGAAACTCGTTTTCATGGTGGCGCTGATCGTGCACTTTGCCATTATCCAAGAGAACATTACCTATTTTGGAAAAGGCAATTTCCTGAATTGATGGAATTATTTGTCTCTCCCTTGTTTGGTGAGAATATATCCACAGAAGGAATGACAGAAGATAATGTCTATATTGGTGATATTTTCCAATGGGATGAAGCTCTGATTCAAGTAACTCAACCACGCTCTCCTTGTTATAAACTCAATTTTATTACAAATATCAGTGAGTTTGCTGCGATAATGCAAAATAATGGGCGCTGTGGCTGGTTATATCGTGTTATCTCTCCGGGTTTGGTTAATGCTGGTGAACCGATAAAACTGTTAAGCCGTAATAGCGATGTTTCTGTTAAGGAAGCCATTTCCATTGCTTTTCATAATCCATTTGATGAAGAGCTGTTTCGGCGTTTAATGGGGGCAGCTGGGCTGTCTGCCAGTTGGAATCTAACGATGCAAAAGCGCATATTGCATGGAAAAATCGAGGATTTTAATCGTCGTTTATTGGGTCATTAAGGAATCTATATGCCAAAGGGGGAGAATGGGATCCCCTTTGGCATTCATCTAAGGTCAGCTGTTACGGATGAGCAATCAAACCTACCGCTTCATAGACTTTATCCAGGGTTGCCTGGGCACGAGCCTGAGCCTTTGCCGCACCTTCTGCCATGATTTGGTTAAGTAAGGCTTCATCGTTACGGAAATGATGGAAACGTTCCTGTAAGCCTGTCAGCATTTCACTGACAGCCTCTGCGACGGCTCCTTTCAAATGGCCGTACATTTTACCGGTAAACTCGGCTTCTAATTCAGGAATAGTTTTACCTGTTACACCCGCGAGGATATCCAGTAAGTTGGAAACGCCGGGTTTGTTTTCCTGATCATAACGTACGCAAGGTGGCTCATCAGAATCGGTAACCGCACGTTTAATTTTCTTGACGACGGATTTAGGATCTTCCAGCAGGGCAATGACGTTATTGCGGTTATCATCCGACTTCGACATTTTCTTGCTCGGATCTTGCAATGACATTACGCGTGCGCCACCTGTCGGAATGAATGGCTCTGGAACAGTGAAAATATCGCCGTATAAAGCGTTAAACCGCAGCGCCAAATCACGGGTTAATTCAAGGTGTTGCTTTTGGTCAATACCCACAGGGATCTGATTAGCCTGATAAAGCAAAATATCAGCAGCCATTAGAACCGGATAATCAAACAGGCCGGCATTGATATTTTCTGCATGACGGGCTGATTTATCCTTGAACTGGGTCATGCGGCTAAGTTCACCGAAATAAGTGTAGCAGTTCAGCACCCAGCTTAACTGGGAATGTTGTGGAACATGTGACTGAACGAAGATGGTGCTTTTCTTTGGATCAATACCACAGGCAAGGTAAAGTGCCAGCGTATCCAGCGTGCGTTTTTTCAGTTCATTGGGATCTTGACGCACAGTAATGGCATGCTGGTTAACGATGCAATAGATGCAATCGTATTCATCTTGCATTTTAACCCACTGACGTAACGCCCCCATATAGTTACCGATGGTCAATTCACCGGAGGGTTGTGCGCCGCTGAATACAATAGGTTTTTGGGAGTTTGGTTTTATTGCAGTGGGTTCATTCATTTTATTAAGCTTCCTGTATTTTCAGACTGGATAACGGGTTCAAAGTGGATAGTCCAATAATTGGGAGTAAATCCGAAAAATGGTCCAATACATAATTTGGGTGGCTTGATGCTATCGACTCGCCATAGTTATATCCATAGGTTAAGCCAATACACGGGCAACCAGCGGCTTGTGCCGCCAAAATATCATTACGGGAATCACCAACAACAAGCAATTCTTCTTTATGCAAACCAAACATACCCATTGTTAGATAGAGTGGTGCGGGATGAGGCTTTTTCTCTTTAACATCGTCACCACCCAGTACTAATGAAAAATATTCACTGATACCTAATGATTCCAGCAATGGAGCAATAAAAGGGGTGGGTTTGTTCGTAACAATCGCCATCGGCAAATGGTGTTTTGCCAGTTCTGCCAAGGTCTCTTTTACCTGGGGAAACAGTTGGCTGCCTGTGGTTACACTGGTTTCATAAAATGCATCAAACAGCTTGCGTGTTTCACTATGCAATTTGGCAGACAGTTCTGCTCCAGCCCATTTTAATGCGCGTTCAACCATGACATCAGCACCATTGCCTATCCAGACGGTGACGTGTTCTTTGCCCGCAGCGGGTAAGCCTTTGGCCATCAGAGCCTGATCCAAAGCATCAGCCAGACCGCCGGCACTGTCCACCAGTGTGCCATCCAAATCAAATGCAATGGCACGAATTCCTTTTACGACGTCATTTTTCATTATGCTACCTTCGATAATTCGCGGCGCATCTCATCAATAACTGCTTTATAATCTGGCTGACTGAAAATAGCAGAGCCGGCAACGAACATATCTGCGCCAGCTTGAGCCGCCTCAGCAATATTATTGGGTTTGATACCCCCATCAACTTCAAGACGGATATCGTATCCGCTGTCATCAATGATTTTGCGTACCTGATGCAATTTTTTCAGTGTTTCAGGAATAAAAGACTGACCACCGAAACCTGGGTTAACAGACATCAACAGAATCACATCCAACTTATCTAATACATAATCAAGATAGCTAAGCGGGGTTGCTGGGTTGAAGACCAAACCCGCTTTGCAGCCATGTTCCTTGATAAGTTGCAGTGTGCGATCGACATGCTCACTCGCTTCGGGATGGAAAGTAATATAGGTTGCACCCGCCTTGGCAAAATCAGGAATAATGCGATCAACCGGTTTTACCATTAGGTGAACATCAATGGGCGCAGTAATGCCATAGTCGCGCAGTGCCTGGCAGACCATTGAACCAATCGTCAAATTTGGCACGTAATGGTTATCCATAACATCAAAGTGCACAACATCAGCGCCTGCTGCCAGAACCTTAGCGGTATCTTCACCTAATCGGGCAAAATCTGCGGATAGAATGGATGGGGCAATCAGAAAGTCTTTCTTCATTGTTATCTTCTCCAATTCATTGTTTTATCCCCATTATTTCAGGGGCTGGGAACCTTAATCACTTCTGGCAGTATAACGCCAAAAGTTCATCAACTTTACTGCGGGCAAGAATATTTCTGCTGATTGTCCGGCGGGCTTTAACAATGTAAAGGGAAGCCTGATGATACCATTCTCGTGTCATCGGTGTGTCATGGTTAGATATGAGCACCGGAATGTCTTTTTGAGACGAGATATAATAGGCGATATGTGCTAGCTTTTCCTGATCGAGAAGGTTAAAGCTATTTGTATGGTAGGCGGTAAAATTGGCCGTAGCCGAAAGCGGGGCATACGGAGGATCACAATAAACCACCGAACCCGTTGAAGCATTATTCAATGCTATTTCGTAATGTTGGCAGATGAACGTTGCCTTTTGGGACTTTTCAGCAAACCAGTAAAGCTCATTTTCAGGAAAATAAGGCTTTTTATAGCGGCCAAAAGGAACGTTAAATTCACCTCGTGAATTATAGCGACAAAGGCCGTTATAGCAGTGGCGATTCAGGTAAAGAAACAGCATACTGCGGCGAAAGGGATCATTGCTTTTGTTAAACTCTTCTCGCAGGCGATAGAAGTTTTCGGCAGTGTTGAACTCCGATGAAAATAATGGACGGACATGACTAATAAATTCATCCGCACGAGATTTTACGGCATTGTACAGATTGATCAGATCGTTATTGATATCTGACAAAATGTAAAAATCATAATCGGTATTGAGAAATACCGAGCCTGCGCCAACAAATGGCTCAATCAAGCAATCGCCCTCTGGTAGATAATGTTTAATATCATCTACTAAGGGGTATTTTCCACCGGCCCATTTTAAGAAAGCGCGTTTTTTTTTCATGCCGTCAAATTAGTTATTCAATAATTTCAGAGCCGCAGATTGTACTCTGTTTAGGACAGCATATCAGCGCCTAATCAAAATAGTTTTATTTTTTCAGATCTTGCTGAACTTGTTGTAGTTTTCTGACCCAAGGCTTTTTAGCCTGAACTTCAGCAGGCAGTGAGGAAATGGCCCTTTTAGCATCAGAAACAGAACGATAACTACCGTGGATCAAGATAAACCATGTTTTTCCATCGCGTTTAGTTTCATAAACCTTGTAATTTATAATGTTATTTTTTTCCGCGAAGGCGCTTAAGGTATCAGAACGGCCGGCACTACTCAATTGTAGTGTGAATCGATTTGCGGGTGCTTTCAGCAAATCACCCCCAGCATCGGCGACGCTCTTTTTATTGGCCTGATATTGACCAGCTGCTTTGGCGTGATTGTCTTCTTTGGCCTTATTCTCTATTTTGGGTGGCGTAACCTTCTCTGGTTTGCTTGGCTCAACAGGTGATGTTACCGTTGGTTTAGTGGGTTTGGCCTGCGGTTGTGTCAGATTGTTTTGCACAGAATGATTAATGGTGCTTTGTTGTTGATTTAAAGCATCAGTAATATCACCGGGTAACTCTATGCGCTGGTTGTAGCCACCCGTCCCAGTTTCGGCAGGAAGATCTTTACTTGGCGTACTATTAATTGGTGGTGGACTGATTTCACGTGCGCCATGAGTTGTTGGTTCTGACGGGTTTTCTTGCTCGCTGTCAGGGAAATTGGTCGAAAGTGAAGAAGAACCAGAACCAGAAAGGTTAATACTCTTTTCCGAGGCATTGTGCTGTGATTGCTGTTTTTCATGCTCAGTGGGTGATTTCAATGCGGAGCTGATAGCAATAATCAGAAGCAAAAGTACCAGAATACCAACACCAATCATTATTTGTTGGCGGGATATTGCGAGCTTAGGTTGATTGAACTGGCTTCTGGAGCGCTGAAGATTGCGATCAGAAGTATCAGGCTTTAATTCACTTTCTGTTTTTTGTTTGTTTTCTGATTTTAATTCGTCCACATGCCCTCCCAACAGAGATAGTTCTGCCAATTGTTATTGAAGAGGTTTGGCAGTCTGACCTAACTAAAACCGATGATGCTTTATTTGATAATCTAGCTATTGTATAGCATAACAGCTAGAGGATAATTCATCATTCAGCTTTTATTATCAGCGCAAATTTTGCCATATCCAGAAATTCCCTTCATCTTCCCAATTTCAGCCTGGCAGTAAAATTCACTGCCAGAGCAATAAGTTGGGATTAATTAGAGAGTATCAAGTATCTAACGAGGGGATGGCTGAGATAGACGAACGGCATCCAATATAACTTCTTTCCCAATATCAGAACGAAGTTTTGCTTCCCCAATCGCGGTTGGCAGTACCAGATGCAGTTTTCCGGCAGAAACTTTTTTGTCACGCATCATATGAGGTAGATAGGCATCAGGGGACATTGCTTCAGGGCCATTGACAGGTAATTCTGCTCGTTCCAGCAAGCGGATGATCCGTTGGGTGTCCTGTTTTGAGAAGGTGCCGACAAGTTCAGATGCTCTGGCCGCCATCACCATACCCGCCGCAACAGCATGACCATGCAGCCAGACGCCATAACCCATTTCAGCCTCAATCGCATGTCCAAAGGTATGACCGAGGTTTAACAGTGCCCGCATTCCACTGCGTTCTTGTTCATCAGCCGCAACAACCAACGCTTTGAGTTCGCAGCAACGACGGATGCAATAAGCCATTACCTGACTGTCGAGAGCCAGTAATTTCTCAATATTCTCTTCAAGCCAGCGAAAGAATTCGCCATCCAGAATAATGCCATATTTAATCACTTCAGCCAGACCTGAATGTAACTCTTGAGCCGGTAATGTTTTCAGGCAATTGAGATCGACAATAACCGAAGTGGGCTGGTAGAAAGCGCCTATCATGTTTTTGCCGAGGGGGTGGTTGACTCCTGTTTTTCCACCGACGGAAGAGTCAACCTGAGAGAGCAGTGTGGTGGGTACTTGGATAAAACGAACACCGCGTTGATAGCTAGCTGCGGCAAACCCCGTCATATCACCGATTACACCACCACCAAGGGCGATAAGCGTTGTGTCACGGCCATGATTCTTTTCCAGCAAGGCGGAAAAAATGTCATTGAGCACAAAAAGTGATTTGTGCTGTTCACCGTCAGGCAAGATAACTTCATTTACCCGAAGATCCATTCTCTGCAATGTGGATTTCACCTGTTCGAGATACAGGGGAGCAAGCGTCTCATTGGTCACTATCATGACCTGTTGACCCGCTTGCAGGGGCTTGAATGCCTCACTGTCAGAAAATAGCCCTTCGGCTATGGTAATTGGATAGCTTCTTTCACCTAACGTAACAGTCACTTGTTCCATATCAGCTTTCGCCTTATCGTTTGCCGCTGTGCGGACTCGCTATAATCAGTTTTTTTCCAGTAGTTCAATGATTTGGTTAGCGACGACTTTGGCGCTTTGCTCATCTGTGCGAATAGTCACGTCAGCAATTTCCTCATAAAGAGGATTGCGCTCATCAGCCAAATTCTCTAAAACTTCGCGTGCTGGTGCATCAACTTGAAGTAAAGGGCGTTTTTTATCGCGCTGGGTACGAGCCAACTGTTTTTCGATGGTTGTTTCTAAATAGACGACCACACCACGGGCAGACAGGCGATTGCGGGTTTCTTTTGATTTAACAGAACCCCCTCCAGTAGCCAATACGATGCCTTGTTTTTCAGTCAGTTCGTTTATTATTTTTTCTTCGCGATCGCGGAAGCCTTCTTCGCCTTCCACATCAAATACCCAGCCCACGTCAGCTCCGGTACGTCGCTCAATTTCTTGATCAGAGTCGTAAAACTCCATATTGAGTTGCTGAGCTAACTGACGACCAATAGTGCTTTTGCCGGCACCCATAGGCCCAACCAGAAAGATATTGCGTTTCTCTGCCATGTTTTTGGTATTACTAAGACTGTTTGTTAATGATAACCCGCCCCGCCAATCAGATTAGCCACGGGACCTAAACTGAAACCTCATGAGTGATAATGTGAGATCAGATATGAAAATTATCTCAGCACATCAGCCTGTATTGCAACTATATAAATTTCGCACGAACTCAAACATCGGGTTCATGCTTTTGCTGGCCAATTGAGAGCCTATTGTATCTACCTTCCATCCTACAACTTGCTGTTTTGCTGCAATTTGCCATCTATTGGGTATAAGCTCTTGCTTGCGATATTAGATCTGCTCACTCAATTAGTTAATCCTTGTATGCTAAATTACTCTCAGCGTCAAATCCATAAACAGGCCAGACCAAGAAAAACGGTAGGTGTTTTGACAGAAAAAACACAATTACGTTATTAATTGATTGATTTTTATATTATATTTTTCATTGGTTAAATATCGGTCAGTTGAGGCGTGATAAAAATGACGAGTTCCCGGCGGCTATGTTGCTCTCCTTTTTGGTTAAATAATGCCCCCAATAGGGGAAGATCTGATAAATAAGGAACTTTTTGTAAACTTGCGGTTTTTTTCTGTTGAAAGATCCCTCCGAGAATCAAGGTCTCCCCATTTTTAATTGTAACGTGGGTTATTATCTCTTGTTTATCGATGGACAAATTTTCATTTCCGCCTTGGTTGATGGGAAAACCGGGGGCATTCTGACTAATTTTCAGCGCGAGCCGGATTTTTCCCTGCCTTAAAATATGGGGCGTAACTTCCATGCCCAATACCGCCTCTTTAAATTGAACGGTAGTTTTGTCCTTGTCCTGAACAATATAGGGAATATCAGAACCTTGCTTGATACTGGCTGTTTGCTGGTGTGAAGCGGTTAGTCGTGGGCTGGCAATGATATCAAGCTGGTTTTCCTGCTCTAGTGCACTGAGTTCCAGCTCGAGTAAGTTTGCATGAATGCGGGCGGTATTCAGTACCAACCGATGGCGCTGGTTGCCTGCGGGTTGATGAAGATTTAAGCGGTTTAGGCCTATTGATTGATTATGCGGATCGGCGTTTATTCCCCAGTGGATCCCCAATTCATGCAGTGCTTCCTGACTGCTGGTAACAATATGGGCAGTGATCTGTACTTGTTGCTGTGGGGTATCGACTTCTTTCAGCCAGTTTTTAATACGAGTAATGGCATCAAATTTATCTTCCAGGATCAGACTGTTGGTTAAGGGATCATGTTCAACTTTTCCCCATTTTGTCAGTAGCGCAGGATGATTTTGCTGTAATTGTTCTGCCACTTGCCCTGCATCGGCGTATTGCAAAGTAATAGCCTGATACTCGATCTCTTGTTCTTGCTCATTTTGCTCTGCCGGAGAAAAGTCAGTTGCATTCTCTATTATTGGAGGCTGGAACGGATCTCTTATTGGCATTTCAGAATTGGGTTCTTCTCCGGTAAAACCGAATAGGGGAAATAAGAGACAGATTAGGAGAATCAAAGGATGGCGGTTCATGATTTCTCCTTATCTGAAAAAGCGGTGTCTGAAAAAACCATGTGAACCGTTAGGTTATCATCGGCAGGTGTAATTGTGATGTGCTTAATTAATAACGGGGGCTGCAATTTTTGAATTTCATTCAAGAAATGGAGAAATTGGCCGTAATTTAGCGACAGCATGATATGCCAGAAAACGTGTTCGTTTTCTTTGTGGATTTGCCATTCCATTAGCTGACTACCGGAGTGGGTTAGTGGTATATGCAGTCGTTTGAGTATGGTCGTATTATTTTTTGAGGATGAAAGATGGCCGTCTGGGGTAAGGCTTGTGGCCATATGCTGGATCTGCTGTTGCGTTTCAGGCAGAGATGGCAGCTCAGCAAGCTTCTGCCGGGATAGCACCACATTGTGTTGCTGCTGCTTAATATTGCTCTGTAGGGTATGAATTTCATACCGATTTTTCTGCCAGACTAAAAAGTAGAACCCTAACAGCAGTGAGATGATGAGCAATTGTTGCAAGACAAGCTGTTGCCAGACAGGCCGATAAAACCATTCAAGATAATTATTTCTCATCGGACTCTCCCGTCAACCAATTGGCATCAATGGTAAAAACCTTGAAATGATCTTCTGTCGTGGTCATTTTCCTCAGCTGCACATTGATAAGCGAAGTATCGTCAGTCAGGTTATCCAACAAATTGGAGATATCGGTATAGTTTTGACTGCGGGCGGTAAAAATTAATTGCCCACTGTCGTCACTAAATTCAGTCAGCCAACTGTTCTCTGGTAACACATTGGGGAGTTGACGAAAGAGTTGTAAATAACGTTGATTCTGTTCCATGAATATGCGTTTTTTCCGTAATCGTTGTGACAATTGTTGGTGCTGTTGCACGGCGTGGTCTGTTGCGCTGATAGTTTGTTGTAATTGAGCCAATGAGTGAGTCATTTCCGTTAATTGTCCGCGATATTGTCTAATCTGGTTTGTTTGTAGCGTAGAAATAAACACGAATACAGCTGTCCACAACGTCAGTTGTAAGCAAAGTAGTACTCCCCATATTTGGCACTGGCGTTTCAGCCTATTCTGCCGCCAGGGTAAGAAATTGACTTGATACATCATTGATCACTCGGCCTGAGCGCTAAACCAGCGGCAATAATGAACGCATTCGTTTTATCTGGCAGCGGGGGATGATAATGACGGAACGCCATTAAGAGTTGCCAAATATTGGCTGATTTTGTTGATACTGATATCGCTTTTACTGATGTCGATTGCTCTTCATCGCTGTAATAAATTGCATAATCTTCTGTTTCTGACGTGATGGGGAGCTGGTTGATGATCTGCGCCAGATGGGAATCCGGTTGTGAAGATATCAGGCCATAACCGAAAGGTCGGTTGGCAGGAGCTACCCATAGCCAGTGTGTTATACGTTTGTGAAGCAGCCAACTGGCGTCAGGCACTCCCGCAAATTTGGCGACATAACGCAATGCACAGAGGGCAATATCAATAACATCAAGGGATAAATTGATCTCCGCGAATAAATTCAGCCAGCGGTTGAGATCTTTTTGACGGGTTGCACTAATGCAAATCTGCTGACCATGAACACGATAATCCAACGCCAGGTCACTGGCAGGAAATTGTTTTTCAGCATTGGCGTGCACAAACCAGCCGAGTTCCGGCTCCTGCAAGGCAGTATGGTCAGGCAAGGCGATCTGGCGCTGTAAGGTTTGCTGAACAGGGAGGGCTAATCTTAGGCTAAGATTCTTAGGTAGTCTTTTTCGCCATTGCATTAAAATGTGGCGTAATTTTTCAGGATCTTGTAGCCGTCCTCCTGAAATAATCTCGCTGGATAAGTGATATTGCCAGCAATGCCGAAGTTGCCAACCGTCACGGCGTTTAATAGCGGCAAGAGCACGAATGTAATGATCCTGGATATCCAATCCGATATACCATTTAGGTGGATACATAGAGAGATCTCCTTATCTACTATCAACGAAAACATCAAATTAATGAAAACCTAATGAGACATGAAAAGGGGATTGGTAAAGGTGATATCTATAGTGTTGTACAGCCCTTATACTAATTCCTTTATACTAAGTCTTTTATACTACGTACTGATCGTTTATAAACTGCCCGATTAACATGGCGTGAGAAATTTCAGGTGAAGTTCATAAAGTATTTTTTGATCCTTATTGTTGTTTGCATTTTATTGGGAGTTGTCTCGATTTTTGGTTTGTACAAATATATCGAGCCACAGCTTCCTGATGTTGCGACACTAAAGGATGTCCGGTTACAAACACCGATGCAGGTGTTCAGTGCTGATGGCGAATTAATAGCCCAATATGGTGAAAAACGCCGTTTACCCCTTACCTTGTCAGAAATACCTCCCCTAATGGAGAAAGCCTTTATTGCCACGGAAGATAACCGTTTTTATGAACACCACGGTGTTGATCCCATCGGGGTTATCCGCGCTGTTTCTGTGGTAATCACTTCCGGCCATGCTTCCCAAGGGGCGAGTACCATCACTCAGCAGCTTGCGAGAAACTTTTTTCTTAGCCGAGAGAAGACATTGATACGTAAAGCGAAAGAGGCATTTTTGGCGATTAAGATCGAGCAATTATTAACTAAGGATGAAATCCTGGAGTTGTATCTCAACAAGATCTATCTCGGCTATCGTGCTTATGGTGTTGGCGCTGCGGCTCATGTTTATTTTGGTAAAAACGTCAACGAGTTGACATTAAGTGAGATGGCGATGATTGCCGGTTTGCCGAAAGCACCTTCAACATTTAACCCACTTTATTCTTATGATCGCGCGATCAGTCGCCGCAATGTGGTACTGGGCAGGATGCTGGAAGAGGGATATATCACCCGGCGTCAGTATGAGGAAGCCAGAGAAGAAAAATTGGTTGCCCGTTATCACGCTCCACAAATTGTTTTTTCTGCGTCTTATCTGACTGAAATGGCTCGTCAGGAAATGATCAATCGATATGGTGAAGAAAATGCCTATACAGAGGGTTATAAGGTCTATACCACGATCACGCGTAAATCCCAGTTAGCGGCTGTGAACGCGGTTCGTTCCAATGTGATTGACTATGATGTCCGTCACGGTTACCGAGGCCCTCAAGAAGTGTTATGGAAAGCCAATCAGCCGGCATGGAGCCAAACGCAGATTATCGATAAGCTGAAAACCTTACCTAAATATGGCCCTCTGGTGCCAGCCATTGTGACGAAATCCAGCGCTAACCAGGCACAAGTGATGCGGGTGGATGGCAACAACGTTGAGTTGACAATGGCAGGCGTGCGCTGGGCACGTCCATTTAAAACCGACAGCTTACAAGGTGCTGTACCACATAGTGTCAATGAAGTTATTCGGGCAGGCGAACAAATTTGGATCAGAAAAGTCAATGATACTTGGTGGTTGGCTCAACTTCCCGAAGTTAATGCAGCGCTGGTTTCCATCAATCCGATGAATGGTGCAATAGAAGCGTTGGTCGGTGGATTTGATTTTGAATTGAGTAAATTTAACCGTGTGACACAATCGTTGCGTCAGGTCGGTTCCAATATCAAGCCATTCCTGTATACCGCCGCAATGGACAAAGGGTTGACGTTGGCTTCATTGATGAATGATGCGCCAATCAGCCGTTGGGATGCCGGAGCCGGGACGGATTGGCGTCCGAAAAACTCACCACCGAATTACGATGGGCCAATTCGTTTGCGTCAGGGGTTGGGACAATCCAAAAACGTAGTGATGGTTCGAGCCATGCGTGCGATGGGGGTTGATTATGCTGCGGATTACTTGAAGCGCTTTGGCTTACCGGGTGAAAACGTTGTACGCACAGAATCTTTGGCTCTGGGTTCCCCTTCATTTACTCCGCTACAGTTAGTACGCGGTTATGCCGTGATGGCAAACGGTGGTTACCTGGTTGATCCTTACTTCATCAGCAAGATTGAAAATGATGAAGGGAAAGTGCTGTTTGAAGCGAAACCTAAAATTGCTTGTCCTCAATGTGAAAACATTCCGGTGATTTATGGTGAAACAGCACGTTCTATCGAATTATCTGAAGATTCCATTGAGAACGTGGCGCATTCTGAGGTTCCGCAAAATCCAGATTTACTGCCTCAACCGGAGTTAGAGAGCGTATCGGGAAATGTTAATGTGGATGATCAACAGTATGCCCCTCACGTGATCAGTACACCGCTGGCGTTCCTTATTCATGATGCCTTAAAGACGAATATCTTTGGTGAGCCGGGTTGGATGGGAACGGGCTGGCGTGCTGCCCGTGATTTGAAGCGCCGTGATATTGGTGGCAAAACCGGGACAACCAACAGCTCAAAAGATGCGTGGTTCTCTGGTTATGGCCCGGATAGGGTGGCAACAGCCTGGATTGGCTTTGATGAACATAGCCGAAGTTTGGGACGTACTCCGGTATTAAAAGGGGAAGGTGGCGCGAAAACGGCTCAACCAATTTGGGATGATTTTATGAAAGTGGCGTTGGCAGGCGTTCCAGATAAAGCCATGGAACCCCCTGCCGGCATTGTTTCTGTCACAATTGATCGGGCAACGGGCAAGCTGGCTAACGGTAGTAACAATACCCGTAAAGAGTATTTCATTGATGGCACTCAGCCGACGGAATATGCTGTACCCGATGTGGGTACGACAATCACTGAAAATGGTGAAAGCCGTGAATTATTCTGATTGATCTGTCTGTAACCAACATAACGGAAATGGAAGATAAAAAGACCTTGCCGGAGAACTGGCGAGGCCTTTTGTTATTTACTGGGGAAGATATGATTATGATGCGAATTAATTTTGAAGGTGTAGTTAATTTGTTTATTTATTATTTTTAATAAGCTGAGTTATTTTTCATAAATATTATTAAAATTATTACACGCATCAAATTAAACCTTACTCTGTTTAGGTGTTTGTTCTTTATCTCCGTATTTCACTTAAAACGAGTATAAAATTGGTATTGGGATATCAATTGCATACCCGTTTTTAAAGAATGCATTAATTAATGTTTCCTATTATTTTTTTGCTTGCAGGTATCGTTGAGCAAAAAATAGGGCGCTGACATTTCTGGCTTCGTTGAAATCGGGATGCTCCAATAGTGACATCATGTCAGAGATTGGCCAGCGTTTCTGCACGAGTGGTTCGGGTTCATCGCCTTTCAGACATTCTGGGTAAAGATCATGAGCAATCATGATATTCATCTTGCTGGAAAAGTAGGACGGTGCCACCGTCAATTTCGTCAACAATTCCAGTTTTCCTGCACCGAAACCAATTTCTTCCTTCAATTCACGATTGGCGGCTTCCAAAATACTTTCGCCAGCATCAATGGCACCTTTTGGAAAACCTAATTCATATTGTTCGATGCCAACGGCATATTCGTGAATCAGAATTAATTCATCCCCGATAATTGGAATAATTAGAACTGCTTCACTATTTGCGGGTTTCATTCGTTCATAAACGCGTTTTACACCATTGCTGAATTCAAGATCAACTGATTGAATATTGAATAAACGAGAGTGGGCAACGTCATTTATATTCAGTATCTTAGGTTTTTTTAGATCAATCATGTTCTCCCCTGATGGCTGTCATATACTGGATAATTGAAAATAATAATGCGCCAAGTAACTTAAATATTACTGTATTTTTAAAGTGTTGTGATGAAATGGTTATGCATTCAAGCTTTGCTTTAATATGGCGGATTATGTTAGTAAATGATAGCGATTATCGCTTGAATGTATTTTTGTTGCTATCTTACTCATTCTTGCAAAAAGACGTTAGTTTATGGAAAGGTATGAGAAAAATTATATAACCTTTTGTAAATAAAATTAAAAATAGAAGAGAAAAATAGGAATAACCTGATTATGGGTGTTCCATGAAGTTGTTATTCTGCTGATCTCTGTACTGCTGTTATGAGCATGGGGAAAAAATGAGCTTATTGGTCATTATATTGGCTATTTTTATCATTAGCCTGATTATAATGGCTTCCTTTCTGATTTTCAGATGGAGGCGGCTTGGTAACGCGTGTTATCTACAGTCAATGACTAAAACTGCCAGCCGTAAACTGGGTACTGATGAATACCAAGCTATAGAATCTTACTTGCGAAATGCCCGTCTTCTGATGAAACCGAATAGTAGACACAGGGCTGATCATCCGGTACTACCTGTTAAACATGCTGATGTCTATACCATCACACATCCTATTAGCCGTTTTTCTGCTGCAACGGATGGAGAGCACTATTGGCGCTATTATCTTGGTGAGACAGAAATACATCTGCCTGTGTTGTTTGAGCCATTTATCAAGCAGCGGAATACGATTGAGATTGTTCGAACTTCATCAATACCGCTAGTCATCGCGGTTAATGGTCACTTTTTGCAAGATCATCAGCAAGATTTGCTCATCACGCGAGTAACGGCAAAAACCGAACATGCTTCCATTCAAAAAAATGGCAATTCGAGTGCTAAATTACTGCATATCCGCAAGGAGACGTTAGAAGAATATCGTTTGCGAAAACCAACGGGCATTCAGGGAAGCATCCTGATGTGTGTTGGTTTATCACTGTGGTTTGTGGCTCTTTTTGTGCCCATTCCGATGTTGCCGTGGTTAATGCTGGTGGCGTTTTTGTTTCTTCTGGGCAGTTTTTGGTCACATTTTCGATTTCCATCCGGTCGAAAATTAGCCGATATCCATTGTTTCAATGGCATTCCGAAACGATGGGGAATATTTAGCGAATTTGAGCCGGAGCAAAGAAAGAATATCTCTCTGGGCGGCATTGATCTGGTTTATCCCGTACATTGGGAGCCTTATATTTCCCATGATCTTGATCAGAATACCGATATTGACATTTATACCAACTGCCATGTTGTGCGGCAGGGGCGCTATCTCTCTTTGCATGAAGAAGAGAAGCACTACCCTTATCAGCGTAGTAGAAAGAATGTGATGTTGGTGGCTTTCTCTGTATTTGTCATGCTGTTGCTTTACTTTTACCAGCCGGTGAACTTATCCATGCAGCTTAGTTTTGCCTGGTTATATGGTAGTAATACCAAGGTCATTACCCGCTTTCATGAGCTACAAAATATGCCGTTGAAGGAAGGGGATGTATTAAAGGTCAAAGGTGTTGGGATGTGCTATGTTCCCCCCAATATCATGCCCGAAGCGAATATTACAATATTCGCCCCATTTGATTGTGTGGGTATCTATTGGAATAGTGAAATTCCATTACCTATGCTGGAATCTGACGTTGTCGAAAGTGCTTCAGCGCTGATTACAGCAGTTAGTGAGCAATTACATCCAGTTGAACGTAAAAGTAATCCTGGCCTGAATGCAGCCATTGCCAAATCGGGCATGGCCTTGCTCGACAATTTTTCACAAATCATTTTGAAAACACAAAAGTTGTGCCAAAACGATGCTGATTGTGACCGTTTGAAAAATGCATTGGTCAATTTGGGAAATGCCAAAAGTTGGGACAAGTTGTTAAAAGCCGCAGAAAGCGGCAAGCTGGACGGAACTAAGGTATTGCTGCGTTCTGTCAGTGCCGATGCGTTGGAAAAACTGGTTGATTCAACTACTGCATCATTTATCTATCGCGAGATCGATAGAATGATCATTCTTATAAACAGCCCATCTCCGGGAGGCGTTTTATTGCTGAGTGATGAGGGAAAAACTTTAGTTGAATACCCGATGCGAACACACTACATATACGAACACTCAGCGTTAGATCGGTGGCGGGAATTACAGGGGCTTTTAGAACTGTTGATGAAGACACCATTTGAAACCGAGGGGATTGTGACAAAATTGTCAGAAGATCCGAATGGGACTCGCCATATCATGCTGCATCGTGAACCAGATTCCACGTCGATTATTCGTTATCTGGGAAGTTGTCTGCTGCTGGCGATTTTGCTGGTAACGTTGATCATCAACGTCATATTGATTATCAAGAAAAAGCAGAAGAACCGACGACGTCCTCAACAAATCACCCAATACTATAATAACTGTTTTAATGAGAGAAATATCCATGCAGAATTCAGACACTGATCAGGTTGTTCGCCTTGATAAATGGCTGTGGGCTGCCCGTTTTTATAAAACCCGTTCCATCGCACGTGAAATGATTGAAGGGGGAAAAGTCCATTATAATGGGCAACGGAGTAAGCCGGGTAAACTGGTTGAGTTGAATGCAGAGATTAAACTGCGTCAGGGAAACGATGAAAAAACGGTGATCATCTTGGCATTGTGCAGTCACAGACGGAGTGCTACCGAAGCCCAGCAACTTTATCAGGAAACGGCAGAGAGCATTATCAATCGGGAAAAAACGGCATTAGCGCGTAAAATGAATGCGCTCACGATGCCGCATCCCGATCGCCGTCCAGACAAAAAAGAACGGCGTACACTAATAAAATTCAAGAACGCAAAACTATCATGAGTCGGAAGATACTTAATCGATTTTAAGCTGCACCTAATAAAAACAGGCAACTTGAAAGACGAAGGAGACAACCGTTTCAGTGAAATGAGAGAGATTTATGACCAAGCATGACCAATTACACCGCTTTTTATTTGCAAGCCACTCTGTCAGGGGGGAACTTGTTTCCGTTAGTGAAACTTACCAACGGATGCTGGAAAATCATCATTTCCCTCAACCGATACAGCAGCTATTGGGTGAATTGTTGGTCGCAACCAGCCTGTTAACCGCTACCTTGAAATTCAGCGGGGATATCACGGTACAGATCCAGGGGGATGGGCCGGTCAAACTGGCGGTGATTAATGGTAACAACCGACAACAGATGCGTGGCACGGCTCGCATTGATGGTGAAGTGAATGCCGCAAGTAGCCTGCGCGATATGATCGGCAATGGTTATATGGTCATCACGGTGACACCAACAGAAGGTGAGCGTTATCAGGGCGTTGTGGCGCTGGAAGGCAATACGTTGGCAGAGTGCCTGGATGCGTATTTCAAACAGTCAGAGCAGTTACCAACGCGTCTGTTTATCCGTACAGGGATGCAGGATGGAAAAATAGCAGCCGGTGGCATGTTATTGCAAATCTTGCCCGGGGCGCAGGAAAGTAGCGAAGACATGCTTGACCACTTGGTGCAACTGACTGCAACCATTAAGGGAGAAGAGTTGTTTACGCTGGATGCGAAAGAGATTTTGCATCGCCTTTATCATGAAGAAGATGTCACGCTATATGAACCTCAGCAAGTGGAATTCCGTTGCACCTGCTCCCAGCAACGTTGTGCTGATACCCTGGTGACATTATCGGAAGCCGATCTACAGGAAATTTTGCACAACGATGGCAAAATTGACATGCAATGTGAATTTTGCGGCATGCATTATGTTTTCGACGAAAAAGATATCAACGCAATAAAAGCGGCAAAAACAGAGCGGTTGCACTAATTAGGTATCATAGGGCGTTATATACGCCCTTTTTATTACGAATGATTCAGCCATTCCGTGTTCTGTGTCTCATATAAACTTAAAAAAAGTAATGTGATTTCAATTTTTTGATAAAAATCGCTGTTAATTAGTCATAATTATTTATTATCCCCTACAGAGATAAAGTATAACCGACCAGGAGCAACAAATGAGCGTTACAGGCATTACTGAGCAGGAACTTGCGGTTTATGGTATTCACGGTGTTAGTGAAATTGTTTATAACCCAAGTTATGAACTGTTATTCTCTGAAGAAACTCAACCCACGCTACAAGGGTATGAGCGTGGCATATTGACTAACCTCGGTGCTGTCGCAGTAGACACAGGTATTTTCACGGGGCGTTCTCCGAAAGATAAATATATTGTTCGCGATGATGTTACCCGCGACACAGTATGGTGGGCTGATCAGGGCAAAGGCAAGAACGATAATAAACCGCTCAGTCAGGAAACCTGGTCTCATCTAAAAGGTTTGGTTACTCAGCAGCTTTCAGGCAAACGTTTGTTTGTGGTTGATGCTTTTTGTGGAGCCAATACGGATACGCGCCTGAAAGTGCGTTTTATTACTGAAGTGGCGTGGCAGGCACATTTTGTGAAAAATATGTTTATCCGCCCGTCAGACGAAGAATTAGTTGATTTCACACCTGATTTTATTGTGATGAACGGTGCTAAATGCACCAACCCACAATGGAAAGAGCAGGGGCTGAATTCTGAAAACTTTGTTGCTTTTAACCTGACCGAGCGTATGCAGTTAATCGGGGGGACTTGGTACGGTGGTGAAATGAAAAAAGGGATGTTCTCAATGATGAACTACCTGCTACCACTAAAAGGTATTGCCTCGATGCACTGTTCCGCCAACGTGGGTGAAGCGGGAGATGTCGCTATTTTCTTCGGTCTTTCTGGAACAGGGAAAACCACGCTTTCCACTGATCCGAAACGTAAGTTAATCGGTGATGATGAACATGGCTGGGACGATGACGGCGTGTTTAACTTTGAAGGTGGTTGCTACGCGAAAACCATCCATTTATCCAAAGAGGCTGAACCGGATATTTATCACGCCATTCGCCGTGATGCCCTGCTGGAAAATGTCACTGTACTGGCGGATGGTACGGTTGATTTCAATGATGGCTCCAAAACAGAAAATACCCGTGTTTCTTATCCGATTTACCATATTGAAAATATCGTTAAACCAAGCTCAAAAGCAGGACATGCGACCAAGGTTATTTTCCTGACCGCAGATGCTTTCGGTGTATTGCCTCCGGTTTCCCGCTTAACCCCAGAACAAACCCAATATCATTTTCTGTCTGGCTTCACGGCAAAATTGGCAGGAACAGAACGTGGTGTGACAGAACCAACACCTACTTTCTCTGCTTGCTTTGGAGCGGCATTCTTGTCACTGCATCCGACACAATATGCGGAAGTTCTGGTTAAGCGTATGCAGTTATCGGGCGCGAAAGCTTATCTGGTCAATACTGGCTGGAATGGCACGGGTAAACGTATCTCCATCAAAGATACCCGTGCCATTATTGACGCGATCCTCAATGGTGACATTGAAGATGCGGATACCCTTCAATTGCCGATTTTTGATTTGGCCATACCAACGACATTGCCGGGTGTAGATACCCACATTTTGGACCCACGCAATACCTATGCCGATAAATCTGAATGGGATGTGAAGGCAAAAGATCTGGCCGAGCGTTTTATCGATAATTTTGACAAATATACTGATACGGCTGCGGGTGCTGCATTGGTAAAAGCAGGCCCTAAGCTGTAGTGTAATTTTAAGTTTTCTATGAAAGAACTCTATTCAGTTGGGTAGAGTTCTTTTTCAATATTCAACATCAATTGGAGGGTAAGTCAAACAGTAGGATCTCACTTTCTTGATTTGCAGTTAGCCGAAGTTGGGATTCATCCCAAATAGCAATACCATCGCTGGTGGTAGCCCGGGTTCCATTGATTATCACTTCACCACGAACCACCTGGATCCAGACATTTCGTGTTTTCTCCATGTTATATTCATCCTCTTTGCCATTTTTTAATGCCCAACGCCATAATGTCATATCCTGAAAAACTTTCAGGGAGCCAGCACGGGCATCAGGAGAAAGAATTAATTGGCGACCTTCTGTAGTATCAAAACGGTGTTGTTCATAACGGGGAGTGAGTCCTGTTTTTTCCGGTATGATCCAGATCTGGTAGAGATGCAGTTGGCTATCATGCTGTGGGTTATATTCTGAGTGGCGGATGCCTGTCCCTGCACTCATAATCTGGAACTCTCCCTCAGACACTTGCCCTTTGTTACCCATACTGTCTTGATGTTCCACCGTTCCAGACAGCACATAGGTCAATATTTCCATATCCTTGTGAGGATGCATGCCGAATCCCTGACCCGCGTCAATCACATCTTCATTAATGACCCTGAGTGCAGAAAATCCCATGAAATTGGCATCATAATAGTTGGCGAATGAAAAAGTATGCCAACTGTCCAGCCAACCGTGATTGGCATGACCCCGTTCTGAAGCTTGGCGTAAGTAGATCATTACAAAATCCCTCAAATTTTTTTTGTAGTCTAGTTGAAGGAATGAAATAGAAAAGACGGGAAATTTAACCTTAAATTTCAAAATATTTGAATAAAAATAAGGCAATGACAAGACGAAAAAAAAAGCCAACATAAAGTTGGCTTATAAAAGTAAACACTGGAAGCAATGTGAGCAATGTCGTACTTTCACATGGACCCTGAAGGTGGTGCACTGAAAGTGCTAATAATGATAATCGTTCTCAATATCATTTGTAAAGTGTTTTTTTAAACAAATTTCAAATTTGAGATACTGTTTAAAATGCGATTTTTGACACATATCAGTTGTATGATTACCCCTCCAATTCCATCTGATAGAGATGTTGAGTACCCATATCATGAAATTGATAGGGCGTTAATTGGTAGCCTCGTAGCCACAGCAAAAACCATCCATCATGTGTGTCCGGGCAAAGCCCGGCGAAGCGAAACCCACCTTTTTTCAGCAATGAGTACAACCTCAGCGCTTCTTCACATGCAGGCAGTTTCAAATAGATTAATTGTCCAGAGGGAAGATCGATGACCTCCGATAAAAAGTCAGCCTGAACTTTGTATAGTGTGATTTCCAAACGTCTACCCGATTTTTTGATGGTAATAGGCTCAGAAAGAATAGAGTGCCGATACACTGATGGTTCACTTTGGGATGATTCGCCAACATATTGGCTGATTTGAGTGACCCAGCCTTGCCAGGGTCGGGGCCAGTTCAGCTTAGGTAATGGCAATGATTTAAACGGCAAAATACCCTGAATGATACTTTCGGGTTCTGGCAAACCAAATGGCGAATCAACATAATCCAGCATCAGCGCCGTAGAATAAAACCCCAAATTTTGGGCGATGTACTGGCTTTTAGGGTGTGAACATACCTGTTTCATCGTCAATAAATTATAGCCTTGCTCTTTCGCATAGCCGCATAAATAATTGCCCAGAGACTTAGCCACACCATGACCTTGAAAATCGGAACACACCGCAATAAGTGCCAGCTCTGCCTGATTTTTCTGTACCGTATCTTTAACCAGAGACGCATGACCGATGAGCAGGCCTTGATGGAATGCCAGGGCAGAATACCATTGCCCTGTAGACTGGTAGTCATTGATGAGCTTTGGTAGATAAATGTCAGGATAGACATACGAATCGCCGTAAACCTCACGGAATAATTGGCTGATCTTTTTATCATCTCCTGGCTGATAGCTGCGGATTTGAAGAGTGGATTGTAAGATAGTCATTGATTTCAACCTTAGCTATAACGACGTAGATCCACAACTCGCTGCAATTTTCCTGATCGTGGGTGCGTAGACATGCTATCAATATTGGTTTGCACGATCTCCAGCATATTCTGGTGTATACAAGCTTCTTCTAAACCCGGAAATGCGGCCATAACCCGATGGCGTATTCTGTCGATATCTACAGTTTGCAGACTTGCTACCAACAACCGAATTTGATCTTGTCCTTCTTTCTGGCTTAGCTCCAATTGCCAGGCCAAAAGCTCTGTTTGTTGTGATAACTGTGTCGTTAAGTCGTCAGGGAATAACGATAGGGTGCCAAATCGTATACGATAGCCTTGATTAGCACGTCCTTGCAGGGCAAATTTACGGCTTGGCTGTTCTGGCTCGCACCAGCAAGCCATATCACCAGTAGGATAGCGGATCACAGGCATAAGTTGTCGTTGCAGGTTAGTAACAACTAATAAGCCACGTTTCCCTGGCACAGTAATGGGCTGGTGAGTGATTTCATCGACAATTTCGATAATCGTTTCGTCAGAAAATACGCGATGCTCTCCCTGTTTACAATCGGGATCAGCAAAGCCAATCAAACCCGCATCGACACTGGCACAACCGATGGAGCCTAAACGGGCGCAAGGAAATGCTTGTCTTATCATCGTGAGCTGTGAATCAAATATGCTTTCGCCCCCGTAAAGAATGGTCTCCACCATTGGCAATGTTTGTTCCATCTCTTTCAGATAGTGAGCTAAACGGATTAACTGCACCGGGACGCCGGCCAGCACATTAATGTTGTGAAGGCGGATATTGTTAATCAGTAATTCATCCTCAACCTTACAGGTGAAAGGAAATTCCAATATCGGGATTGGTGAATTCGATAATGCGCCGTGGATAAATATAAAGCTGGTATAAAGATCGCCAGCAAAAAACAGGTTAGCCACCCGATCCCCGGCTTTTAATTGGCGGGCAATGCCTTGACCAAAGGAATAAATGAAGGCTTTCCATTCTTGTTGACTGAAAACCGATAAACGCCCTTCGCTGGTTGAGCCACCTGTTTTAAACACATGACCGCCTTCCAGCGGGGCAGTCAGCACCGGCCATGCCGGTAAGTCATTTGAATGTGCCCAATAATGGTTAGGCTCCACGAGAGGTAAATCTTCCAAAACCCAATTGTCGGGAATGGACTGATAGAGTTCTCGGTAATAAGCAGAATGCTCGCGTGTATGATGGAGCAAATCAGTCAATGTCGTTTTGGTCATCATCTTAATTTTACTCAATTAATATTTACGCAAGTCGATGAATAATGGTGTTTTCCCACTATGTTCATTGCGGTGAAACTCAGTACTTGACATGGAAATAACATCTAAATTCAGCAGGTTTCCTTCAACAACTTCGGCAATTTTGGGATCTTTTAATAAATTTTGGTGCACAGTGAGGGGATCGGTATGTTCAACCAATAGCTGAATGCTATCAACGCCATTATTGTTATGGTTGATTATCCATTGCACGGGTAATGCCAATTGTTCAGACAAATCAGCAAGATTGAAAAAAATACTGCCTATACGTAACAGGGAACCGTGGCGTTCTTTAAGTCGGAAACGTGGTGAAGTCAGGCCACAACAACAAGGTTGATTAATCCAGCAGCCGAGATCGCCTAAATTGTAGCGTTGGACGGGTTGGGCTTCACGGTGGCGGGAAGTGAATATCAGACGACCTGTTTCACCCTCTGCCACGGGTTGATCATTCTCTATATTGAGAATTTCCAGCCATTGAGTATCAGCCATTAAATGGAAAACGCCATCCTCGCTGGCTGCGCACGCATGACCCATTGGCCCCGCATCGACTGAACCGTAAATTGTTGAACGTATCAGGGTAACGCCAAAATTGGTCAGGAAATTTCGCTGGTTTATATTGAGGGGTTCGCCCCCCAGTAATAGCTTACGAATGCCGCCATATTGACGTAGTTTGGTTTCTTCATTTAGAAATAGCCGATGTATCGTGCTTGGCATACCCACCAGCGTATTAATGCGTTGATGTACGATAAAATCAGCGATTTCACTAAAGTCATTATCAGTAGGGCCACCCATTGGATATTGTGCCACGCCCAATTTATCCAGGATGGTGAAGAAGCTCATCATGCCACCGTATAACTTCCCGCCATACAACAGGTTCATGACGCGATCGGTTGCAGATTCAAGCCCTGAGGCGAATACGCCATCGGCTGCGGCCTGCATCTGCCTGTGGTAATCATGGTAGCTATAAGCCGCCAACTTAGGCGTACCACTGCTGCCACCACTGCGGAAAAACAGGCGTGCCTTATCGTTAGGAACCCGCGCCTGAAAATCTGCCTTATTCATGACAGGCAGATTTTCTAATCCGCGTGGACGTGGTGGAGGGACATCAAGATGGGCACAACCTGCCATTAAATCAGGCGCAAGGCTGACAGAGACCCGCTTGGTAAGGCGCGATAGTGCGTAGACGCCATCGTGTGGTTCACCACTATAACCATCATGCATCTGTCCCGCCGGTGTGATTCGGCTGACGCCCGCAGCAAACAGGGTATGACTCATTTCGGTGATATGCGCTTGACGGGTAATCAAAGCACAGCTTTGTAGATAGTGACGCCAGGGCAGCAAAATAGAACACAAATGCTGACGGGGTGCAGGGCGTATCTGCAATGTGCGGAACAAAGGAGATGCGGCTAATTCTTTTTCGTGTCGCCATATCACTCGCCAGCCGTCGGCTTGCCATATTTCACCGCGAACCTGTGTAAACGCAAAATCGAGTTGTTGGAAAGCCGTTTGCGTCGTAATTTCAGCTGCTTCCTGAATATCCGGTTTCAGGGCTGGATGCAATCCGGTACGGCGTTGTAAAGCGGCCGCCATTCGTTGCCCGATATGGTGTAAAACCTCAGGTTCATCGCTATCGACCAGCAAACATTGCGGACTGGAACAGGCTTGTTGGTCATAACGACAGATATCATCAGCTAATGCATCCAATTGGGTATCATCGGCGGCGTCAGGGCTTAACCAGGCAATGCTGATACGGTGCCCCCAATCTATCCAGCGGCAACCGGGGGGGAGTTGAGCACGAATGGAGGTCAGGGAAGAATCGTTGCCCCAGGCAGAAACCGCATCCGCCTGACTGAACAACTCTGTCAATTGTGTTACGGGCACAGGCAATACTGCGACCCGATCAACTAAATCACCTGAAATATCCTGGGATAAAAATTCTGCCAGCAGTTGAGCACTAAACCCGTTATCGCTGCTGCTTGGACGTAACCAGTTAATATTCCCCACCAGCAAACTCTCTATGACGGCCATAAAGGGCAAAAGTTCAGCATTGGAAGGCGTAATATGGACGACCAAGCCTAATGGTTTCCAGGTCTCATATCGGTTCTGGTTATAATCGAATCGACGCAGTGAAAAAGCATTTTGCCCCAGTTCCCGCTCCAGTTTGGCTTCCAGCGCTTCACGTTGGCAAAAAGCGATAAGCGATCTCTGTGTCTGAGCATCAAACAAGGGATGTTCACTCAGATTGACAAGATATTCGGCAAAGCGTTGTGCGCAATCCAGAACTTGCTCAGAAGTATGGGGACGTGCCAGAAGATCAGGTAAACGCTCACGTAATTGCGCGATTTTTTGTTCTGCCAATTGTTTTGAAGAAATCGGATTATTCATGGTTTTTACAGAAACAGTATTTACGGAAGACATATCAAGATCTCTTAATCAATTCTGAAGCGGCAATCGCACAACTCCGGTTTTTGCTAGTGCCAGCGCGGCCAAGCAGTTCAAACCAATCTGTTTTAAGCTCACAACCACAGCTTTCACCGGAATGCAGTACAGCCAGGTCGCTGGTAACAATGCTGTGGGCTGGGCAGGAAGTGATATAAGGGGATGTAAGATGCAGAAAACCCGGTTCCCCATAAGGTTGGCAGGTCAAGTTAGTGGTATGGCGCACATAGGCACGGGCATAGACTGGAACATGGAAATGATGGTGAGAACATTCAACATAAGGGACCGGGTGTTCAACCGAACCATAACCATCACGACAGCGAATATCAGGGATACCCAATTGTTCGGTTATCCGTTGATAGAGTTCTTTTTTAGGAATGGATTTATCGGCATGGGTTTTCCAGCCTCCGCCGAGGAAAACCAGCGATTCAGGATGTAATTTCAGTGCGGGTAGTCCCATCTGTTCCATTCTTTGCAGGGTGAACCACAAAAAGGCAGGAAAGCCGAAAATCCGCACGGGCAATCCTTCTTGGGCAAATTGCTGGAGTGCCGTAATAGTACCGAAGGGATCAAATTCATTACCTTGTCCGTTATGGCGCAAAGCATAATAAGCCCGATTTACCGGCGCATATTTACACAGGAATTGATCGGTGTAGGCGGTGCCCAGAGTGACGGCACCAGCGGGTTCATAGCTCAGCAGCAGGTAATTACAGGGTTGATCAGGCGTATTCCAGCCATAATAGTCAAAAATACAGTCCACCATATGCTGGGCAGCCGCAATACTGACAGCGTCATAGCGCATACGGCTTTTTTGTCCGGTGGTTCCAGAGGAAGTCAGTTCCAGCGCATCGTGTGCACTGTCGCTGAGTATTAGGTTATGTTTGAAATAATTGGCAAATAGCAAAGGCAGATCTGACCAATCATCCAGAGTCATTATTGCCTTTTTATCCAAGCCATGCTCTGTCAGCCACTGCTTGTAACCAGGGGTATGTTCGCAATGATATAGCGTCAGTTCATACATGGCGTTATTAAATAACGCATCATATTCGGCACAAGCACGGTAAGGATGTGTGATAGCACACAGTGCTTTGACGTGAGGTAAGTTTTGCATATCAGCACTCATTCTTCAGTAACAGCTATAAATAATTATTAATTAAACATATAGATAAACTAATTTTTTATTCTTAGGTTGGGTGTAATTATTTTTGATAGGTGTTATTAATATAATAAATAAGGCGCCTATTTAAATTTAATCTTTAGACGTTGTTGGAAGATGATGCGTTGGTTTCTGAAAATATGTAAATTTTATGAAAAACAGCTGGTTATTGATAGTAAGCAGGTGTTTTTTATCGTTACGTCAGCCCTGTGTTTGCGGAGCACATTATTTCAAACCAAATGATAACAATCAAATTGTTTTTATAATGTTATGTCTTATTTTGTGTTTAATGCAATCATTGTTTGATATATCAGTTCCATTATTTAGTATTATATGATGATTGGTTTAAGTTTAGTTTATTTAAATGGGTGAATTATTTGAAGGTAAATATTTATTTAAAGAGAAAGTCCGAATAAAAATTAAATATTACCTTTAACCATTTGTTTTAAAACAGTTAATTATTTATTTGTGCCCGGTGTATTAAATTTTCGCTCACATCAAGGGATATTTGTTTTTTTATCCAGTGATTTGCATTAATCAAGTTCCGTTTGATGAGCGGAACTTGCTGCCATGTAAGAACAATAATAATTCAAATCGCTTTTAATTATCTCTCCACAACCACCAATGCCTGCGCACAAGCCCACGCCGAACTCCATGCCCACTGGAAGTTATACCCACCAAGCCAACCGGTTATATCGACCACTTCACCAATAAAGTACAACCCTTTCACCTTATGGGCTTCCATCGTTTTTGATGACAACTCGTGAGTATCCACGCCGCCAAGAGTCACTTCTGCTGTACGATAACCTTCCGTACTATTGGGTTGCACCGGCCAGCATTGCAGGGTTGTGATTAGCGCTTTTTGCTGTGCGCCATTAAGTTGTTTCAAAGACAGTTCCGGCAATTGCCCCAGGGACTGTAAACATTCCACCAGACGTTTGGGCAGTAATTTAGCCAGCGTGTTTTTCAAACTCTGATTGGGATGAAATTCCCGTTCCTTATCCAGAAAACTCCCGAAATCTGTATCAGGAAGTAAGTTAATACTCACATACTCACCTGGCTGCCAATAGCTGGAAATCTGTAAAATAGCCGGGCCGGAAAGACCGCGATGGGTGAACAGAATATTTTCCCTGAATACGGTGCCATCTTTTGCGGTCACAACAGAGGAAACCGAGACACCGGAAAGGGTTTGAAGTTGTTCCTGTAGTGGTTTATGCAGGGTAAAGGGAACTAATGCTGCACGTGTAGGCAGGATGTTGAGTCCAAATTGTTCCGCGATACGGTAACCCAAAGGAGAGGCTCCCAAGCCCGGCATGGACAAACCCCCGGATGCCACAACAAGTGAGTGGGCGCTTACCTTTCTTCCTGCCGCCGTAATGACAAAACCCTGCGTTTTCTTCTCGACATGAGTCACTTCACTGCGCAATTGAATCGTTACCTGTCCTCTTTCACACTCTTTTAAAAGCAGGTCTATGATTTGTTGGGCTGAGTCGTCGCAGAAAAGCTGCCCCAATGTTTTTTCGTGGTAAGGGATACCCATAACGTTGTACAAGAGCAATAAAATCCCACTGGGTATAGCGAGCAAGTGCTGACTTACAAAAATGGGGATTGGCAGAAAGGTATGCTGCTGGTTCGGTATACATGTTGGTGAAATTGCAGCGCCCGCCACCGGACATCAAAATCTTGCGACCTGCTTTTTTGCCATTATCCAGTACCAGAACGTTTAACCCAGCCTGTCCTGCTTGTGCAGCACAGAATAAGCCGGCAGCGCCAGCACCAATAATCACTACATCAAATTTTTCCATTCATTTGTCTCATTTGTCTCTTTTGGCCGAGTTAATTGTGGGAATTCACTGCATTGTGAGGGTTCTGTTCACGAACTACGGAGAAAAATAGGCATTTGGTTTAACTTTCTGCGGTAAAAAGTTATTTTTCATCAAAAAAATATCAAAATATTAAAATTAAATAACCATTTGATATTATTAATAAATGCAAGAATTTTTATGTCATTTGACCATCATTAAATCAAAAAAAGGTCATATTTCTCTTTTCCCGCTACCATTTGTCACTGATAATGCGCGCGTTCATGTCCTACTAACTGGCTTAACGTTTATGCTACATCTGTTTACTGGCCTGGAATTTTATACCGGCCTTATGTTAGTGCTTGCTCTGTTGTTTGTGCTTTTCTATGAAGCCATCAATGGGTTTCATGATACCGCAAACGCAGTAGCAACTGTTATTTATACCCGGGCAATGCGTTCACAGCTTGCTGTTGTGATGGCAGGGGTTTTTAACTTTTTGGGTGTTCTCCTTGGTGGGTTAAGTGTCGCTTATGCGATTGTGCATCTACTACCTACTGATCTTCTGCTAAATGTCAGTTCAGCTCACGGTTTGGCTATGGTTTTTTCCATGCTGCTGGCGGCGATCATCTGGAATTTAGGGACGTGGTATTTCGGTATTCCTGCATCCAGTTCCCATACGTTGATTGGTTCTATTATCGGCATCGGCCTGACTAATGCGATAGTGACCCGTTCTTCAGTGGTTGATGCGTTGAATATTCCGAAGATGATACAGATTTTCATGTCCTTGATCCTGTCTCCTCTTGTTGGCCTGATCATTGCCGGAGCGATGGTGTTTTTACTGCGTCGTTATTGGAGTGGTACAAAAAAACGTCGCCGTATCCATATGACGCCTGTTGAGCGTGAAAAACAGGATGGCAAACGTAAACCCCCATTCTGGACACGTACTGCCCTGATCCTCTCGGCTGTTGGTGTGAGTTTCTCCCACGGAGCGAATGATGGTCAGAAAGGTATCGGTTTGATTATGCTGGTTCTGATTGGTGTCGCGCCTGCGGGGTTTGTCGTCAATATGAATTCAACCAGTTATGATATTGCTCGCACTCGTGATGCCGTTGTCCACTTGCAGCAGTATTATGGGCAGCATACTCCAGCGCTGACTCATGCGATTGAACTAAATCCAGCCGCTTCTTCTGTTGAAGATCAACGCGATCTGACGTTCCATTGCGATAGCTCACGCGCATTAGTGGTGCTGAATAAGGCTGAAAGCATGTTGGCGAGTACTCAAAACTTCAACGAGTTAACGCCGGATCAACGTAACAGTATGCGCCGTATGTTGATGTGCGCTGCTGATACAACCAACGTTGTGGCTAAGCTGCCAGAAACCAGCCTTGAAGATGCACGTTTCCTGAATAAGCTGCGTAAAGATTTGCTCAGTACGGTGGAATATGCGCCATTATGGATCATTGTTGCCGTGGCTCTTGCCCTGTCTTTAGGCACAATGGTGGGCTGGAAACGTGTTGCTGTGACTATCGGTGAGAAGATTGGCAAAAAAGGCATGACTTACGCCCAGGGTGTTTCTGCACAGGTGACTGCTGCGGTTTCTATTGGTGTAGCCAGCTATACGGGTATGCCGGTATCCACGACACAAGTGCTTTCTTCTGCGGTAGCGGGGACGATGTTGGTTGATGGTGGTGGTGTGCAGAGTAAGACCATCAAGAATATCATGTTGGCGTGGGTTTTGACGTTGCCGATTTCCATTGCATTGTCGGGCTTACTGTATTGGATCGCCCTGAAACTGATCTAATCACATCTTAGAAAAAAGGGTTGGTTGTTATTGTCAGCCAACCCTTTTTTATTTTTTAGTAGATAAAAAAAGACTCGATGCTTCAGCATGGGTACCCAAAGTGGTAATCCTTGATAAAAATGGTGCCAATAAAACCGCACTGGATGAATTAAGCCAGAGAAAGCCAAAAGATAAGGCCATCCGGAAAAATAAGTATCTCAATAAAATGATTGAACAGGAGCGTTGCAACGTCAAACACGTTCCATGCTGAGGTATAAAAATTTCAGGCAGGCTCAGACTGTGTTAGCCAGCGTTGAACGGGTCAGTATGTTGCGCAAAGGGTAATATCCGTAAGAGCTGGGACGTCCGATTTCACCAGACACTTTTTTCTATCAATGAATGGCATGATAATTAATCAATACACTTGCGATCGAGCTCTCTCTGTTAATGCGAAGGAACCCTTAAAATTTAGGATTTATCCATTCGTAAGTTAAGTGTTCAATAAAGCTTCTTACCCTTTGAGGAATCGGTTCCCTACGAGCTCTGATTATACTTATCATTGTTTCTTTTTCTTTCCAATCTGGCAGAACTCTAACCAATTTACCTGTGGCTATCTCATCTTTTACATCCCATTTTTCCCTCAGCGCTATACCTAATCCAGCAAGACACCATGCTTTTATGGCATGGCTGTTATCGCTACGTAAATTTCCTGAAACAGTAATTTCAATTTGCTCTTTTGCTTTATTTAATGACCATGTGTGTTGAAAAAGACCAGGGTAAGAGAATAGAAGACAGTTGTGGTTTTTGAGTTCATTAGGATGTGATATAGTCCCGCCTTGCATATATTTTGGTGAAGCAACTAAAATACGTTCACTAACTGCGAGTGGTGTAGCTATTAACTGTGAGTCAGCCAACTGGCCAAAACGTATAGCAAGATCTAATTTATTGCTGTATATATCGATTATCCGATCAGTCAACTGTAAATCGAAATTGACTCTGGGATATTTATCTATAAATGAAGTGATTTCTTTGGTGATATATTTCTCCCCAAATGCGACTGGCGCTGTTATTTTAATGTTTCCTTCCAAATTATTATTTCCTTTATTATCTATGGTATAGATGTTTTCTAAAAGTGATAAAGCTGTACGCACATATTTCGCAATAGCTGTTCCCTCATCGGTAATTTTTATCATTCGGGTATTTCGTTCGAACAAACTGACATTTAAGGCAGCTTCCAGTCGTGCTATCTGCTTACTGACGCTTGAAGGCGTTTTATTCATTATTCGTGCAGCAGCTGAAAAACTATTAGAGTCTATCACAGTTAAAAAAGTCACAAGATCATCAAGGTTACTGAGAGCCATAGAGTTGTTCTATTTTGGAAAAAGAGATAGTCCATTTTATCTTTTTAGGATTATATATCAATGCATTTAAACTACTACTCATTCTGTTGACCAAGAAATTGATTACCCTAGTAATTATTTTTAATAAGGTAATAATTATGCCTCTTGCTATATACGCATTAACGGTTGGCGCTTTTGGAATTGGCGTAACTGAGTTTGTTATTATGGGATTATTAATAGAAGTCAGTACTGATTTAGGTATTTCTATACCTGCCGCAGGGTTACTGATATCAGGATATGCTTTAGGTGTTGTTATTGGAGCACCATTTTTAACAAGCTTGATGAATAATTGGCCTCGCAAGCGTGTATTATTAGTGCTTATGGTAATTTTTATATGTGGTAATGCAGCATGTGCCTTAGCTCCAAATTATGAGTTACTAATGGCAGCACGTATATTGACTGCTTTTACTCATGGCACTTTTTTTGGGATTGGTTCTGTAGTTGCAACTAACCTGGTTCTTGCCGAAAAGCGTTCATCTGCTATTGCTGCTATGTTTACAGGGCTTACGGTTGCTAACATCGCTGGTGTTCCTTTTGGTACTTGGCTTGGTCAGTATTTAGGATGGAGGGCAACTTTTTGGGCTATAACTATTATCGGTATTATTTGTTTAGCTATTATTGCCATGTTCATACCTTACTGAAAGTAAACCATCTGATAGCAGTAATTGGCGTAATGACTTGAAATCAATGGCAAAAAAACCTGTCATATTTGGATTATTATCTACTACTTTAGGTTATGCCGGTTTTTTTGCTGTATTCACATTTATTTCTCCAATATTAACTCAAATCAGTGGCTTTGAACTATCAGAGATATCGCCTATTTTGCTATTATTTGGAGTTGGTTTAGTCATAGGAAATATTGCCGGTGGACGGCTAGCAGATAAGAAGATTTTACCTACCTTGATTTGGACAATTGCTCTATTAGGTTCAACATTAATAATCATGACGTGGGCTATGAATTATAAAGCAACAGCTTTGATTTTTACTGTCTTACTTGGCATAACCGCATTTTCTACAGTTTCACCATTGCAGACTTGGATATTAAAAAATGCTGAAGGAGCCGGACAAAGTCTTGCTTCCAGTCTAAATATAGCCGCCTTTAACTTAGGGAATGCCATAGGGGCATGGATAGCCGGTATTATTATAGAGTATGGGCCTAGTTTATCATACATTTCTGTATTTGCCTCTTTATTAACATTCTCTGCAATCGGCGTAATTTATATAAGTATCAATTTGGCACATAAAGACAACTGAGGATAATCGGCTCTGTTGCATTAACAGAGCCCCTTTCTCTATCAATTGTTTGTATAAATGATTAACCGTCACACGAACTTTCTTTGGTAATGAGACATAATCTAGAACGTGGTGAAAATAAACGATTACTACTGGTTTAACAGTGGAGTTTCATTTCATTGTAGTGCACGACGATTTTTGCATCTTTTGCGACATAGTAATTAGGAACCGAGTAGGCAATGGTCGCAAAATAAATTTTGCCGCGATTTTTAAAATCTGCAATTGCGATATATCCAATAACACCCGATGCCATTCTGCTTCCTGAGGTTTTGCATCATCCTTTTTGTAGTACACTGCCACAGTATTACCATGGAATGGTTCAGTAGCTGCTACATAACTGAAGATGTCGTTACCTATCCGACCAACATCCATATCACCATTGCCTTTAAAACCGGTTTTTTCAAACTGAGTGAGTTCGTCTGTACCTATCAATACTCGCCGCCAGTCACGAGTTTCATCATCGAAATACACACCCTTATCAGAGGCTAGTACCACTGAGTCACGGGAAGAGCCATGTATCAACCCCGTTTTCTTTTCTGCGCCATGAATCATACGGAATGTACTATCGTCGATGACTGTCATATGCCATTCTTTTGCATTCAACACATCATCCGGCTGGGTAAATAACACAATTGGCAGGACTGCACTGGATTTTCGTACCAATACAACTCTCCCAATGTCAAACCATAGCCAAAGCGATCGGTTTTTCCATCTAGGTTTAAATCTGTTGCCTCTAACCAATAACCATCACGTAAATTTTTCGCTACGACTTCTTTAGATCGGGGGGATGTAAAATTCATCGTTTCTCACATTTACGTCAGATCATCATCGCTATCAGGCAAAGCAGAACAACGCCACAGAGTATTTCTGTCAATATAAATTGTTTCCTCATCCTTTCGCATAACAAGACGACATCAGGGTCGTGATGGTTAAGATAACTTTGTGAATTGATATAACGCACGAGCCGGATCTGCTTATTAAATTGACCATTAGCTTTAAAAAAACCATTCCCATCAACGGATTGATACAGCATGGGATCTGATTCACGTAAAATTGACAGAAGTACACGGAGCGAAGAACAGTAGCGCATTATGTTAATAATGCAGATAAGGCAAACTGCCCAAAATAGTGCAATGGTATTGAACATACTTCCCCCTCCTGATTGTGGCAGTAAAGGTTGCTAATAACTGCCAGCAAAAGAAGAAACCAATAAGAAACGTTTTGATTTGAATAATAACTATATTGAATCTTAGTTAAAAATACAGTGTCCAGCAGGTATTATCGTAAGGCATATAATCCGCTATTGTGGCTGGTTTGAAAGTAAAACAATAAGTTGTGATCACAACAACACTCAAAAGACACATTGAGCGGTTATAGTATAAACATCGAATCATGGCGTTTAATGTTGCCTATCCATTTAAACGACGTTATGGAAGGAGTTCTTATGGCTTACAAACATATTCTTGTTGCGGTTGATTTATCCCCGGAAAGCCGGATTTTGGTGGAAAAAGCGGTATCATTGGCGAAACCGTACAATGCCAAAATTTCCCTGATCCATGTTGATGTTAACTACTCTGATCTTTATACCGGCCTGATTGATGTAAACCTTGGCGATATGCAGGAGCGTATTGCGGATGAAACGCGTAATTCCCTGAAAGAACTCTCTGCTAGTGCAGATTATCCCGTTCAGGAAACGTTGAGTGGCAGTGGTGATTTAGGGCAAGTCCTTGTCGATGCGATTAAGCAATACAATATGGATCTGGTGGTATGCGGCCACCATCAGGATTTTTGGAGTAAGTTGATGTCTTCAGCACGCCAGCTTATTAACACCGTTCATATTGATATGTTGATTGTTCCTTTGCGTGACGAAGAATAATCTTCGGTTGATATTTTATTCCGTAAAATCGCCTGCTTATGCAGGCGATTTTTTTATCCGCAGAAAAGATAATGAAACTGGTTTAGAAATTGTCAAAGGTATTTTTGAGAAAATACATAAAAATAGTTGTTGAAATTTAAGCATAGAACAGTGCTATATTCAGAAAGCAAACCGTAACTACCTCACATTTTCGACAAAAAAATAATATGGAAAATGGCAGGGGGTCATCACATCTGCATGACAAAAAGGAAGCCCGAATGAATGTTTCATTATCTTTAGTTTCGTTTCTCGATTTGGTTCAATCCCGTAATCAGCATCAACCAGAATACCTACAGGCAGTACGAGAAGTGTTGACTTCTCTCTGGCCTTTTCTGCAACAAAACCCACAATATTGTGAGCAAGGGTTATTGGAACGTCTGGTGGAGCCGGAAAGAGTTATCCAATTCCGCGTCTGCTGGGTGGATGATCAAGGGAAAGTACAGGTTAACCGCGCATGGCGGGTTCAGTTCAGCTCAGCTATTGGGCCGTTTAAAGGCGGAATGCGTTTTCACCCTTCTGTTAATCTTTCTATCCTGAAATTTTTAGGTTTTGAGCAGACATTGAAGAATGCGTTAACAACGTTGCCGATGGGCGGCGGAAAAGGGGGGGCTGATTTCGATCCCAAAGGGAAAAGCCACGGCGAAATTATGCGATTTTGTCAGGCATTGATGACAGAACTTTACCGCCATTTGGGACCAGATACCGATGTGCCGGCCGGGGATATTGGCGTAGGCAGCCGTGAAGTTGGGTTTATGGCAGGTATGATGAAAAAACTGTCGAACAATACGGCGTGCGTTTTTACGGGTAAGGGCCTTTCTTTTGGTGGCAGCCTGATCCGCCCTGAAGCTACCGGATATGGGCTGGTTTATTTCACCCATGAGATGCTTAAACGTCATGGTATGGAACTTGAAGGCAGGCGAGTATCTGTGTCCGGTGCGGGGAATGTCTCCCAGTATTCCATTGAAAAATGTATGGAATTGGGGGCGAAAGTCGTCACCGTATCGGATTCAGGCGGGACGGTATTGGATGAAGAGGGTTTTACACCGGAGAAACTGGCTCATCTTCAAGAGATCAAAAACCAGCGTTACGGCCGTGTGGAAGAGTATGCCAAAGAGCGTGGACTGACTTTCCTTAAAGGCCAGGATCCGTGGTCCATTCCTGTGGATATAGCCTTGCCTTGTGCGACGCAGAATGAACTGGATTTGGAAGCAGCACAAACATTGATCAAAAATGGTGTGAAAGCGGTTGCGGAAGGCGCCAATATGCCCGCGACGATTGAGGCTACTACGGCTTTCCTTGATGCAGGCGTTTTGTTTGCACCGGGTAAGGCGGCTAATGCGGGTGGCGTGGCAACTTCGGGTCTGGAGATGGCACAGAACGCAGCACGCCTGAGTTGGAAAGCGGAAAAAGTGGATATTCGCTTACATCACATCATGCTCGATATCCATCAGGCTTGCGTAGAATATGGTGGAGAAGAGCAACAAACTAACTACGTACAAGGCGCAAATATCGCTGGCTTTGTCAAAGTGGCGGATGCGATGTTGTCACAAGGCATTATTTAGGAAAGTAATTATTTATAAAATAATTGTGTAGTCAGGCAATTTAAAAACCCCAATAGAACATGGGGTTTATTTTTTCTAACAAGGATAAATATCGAATCGGTGGTTTTTGGTGGTAATGGCAGCGGATGCTTTAACACCTGCCAGTGGTTCTGCATAATCAGGCCGTTTTACCACAACCCGACGTTTTGCCAGCGTTCTGGCAGGTTCCAGCAAACTATCAGCATCCTCATCCGCCCCGACCAACGATTGGAAAATCCGCATCTCTTTTTTGACCAACGCGCTTTTTTGCTTATGTGGATACATTGGATCAAGGTAAACCACATCTGGCGGCGGTGTAATATCTGTCAACGCCGTAATGCTTGAGGCATGGATCAGTGTCATGCGTTCTTTCAGCCAGCTACCAATCTCTTCATCCTGATAGCCACGCTGTAGGCCGTCATCCAACAAAGCGGCTACCAAGGGGTTGCGCTCCAACATCCTGACATGACAGCCGATAGAAGCCAGTACAAAAGCATCGCGTCCCAACCCGGCGGTGGCATCCACAACATTGGGTAAATACTCTTTCTTGATGCCGACGGCTTTCGCAACGGCTTCGCCCCGGCCACCACCAAAGCGACGACGGTGTGCCATTGTTCCGCTGACAAAATCGACATAAATCCCGCCCAGCTTAGGCTCATCGCGCTTGCGTAATTCCAATCGCTCGGGAGTCAATACTAGTGCCATGACTGAGTCTTCATCGTGGATCAGATCCCAACGTTCAGCCAATAACGACAAGGCGCTGCGATCAGCGCCTTCTTCACAAATCAAACAAATCTTCACTGGTCATTATCCGCCGATGCCGTAGCTCTTCAGCATGGCATCCAGTTCTGGTTCACGACCACGGAAACGGACAAACAGGGTCATTGGATCTTCTGAGCCGCCGCGGGTCAAAATATTGTCGAGGAATGACTGACCGGTGGCGCGATTGAAAATTCCCTCTTCCGAGAAGCGGGAATAGGCATCGGCTGCCAGCACATCCGCCCACAGATAGCTGTAATAACCCGCTGCATAACCACCATTAAAGATATGGCTAAAGGAGTGCGGGAAGCGTCCCCAATCAGGTGATGGCGCAACTGCAACCTGTTTTTTCACAGATTGCAGCGTTTCCAGGATTTGCGCTCCTTTGGCGGGATCATATTCCACATGTAAGCGGAAATCGAACAGGCCAAACTCAAGCTGGCGCAGAATTTTCATTGCGGCCTGATAGTTTTTGGCTGCCAGCATATTATCCAGCATCTCTTGTGGCAGCGGTTCCTGCGTTTGATAGTGACCGGAGATAAAGGTTAATGCTTGCGGCTCCCAGCACCAGTTTTCCATAAACTGACTTGGGCACTCTACCGCATCCCACGGCACGCCACTGATGCCGGCAACATCCAGGGCTTCAATTTCGGTCAGCATATGGTGCAGGCCATGCCCAAACTCATGGAAGAGTGTTGTCACTTCATCGTGCGTAAACAGGGCGGGTTGATCACCGACTGGCTTATTGAAGTTACAAGTCAGATAAGCGACTGGGTTTTGCAACTCGCCAGATGCATGACGCATTCTGCCGACATAACTGTTCATCCATGCGCCACCGCGTTTATGTTCACGGGCGTAAAGATCTAAATAGAAACTGCCGCGCAATACCTGCTGATCATCATACAGGTCAAAGAAACGAACATCAGGGTGCCATGTATCGACATCATGGCGCTCTTTGGCGGTGATGCCATAAATGCGGCGAATGACTTCAAACAGTCCTTCCAGCGCCCGTTGTTCCGGGAAGTAAGGACGCAGTTGTTCATCATCAATGGAGAAGTCATGCTGCTTTTGCTTCTCGCTGTAATAGGCCAGATCCCACGCTTCCAGCCCATCAACACCGTGGTGAGATTTGGCAAAGTCGGTGAGTGTTTCCAACTCTTCTTGACCTTGTTGATGGGCGCGTTTGGCCAGATCGTTCAGGAAATCGAGCACTTGCTGAGGTGTTTTGGCCATTTTGGTTGCCAGGGAACTTTCAGCATAGTTCTTGAACCCCAGTAATTGGGCGAGTTCATGACGTAATGCAAGGAGTTCCGCCATCATTTCACTGTTATCCCATTTCCCGGCATCTGGCCCTTGATCGGAAGCACGGGTTGTATAGGCGTAATACATTTCTTTGCGCAGTTCACGATTATCGCCATAGGTCATAACGGGCAGATAACTGGGCATATTGAGTGTCAGCAACCACCCATCCAGCCCTTTGGCTTCGGCGGTGGCCTTGGCTGCGGCTTTGGCACTTTCAGGCAGACCAGCCAGATCGCTCTCGTCGGTAATCAGCTTGGTCCATCCCATGGTGGCATCCAGCAAATTATTGCCGAACTTTGCACCCAGCTCAGATAAACGGGCCGTAATTTCACCGTAACGCTTCTGTTTCTCTTCTGGTAAGCCAATGCCGGTCAATTCAAAATCACGCAAAGTATCTTCAATAACCTTGCGCTGTGGCTGGGGAAGGGTTTCGAAGGCTTGGCTCTCTTTTAATGATTTATATGCCTGATATAACCCTTTGTGTTGCCCCAACCAGGTATCGAATTCAGAGAGCAGGGGCAGGCTTTGCTCATAGGCTTCGCGGAGTTCTGGACTATTCTTAACCGCATTCAGATGTTCGACTGGCGACCACATACGGGAAAGCCTGTCTTTCTCTTCTGAAATGGGTTGGCACAGGTTATCCCAGGTAAAAGCAGTGTTTTCGGATAAAATCTTCTCAATTAACTGGCGGTAATTGGCTAACGTCTCTTTCACAGCAGGCACGACATGTTTTGGTTCGATTGCAGAGAACTCAGGCAATGCAGAAGATGTCAGTAACGGATTAGTCATAATGAGTGCCTTATAGGTATATTTGGGTACAGGCTTAAACCAGCCCCGCATCCCAATGGGTTGTTGACGATAGATGGGGATAAGATATCGTGAGTTCAATGCTAATGCCGCACTTTTATGCGAATAATTAGGCTCTTTTTCTGTCAGAGATCTGTGATGTCATGGAAACGTTTAGATATTATTGGAGGCGCGCTATAACCCCGTCATTTATCAATTTCTGACACGTTCTCGTTGGGCGGAAGGTGTTGATCTCGAAGCAGTTCGGTCTGCTATTGAAAACAGCCTGATATTTGGATTGTACAAAGATAAAACCCAAATAGGATTTGCGAGGCTCGTCACAGATTTTGCGACGTTCGGCTATCTATGTGATGTTTATGTATCGGAAAAGTATCAAAAACAAAAGGACGACAAATAAACTCTGCCACTTTTTTGGTATCTGACCAGTTTTCTACCGTTGGTCGTGCAGATTTATCTGTAACTTGTTTATTAATCTGCCGTTGCAGGTATTTTTTTTTTGGTTTTGGAGATAATTGTTGAGAGGGCACTTATGCTTGTGCAAAGGCAGATAATAGTAGACTGATAATCCCCAAATAAGTTAAGTATCTTGAGTAAAACATAATGGTATACGCCTTGTTTGAGATTAAAAAATTATGGCATAAATTTTTGGTGGCGCCATTAATATACTGCTATGGTATGCGTTTGGGATTACTTATCGATAAGATTAATGTTAACAGATATATCGATTAATCTTGTAATTACGGATGGGGTTGTAAAATGTTAAGCAGGATTTAAATAATGTTTTTTGCATCGAATAAGCATGAGGTGTTCTTATTTTTTTGAAAAAGAAAAGCATACCTCACCTTATTTTTAGTGAGGTATGTTATTTAAAAGATTTTATAAATAATTCAATATGTCAAATGACGATATATCAATAAAATTATCATTTGGATATTAAGTATATTGATTCATAAGGTTTAATTTTAATCTCATGATCTACCGTTGCTGGTGATGAGTAATTGCTCATCAATACCTGCCATTCTGTGCTTACAAGTGAAGTCTCTGGAGACCAGAGTTGAGTTTCATCGCTTAGGTTTGCAATAACCAGCAAGGTTTGATCCTGCCAACGACGCAGATAGCACCACAGTGAAGGGTGCTCTGGCAGCAAATCCAGGTAATCACCGTAGGTCAGAATGGGCTGTTGCTTTCTCAATTTAATCAAATTGTGGTAGCAATAGAAGACGGAATCTTCATCCTGTAATACGGTTTCAGCGTTGATCTCTGAGTAATTACTGCAAGGCGCAATCCACGGCGTTCCGGTGGTAAAACCCGCGTTTGCTGAATCATTCCACTGCATGGGGGTTCGGCTGTTATCACGGGATTTCTGCGCCAAAATTGCCAGTATATCCTCTGCTTGCATACCTTTCTCAATGCGCTCTTGATACATATTCAGGCTCTCGATATCCCGATAATCTTCAATACGCGTAAAGTGAGGGTTTGTCATGCCCAGCTCTTCGCCCTGATAAATATAAGGCGTACCCTGCATACCATGCAGCACCATCGCCAGCATTTTAGCGGATGTTTTGTGGTGCTGGTGTTCATCCCCGAACCGGGAAACAATGCGCGGTTGATCATGGTTACACCAAAAAAGCGCATTCCAGGCTTTTTGGTGCATACCCTGCTGCCAGGTTGAGAAAATCTTTTTCAGTTCAACATAATCTGGTTTTGCCCGAGTCCATTTTTCTCCATTTGGGTAGTCAACTTTTAGGTGGTGAAAATTAAACGTCATGGACAGCGTCGTTCCGTCCAGAGCAGCATAGCGTTGGCAGCTCTCAAGGCTGGTGGATGACATTTCACCAACGGTCATTAATCCCTTGGGCTGGAAAACATCACGGCTCATTTCTTGCAGAAACTCATGTATCCGCGGGCCATCGGTGTAGAATCGGCGGCCATCGCCGTGATCATCACTAGGATAATCTTGCTGTTTTGATACCAGGTTAATGACATCCAGACGCAAGCCATCAACGCCACGATCAGCCCAGAATTCACAGATTTTCTTCAGCTCAGTGCGAACCGGTTCATGCTCCCAATTCAAATCGGCTTGTTCAACCGCAAACAGATGGAGGTAATATTGTTGGCTCTCTGTATGCCATTGCCACGCATGACCACCGAATTTGGATTTCCAGTTATTGGGCAGGGAACCTTCAGAACCATCCCGCCAGATATAAAACTGGCGGTAGGGGCTGTTAATATCCTGCGCCGCCTGGAACCACGGGTGTTGGGTTGAGGTGTGATTGAAAACCATATCCAAAATAATGCGAATGCCACGGCGATGGGCATTTTGCACCAAATTATCAAAGTCCTCCATCGAGCCATAATCAGGATTGATGGCACAGTAATCAGCGACGTCATAACCATTATCAACTTGTGGAGAGGGATAAATTGGCGTGATCCAAATGGCTTCAACGCCAAGTCGCTGTAGATAATCCAGCCGCTGGGTGATCCCGTTGATATCTCCTGTGCCACTACCGGTACTATCCTGAAAACTTTTGGGATAAATTTGGTAGATAACGCTATCCATCCACCAGGGTTTTTGTTCCGTCATAAATAGATACCTATAAAATTAATTGGCCTGTTTATTGGGTAAGATCAGCATTGGGTAAGGTCGCTTTGCGTTCATTTCTACGATAAGCCAGAACGGTCAGCAGGAATGGCACAATAATTGCGACGATCATAGCAAGCAGATAAACCATCCAGAACTGCGGCTTGATAGACAGAATTCCCGGTATTCCGCCAACGCCGATACCATTGGCCGTGACATGGTTGAGTCCACAAATCAGCCCGGCTATGGCCGCCCCAATCATCGCACAGAACATGGGGTAACGGTATTTCAGGTTGATTCCATACATAGCGGGTTCGGTGACACCCAGATAGGCTGAAATCGCCGCAGGAACAGAAATTTCGCGCTCTTTTTGTTTCTTGCTTGCCCAGACAATGCCGACAACGGCAGAACCTTGAGCGATATTAGATAGCGCAATAATCGGCCAGATAGGGGTGCCTCCGGTGCTTTGGATCATTTGCAGATCGATTGCCAGGGTGGTTTGGTGTACACCGGTGATCACCAGCGGGGCATAGAAGAAACCAAACAAGGCGGCTCCAATAGGCGCAAAACTCCCCGTCATTAGACTTTTAACAACCCAGGCAACACCATCACCGATAGCACGTCCGGCAGGGCCTATCAGGGCATGGGCAAGGAGGACGGCCAGTATCAGAGAAGTCACAGGGACAATCACAAGATAGAGATAGTCTGGGACCCATTTTTTCAGCCGCGTTTCAATCCACCCCAACGTTAGGCCAGCTAATAGGGAAGGAATAACCTGTGCCTGATAACCGACTTTAGAAATGGTAAACCAGCCGAAATTCCAGACTTCGGGCGTTTGTTGCCCAAGCAGGTAAGCATTCATCAATTGTGGGGAAACCAGGGTAATGCCGAGAATAATCCCCAGAATGGGTGTTCCGCCCATTTTTCTGACGGCAGACCAACAGATACCCACAGGGAGGTAGAAGAATACCGCTTCACCAATTAGCCAGAGAAAATCATAGACACTCTGCCAGACAGGGTAGAGTTGCGCGAGCGATTTGCCTTCACTAAACGGGATATCGCCGATCAGGTTACGAAAACCGAGGATTAAACCGCCGCTGATCAGGGCTGGGAGTAATGGGAAGAAGATCTCAGCAAAATGTGAAATTGCATTTTCATACCATTTCATATTTTGGCGAGCTGCTTGCTTAACCTCTTCTTTATTAACGGATTGTTTCCCCGTGGTTTCAAGCAGAGCTTTGTAATAGACATCCACATTCGTCCCAATCACAACCTGAAATTGTCCGGCATTAGTGAAGCATCCCTTGACCATTGGTAACTCTTCAATGGCTTTGGCATCGGCATTTTCTGGTGTATTAAGAACGAATCTGAGGCGGGTGATACAATGACTGACGGAAGCGATATTTTCTTTACCACCAATCAAGGTAATAAGATTATCAATATCCTTTTGATTTATTTGTTTTTTCTTCATGCCTTTGCTCCTTGGTGTGGCAGGAGTGATAAATAATGGAGTTTTGCGATTAACAGAATGATTACGCTCGTGATGAGATAATGAATAGACTGAAATAATAGCAGGTTGATCCTAGACAGATTTTTGTATTTTGAATATGAAAAGATGTTTTGTTTGAGTTTTAGATCACATTTTAGGCCATTGATTTGAAATTAAAGGGTTTTTTATATTCGTGATGCTTATCATTATCGGATTTTTAGTTTTTTTGGTAATTAATAGATATGGGTTATGGGTTTATGTTATCGATTGGTAAAATAAAGCAAGATCCATACCCTATTGAGTCACAACTTGGAGGGATAATTTTAGCTTTATTTTTGACCAAAATGAATTAATAAAGGAAGGAATATTTTGATACGGCCATTCACCTGCGGCGTTTTTCATAATCCACTCATAGGTTCCAGCACCCATAATTGTGGCACCGATATTTTGATAAAACTCATCATAAGGAGTGGCATCATCACCTGGAGGACAATCATATAACCAACCTAATTCATGGTTTTTAGTAGCAATGTAACCATCCATTGTAGCGGCGACATAATAGATGAGTTTTGACATAGTATTTCCTCATTTTTGTACACTGCCATCATAAAGGCGACACCTGTACCAATGGAACAGAAGCTGCCGATGATGAGCTTATCGACATGGGTTAAATCAGGTGATAAGTAACGGGCGCATTCGTCAAATGAATGACCGTGATAGTAACCGGAATAGTAACTGAAACGGCCAACCTGAATATTGGGATTGGTGACCTGTTCCGCTAATGTTTTGCCCTTAAAGGGGCTATCGAAATAGTTTTTCATAGGGTATTGATTTAATTATATAACCCGCCAAAACGTTGGTAATACGCGGCGGTAGGTTGAGGTAATTGGCCAATGGTTGTTTCGCAATGTTCACTGACGTAGCGTGTCGCAGCCAGGCCAAGGCGCTGATAAATATTGATACACAAATTACGGGCAATTTGCCCTTCCCATTGTACGGGCAGCAATGCATTCGGCAGCAGTGGATCGCGCAGGACGATGCGGCGATAAAAGTGGATCAGCAGCAGACGCAACTGGAAACAGCGTTCTGGGGTCAGGTCAGCCTCATGGCAATCCCGTAGCAGTGTCATCAACGGACGGAAGGAAACAATAAATTCGTGATAATGCTGTGATATCTGCTCCAGTGACCAATTGAGAGAGACAAGTTCTTTCAGGCTCTGTTCCGAACGCGGGTAAGGATAATCAGCCCGGAAATAGATGACAGAATCGCTGGCGTTGAGTTCGCCCAACAGAGAGGGAATGTCTCTTTGGGAGTGGCTTGGTGCAGCCATCAGGGTACTGTTAAATTGCGCGAATCCGAGCCAGCCCAGCGCTTTTTTCAGGCGGGTGCGCTCGTTTTTGGTAGTGCCTTCCAGTAGCAGCAGATCCCACTTGCCATCCCATTCTGGCTGCTCATAGAGGTAGATTTTATCCTCGGCATGACGAAATTGATGCATTCCCCGTTCGGCGATGCGGTAATAACTGCGTCGCCCGAGTTTTTCTACTGTGAGCCACCCCTCTTTTTGCAGCCTGAATACGGATGTTCTCACGAAACGGTCACTAAACCCCATCGGTTCCAGCAAGAGGCTCAAACTGCCAAGCCAGACTTCACCGCCACGGTGACTCAGGGCATCCCCATATAAGGAGATAATCAGCGATGTTCCGCTGACAGGCTGTGCATTGAGAGCGTGTTGGATAAAATCATCAAGTTTATGTGCCATAGTTTCTGTGATCTGCTCAAAAGTGTGTCATAACTGTATCGGTAAGCTCAAAGAAAACCCCTCGGAGCAACATACTGTTGGGAAAAATACCCTTAAAAAGGGTGCCACCGCCGTTTCATAGCATTTAACTTGCGGTGGCAAAAGGTTATTCGTGTGGCCGGTTGTCGATCACCCGTACCGCTTTGCCTTCTGAGCGTGGAATAGCACCACAGTTGACAATGCTGACATCGATGCTGAGTCCTACCGTTGATTTTATATGCTGGCGCAACTGATGACAGAGGTTGCAACGTTGTTCATGGTTCAGCAGATCGGGTTCTTTTAGTTCAACTTTGACTGTCAGGCAATCATAGTTACTTTCGCGGTTGACTTCCAACTGATAGTGGGGAGAAAGCGCCTTAAAGCACATGATCTGTTCTTCTATTTGTGATGGAAAGACGTTGATGCCACGAATAATCAGCATGTCATCGGAACGGCCGGTGATCCTGTCCATGCGACGCATATTACGCGCCGTACCGGGCAATAAGCGTGTCAGGTCGCGGGTGCGATAGCGGATCACGGGCATGGCTTCTTTGCTTAAGGTAGTGAGAAGGAGTTCTCCGGTTTCGCCATCTGCCAGGTTATTTAGGTTATCAGGATCAATGACTTCCGGGTAGAAATGATCTTCCCAGATGGTAGAGCCGTCGGCGTATTCCAGTGATTCCATGGCAACGCCTGGACCCATCACTTCGGACAAGCCATAGATGTCGAGTGCTTTGATACCCATGCGTGTTTCAATTTCAGTACGTAAGGTGGTTGTCCACGGTTCTGCGCCAAAAATACCAACACGTAAGGAGCATGTGCTGGCACCCCCACCCATTTGGCGCTCCAGCTCATCCAGTAAAGTCAGGCAGTAAGAAGGCGTCATCATAATGATGTCAGGCTTGAAATCCACAATCAGTTGCGCTTGTCTGGTGGTGTTACCGCCAGATACCGGAATGACGGTTGCTCCCAGTCGTTCGGCGCCATAGTGCGCACCCAATCCTCCGGTGAACAGGCCGTAACCGTAGGCGACGTGAACTTTGTCTTTGGCACTTGCCCCGGCAAATCGCAGGCTGCGGGCGACCAGCTCTGACCAATTATCGATGTCCTGTTGGGTATAACCCACCACCGTTGGGCGTCCCGTTGTGCCGGATGAAGCATGAATGCGAACTATCTGTTCCATTGGGACAGCAAAAGCACCAAAAGGATAGTGTTCCCGCAGATCTTGCTTGGTGGTGTAAGGAAATTGGGCGATATCACTAAGTTGCTTGAAATCACTCGGATGAATACCGGTTGCATCAAATTTGCGGCGGTACATGGGAACGTTGTTATAGGCGTGGTTGAGGGTCCATTTTAACTGGTTAAATTGCCATGCCTGAATCTCATCACGTGAAGCAAATTCGATAGGATCCAGCGGATTCTTCAGGTTTTGTACGTTGTTGCTCATTGTTGCCTGTCCTTTTGTTGATTTGTTTGTAACAGGTTATTTTTTATGGTTATTTACTTGCATGTAGTTATGTGCACGTCGTGATACGCAGGTGTTGGTTAAGTCAGGTAAATAGCGGCTATGCAATACGTTCAATAATCATGGCGATGCCTTGCCCGACGCCAATACACATGGTGCATAAGGCGTAACGTCCGGCCCGTCGCTCCAGTTCAAGGGCAGCTGTCAGCGCAAGGCGGGCACCGCTCATCCCCAGAGGATGCCCCAGTGCAATTGCCCCGCCATTTGGGTTGATGTGTTCTGCGTCATCCGGTAATCCCAGTTGGCGTATCACCGCCAGTGCTTGTGCAGCGAAAGCCTCATTCAGTTCAATAACATCCATTTGATTCAGGGTTAAGCCGGTGAGTTCCAGTACCTTGCGAGTCGCAGACAGTGGCCCGATCCCCATGATGCGTGGCTCCACACCACATGTTGCCGTTGCGACAATGCGTGCCCGTGGTGTCAGCCCCCGGCACAAGGCTGCTGTTTCTGAGGCGATGATCACTGCTGCCGCACCATCATTGACACCGGAAGCGTTACCGGCGGTGATGGTGCCGTCTGCACGGAATGGGGTTTTGAGCCGTTGTAATTGTTCGAGCGTCGTTTCTGGTCGTGGATGTTCATCCTGTGAAATAACCGTAGCTACGCCTTTTTTATTGGCGGGAGGCAGAGTCACAGGGATGATTTCCTCGGCCAGTACGCCACGTTGTTGCGCTCTGGCGACACGTTGCTGGCTGCGCAGGGCGAAGGCATCCTGATCATCGCGGCTAATGTGAAACTGGGCGGCAATATTTTCTGCCGTTTCTGGCATGGAGTCTGTGCCGAATTGCTGTTGCATCAGGGGGTTAATAAAGCGCCAGCCCAGAGTGGTATCAAAGATCTCCGTCTGCCGGCTGAAAGCACTGTCTGCTTTGCCCACCACGAAAGGGGCACGGGTCATCGATTCAACGCCCCCCGCCAATATCAATTGGGCGTCGCCGGATTTAATACTGCGAGCGGCGAAGGCCAACGCATCAAGGCCTGAGCCACATAACCGATTGACTGTTGTACCAGAAACCGAATTTGGCAATCCCGCTAACAATAGCGCCATACGTGCGACGTTGCGATTATCTTCTCCTGCCTGATTGGCGCAGCCGAGGATCACATCATCGATTTGTTGCCAATCCAATGCCGGATAACGCGTCATCAATGCCCGTAGCGGCAGGGCAGCCAGATCATCAGCCCGCAGGCCGGATAGCGCCCCCCCATAACGGCCGATAGGTGTGCGGATACCATCACAGATAAATGCATGGTTCATGATTACTCTCCCTGACGGTTTGGCTGGTTTTTTTTCAGCGTATTGTCCGAAATAGGGGGGCTGAGGCGATGGGAGTAACCACGGAAAAAAGCCACAACGTTGCCGTTCTGGTTGATGATCTCCACGTCGTACAGGCCTGTATTTTTACCTTGATGCCGAACGGAAGCGGTGGCGGTCAGTTGATCACCCACTAATGCCGGCCGGATAAAATCAATGCTGCCTCTGGAAGCGACCGCAGCCAGCCCTTCACTGTTACAGGCATAGGCGAAAGCCGTATCCGCCAGACTGAACAGAATACCACCGTGACAACGGTGATGACCGTTGAGCATGTGAGGCACGATTTTCATACTGAGTCGGGCCAACCCGATATCGATATGTTCAATCTGTATTCCCATATTTTGGGCGCAGACATCTTGGGCATAAAGAGTTTCAATGTGATGGCGAGCCGCGTTAACGTTATTTTGCATGGTCATCCCCTTTCTTGCGTTTTTGAGCCTGTTGGTAGGGGAGTTGGGTATGCCCTGCCGCGAGTTGGCGCAGTAAGGGGGCTGGGCGGTAACGGGGTTCCCCATAAAACTTCTGCAAGTTTTCCAGCGTACTGAGAATATGTTTCCAACCCAACTGTTCACTCCATGCCAGCGGGCCGATGGGATAATTCACACCGTAGCGCATCGCCAGATCGATATCTTCAGCGTTGGCGATACCTTTATTAATGGCATCCAGTGCCTCGTTGCACAGCATGGCAACGGTACGCATGGTTAGCAGGGCGGGATAATCCGGCAGGAGAATGACCTGCTTACCGAGGGATTGCAGAAAACCGATCACCTTTGCGGTTTGCTGAGGCGTATTCTGGCAAGCAGCACTGAGTGTCATGACAGAAGCCGATTGGTGATTGGCGGAAAGGTCAAATTGCACCACGGGTGCCCTGACTTCATCGGCAATCTGGGCGCAGGTTCTCCCTTTGGTCAGAATCAAGAGAATGTCATCAATCTGCAAGGTCGGGGAGTGGAATCGGTCATTTTTGCTTTCTTCGAAGATGATTCCATAGTGCTGTAACTTAGGGTGTTGTAACAGGGCAACAAAGTGTGGCAATGCCGCCCAATTTCCTGTCGCCTTGATCCGCACTGGCTGTTTTTGTGCTTTGGTGTGTTTCGGTTCTAGTTTGGGTTGCGGCTGGGTCTCTTTTTTTCCGCCGCTTCCTGTTATGTCATAGGCGTAAAAACCACGACCGCGTTTACGCCCAAGATGATTGGCATCCACCAGCTCTTTTTGTCGCAGTGAAGGTTGGAAACGGGGATCACAGTGGAAAGCATGAAACAGGGATTCAGTCACGGCGTAATTAATATCATGGCCGATCAAATCCATCAGTTGTAATGGTCCCATAGCGAAACCGCCCGATTCTTTGAGAACGGCATCTAATGTGGCGGGAGTCGCAATCTGCTCTTCCAGTGCACGCAGGGTTTCAGCATAGAATGGGCGGGCGATGCGATTGACGATAAACCCCGGCGTAGAATGGCAAATTACCGGTTGTTTTTTCCAGCCAGTTACGAAGTTTTTGAGTGTTGCCATGGTTTGGGGGGAAGTTTCCAGACCCTGCACGATTTCCACCAGCTTCATTAGGGGGGCTGGGTTGAAAAAATGTAGTCCTGCCATGCGCTGTGGCGCAGACAGGACACGGGCAATGGCGGTAATCGACAATGATGAAGTATTGCTGGTAAACAGGGTTTGGTGTGAACAAATGGATTCCAGTTGCTGGAAGAGATCCTGTTTAGCTGCCAGTTGTTCGATAATGGCTTCAATCACCAGCCCACACGGTGCCAACGCCTGTAACGAATTCGCCTGAGTGATGCGTTGTAACAGGGTTTCTGTTGCGCTGGCTTCGGCTTTGCCTGCTGCGACACGTTGATGCAGGCGGGTGCGTAAACTATCCAGCGCCTGACTGGCTGTTTCGTCGTTGCTGTCAAACAGCAGGACGGAATGCCCTGCCTGCGCCGCAATCTGGGCAATGCCGATGCCCATTGTTCCCGCACCGATAACGGCTATGGGACCGTGGAGGTGAGGCGTGTTCATAATCATTTCCCCTTGAACATTGGCTGGCGTTTTTCAATGAATGCATTAACGCCTTCACGGAAATCTTCGCTATGCCCGCACCGGCGTTGTAAATCTCGTTCGAGAGCAAGCTGTTGTTCCAGCGTATTGGTTGCGGTGGCATAGGTGGCTTGCTTGATGCAGCTAAGGGCCAGGGTAGGTTGGGTAGCAAGGTGTCGGGCGAGTTTCTGGGTTGTATCTTCCAACTCTTCTGGCTCAACAACTTGCCAGATCATTCCCCAATCCAGGGCTTGTTCGGCGCTGATTTTGTCGCCCAACAGCGCCATCCCCATCGCCCGCGCCTGCCCAATCTTATGAGGCAGGAAGTAGCTACCGCCAGAATCAGGTGTCAGGCCAATACGGCAGAAAGCCTGAATAAAGCTAGCGGTACGGGAAGCGATAACGATGTCACAGGCCAGAGCAAGGGAGACACCAGCCCCCGCCGCGACACCGTTGACGGCGCAGATAATGGGCTTAGGCAGAGAAGTCATACGCCGGATTAGCGGGTTGTAGTAGCGTTCAACCGATAGGCCGAGATCAGGGATACCGCCATCAGAGATAACGACATTGCGATCATTTAAATCTTGTCCGGCACAGAAGCCGCGTCCGGCTCCGGTGAGCCGGACACAGCGTACGGACTCATCCTGTTCAGCAATATCCATTGCCTGACTTAATTGTTGGTGCAGCTCCTCGTTAAAACTATTGAGGCATTCTGGACGGTTGAGAGTAATGCTAAGGACACCTGCTTGTATATCAGTCAGTACCGTTGACATGTTTTCCATCGATCAGAACCCTTTAAATGTTGGTTTACGTTTTTCCAAAAAGGCGGAGATGCCTTCCTGACGATCGGTTGTGCCGGCCAACGTAACAAAATGCTGGCGTTCGGCGAGTAGCCCTTGTGACAGGCTGGTTTCTTGGGCGGACTTGAGGGCTGCTTTGGCCGCCCGCAAGGCCAGAGGGGAAAATTCGCTGATGCGCTGCGCGATCTGCTCTGCACGTTCTCGTGTCAGGGCATCAGGGCACACTTCGCTGACCAGCCCCGCGCTCAAGGCGCGATGGGCATCGATAGCTTCGCCGGTCAAGACCATCTGGTAAGCCAATGCTTTGCCGACGCTGCGGATGAGCCGTTGTGTTCCTCCCGCCCCCGGAATCAGCCCCAATGTGATTTCTGGCAGGCCAAAACGGGCGCTTTCTCCGCAAATCACCAAATCACAAGCCAATGCCAGTTCGCAGCCAGCGCCAAGTGCGTAGCCATTGACGGCCGCGATCAGGGGCTTGCTGATATTATTTAAACGTTGCCATAGCTGTGGACGGCGATCCGTCATGGCTGTAGCAACGTTTTGTTGTTGTAGTTCTCTCAGATCGGCACCTGCCGCGAAACAGCGCCCGGCTCCCGTCATAACAATGGCACCTGTACCGTTATCTGCCTCCGCAAGTTCCAATTGCTGCACGAGCTGTTCCAGACAATCATTACTGAGGGCATTGCGCACTTCTGGCCGGTTTAGGGTCAATGTGCACACCCTTTGCTGCTGGTGGCATAAAATCCATTCCTGACTCATGGTGGCTCCTCAGACATCAAAATCGACAACGACATCATCGCCTTTCGGCCATGACTGGCAGCTCAAGATATAACCGGCAGCCAATTGATCGGGTTCAAGGCTGTAGTTCACCCTCATATCTACTTCGCCGGCTTTAAGCTGGCATTTACAGGTAGCGCATACTCCGCCTTTGCAGGCGTAGGGCAAATCTGCGCCCTGACGTAATGCGGCATCGAGGATGCTGTCATCGTCGGCGTTCATGGCAATGTTGAGGATACGGCCATCCAGGTGGATCTCAACGCGGGCTTCACTGCGTTCTGCCAGATTGGCAGGGCGGGAATTTACCGTGGCTTGTCCGGTATTGAAACGTTCACTATGGATGCGTTCAACCGGTATCCCCGCCTGCTCCAGCGCAGAGTGGGCCTCATCCAACATGGCTTCCGGCCCACAGAGAAAAGCATGGTCAAATTGGGTAAAATTGAGCAGGGTTTTGCCGATGTGGTTTAGGTGCTCAGTATCAATACGTCCGTTAAACAATGGGCTATCAGTGGTTTCCTGACTGAATAAGTACAGCACCTGAAAACGGCTCAGGTAGCCATTTTTGAGATCGGCCAGCGCTTCTTTGAACATGGCAGAGCGACTGGTGCGATTGCCATAAATAAGTGTAAAAGTGCTATTAGGCTCTAATGCCAGCGTACTTTTGATGATCGATAAAATGGGCGTGATACCCGACCCTGCGGCAATAGCCAGATAATGCCCCAGCTGGTCTGTATTGGGGTGATGGCCAAAATTGCCCTGTGGCTGCATGACTTCCAGCTCATCCCCGACTTTTAATTGTTGGTTGATGAAGGTCGAAAAACGGCCCTGGTGAATGGCTTTGACACCAATTTGTAATACATCATCCAACGGTGAGCTACAGATAGAGTAGCAGCGGCGTAGTTCTTCGTGATTCACTTTTGCCTTGAGTGTCAGGTGTTGGCCAGGGTGATAGCAGAACTGTTTTTTCAGTTCAGCGGGAATATGCAGGGTGACGACCACTGCATCCGGCGTTTCCCGTTCGATGGCAGCAATGCTTAAGCGATGAAAGCCATGTGAGCGTGTTTGATGCAAAGTGGACATCTTACGTTCCTCGTTAAGTGCGTCCTCGTTAAGTGCACCTCGTTAAATGCATTTGAAATAATCAAAGGGTTCCAGACAATCCCGACAGCGATAGAGGGCTTTGCAGGCCGTGGAACCGAATTCGCTGATTGTTTCTGTTTTATGACTGCCACAGTACGGGCAGGTAATGGGGACCATATCCGCTGTTTTTTCGCAAGCCAATCCCTGCGGAGGGGCAATACCGGCTGCTCGCAAGCGTTGTTTGGCATCTGCATTTATCCAGTCGGTCGTCCACGCAGGGTGCAGGCTTACTTCGATATCCACCGGCGCAAAGCCTGCTTGGGCCAGCATTTCCTGAATGATTCCGATCAGGTACTCCGTTGCAGGACAGCCGGAATAGGTTGGGGTAAATGTCACCCGCCAGCCGTTTTGTAACGGGGTGACAGCCCGTATCATGCCAAGATCAGTAATGGAGAGCGCGGGCAGTTCTGGATCGGCAATTTGGTGCAGGCATTGCCAGATTTGATGAATTTCCGGCGGTTGTATCTCTGCATGGAAGCGAGGGTTACATTGCTGTTCCATGATCTTCTCCTATACCAATCCGTATTGTCACCAGTTGCAGTTGGGGTAGGTGCGTTGCAGGTATTGCATTTCTGCCAACATGTATCCCAAATGCTCTGTATGCAGCCCTTGTTTTCCGCCATGTCGATAAGGCACCTCTTGTGGCATTGCTAGCGTGGCTTCGGTGAGCGTTTCGTTGATGATGTGCAACCACGGTTCATGCAGGGTGCGGGGATCAATGGCAATGCCTTCTTCTGCCAGTTGCTGTTCGATTTCGTCGCAATAGAACAGTTCGCCGGTAAAGCGCCACAGTTGATTTATAGACTGCTGGATTTTTTCGTGGCTCAGTGCTGTTCCATCGCCTAATCTGATCATCCAGCCTCGGCTAAAGCGCAGGTGATATTCCACTTCCTTCAACGATTTGGCACTGATTGCTGCCAATTGGGGATCACGACTTTGCTCCAGCGCCTGATGCAGCAAAACATGATAGGCATCAATAAAAAATTGGCGTACCAAGGTGTCATTAAAGCCACCATTGGGTTGTTCTGCCAGCAACAGATTGCAGAATTCGCGCTCATGACGCGAAAATGCCAGATGATCTTCATCCAGCCCTGTTCCTGCAAGGGTGGCGGCATAACTGAGGCAATGGCGTGCCTGGCCCAACAGGTCGAGTCCGATGTTGGACAGGGCAAGGTCAATTTCCAGTTCGGGTGCATGTCCACACCATGCGCACAAGCGCTGTGCCAGAATCAGTGGGGTATCTCCCTGACGAAGGACATAGTTGAACAGGGCGTGGTTTAACAGGGAATGGCGGGGAGATGAAACGCTATGTGTATGCATATTCTCGTCCCCTACATATTTTTGATGCCATCAGGAATGGCGTAGAACGTGGGATGACGGTAAATTTTGTCCTCCGATGGCTCGAAAAAAGCACCACGATCTTCCGGTTGTGACGCGACCAGATAGATGGATTTCACTACCCAGATGGAGCAGCCTTCGTTGCGCCGGGTGTAGGCATCGCGTGCGTTTTCCAGTGCCATTTGATCATCTGCCGCGTGGAGGCTGCCGGCGTGACGGTGCGCCAATCCCTGTTTACTGCGAACAAAGACTTCATACAGTGGCCAATCGGTATCGTTCATCAGATTTACTCCCTTCAAGGTGGTTCAGTAACGCGAGATACTAAGCGACACGATTTTTGGCGGCTATTTTCCCGGCGTGAACCGCTGCCGCTTCCCGTACCCAACTTCCGTTTTTCCAGGCCCGGCGTTTGGCTGCCAGCCGTTCGTGGTTGCATAGCCCTTGTCCTTTCAGCACCTGATAAAATTCATCCCAATTGATTGCACCAAAACGGTAATGGCCTGTTGTTTCATCCCAAGCCAGCTCAGGATCGGGCGCTGTCATACCCAGGGCTTCCAACTGGGGTACGGTGTTGTCGATGAATTTTTGCCGCAGTTCATCATTACTGAATCGCTTGATTTTCCATGCCATGCTCTGGGCGCTGTTGGGGGAATCACTGTCATTGGGACCAAACATCATCAATGTCGGCCACCAGAAGCGGTTGATAGAATCTTGTAACATGGCGCGTTGGGCTTCGCTGCCATTCGCCAGCACGGTTACCGCTTCATAGCCCTGCCGCTGGTGGAAACTTTCCTCCTTGCAGATTTTTACCATCGCACGGGCGTAGGGACCGTAAGAGGCACGGCACAAGGCAACCTGATTGACAATTGCCGCACCATCCACCAGCCAGCCAATCACACCAACATCAGCCCAACTGAGGGTGGGATAGTTAAAGATTGAAGAATATTTCATCTTGCCATCCAACAACTTTTGGTAAATATCCTGACGGGAACAGCCCAATGTTTCAGTGGCGCTGTAGAGATACAGCCCGTGCCCGGCTTCATCCTGGACTTTCGCCAGCAATATGGTCTTGCGGCGCAGGGTCGGGGCACGGGTGATCCAATTGGCTTCCGGTAACATGCCGACGACTTCCGAGTGTGCGTGTTGGCCGATTTGGCGTATCAGGGTTTGGCGATAGGCTTCGGGCATCCAATCTTTAGCCTCGATCGAGAGATCGGCCGCTATTTTTGCCTCAAAGCTCGCCTGACGCGGATCTGTTGTCATGTGCGACTCCATTATGATTCTTATTTTATGAGATAATATATAAAAATGAATCACTTTACATAACTGCAAATCTACAAACTGATAACAAAAATAGCAAACACAAAAATTGTGTATTTGTTGTCCATATCACAATATTAATTTTTATTCGTTATAAAACAATTGATTAGTTATTTTTATTTAGCGATGGGATAAATATTAACAAGTGATCAGGTGAAAATGTTTGTTTTTTGTTAATTTTATGGGTGGTTTTGTCAATCATATATGTGATACATAAATGGCCTTTCATTACTTAATGATTGTTTCATGGGTTAAATCGGTGGAGAAAAAAATGCAACAGTTAACGAGTTACATTTGTGGTGCCTGGGTTTATGGGCACGGTGATCCCAGAACTATTTATCATGCAGTCAGCGGCGAAGCTTTGTATCAGGTCTCTTCAGAAGGTTTGTCCTTGGCAGAAAGTTTAGGCTACGCCCGTGAAAAAGGCGGAAAGGTGCTGGCTGCGATGACGTTCCAGCAACGGGCGCAGATGATGAAAGCAGTTGCAAAACACCTGCTCGCCAACAAAGAAGCCCTGTATGCCATTTCCACAGAAACAGGCGCAACCCGTGCGGATAGCTGGGTGGATATTGAGGGGGGCGTAGCTACTCTGTTCTCCTATGCCGGGTTAGCCGGGCGTGAATTGCCGGATGATACCCTGTGGCCGGAAGATGAGATGATCCCGCTGTCTAAACAGTCCCAGTTTGTGGCACGCCATGTGCTGACTTCCCGTCCCGGTGTTGCACTGCATATCAATGCGTTTAACTTTCCGTGTTGGGGGATGCTGGAAAAACTGGCACCGACGTGGATGGCAGGCATGCCAGCGATTATCAAGCCTGCCACGGCATCCGCCCAACTGACACAGGCGATGGTGAGCATGATCATCGATAGCGGTCTGGTGCCGGAAGGGGCGTTGCAATTGATCTGCGGTGGCATTGGTGATCTGTTTGATCATCTCGATTATCAGGATGCGGTGACGTTTACCGGTTCGGCTAAAACGGGGCAAAAGTTGCGGGTCCATCCTCGGCTGATAGAAAAATCTATTCCTTTTACGATGGAAGCGGATTCGCTTAACTGCTGCATTTTAGGCGCGGATGTGACACCTGACATGCCAGAATTTGGCGTTTTCATCAAGGAAGTCGTTCGTGAAATGACGGTAAAAGCCGGCCAGAAATGTACGGCTATCCGGCGTGTTATTGTGCCCGCCAGCCAAATGGAAGCGGTCAAACAAGCACTACTTAAACGGCTATCTGGCGTGGTAGTTGGTGATCCTGCTTTGCCGGAAGTGCGCATGGGGGCGTTGATTAATCGGGAACAGCGTGATGAGGTGCAGGCGAAGGTCAACGAATTGCGCAATAGTGGTTGCGAGGTTTTATGTGGTGGTTCACTGGATAAATGGGTGCTGGCAGGCAATAACAACCGTCATGGTGCCTTCTACCCGCCGACATTGCTCTACTGTGCAGATCCAATGACCAATCAGGTGGTACACGGCACCGAAGCCTTTGGGCCGGTGGCCACGTTAATGGCGTATCAGGATACCGGGCAGGCGATTGCATTGGCGATGATGGGACAGGGGAGTCTGGCTGGCTCACTGGTGACGGCAGATGAACAGATTGCCGTACAGGTGATCCGGGCGACAGCCTGTGCGCATGGTCGGATGCTGGTGCTGGATGAAGCGGCGTCTGCGGAGTCCACGGGACACGGCTCCCCGCTGCCCATGCTGGTACATGGTGGCCCAGGGCGTGCCGGTGGCGGAGAAGAGTTGGGTGGCTTGCGTGCTGTGAAACATTATATGCAGCGTACAGCGATCCAAAGCAGCCCCAGTATGCTGGCCGCGATTGGCCGTGAGTGGGTTCGTGGCGCGAAAGTGAAAGAAGGGCCGATTCATCCATTCCGCAAGTACTTTGAACAAATTGAAATGGGTGAAAGTTTGCTGACGGCTCGCCGGACGGTGACGGAAGCGGATATCGTGAATTTCGCTTGTCTGAGTGGCGATCATTTTTACGCCCACGTGGATAAAATTGGCGCGGCTGAATCCTTGTTTGGCGAGCGTGTGGCACATGGTTATTTTATCGTATCGGCGGCGGCGGGCTTGTTCGTTGATGGTGCGGTAGGGCCGGTACTTGCCAACTACGGTATGGAAAACCTGCGCTTCATTGAGCCGGTCAAGATTGGCGATACCATTCAGGTTCGTTTGACCTGCAAGAAGAAGATTAAAAAAGTCCAGAAGACGCCAGAAGATAAACCACATGGGGTGGTGGTGTGGGATGTTCAGGTGCTGAATCAGGAGCAACAGCCGGTGGCGCTTTATAGCATTCTGACTTTAGTGGAACGGCAGCAAGGGGATTTTGCGGCTTAGGAGGCGCGTTGTTGAGTCAAGGGAACAGAAGAGCCTGAGGGTATTTGCCAAAGGCAAGGGCAGCGGTAATTCTCAGGCCGTTTATTTCAACTGACAGCTTTCCCGTAAAATGCGCATAACGGTATCTGCGCCGCTACGGTTGGGATTGATGCGGATCATGCGCTGTTCCAGAGTGGGATCTGCCTGACGGAAGGTGCCGGAAATACGGTAAAACAGGGGCGGAATTTCAAACTTTGACTCTGCACCTACCGGATAAGGGAGTGCACCGAGTGTATGGGCTGTGGCGAGTACGCTTTCTGCAATGGGATCGTGAAATTCCACTAATAATACTTTTGATTGTGCATTGGCGAGAAAGGCGTGTTTTACCTGTGGTAACTCCCCTTGGTTCAGACGGGTCACCAGTTCGTTATTCACTTCTGCTTGCACTGCGTGCATCACTGGCGCGAATACCATACCGCGCAACGCCTCCATAGCCTGATAACCTTGTATCTGGCAGCCACCGGAGTACATGCTGTGGCGTAGATTATCAATAATTGCCTGTTTTCCTACAATTAACCCAACGCCTTGTGGTCCCAATAATTTGAAGCAAGAGAATGTGGAAAGGGTTGCGCCATATTGACAACCGATATGTGCCACTTTCATCGCCGCGTAGTTATCATCGACCAATGAAGGAATGTCATATTGATTCAGGGTGCGGATAACCTCTTGCAGGGAATAACGGTCAGACATTTTCTGGCGTGTATGTTGGACAAGACTGGCTGCGGGTTGGTATTGCTCAATGGCGGCCACAATTTGCTTTGTGTGGTTGAAATCTGCCTGAACGACACGAAGCCCCATTTGTTCAATTGATGCCCGGGTTGTGGGATAAATCGGTGCATTATGCACAAGTAACGTTGAATTCGGGCTGACCAAAGCGGCCAGCCCAGCGCGTAATGCGCCTGTTCCTGCTCCATTGACAAAAGCGGCGGTTTCAGCACCAAAAAACGCCGCAATCACCGTTTCAATGCGTCGGGTCATCCGTGGTTGGTGAAGATCTGGGACTAAGCCCAGATCGCCTTGCGAAAGAAAATCAGCACCAGGAAAGTGGCGACAGATAATATCAACCAGCCTGAATTGTTGCTGTTGCGCTTGCGCCATCGTCATGCTTTGCAATGGCGCGGTTTTCAATGGATCAGTTTTCAATGGATCGGTTTGCATTTTCTTATTTTATTCCCAGCAGAAAGAGCACGTTTGCCAGAATACCCACCATGATTGTTGCGATTGGGCCGATAGCCATTTCCACTAAAGGACGTTTGGATGTACGGTTAAGCAGGTAGATACCCGCCACGATCATAAAGCCCATACCCGGCAGAATGGCGTTGGAAGCAATCATGGCACCCACCAGCAAGGCAACTTCGAGCATTTTGGTGATTGCGGTACGAATATGTCCGCTGCACGCTTTCACGCCAGGGTATTTATCCAACCAGATAGCGATTTTTGCCAGTAGCTGGATTTCAATAAACATGGTGATACCGCCTGCGATAAAGGCAATCCACGGGTTGTTAGTGGCTAACCCTGCCACAAACACAAATTTCATGCCATTTGGGCTATAAACGCCGGTGGCGATAGCTGTCGTGCCCACTAACGGAATAAAGCTAATGGCACGTGCCAGTGCTACCAGTAGTGCATTGGTCTGCTCACCTTGTGCCATGAGTTGCAGGGAAACAGGCCCTTCCGCCAGCAGGCTAAAAGACATAGTGGCTGCACTGGCGGTCAGGCCACCGCACAGGATTAACAGCCATTTGTTTTTTTGGATACGCGCTATGCGGGTTGAAAACAGGCCGACTAAGACCTCGTTGGTGCCTTTTTGCTCCGCTGTCTGCGTTGGGCGCTCACGCATTGCAAAGTAGAACATGGCAATCATCGACAGCAATAGTGCAGCACCGTTAGGGTCAATGCTGACGGGTTTTTCGATCATCCCCCCAAAGCTCAATGGGCCAATGGCCTTGGTTGCCAGATAGCCGATCAGTGCGGTGAACATGACTAAAAGCCCTTTGCGATAGCCATATTGATAACCGACGACCATCGCAGGAAACAGGGCAAAACAGGCCACAATCGGATCGCCCACTTTTTTGAGGTCATCGGTGAAATTGACGGGCAGCATGGCAAACAGTTCCACCACCGAACGCAGACCAGCCAGCAACGCGATGGCATATAAGGCACCAATGATGCCTGAGGTGATAAAACCTCTCCGGCTGTTGGCACACCAAATCCCGATCATGTCTGTACCGAGTAACAGGCTGTGAACCAAAACAATGGGGGCAGTGAGTGAAAAGGGAATGCCGAAACCGACAACCAAACCGATGCTCAGGGCGAAACTGGTTGCGGCAAGCGTTTTGCGGCTCATGCGACCTTCAAGGTATTCCGGCAAAAGTGGCCGCAGGCCATCGTGGAATACGGCGATACCCCGGTTTGCCATCATCGCGGCAATGGCACCAATGGTTGCCAATAATCCGGCTTTAAAAGGGTCGACTTCCATCAATCTCAGCAGGAAATCATGGAAATGTTGCATGATTGCCTCCTTACAGTGAGATGATGGTATTGATGATCACAGGAAGGACGATATCAATATCCTGGCCGGTAAAACCAAATGCTTTCTTGCCTGCTTTCACATGGGCGATGATCTCGTCATTAGACAGGATTTTTCCCGGCATTCCGATGGTGGCACATTGGTTTAGTCCAATAAGAGCAATTGCCATTGCCAGCGCACCTCCTCCACCCGTATTGCACGCGCCAAAATAGTAATCCGCTTCGCCATTTTTAATTGCCATCGCCGCGTCAATATCATTCATGATGGTAATGGCGGTGGCTTTATTGCCTGCTAATTGACGAATACCTTCGGCTATTGCCTGTTTCTCTATTTGTCCACCAACGACAAATTTCATGTTGTTATCCCTCTCTTTTGTATCTTCATATCGGATTGCTTTTTGAAAAAGCCAGGTTTTTAGAATTAATATTCTGTTTTATAGCTTTATTTAATCTTACCTTGGAAAAATTGTGCAGGGTTATCACGCAGCATTTGGTCTATCTGTTTTTGGCAAAAACCCGCTTCCAGTAACATGGGAACGAATACGGTTAGCAAGTAATCGAAGCCATTGCCCCCATTGCTTTTCAAATGAGATCGACGCGTGATATCTTGGGAAAGCATGACCCGATCAAGTAACCCACGCTTGGCAACCTCTTGCAACAGGGTTATGCGTCGGCTGTCGGGGTAGTAATTATTCTTGCCGATTGTATCGAATTGTACCCATGCTCCGGCTTCTAGCAGCGGAATAATGGTGTCCAGGTTATCTCTCAGATCACAATGACCGATAGCCACATATTCAGGAGAAACACCAGACTTCTTTAGCAGCGCCAACTGCTCACGTCCCATTGTGCTTAATGTCGTGTGGGTGGAAATGGGACAGCCTGTAGCCTGGTGTGCCAATGCCGCAGCAGTGAATACCTTTTGCTCATCTTTCGTAATTTGATTGAGACTAGAACCAATTTCTGCAATGACCCCTGCTTTTAATGCGGTGCCATCAATGCCAATTTCAATTTCAGCGATCATGTCATCGGCGATAGCCTGTACACTTAACTCTCTGAAATGAGCCGGGAAGAATGATTGTTTATAGTAGCCCGTCGAGGCAATGATATTGATACGGGTATCACGCATCAGATCCAACAGAAAAGCGGCGTTGCGCCCCATGTAACGATTGGTCATCTCCACGATGTTTCTTACCCCAAGGATGTAGAGGTAACGAAGTTCTCCTACGATCAGATCGTATTGATCCAATCGACAATCCAGATTTCCTTTCACATCAGAGAGATCGATATGCAAGTGTTCATGTACATAGGTGTAGCCTGAAACATCAATCAAGTTATTTGCCTTTATTGCCAAACGGCCGGATCATGCGGTAATTCCGTTATAGCGAAAATAATATTATTTAACGATGGAATGATCTTATTTGTAATACCTTTGTCGGGGGATTAGTCACAATAACCACTATTTTTCCAATTGCCTTGACTGTCATAAATACCTTCAAGTTTTGGAGAGCCAGACTGAATACCTGAGACAAGGGCAACATCGCTGCGCGTTATGAAAATCTGAGGGCGAAAACACATTATCACTGGGCTACCAATAGGATGAATGCCTGCTAATGGGAGGTGGTAGTCAATGCAGGGTTCACCCAGACGCAGTATGCGTACTTTTTTAGCCAGGGTAATGCCTGGAGGGAGGGTGCGTTCAGGGAGAACCAATGCATGTTTCATCTGCCCGCGTTTATAATAGCCGCCACCATAGCAGTAACTATGGCCACTGTGGTGATGGGAAATTTCTGTGAGATAGACCATTGCAATATGTTCTGGTTCTCGGCCACAGAAGTTAGCGGGAATGGTTCCGGTCAGGGCATGGCCCGGTTCCAGGTGGGTAGCCCCGTATTTGGCCAGTAAGGGTATGGTGTTGCAGCTTGAGGCCGCCGGAGCATTAATTTGCGCAAGTTTGATGCCGAGTTGTTCCAGTCGGTTTCGTGCACGAATGAGGGTGAGCAAATTGGTGGTAGGTAAGGTTATCTGATAGCGGGGATCCCATGCCAGGCAAGGAAAATGCGTTAGTCCGCTCAATTTGATGCCTGGCATGTGCTTTAAGGCATCCACGACGGTATCTAACTCATCAAAGGCGATCCCGGCTTCTTGGCCGGGAAAGGCGATATCTCGTTTATCAAATATTTTCAGCATGATGGGCTGAATTCGCCCCAATTTCTCCGCAATATCTGAAATAGCCTGGGCTTTTTCAAGGGAAAATACGGTAATGATACTCGGACTATGCTTGAGCATGGTTTCTATTAAATGGGTTGGGGTCTGCACTAAATGGCCGATGTGGCACAGTGGAATACCATGTTGGCTTAGGCTATACGCTTCCCTGAAATCGACAGCCACGACACCGCGATAACCGAGTTCAATCAATTTCTTGGTCAGCCATGGATTACGTCCAATTTGTTTGGTCATCAAATAGAGTTCAATGTCATACCGCTCTGCGGTTTGCAGCAAACGCCGACCATTGTCCAAAACCTGATCGACGTCGATGATGTAGGTATCTGGCAAGATTACACCTTGTTGCCAAAGGTTTTTTGCAACTTCAATCAATTCGGGGTTCTGTTTTTTTAATGCCTCAATAAACATAGGACTCCCTTTTTATAGCTGCAAAGCAGCCAGGCTGTGTGAAATCAACATTTTTACAGATAAATTTTCATTTTTTTGAATATTTTTATGAGAATCAAAAGCTAACCTCTTTCGAATGAAAATATTAAACCATATAAATTTGCCAACAGATAGCCTTCCTCGTTGGGATGTAAGGCGACGGTAAATTTTTCAATCAGGGAGTGATGAATGGTGAGTAATTGCTCGTAGTATTCAGATTGCTTGAGTGTTGCTAATATTTCTTTATCCAACGGAGCAATGATTTCACCACGGCGTGAACGCATGAAAGCACTTGCCATATGGGTGAGTGCCATTTCGCCTTGTGGATGACGGATAGGGATGAGCCACGTATCTTCCAGAACATGCACAACTTCCAGCATGTTTTCGTAGATATCTTGATCGATAACATTACCTTGTAGCAGGATAGTTAACCGTTGTTCTATCATTGCTTTTTGTTATACGTAGGTGTTAATCAGCAGTTTATTTTGGTTAATCGAGTTTCAATAAACCGGTTCGATGATGCCTGTTACTACATTTTGTTGATGGGACAGCAATAGATCCCGATCCACCATAGTATGCAGGAGTTGCTGGATCGGGATATTATCCTTGCGGGTAAGGATAACGGCTTCAGAAGCCTTGATAAAACACGCACTGTTGTCAGGGAGTTGGGTCATCAGGCCTTGTGCTATGAGTTCATGGCCTTGCCCAACATTCCAGATGGCCGCATCAATGTGGCCTTTTATGATTTGATTTAGGCATTCATGATAGGAAACCTCGACCAATTCGATCTCTCTGTCAGCAAAGTATTGCTTTGTCATTATTTTTTGGTCTGCTGAGGTGCTATCTAACCCAACGCGACGAATTGATTCCATTTCGCCATTGCGAAAGATTAACCTATGCCCGTCTGTGTAACTTTGTGTCCCTAGTGAAAGCGCAATATATAAATCTTTATTTTCTGGGTGCTGCTCTGCGGCAAGCCTTGATGTTACCGCTAAATCGTAAACACCGTTCAGTAAACATTCAATGCGGATGTCTGAGCCACGCATGTGTGCAAAGTAAAAAGGAACACTTGCACACAACGCTTTTAAACCACTTGCCAGCCCTTCATAAGCACGGGTATACGGGAGCGGCATCGCACAAACCACATTGCCAATATCGGCATACTGCAACAGTAATCTGTGGTTTATCTGTACAAGAAAGCTACCACTACGACCTCGACGCTTAATTCCAACCACCTGTGCTTGTTCAAGAGATTTTAATGCTGCTTGCATCAAACCCACGGACAATGCACATTCTTTAGCCAATAACTCTATGGTTTTCAGGCGGTTACCACATTGTTCAGAGAGGAGATAACGAGCCAGAAATGACTGTGCGATCCCCTCTTTCTTAATGAATGTTTGACTCATCATTACAAGTTGTTGTCCATTCCTGTTTATATTCATAAAATTGAACATAAATCGCAATAAGCGAATTAAAGAAAGGGGATTAATATCACAATTACAAAAAAAATGAAAATTTAAAAAATGATAAAGTGTAATATTATCAATATTTTGAATATATATTCTAATTTTGTATTGAAGATATAAAAATCTCCATTATGGGAGAATATAGGGAAGGCGGGAGTATTATTGATGCTTACTCACTGTATTTTTCTGTATAGATGGTGATTTTTGCCATGCTATTGATCACGCTACAGAATAATTAGGCTATATTCTGCACGCCATTCTTGCATGAATCAATAAAATATCTTATGGATGTATCTGATTTTATGCCTAATATATTTTGCATGGATCGAGCAATAAGGCTTTTTTGATAAATTAAATATGTGATCCAATAGTATGCTGGGATTCAGCAATAAACCATTTATGGTCGGGAGATTGTAATGAAGTCAATATTTTCTCTATGGAACATTCTCCCGCAATATATTCTTCCAGTTCATTTTGGTCATGCCATAAATAAGAAAAGTGAAAACGACAGCTTGTTTCCAGTAGCCAGAATAGTCGTGCAGCGTCTTTTATCGTTGCATTCCGGATCGTTAACATGGATATCGCCCAATTTAATTTCTGACATACTATCACGGCGATAAAGGTGTGATCATAAAATAACCAGCTGAATGAAATAAAAAAATAAGGGAATTGCGATAAAAAACAGGGATGATTGATTTCGAAAGTTAACGTTCGTTTGTGGACATTGATGAGCGGGAAAAAACGTATATGACAGGAATAAAATCGAATAAAAAATGGCGATAATTTCTATCGCCATTTTAAAAATCAATCTCGCAATTAAGCGGCTTTGGCGTTTTGTGCCAGCCAATCAGCTACACGCTGTTTTTGTTCCTCAGTGAGCCACATGCCCAGTTTGGTACGGCGCCAGATAGCATCATCTAACTGCGTTACCCATTCGTGTTTAACCAAATAACGCAGTTCTGCCTCATATAAACCGTGACCGAAGCATTCGCCGAGATCGGCCAGCGTTTCTGCGCCTTGCAGGATGAATTGGCTGTTGCTGCCGTAAGTACGGGCATAACGCAGTGCCACACCTTCAGGCAGCCAGTTATGACGCTGGCGTAGCAGGCGCGCATAACCATCACGATCACAGCCTTCCAGCTCACCACCCGGTAACTTGCCATTTTTGGTCCAGGCCTTACCTGCGTTAGGGTAGTACTGCACCAGTTTTTCCATAGCGTGTTCAGCCAGTTTACGATAAGTTGTCAGCTTACCGCCAAATACGGACAGCAATGGCGTCTGGCCTTGCTCATCCTGCACATCCAGCGTGTAATCACGGGTGATCGCTTGGGGTGAATCGGATTCATCATCACACAGGGGACGAACGCCAGAGTAAGTCCAGACAATATCATCGCACCCAAGTTGTTTCTTAAAGTGGTCGTTATAGACTTTCAGCAAATAGCCGATCTCTTTATCGTCAATTTTGACTTCTTTAGGATCGCCTTTGTATTCAACATCCGTCGTGCCGATAATCGAAAATTCGTCATTCCATGGAATAACAAATACGATGCGATGATCTTCATTTTGCAGAATATAAGCCTGCGGTTCATCGTGAACGCGAGGCACAACGATATGACTGCCTTTGATCAGACGGATGCCATAAGGCGATTTCAGTTGCAGACCGTTATCGAAGAAATTTTTCACCCACGGGCCTGTTGCGTTAACCAAACCTTTTGCGCGCCATGTATGGGTTTCGCCAGTTTTGAGGTCTGTGGCTTCAACCATCCAATAACCATTTTCACGCCATGCACGGGTTACTTTAGTACGGATACGTACTTCACCGCCGTGTTTCTGCACTTCCTGTGCGTTCAGAACAACCAGACGCGCATCGTCAACCCAACAGTCGGAATATTCAAAGCCACGGGTGATCGAGGGTTTCAGTACTGAGTTTGCACCAAATTTCAGCCCTCTACTGCCTGGTAAGCTAACGCGTTTGCCCAAGTTATCGTACAAGAACAGGCCAATGCGGATCATCCACGCTGGGCGCAGGTGTGGTTGATGTGGCAGGCGAAAGCGCATCGGGAATGCAATATGGGGAGCCAGTTTTAAAAGCACTTCACGCTCTGCCAGTGCTTCACTGACCAAACGAAACTCATAATGTTCCAGATAGCGTAAACCACCGTGGATCAGCTTGGAGCTGGCAGACGAAGTTGCGCTGGCCAAATCCTGACCTTCCAACAGTAGGACTGAAAGCCCCCGGCCAGCAGCATCTGCCGCAATACCAGCGCCGTTAATTCCGCCGCCTATTACAATCAAGTCTTTGGTTTCCATTGCATCCCCTATGAAATGTTCGAAACAGTTCTTTAATGTTCGTTTTCGCTCAAGGATTGTAATTAAAAATTCATCAATCGCCAACCTTTAACTCAGAAAAAACACATTCACGTGATATGGGTAGCAAAATCTCATCATATACATAAGATTAATAAGGATTCTGTGGGATACAAATTTGAGGGGGATATTGGTGGGAGCTAACCCCACCAGAATCTCTGATGGGGCATTTTTGCCTAAAAAGTGATTAGCACAATTCCAACTTAACGTTGTGTTGCTCGATAATTTTCTGGAGGCCGGAAGGAGGGGCTTTATCCGTGAACAAAAAATCAATCAGGTTCATGTTGCCGAGATTAACCATCGCATTGCGGCCGAATTTTGAATGGTCGGTAACCAGCATGACACAGCGGGAGTTTTCGATAATGGCACGTTTGGTACGAACTTCGTGGTAATCGAATTCCAGCAGTGAACCATCACTATCGATGCCGCTGATCCCAAGAATGCCAAAATCAAGGCGGAACTGGGAAATAAAGTCTAGCGTTGCTTCGCCAATGATGCCGCCATCGCGGGAGCGTACTTCACCACCCGCTAAAATCAGGCGAAAATCTTCTTTGCCCATAAACAGAGTGGCGACGTTGAGATTGTTGGTGACAATCCGTAAATCGCGGTGGTTGAGCAGCGCATGTGCTACGGCCTCTGGCGTTGTTCCAATATCGATGAACAGGGTTGCGCCGTTTGGAATTTGGGTGGCAACGTGTTGTGCAATTCGCGCTTTTTCATTCGACCACATGATCTTGCGGTCATGGTAGGCTGTGTTGACAGAGCTGGATGGCAACGCAGCGCCGCCGTGATGACGCTGGATCTTATTTTTATCTGCGAGATCATTTAAATCGCGTCGAATGGTTTGCGGGCTAACATCAAAATGTGCAACCAGCTCTTCAGTGCTGACATAACCTTGAATGCGTACCAGCTCGATTATTGCATCATGTCGCTGAGTTTGCTTCACAAAATTCCCCTAATATATGCATAGATGGATTATCGTTGACCAAAATTATCTCCCTTCTATTTCAAGCCGATGCTGAAACTTGAAATCTATTGGGGCTTATTTGGCATTTTTTGGTTTTTTTGTTTGCGCAAATTATCCCATAACCCCATTAATAACCCGATGATTAATCCTGCAACATGGGCGGCATTGGCGATGTTTAACGAAAATAGATCGAAATAACCCACCAACAACCAAATGACAGAGACAGCGATTAATCCTCTGGGAGCACTGATCCCACGTTTTGGGGAGATTTCACCGGTTAGCCAAACATAGCCGATCAGTGCGTAGACGACACCGGATAATCCCCCGAAATTAGATCCGCTGAATAATGATTGCGCCCAATTACTGAAAATGGCTGACACTATCGTAATTTCAAACAGTTTGCTGCCCCCAATCTTCTGCTCTACCTGGCTGCCGAAATACCACCATAAGGCAAGATTAAAGAGCAGGTGTGTCCGAGAGAAATGCAATAGAGCTGGGCTTATCCAGCGCCATAATTCCAGATACTGATCACTGTTGGCTGGCCATGCTAACCAGTTCATCACATCCTTTATGTCTGCCATTGCTATCCAGAGGTAAACGAGGATGCAGAGCAGGGTTATGGCAATAGTCAGTGGGCCAGATTGGTTTTTGAGCGTATTTAAATTCAGGTTGTTATGATACTTGAAGAAGCTGACAGATTGGCCTGTTTGCCAACTGGCAGCTTGATAGCGTTCATTCAGTGGATCGCGAGCAAAGTGGCGAAGCTCCTCTTCAACCTGACTTCGTTGGCTATCATCCTCTAACCAGAGTTCAACTAATGGTGGCTCATTGGTGGGCCGCATGGTCAAATGAATGCCCTGCGTCGCCATATAATCAATAAAGGCCTGAGCCAGCCGAGGATTAGATATTGAGGTTATATGGATCATTGCTCGTCTTATCTCTGCCTTAAGTTGAGGTTAATTACACTGAAGTTAATGGCATTAAAATCAATGTATTAAATGTTTATTGAGTATGGACAGCGTGAGGATAGTCTTTTTGCCAGCCTTCAAAACCGCCATTGACACTATAAACGGTCTCAAAACCCATATTGATCAGGTACTGTGCTGCGCCCTGACTGCTATGACCGTGGTAACACATCACCATGACCGGTTGGTCAAAATCCGCTTCCTGTAGAAAGCCATTGAGTGTTTCATTTGTTAGGTGAAACGCATTGGTTGCGTGCCCGGCATGGAAGCTTTGTGGATCGCGGATATCAACCATGACTGCGGTTTTATCGAGCCAATGTTGGTAAGCCTGTTCAGGCGTTATCGTTTGAAAATGGTTCATAAATACTCAACGTAGTTTCTAAGATTTTTATTTTCAATATATTCATTTCTGAATAGTCGTCTGGTATGACCTGACTGTCTTCCCAATATTAACCATTGGGAAGACATAGAAATTGAGATGGAAAACGTCAGAAACAGAAAAATGGTTAAAAACTGTCAAAATAAGAATGAAAAATCAGTAATATGAATGTTCACCGCGCTGGTGCTCAGTCAGATCTCTCACGCCTTTTAATTCAGGAAATAGCTGTAATAACTGTTTTTCGATCCCCTCTTTCAGAGTGACATCGACCATTGAACAGCCGTTACATCCACCACCGAATTGCAGGATAGCATAGTCTTCATCGGTGATTTCCATCAGGCTGACACGACCCCCATGCCCAGCTAGCTGCGGATTGATCTGCGATTGCAGGACGTATTCAACACGATCAATCAGTGGGGCATCATCCGCCACTTTACGCATTTTAGCGTTCGGGGCTTTCAGGGTCAGTTGGGAACCCAATTGATCGGTCACAAAATCAATGACGGCCTCTTCCAGAAAAGGGACACTAATTTCATCAACATAAGCAGAGAGTTGATCAAACTTCAATTCGGTGTCAGTGGCTTCAACAGCATCCGGTGGGCAATAGGAGACACCGCATTCAGCGGTCGGCGTTCCTGGATTAATAACAAAGACGCGGATCTGTGTGCCCGGTTCTTGATTTGCCAGTAGCTTGGCAAAATGTGCTTGCGCTGCTTCAGTAATATTAATCATGTCATTTGCTCAATAGTTGACTGTTCTAGTTGGTTATAATACGCCCATTTATAAAGGAACTACAAGGTTCGGCATATTGCCCAAGCCTGTACAGAGCGAGCGCCAGCACGAATCATCAACTGTGACGTTTCATGCAGCGTTGTGCCCGTGGTGATCACATCGTCGAAAATAGCGACATGTTGATCGGTAAAATCGCCCTGTAATTGAAAGGCTTGCTTAAGATTGGCTCTCCTTTGGGCGGCAGATAAGCCCCGCTGCGTGAGTGTAGCACGTGGGCGGCGTAAAAAATCGGGTTGATATGGACATTGCAGCCAACGTGATAGGGATCGGGTAATGAGTTCAATGTGATCGAAACCACGTTGCCAGCGTTTTCTGCTGTGCAGAGGAATACCCAGTATGCAATCTGGTTTATGCCAGCGGCCTTCACGATAGCCTTGCAGCCAATGCAGCAGGAACACCCGCGCCAGCATTGGTGCGAGTTGTGGGGTACTGTAATATTTGTATTGTTGAATAAGCTGGCTTAATGGTGGGGTGTAATCCGTAATGGCGATCAAATGTTGCCATGCAGGGGGATTCCTTATGCATCGTCCACAGGGAAGGTTGCCGGATTCAGAAGGCAATGCACAGCGTGGACAGACATGTTGCAGCCGCTTTAAGTGACGGTAGCAGCTGTTGCAGATCCCATGATGGGCAAAATACAAATTTTGCTGGCATAGCCAACAGTATCCAACCATTGTTAGCATAGTTTCCTTCCTTGGTGACAAATAAAGTGAGAATAACAATGAATCAGTTGTTTTGGCAGACAATTGGCGATGCGCCACGTGATCTTGTGATGCTGCACGGATGGGGGCTAAATTCTGAGGTTTGGCGCTCAGTGGAAACGCGATTGGCTCCGCATTTTCGTTTGCATCTAGTGGATTTGCCGGGTTATGGGCGTAGCCAATCGCATTCGGCTCTGTCATTGGCGGATATGGCGAACACTGTATGGCAGCAGGCGCCAGAGAATGCCTTGTGGCTAGGCTGGTCTTTAGGTGGATTGGTGGCTAGCCGGATTGCTTTGGATCATCCGGCACACGTTGCGGGTTTGATAACCGTGGCCTCCTCGCCAAAATTTAGTGCTGATGGCGACTGGCCGGGCATTAAGCCAGAGGTCTTGAAGGCATTTGAGCATCAATTGAGTGCGAATTTTCAAAAGACGGTTGAACGTTTTCTGGCTTTGCAGACCTTAGGAACAGACAGCGCCCGTCAGGATGCCCGTGTACTGAAATCAGTGATACTGAATCAGCCGATGCCGACAGTCGAGGTACTTAATGCCGGTTTGGAAATCCTGCGCACTGATGATCTAAGGGAGGAGTTATCCCAACTTCAATTACCTTTCCTGCGCCTTTATGGTTATCTTGATGGTTTGGTGCCGCGTAAGATTGCTTCACAGCTTGACAAGGCATGGCCACATACGCGCTCCGTTCTTATGCGCAACGCTGCCCATGCGCCTTTTATTTCCCATCCTGATGAGTTTGTGGAAGCGTTAAAGAATTTTGTGGCAGGGTAGTCAATTGATTTGTCATTATTGATAATTACCCATAACATTAATTGTTATGGGTAATCGATAAGTTATCTTGAGGAATAAACCTCAGTCACAATTTCAGGTGTATTGACCATTGTGTCGCGAATAGGGCAATTGCTCTCGACAAAATCAATAAAATCTCGTATCTCTTGTTCAGTATTATCTGCTTTGATATAGAATTTGGAGGTGATTTTGGAAAAGCCCATTTTGGCGTTTTTATTTATACCTGTGAAGCCATCGGTATCCAGTTCTCCTTCCATTTTAACCTGAATATCGATCAAATTGATTTTGTGCTTGCGGGCAAAGCTTTTTGCCACAATGCACTGACATGCACCAAATGCAGAAAGTAACACTTCCACTGGATTCATCGCCTCATTGGTTCCACCGAGGCTTTTGGGTTCGTCCATATGGAAGTTAAAATCTCGCGATGAGCATTTCATCTTGAGATTGCCAACTGATTCAACTGTTGCAGTGAATAACTCTTTAGGCATATTACTATCCTCAGGTTATTAATGTAGAGATACAGCATCTCAGATAATAAAGAGATAATTATAATTAATCTATTTATTCTTTTTAAACGCTTATTAGAAGGGATTTTCTTACAGGGCAATTATAGCGATAGGATATTTTTAATCATCTATTCTATAACGCAGGGAGTCCCTTATTTTTTTACGCCAAGCTGATATGTTTTAGTATCACATTTCTGTGTTTCCGGGCACTGCTTGCAGCCCCCGCTGAGGCAGGAGGAAGCATCCACTTCCTCCAGTTTACCCATTATGACAAGCTGCTTGAGCATGGCTTCTACCATTGGCAGCGGTGCTGAGAACTGATGGCTCAATGACCTGGCATCGGTACGCCCGTTGAGGGCAACAGCATCTCTGATTTTCAGCAGGTTAATCATTTATGGCTCCTCAATGGCTCCGGCTAGTGACAGCTATTGTTTGAACATTCGCAACTATGGTCAGCAGCAGCGTTGTTGAATGTCACAGTGACTCGGCTGCGTGCGCGGCGTAAACCAATAACTATCAGAATGTTAAACAGGATCACGGCCAGAATGGTGATCAGGCTACTTTGTGGATGAGCTGAAAACGTTGTGATTTGATAAAACAGGGCTGACAGAGAATAAGCGACGTTTAATCCCCACAGAATCGAGAATATCATCCAGCCACGGCTGGTCTCACGGGCAATGGCACCCATCACGGAAACGCAGGGTACGTACAGCAACACGAAAATCAGGTAACTGTAAGCGGAAATGGCAGAGCCAAATTTGGCGCTCATGGTTCCCATAGAGCTGCGATCCATGTTGCCATCACCTTTACTGGCTTCAATCGGGTTAGAAAGTGCGCTCAAAGTGAAGGTTTCTTTCAGGCTATCCCACGTTTCTGCGAACGAATCTTTTAGTTGATCCAGTAAATTAAATTCATCTGGATTAAATGGCTCTTGAGCAAGGTTTTCTGCGGTATAGAGGGTATTTAGGGTTCCTACAACCACTTCTTTTGCCATCGCGCCAGTGATAAGCCCGACGGTGGCTTGCCAGTTATCGGAATGCACACCGAGAGGTTGTAAAACAGGAGTGAGCACTTTACTGACGGAAGCCAGCGCCGATTCGTTGATATTGTCTACGGCCTTACCGGAGAAGGAGAAACTGTTCAGGGCACCAATCAATATGCTTGCTGCGACAATCACTTTACCTGCGCGTATGACAAAACCTTTCAGCCTTTGCCATGTCTGGAGCAGCAGGGTCTTGGCATGGGGAACGTGATAGACCGGCAGTTCCATGACAAATGGCGATGCTTCACCGCGCATTAGCGTGAATTTCAATAGCAGCCCTGTCAGGATGGCAATGACAATCCCCAGAATATACAGGGAGAAAACGATGCTTGCGCCCTCTTTGCCGAAGAAAGCCGCAGCAAAGACGGCAAAGATCGCCAACCTTGCCCCGCAGGACATAAACGGTGCCATCATGATGGTAATCAGGCGTTCACGCGGCGCATCCAGTGTCCTTGAACCCATGACGGCAGGCACGTTACAACCAAAGCCAACAATCAGGGGCACAAAGGATTTACCCGGCAGCCCCAGGGCTTGCATCAGTCTGTCCATGACAAATGCCGCCCGTGCCATATAGCCGGAATCTTCCAGAAAGGAGAGGAACAGGTACATCATGCCAATTTGGGGAACCAGCGGCAGTACGGTATTGATACCCCCACCAACGCCTTGAGCAAGGAACACCGTTAACCAATGCGGAAAATGGAGAGTATGGCCGAGCCATTGCATGCCATCAATAAAAATGGCGGTGGAAGCGCCGTCAAAGATAGGCTGTAAGGCTCCACCAATATTGATAGCCAGTACAAACATCAGGTACATGACAAACAGGAAGACAGGCAGACCCAACCAGCGGTTCAGGATAACGGCATCTAACGCTTGAGTCAGTTTGTTGGGTGTGGCTGTACGGGTATCAATGACTGCCAGACAAATTTCACTGATGGTTTGATAGCGTGAGCCTGCAATGATGAGGTCAGGTTCTTCGATTTGTTGTTTTTGTAAGCGTTCTCTGCTTTCAGCCAGTTGTGCGTGAGCCAGGCCGGATACTCCACGGCTGTAAATATCCCCTTCCAGGACTTGTAAAGTCAGCCAGCGGCGCTGTTGTGATGTGAATTTTTCTGCGATCTGGCTGGAAAGGTGGGAAATCTCCTGCAATAACGCATCAGGATAATTAACCTGTACAGGGCGGGTATGCTGAGGGTAATTGTCGATGGCTTTTTTTAGCGTATCTATCCCTGTGGCACGGGTTGAAACCAGTGGGATGACCGGACAGCCAAGACGTTTTTCCAGTGCAGGAATATCAATCTTGATGCGTTGATTTTGGGCGATATCCAGCATGTTCAGCGCAATGATGCAGGGAACACCCAGTTCAATCAATTGCAGTGAGAGATAAAGGTTACGTTCCAGATTAGACGCATCAATAACATTGATGAGCATATCTGCTTCACCACTGAGGATATAGTGGCAGGCGATTTGCTCATCAATGGAAGTTTGCTCGGAAATGGTGGTAAGGGAATAAGTGCCGGGAAGGTCGACAAGTTCGATCTGATGGTTATGGGTGGTAAAGTGGCCGGTTTTGCGTTCTACGGTAACGCCAGCCCAGTTTCCCACGCGTTGGTGAGAGCCGGTAAGCTGGTTAAAAAGCGTTGTTTTGCCGGCATTGGGATTACCAATCAGGCCAATGGTTAATTGTTTCATCATACTTTCTGCCAATCAGGAAAGTGAATTTCGTACCTTATATATTTCAGTACCAAATTGACTTCGGGCCTTGCTAATTCAGATCTTCATGTAACATGAGAAATGCCAGGTCTTGTTTACGAAGGGTAAGGTTAACTCTGCGTGTTTCGATTTGTATTGGATCGCCCAATGGAGCGAAGCGAATGACCTGAAATGTTGAACCAGGTAACATGCCGAGTGACAATAATTTTTGTCGGTAAGCTGGGGTAATCTTTGGAGAAAATCCCAGAATTTTATATCTGCGTTCTGGAATAAGAACCATATAAATCTCCACGCTGATTGAAAAAATAAGTGATTATAAGAATTATTATCCTCAATAATGGAAGAACCACAAGAAAAAAGTATGGTAATTTCTCTGAATTATAGTTGTTAATGATAATAATACGCAATTGCGATGTTAGCCATTTATCCTGAATAATGTGGAAATGAATTGATATTAATCAAATTAATGGTGGTTTTATTGAAAATAAATTTTTATTAAGAAGGGGAAATATTCGGAAAAAATTTTTACTGATAAGCCTCGTTAATAAACAAGGCTCATTGATTTCAATTTTATTATTAATTTAACAAATCATTTGTCGGTATTTACTAACCTTTTGGAGGATAAAGTAATTCACTCAGTGGAACCTGTATACGTTCATCATCTTGATGTTGGCTCCAGGCATCCGAATCGTATACCCACCATGCCCGAATCGCCAATTCATAGAAACGGCGTATGGCGTGGCCTTGATAGTCACTGATAGGACGGGCTTTTTTCTGTCTGATATTTTCATCAGGATAAGTTTTTAAGAAAAAATAGTCATAGGTTTCCTGTAGTCGCTCATCGGGGACTTGGCGGGCATAGCCAACGAATTGGGCGCCGGTCAGATCCAGCGATGAATCAGGCATGCCCCGGCTACTGTAGATTGCACCGCTGACACGGGGATTGATATGTAATTCTTGCGAATGTCGGGTATCTTGCTTTGAGTACCAGATTAGTGTCAGTGGATTGTATTTCGGAATATAGAACATTGTCGATGACCAGGCTGAATCTTCATCTGGTTCATGGGTGGAAAGGTTGAAGAAACGTATATTGCTGAGTAGATCAAAACTGCGTTGGATATATTTATTCATGACTTTTCCTCAACAGTACGAATGCGTTCTTTATACCTAAAATGCGAAACCCATTGGGTATAAGAACATTGGAGTATTATTGATGATTTATATTATTCAATAAGTTCCCATTATGATGAGATTTATTGCGAAATGGATTATACGAAGAATTAACTAAAATATGCAGATGTCATAACGTATTCAAATTTATAACGTTAGCAATGAATAGAATTATGATGATGAAAATCATGATTTTTTCAGATATTAAAGATCCCGAACTGGCACAATTAGGCCAGTTCAGGAAATCATTTTAAGCCACCTAACGTTTTTTATTGATTAACGTTTTTTGTTAAAAGCCGCAGCCAATGCATCACTCATGGCGCTGTTGGCTAAAGGCGCAGAACCTGAACGCGAAGCAGGCCGGTTTCTGCCATTACCGTTACGATTATTGCGATCCTGGCGGTTACCTTCTTGGGCGCTACGGCGGGCTTGGGTTTCGCCTGGTTGCTCATCAAGACGCATGGTTAATGCAATACGCTTGCGGTTGAGGTCAACATCCATCACCTTCACTTTCACGATGTCACCTGTCTTGACGATGGTGTGTGGATCTTCCACAAAGCGATCGGAGAGGGAAGAGATATGAACCAGACCATCCTGATGGACACCGATATCCACGAATGCACCAAAATTGGTCACGTTAGTGACCGTACCTTCTAGGATCATGCCTGCTTGCAGGTCGTTCATGGTTTCAACCCCATCGGCAAAGGTGGCAGTCTTAAATTCAGGACGTGGATCGCGCCCCGGTTTTTCCAGCTCTTTCAGGATATCGGTGACGGTCGGGATCCCAAATTTTTCGGTCGTGAACTCTTGGGCGCTCAGGTTACGCAAATTAGCCGGGTTGCCCATCAGTTCAGGCAGTGTCTGCTGGGTTGTTGCCAGGATCTTCTCAACCACGGGATAGGCTTCTGGGTGAACCGTTGAAGCGTCCAGCGGGTTATCACCCTGATTGATGCGCAGGAAGCCTGCACATTGCAGGAAGGCTTTGGGCCCCAGACGGCTGACTTTCAATAATTGATTACGGTTGTCGAAACGACCGTTTTCATCGCGCCAGTTCACAATATTTTGGGCAACAGTGCGCGTCAGGCCAGCAACGCGAGTCAGCAAGGCAACAGAGGCCGTATTCAGGTCAACACCGACGCTATTTACACCGTCTTCAACCACGTTATCCAGTTTTTTGGCAAGCAGGGTCTGGCTAACATCATGCTGATATTGACCCACACCGATGGATTTGGGTTCGATTTTCACCAGTTCAGCCAGTGGATCTTGCAAGCGGCGGGCAATGGAGACTGCGCCCCGCAGGGAAACATCCAAATCAGGGAATTCTAGTGCAGCCAATTCAGATGCGGAATAGACAGAAGCTCCCGCTTCGCTGACCACGACTTTTTGTGCCGTAACGTCAGGATACTGTTTTTGCACGTTAACAAAGAAACGTTCTGTTTCACGGGATGCAGTGCCATTGCCAATGGCAACCAACTCCACCTGATGTTTGGTGCACAGCGCTGCGACGATGGCAGACGCTTTGTTTTCCTGTCCGGTGTGCGGATAAATGGTATCGGTAGCAATCAGTTTGCCTGTCGCGTCAACAACGGCGACTTTTACGCCTGTACGCAAACCCGGATCCAGTCCCATTGTTGCACGCATACCCGCAGGCGCAGCCATCAGCAGGTCATTCAGGTTACGGGCGAATACGTTGATGGCCTCGTTTTCGGCTTTCTCACGCAGGGTGCCCATCAGTTCGGTTTCCAGATGCAGCAGCACCTTGATGCGCCATGTCCAGCTCACCACGGCTTTACGCCAATTGTCAGCCGGTGCATTGTTCAGGCGCAGGTTCAGGTGATCGGTAATAATTTGTTCGCAGTGGCTCTCTTTTGGCGCTTCCTCAAATTGTGGGTCTGCATTCAAAGAGAGTTGCAGGATGCCTTCATTGCGTCCACGGAACATAGCAAGGGCACGATGGGAAGGAACGGTGGCGATGGCTTCGTGGTGATCGAAATAATCGCTGAATTTCGCACCTTCTTCCTCTTTACCTTCGATAACCTTGGAAACCAGGTGAGCATTTTTCCATAAATACTCACGTACCTTCGCCAGCAAGGTTGCATCTTCGGCAAAACGCTCCATCAGGATATAACGTGCGCCATCCAATGCGGCCTTGGTATCAGTAACGCCCTTGTCAGCATTGACATAGGCCGCCGCCGCCAGTTCTGGTTCTTGTTGTGGATCTTGCCACAGCAGATCGGCCAGCGGCTCCAATCCAGCTTCAATGGCCGTTTGTCCACGGGTACGGCGTTTAGGTTTATAAGGCAGGTACAGATCTTCCAACTCAGTTTTGCTCAGTGTAGCGTTAATCGCTTCTGTCAGCTCAACAGTTAGTTTTCCCTGTTCCTCAATTGATTTCAGGATAGTCTGACGGCGGTTGGACAGTTCACGCAGATAACCGAGACGGCTTTCGAGTTGGCGGAGCTGTGTGTCATCCAGACCACCGGTGGCCTCTTTACGGTAACGGGCGATAAAGGGAACTGTATTTCCCTCATCAAGCAGGGAAATGGCAGCTAGGATTTGCTGTGGTTGAGCCTGTAGCTCACCGGCAATGATTCGACTTAAAGATTCATTCATGGTCTGTTTTCTTCAACTTCTTTAGGGCCTGTAGATATTCTGAGACATCAGCAGACAGAGCCGGATAAGATCAAATTTCATCTGAAACAGTATCGGCATGGTTCAAACTGGCTCCATTTATACGTGCTGAGCGCGATAATTTCCAGTTTAGCGCGATATTTCAGTTATGTTGCAGCAGAATTCATCAAATATCTTCTGAATTGGGATTGGGTTGATGAAAGTTGATAAGATATAGTACTGCGCCATTAATCCTTTTTCTCAAGTGAGTTTTTCATGGCCAAGAGTCACTATATTACCCGAGAGGGCTGGCATGTACTTGATCAGGAATTGAAATATCTCTGGAAAGTTGAACGTCCCAAAGTCACCCAAGCGGTTTCAGATGCCGCTGCATTGGGGGATCGTTCAGAGAATGCAGAGTACATTTATGGTAAAAAAAGGTTAAGGGAAATTGACCGCCGAGTACGGTTTTTGTCCAAACGACTGGATGTACTGCAAATTGTCGATCCTGACCCGCGCCAAGAAGGGAAAGTCTTTTTTGGGGCATGGGTAAAAGTTGAAAACGAGAATGAAGAGGAACACCTGTTTCGTTTGGTAGGGCCGGATGAATTCGATCCTGCCAGGAAGTGGATCTCCATTGATTCTCCGGTGGCGAGGGCATTACTGGGTAAGCAGGTTGATGATGAAGTCACAGTGATGACACCGAATGGCGTGGTGACTTACTGGATACTGGAAATTCGCTATCAGCCTTTGGCATAAGTTGCCTTAAAATACATGCGGTTAAGTTTCTATTGGGGTTATGGGTTTTCTGTGAAAGTAATGGATGTTGCGGGCATGGAGCATCTTGGGAGCTGAAACATGCAAGAGAGTTATAAAATCCTTGTTGTTGATGATGATATGCGCTTGCGGGCGTTACTGGAACGCTATTTATTCGAACAGGGGTTCCAGGTGCGTAGCGCCGCAAATGCAGAGCAGATGGATCGTTTATTGACCAGAGAATCTATTCAATTGATTGTCCTGGATTTAATGTTGCCGGGCGAAGATGGGTTGTCTATCTGTCGAAGGTTGAGAAGTCAGCATAACGCGATCCCGATCATCATGATATCCGCGAAAGGGGAAGAGGTTGATCGGATTGTGGGGCTTGAAATTGGCGCTGATGATTATCTTGCCAAGCCGTTTAACCCGCGTGAATTGTTGGCACGTATGCGTGCTGTCCTGCGGCGACAGGCGAAAGAACTGCCGGGGGCACCGACGCCGGATGATGCGGTGATCAAGTTCGGGAAATTTAAACTTGATCTTGGAACGCGTGAAATGTTTCATCAAGATGAAGGGTTACCTTTGACCAGTGGGGAATTTTCCGTGTTGAAGGTGTTGGTTTCTCACCCACGTGAGCCATTATCACGGGATAAATTGATGAATCTGGCTCGGGGACGAGAGTATGGTGCGATGGAGCGTTCCATTGATGTCCAGATTTCCCGTCTGCGTCGCCTGATTGAAGAAGATCCTGCCCATCCGCGTTATATCCAGACGGTTTGGGGGCTGGGATACGTTTTTGTTCCTGATGGAAACAAGGTATGAAAAAGCCCAGTGTAAAAAAGGTTTGGCTTTCTCTGCGTACTTTGTTTTTCCGTGTTCTGTACTTAGTGCTGGGCAGTTTGCTGTTCAGCGCTCTGGTTACCTTACTGCTGGTGGTATTAGAAAAGCTCCCTTTTAACGCGGTATTTCCCTATCTCTTTATCAGTGTTTTTGCGGTGGTATTGTCCGTGTTCATGATGTTCGGGCGATATTCCGCTGTCCAGAGACATTCATTGAAAGCCATGCAGAATGCCGTTATCGACATGGGAAAAGGAAAAAGAGGCTCATCAGTGCCTGAAAGGGGGACGCCCGCTATCCGTTCCGTGATTAGGGCGCTTAACCAATTGTCGGTAGAGCTGAAATCACAGGAAAGCGATCAGGCGGTATTAATGGCTGGCGTGAGTCATGACTTGCGCACTCCGCTTACCCGTATTCGTCTGGCGATGGAAATGATGGAGGGAAAAGATGATTTTCTGGCAGAATCGGTTCATCAGGACATTGAAGAGTGCAATGCGATGATTGATCAATTCATTGATTATCAGCGGGCAGGGCAGGATATGCCGATGACATGCTGTGAATTGAACGGGTTGCTTAAAGAGGTGATTGCCGCAGAACAGCGTTGTGCGGCAGATACCGATATTGAAAATCGTTTAGCGACAAGTTCGATTTTCATTTTAGCCCATTCCTTTTCCATCAAACGTGTACTGGTCAATCTGTTGACTAATGCCCGGCGTTATGGCAATGGATGGGTTCGTATCAGTAGTGGCTCAACAGAAAAATTTGGCTGGTTTCAGGTTGAGGACAACGGTACTGGAATGACGAAAGAAGCCGCCGCCATTTTATTTCAGCCTTTTATGCAGGGAAATAATAAAAGTGAAATAAATAATAGGGGCGAAATAAATAAGGGCGTGGGGCTGGGGTTGGCGATCATCCGCCGTATCATTGATAGCCACGGGGGAGATATTCAGGTGGGGAGCAGTGAAAAACAGGGGCTGTCCATTCGTGTATATCTTCCATTAAGTGCAACATAAAAACCTCATTGGACGCAAAATAAGGCACTGCCGAAACCGCCTGTCATAAAAATGTCATCATTCATACATCTTATTGTCATTGCATTCACCTATTTTCTTTATTGAATCATTTTCTTACCTGAAAATCAGATTGTCAGCGATACCTGTCATGTATTTTTCATTAATGATGCGTATTCCAACAGGAGATAGTATGAAATCAATGCGTACCACCGTGGCGAGCATCATGGTTACTGTATTTGCCATGACATCCCTGTCTTCATTTGCCGCCGCCAGCCTGACGGGGGCAGGTGCAACATTTCCTGCTCCGATATATACCAAGTGGGCGGATTCTTATCAGAAAGAAACGGGCAACAAAATCAATTATCAAGGCATCGGTTCTTCTGGGGGTGTAAAACAGATTATTGCGAATACCGTTGATTTTGGTGCCTCTGATGCCCCGCTGTCTGACGAAAAATTGGCGACTGATGGTTTGTTCCAGTTTCCAACGGTCATCGGTGGGATTGTGCTGGCAGTGAACATTACCGGTGTTAAAGCGGGTCAGTTGGTTCTGGATGGTAAAACCCTTGGTGATATCTATCTGGGTCATATCAAGAAATGGAATGATCCGGCGATTGCAAAGTTGAACCCCGATCTCAAACTGCCAGAGCAAAACATTGCCGTGATTCGTCGCGCGGATGGCTCAGGGACTTCCTACGTTTTTACGAGTTACCTGTCCAAAGTTAGCCGCGATTGGAAACAAAAAGTCGGGGCTGGCTCTACCGTCAAATGGCCAACAGGATTGGGCGGTAAAGGTAATGACGGGATTGCTGCATTTGTTCAGCGTCTGCCGGGTTCGATTGGTTATGTCGAATATGCCTATGCAAAGCAGAATCACCTGGCTTATACCAAACTGGTTTCAGCGGAGGGAGCTGTGCTAGCGCCTACCGAAGAGAACTTTAGTGCGGCGGCTAAAGGGGCAGATTGGAGCCACAGCTTTGCCCAAGATCTGACAAACCAGAAAGGCGATAATGCGTGGCCAATTACCTCGACTACATACATTCTCATCTACAAAAAGCAGGCAAATGCAGTCAAGGATGCAGAAGTGCTGAAATTCTTCGATTGGGCTTATAACAACGGCAAACAACAAGCGAAAGAGCTAGATTATGCCACCCTGCCGGAAGAAGTGGTCAGCCAGGTGCGTGCAGCGTGGAAGCGTAATTTCCCCTTTTATTAAGGGGAAATAACCTAACATGAGAATGATGCGTATGGCCGAACGTAAAACGGCACTGAAAGCACCAAGCAAAAAGGGTGACATTATCTTCAGCGTTCTGGTTAAGTTAGCGGCGTTGTTAACTTTATTTCTGCTGGGCGGCATTATCATTTCGCTGATCATTGCTTCCTGGCCGAGTATACAAGCATTTGGTTTTGCGTTCTTATGGAGCAAAGAGTGGGATGCGCCGGCAGGGATGTTTGGCGCATTGATACCGGTTTATGGCACATTAATGACTTCGTTAGTTGCCCTGATTATTGCGGTTCCCGTGAGTTTTGGTATCGCCCTGTTTCTGACGGAATTGTCACCAAACTGGTTAAAACGTCCGTTGGGTATGGCGATTGAGTTATTGGCCGCAATCCCCAGCATTGTTTATGGCATGTGGGGGCTGTTTGTTTTCGCTCCACTGTTTGCCACCTATTTTCAGCAACCCGTTGGTGACGTGTTCTCCAGTATTCCCATTGTGGGAGCACTATTCTCCGGCCCTGCCTTTGGCATCGGCATTCTGGCGGCGGGTGTCATTCTTGCCATCATGATTATCCCCTATATCGCTTCTGTCATGCGCGATGTGTTTGAACAGACCCCTGTGATGATGAAAGAGTCTGCCTATGGTATCGGTTGTACAACATGGGAAGTGATTTGGCATATCGTCTTGCCGTATACCCGACATGGCGTCATTGGTGGCGTCATGTTGGGGCTTGGCCGGGCATTGGGAGAAACAATGGCGGTCACTTTTATTATCGGTAATACCTACCAACTTGATAGTGTGTCTCTGTATATGCCGGGGAACAGTATTACCTCTGCATTGGCAAATGAATTTGCTGAGGCTGAATCAGGCCTGCATACTGCCGCATTGATGGAACTGGGGCTGATTTTATTTGTCATCACTTTTATTGTCCTGGCGTTGTCAAAATTGATGATTCTGCGTCTGGCAAAAAATGAGGGGCAGCGCTGAGATGACAACCATCAATGAGCAACCCGCCCCTTTCGCCAATACAGTAAATGACGCGGAGATGAAAAGCCGTCGCCGTATGCAGTCATGGCGTCGTCAGAAAAACCGGCTGGCGCTGATGCTCTCCATGATGACGATGGCATTCGGTTTATTCTGGCTGGGCTGGATTTTATTCTCCACTGTCACTAAAGGTATCGATGGTATGTCGCTGGCGTTGTTTACTGAAATGACGCCTCCTCCCAATACCGAGGGCGGTGGGCTGGCAAACGCCATTGTGGGTAGCGGTTTGCTGATCTTCTGGGCGACGGTGTTTGGTACACCATTGGGGATTATGGCGGGCATTTATCTGGCGGAGTATGGCCGCCGTTCATGGCTGGCAGAAATCATCCGCTTTATTAATGACATCCTGCTTTCAGCGCCTTCGATTGTGGTTGGATTGTTTGTCTACACGGTTGTGGTGGCAAAAGTGCAACACTTTTCGGGTTGGGCAGGCGTCATTGCACTGGCACTGTTGCAGATCCCCATTGTTATTCGTACAACGGAAAACATGCTGAAACTAGTGCCGGATAACTTGCGTGAAGCCGCTTATGCACTGGGCACACCAAAATGGAAAATGATCTCTGCCATCACGTTGAAAGCCTCAATATCCGGCATTATGACCGGTGTATTGCTGGCTATTGCTCGTATCGCCGGTGAAACGGCTCCATTGTTGTTCACTTCGCTTTCCAACCAGTTCTGGAGCACCGATCTTAACCAGCCGATGGCAAACTTGCCTGTCACTATTTTCAAGTTTGCCATGAGTCCATTCTCCGACTGGCAGCAATTGGCATGGGCGGGGGTATTGTTGATTACTCTATGTGTATTGCTCATTAACATTGTGGCGCGTGCGTTGTTTGTGAAGAAAAAGGACTGATGTTTTTCAAAGGAACAAAAGCAGAAAGTATTAAAGAGACAAATACTGATGAATAAGGCTAATGACGTTATTTCAGTAAACAATACGGCGATAAACAACATGGCAGTCAATAAAATCGCAGGAAGTAAAATTCAGGTATGTGATCTGAATTTCTATTACGGCAAGTTTCATGCATTGAAAAATATTACGCTGGATATCGCACAAAATAAGGTAACGGCATTCATCGGGCCATCGGGCTGTGGTAAATCCACGTTACTGCGTACTTTCAATAAAATGTATGAATTGTACGGTGAGCAGCGCGTTGAAGGTGAAATTATTCTGGATGGCACCAATATCCTGACAGACAAGCAAGATGTTGCCTTGCTACGTGCCAAAGTTGGGATGGTCTTCCAAAAGCCGACACCATTCCCGATGTCCATTTACGACAATATTGCTTTCGGGGTGCGCCTGTTTGAAAAACTGCCCAGAACAGAGATGGACGAACGTGTCCAATGGGCGTTGACCAAAGCGGCATTGTGGAATGAAACCAAAGATAAATTGCACCAGAGTGGGCATAGCCTTTCTGGTGGTCAACAACAGCGTCTGTGTATCGCCCGTGGTATTGCTATTCGTCCAGAGGTTTTGTTGCTGGATGAACCCTGTTCGGCACTTGATCCCATCTCGACAGGGCGCATTGAAGAGTTGATCAGCGAACTGAAATCGGAATATACCGTCGTGATCGTCACCCACAATATGCAGCAGGCGGCTCGCTGTTCGGATTACACGGCATTTATGTACCTGGGTGAACTGATTGAATTTAGCGATACGGACAGATTGTTTACCACACCGAAGATGAAACAGACCGAAGATTACATTACCGGCCGTTACGGTTAATACGGGGTATAGCATAATATGGATAATCTGAATCTCAGCAAACATATCTCCGGTCAGTTCAATGCTGAACTGGAACATATTCGTACAGAATTGATGACAATGGGCGGGCTGGTGGAAGAACAGCTCAGTAAGGCGATTCTGGCGATGCACAACCAGGATGAAGTGTTGGCGCGGCAAGTGATTGAGGATGACCAGAAAGTCAATATGATGGAAGTGGCGATTGATGAAGCGTGTGTTCGCATCATTGCCAAACGTCAGCCGACGGCCAGTGATTTGCGTCTGATCATGGTTATTTCAAAGACCATTGCTGAACTGGAGCGGATTGGCGATGTTGCCGATAAGATCTGCCAGACTGCGCTTGAAAGATTTTCACATCAACAGCAATCCTTGCTGGTCAGTTTGGAATCATTGGGACGCCACACGATCCAAATGTTGCATGATGTGTTGGATGCCTTTGCCCGTATGGATCTGCAAGAGGCTATCCGTATCTACCGTGAAGACAAAAAAGTTGATCAGGAATATGAAAGTATTATCCGTCAGCTCATGACCTATATGATGGAAGATCCCAGAACGATTCCGAATGTCATGACGGCGCTTTTCTGTGCCCGCGCGATTGAGCGCATTGGTGACCGTTGCCAAAATATTTGTGAATTTATCTTCTATTACGTCAAAGGACAGGACTTTCGTCATATTGGGGGTGATAAGCTGGAGAAATTACTCACCCAAAAAGACTAGTTTTTATTCCTAATTGGAATAAATATAGTATTTTATATTATTTCAGGTGCTATATCTAAATTGATAGCTTTTGTTGATAGATAAAAATTAATAACCAACAGGGGTGTACAATGAAGATCCGCAATCAATCTCGCGTAGCAGTTACTGCTTTGCTGACCGGTTTGGCCTTGGTTTCAGGAGTGGCAAAAGCAGATAAACTTGATGACATTAAAAAAGCCGGCACGGTACGTATTGCGGTATTTGACAGTAACCCACCATTTGGCTTTATCGATCCCAAAACGAAAAAATTGGCAGGCTATGATGTCGATATCGCCAATGCGATTGCTAATGATTTAGGGGTGAAACTGGAATTGCGCCCAACAAATCCGGCAAACCGTATTCCTCTGCTTTCTTCCAAAAAAATCGACTTAATTGCCGCTAATTTCACCATCACTGACGAACGTGCAAAGCAAGTTGATTTCTCCGTTCCTTATTTTGCCACGGGCCAGAAGTTCATTGCCCGCAAAGGCGTTCTGACCAAGCCGGATGATATTGCCAAACTGCGTATTGGGGCAGATAAGGGAACAGTACAGGAGATTACCCTGCGTGAGCGTTATCCAACTGCCAAAGTGATCTCTTATGACGATACGCCGCTGGCATTTGCGGCTTTAAGAAATGGCAATGTTCAGGCGATTACGCAGGATGATGCGAAACTGGTCGGTTTGCTGGCAAATGTACCGGAAGCCCAGAAAGCCGATTTTGAAATTTCTCCTTTCAGTATTACTCGTGAATATCAAGCAGTTGCGGCCTCCAAAGGGGAAACACGATTGGTTGATTCGGTTAACCAAACCTTAGTGAAATTGGAAAAAGAGGGTGAAGCAGCGGAAATCTACAATCGCTGGTTTGGCCCGGAAACTAAATCCGCTCAACCGCGGGGTGATTTTAAATTTGCTCCGTTAGAGGATCAGGCAAAACAGTAATGTTTGTTTAGTGCTTCCATTTAGTGCTTCCATTTAAGAACACCAATTGATTAGCCCCGTTATTTCGGGGCTTTGCTGTTTGTTTATGCGGTGAATGATATGTTTGAGCAATTGATTACTGAGCATTTACTGGCTCCTGAATATCTTCAGTGGCTTTGGCAGGGATTTCTGATCACCTTGTGGCTTTCTGCCTGTGTCATGATCTCTTCCACTTTACTGGGTTTTGTCATTGCGGCGGCACGGGATAGCCAAATCAAGCCACTGCGCTGGTTGGTGACGGTTTACACTACGGTATTTCGTAACACGCCTTTGTTGGTACAACTGTTTTTCTGGTATTTCGCATCCGGACAAATTCTGCCACAAGAGGCGATGATGTGGCTGAACACGCCCCACGACACCCTGATTTTCGGCCTGACACTGGCATGGCCATCCTTTGAATTTTTGGCGGGATTTATTGGATTAACCCTTTATTCAGCCCCGTTTGTGGCGGAAGAATTACGTGCGGGCATTCAGGGCGTCGCACGCGGGCAGAAATATGCTGCCCATGCATTGGGCTTAACGGGCTGGCAGGCCATGCGGTACGTTGTATTGCCACAGGCATTGAAAATAGCCATGCCACCCTTGTTGGGGCAATACATGAATATTGTCAAGAATTCATCATTAACCATGGCGATTGGGGTGGCAGAACTTTCCTATGCTTCTCGTCAGGTGGAAACCCAAACCTTACAAACCTTTGAGGCATTTGGTGTGGCGACAGTACTCTATATCGCCATTATTGCGGTGATGGAAGGCTGGGGACAATGGCGCCAACAGAAAACATTGGCGAGAGGGTATTGATATGGACTTTACTGTTATTGCAGAAAACTGGCGTTATTTGCTATTGGGAACCTTTCCCGATGGGCCGTTGGAAGGCGCGGCATTGACGCTGGTCATCAGCATCATAGCGGGGACGATCTCCATTGTATTGGGTATTCTGGGTGGCGTTGCTCTGGCGATGTTGCGTGGTTTTTGGGCCAACCTGTTGGCGGCAGTACTGGGTTTCTTTCGCGCTATTCCGGTCATTATGCTGATTTTCTGGACGTACTTTTTGTTGCCTGTCGTATTGGGGATGGAGATCCCTGAAATTACGACCGTTGTCTGTGCGCTGGCATTGATTACTTCGGCTTATTTAGCACATGGTGTTAAAGCGGGAATTTTAGCGATTGGTGATGGTCAATGGCGGGCTGGGTTATCACTGGGCTTCAATCGTTGGGAAGTGCTTTGGCATATCGTTTTGCCGCAGGCATTGCGTATGATGGTGCCTTCATTCATCAATCAGTGGATTGCGTTAATTAAGGATACCTCATTGGCGTATATCGTTGGTGTGGCAGAACTGTCATTTTTGGCGACCCAGGTGAATAGCCGCAGTATGGTTTATCCGATGGAAGTCTTTTTATTCGTTGCGCTGGTTTATTTTGTCATGTGCTTATCACTGGAGTTAATTGCCAATTACGTTGCCCGCCGCTTCTCGGTGAGGCGTGAAAGAACCGCAATCTTCGGCTTCTGGCATAAAAAAGCGTTGACCGTGGTGCCGCAAAATTAATATCTGGCATCTGGCAGATATTTTCGTTGTTGTATTCATTCCCTGCGCAGCGGGGAAATATAAGGTCTCGCGTCGTCTTGCGGATTGCAACCTGACGTTTATCGAGTATATAAGAACTGCAAAATCACCTTTAATTTGTGATGTTAGTCATAAAGATATTTAAATTAACCGCTTAAAGGAACATTTTCAGAGAGCCGCTTAATGCGGCTTTTTCATGTTTATTGGCTCAATTAATGGCGTTTCTCTTTTCCAAACACAGCAATGAGTACAGAAGTCAACAACAGCAATGTCCCTGCTGCGATTAACACCGACAGGAATGAGTGATTGAAAGCCTGTTTTGCTGCATGGATCAGTGACAGTGCGACCTCTCCCTTTAGCCCTTCTGCAACAATAAGTGCCTCATCAATACTGTTTCGCGCCAGTTCTGGAATACGTGTATCAGCCGGAAGAATAAATGAGGCAGAATAGACCGCCACCATCAGACTGCCGAGAACGGCTATCCCGATTAAACTTCCCAGTTCATAAGCGACTTCTTCGATAGAGGCAGCGGTGCCAGCTTTATTTTCTGGGGCATTTAGCATGATGGATGTGGAAGCAGCGGTCATTGCTGCGCCGCTACCAAATCCAATGATGCAAAATGCAGTGATTTGCACGAAAAGCCCGGATTGCAGGCCAGCGAGATAAACAGTGATCCCCAGACCGGCAAAAGCGAGTGAAAGCCACATGATCCGCCCGGCACCAAATTTGGGTATCGCAATTCCGGCCAAAGGGCCGGCAATAAAAGAGGCAATCGGAATGGGCAGAATAAATAATCCCGCCAGAAGGGGAGATAGACCCATAGCGAGTTGGAAGCGTTGACTGATAGCAAGCTCCATCCCGACTAGCGCTGCTGTGGAAACGAAAGCTGCGACGACTCCCGCAGTGAAAACACGATTGCGGAAGAGGTTGAAATCGATCATCGGGTTGATGAACTTAACTGGCGACGAATGAAGATGACGGTGAAAATAATTCCTGCGATACCCACTGTCGCGGCGGTTAACAATGAAGGTACTGGTTTGCTTAATTCTTTGATGGCATAAGTGATACTGACCAAACCAATCATAATTTGCACCGAAGCAATCAGGTCAAAGTGATGGCCTGGATTGTCCGGGCTTTTAGAAATGACGACCAGTGCAAAGCCAAACGCAATCAGAGCAATCGGGATGTTGATCAGAAAAACCGATCCCCACAGTAATATTCGAGCAGGAACCCGCCGATAACCGGGCCAAGTGCAGCCCCGCCCGAAGCTATAGCAGACCAGATGCCGATGGCAAGTGCCCTTTCGTTTGGATCTGTAAACGCTTGCCGGACTATGGCGAGTGTCGCCGGCATCATCATCGCCGCGCCAAAAGCAAGCACCACACGTGCAGCAATCAGAGTGGCAGGATTGGGAGAAAATGCCGCCATCAGCGATGCAACGCCGAAAATGGCTAACCCGTGAGTAAACAGTTTTTTGGCACCCAAACGGTCAGTTAACGCCCCCATAGCGGGAAGTAATCCTGCGATGGTCAACGTATAGGCATTCATGATCCACAATTTCTCTGAAGCAGAAGCGTGCAAATCATGTGTTAACCGAGGTAAAGCGGTGTATAGCACGGTCATATCAATAACAACTAAGAAAAGTGCACTGGAAATAATAGCGAGCACAAGCCAGCGGATATTCGATTTCATAAGCAAATTCACCAATGCGGTTTGGTCACCTTACCGAACCTTGACTAAATTGTTGGCGATTATTATAAATACATCCGTATTTAATGAAAAGGAGGTTCGCATGGGACGACGTAAAACAATTGACCGAGAAGTTCTGCTGGATGCAGCGGAACAGATTGTCACAACACATGGCGCTGCGGCTCTCACGATTGATGCACTGGCGAAGGCGGTTGGCATTACCAAGGGGGGAGTGCAATACAGTTTTAGTACAAAAGATGGCCTGATTGATGCGATGTTTGAGCGTTGGGAGGCGAGTTATGACGAACAGTTTCATGAAATTGCCGGACATGATCCCCACCCGTTGACAGCCGTGCGTGCGCATATTGAGGCGACCAGACGATCTGATGAAGCATCGACGGCAAAGGCGGCTGGTTTGATGGCGGCTTTATTACAAACACCGGAACATCTTGAATCAACCCGTATCTGGTATCGACAACGCATAGCAGGCTTGGACACAACGACGGAAGAAGGCCGGCAAGCGCGTTTGGCATTTTTAGCTACAGAAGGGGCATTCGTTTTGCGTTTCTTCGGCTTAATGGATATGTCCGAGGATGAGTGGGGAGATATCTTTACCGATATTCTTGCTGCTGTGTCACCCTGAATTTCTCCGGCAAGACCAATCGCGGATAAATCGAATAAAATATCGTCACAAAATGAATTTCCTCAAGAATCATAATGTTATTTAAGTTATTGATTTCACGTTTCGCAATCGTTTTCTTTTTTGTCGTTTCAGGGTAACGATTTATGTAGGTTTCCTGTAGGATAGGCCGAAAACTTCGCTTTTTTTTGGGAAACAATATTACATGAGCACAATAAATTCTGGCTCTGCTCATCGTCAGGGCTTGCTTCAGCGCGTGTTTAAATTAGGGGAACATGGCACGACAGTTCGTACCGAAATAGTTGCCGGATTAACGACGTTTCTGACGATGGTTTATATCGTCTTTGTTAACCCGCAAATTCTGGCGGTTGCCGGCATGGATATCAAAGCGGTATTTGTCACGACCTGTTTAATTGCCGCCGTTGGCAGCATTATGATGGGATTAATGGCGAATCTGCCTGTTGCCGTTGCACCTGCGATGGGTCTGAATGCGTTTTTTGCCTTTGTTGTGGTCGGTGCGATGGGGCTTTCATGGCAGGTTGCGATGGGAGCCATTTTCTGGGGGGCTGTGGGACTCTTTATCTTGACGCTCCTTCGTGTTCGCTACTGGATGATCGCCAATATTCCATTGAGCCTGCGAGTGGGTATTACCAGTGGTATCGGTCTTTTTATTGCCATGATGGGGCTGAAAAATGCGGGCATTATCGTGCCTAATCCCGACACGATTGTGTCAATCGGCAACTTTGCTTCCCATAATGTCTTATTGGGGACATTGGGCTTTTTTATCATTGCCATTTTAGCAGCCCGCAATTTCCATGCTGCGGTGTTGGTTTCGATTATCGTGACAACCGGCATCGGTTTGATGATGGGCTATGTGGAATATCACGGCATTTTTGATCTGCCGCCTAATGTGATGAGCGTGGTGGGTAACGTTGATGTCAAAGGGGCACTGGATATCGCTTTGGCTGGCGTGATTTTCTCATTTATGTTGGTGAACTTGTTTGATTCTTCCGGCACATTGATTGGTGTGACGGATAAAGCAGGTATTGCTGACAGTAATGGTAAATTCCCACGCATGAAGCAAGCCTTGTATGTGGACAGTATCAGTTCGGTGGCGGGTGCTTACATCGGGACTTCTTCGGTTACCGCCTATATTGAAAGCTCTTCGGGCGTTTCTGTTGGTGGACGGACTGGCTTGACGGCGATTGTCGTGGGTATTTTATTCTTACTGGTCATGTTTATCTCTCCGCTGGCAAGCATGGTGCCTGCCTATGCGACAGCGGGTGCTTTGGTCTATGTGGGCGTTTTGATGACTTCCAGTCTGACAAGGGTGAAATGGAACGATCTGACTGAATCCGTCCCTGCTTTTATCACCGCAGTGATGATGCCATTTAGTTTTTCTATTACCGAAGGTATCGCACTGGGTTTTATCGCCTACTGTGCCATGAAATTAGGCACGGGCAAATGGCGTGAAGTTGGTCCCTGTGTTCTGGTCGTGACATTCCTGTTTGTATTGAAAATGGTGTTTGTGGATACCCACTGACCACGATTGACAGGGTAATAAAAAAAGCCTGACGCGTATTCAAGTCAGGCTTGCTTATTTTTATCCGCCGATACAAGAGGGGATTCAATTAGGGAATGCGCTCCCCCTCATCCCTGCAAAGCCATTTTTTAGCAATCTGTTTGCGACGCGAAAGTCAGACGGTCGAAGACAAAAGAACCCTTCAACGGGCACGATAAATTTCCCTCTCGGTATATATGCGAAGTTACGAATCCTACTAAAAATTTCAAATAGTCTAGTTAGCTTGAATTGAAATTTGACAAATGGAGCTTTATTCAATTGGATCAAATCAAAAAAATAAAATAGTATATTTTTTAATGAAAAATTCATGAAGTGATTTAAAATAAAAATAGAAAAAGTGATAGAGTGTATAAGGTGAAATTCTTATTCTTATTCTTATTCTTATTCTTATTCTTATTTTTGTTAGCGATGTTTTAAAAGGAGTTTTAAATGGCTTGGATTTATCATCAATACTCTGGCGATTTATATCATGATGATGAGTTAGTTTATCGTGGTGGGTATAGTGGAAAAGGATCGCATAAAAATAATCCCGCATCTGAGGGTTGTATTATTGTAGAGCCAAAGGCAAGAAGTGAAATAATTAGATCAGTAGATAGAGAGTTAATTGTAGAATGAATATGAAAAAAAATATTTTATTTGCGATGATATTTATTCCTAGTGTTGTTTCTGCTTCAAAAGAAAATCAAGAGGCATTAGATTATTGCTCCACTGTTGAATCTTGGCCTGCTCAAAGAGTAATAATGTATGAATTTGATAAAGATAAGCAACTTGACGGGATGAAAGCGACTTCCGTATTGATTAATAGAACCAAATTGACAAAAGGGAAAAAACAATTGAATTTCAAGATTGGGGGCAGTTATATACACAGACAACCGAAGTGTTGATTCCATATATTAGTAATCAAAAGAAACCTCTTAAATTTATTGTTTCAGCAATCATATCAGCAGAGGAGTGCTCATTAGCAGAACCAACTTATTTTGATATAACACCTGAGCATTACGTTTTTAACTAAAAATGAATTTTAAGGAGTTTTATCACATTTAAAGTGATAAAACTCTATATTCATGTCCTTGTATTTCAAGCTGCTTTGATAGGGCACACCAATGGTGTGTTTCGAATCTTACGTTCCAATCAATCGGCCTTGTGTGCGGCTACCCTTGCAGACTGTCAGGTGCCACAAAGCCAATGCAGACAGTATCTAACTCAGCACTGGGCTGGGCCTGGAAGGAAAGCTCTTCTTTGTGACTGAGCACCAATAATAGCCATTGTTCAAACGTGTGTTGGAAATCTTCCTCTGCACAGCTTTTTCCTCGTTCTCCCACTAACAAGGCACCATATTGCACAATATTACCCTGTTTGATATGGCGGTTATAGATATTGGGTGGCATACCTTTGTCTAACTCCCAGGGTTGTATCGTTTCTGGATGGTAGTGGCTGTAAAATGTCAGCCATTGATGCAGATATTCTCCACCCACATAACGTAATGGCGTTGGATACAATTCGCTCCAGCGTTGATCCAATTGGCTGGCGAAGGTTTTTATGCCAACAAACTTTTGCCCGGCATCACGGACATTTGCCATCATCACACTGACGTAACCGATTAACACCAATACACCAAACACGGCCAATCCCCGTAATGTGCCGCGCAAGGGTTTATTGGGAAAGACCGTTATTGATCCCACCAACAGTGCCGGTGAAACTGTCATAAAAGGTTGTACCCATTCGGTCATACGCCCGCCCTGATTGAAGGAGAACCAGCCATAAATCAGCAGCAGAGGCAGCAGGATCACGATATTAGTCAGCGCACTGGATTGATGCCTGGGCCAGCCAATCCGGCCACCGAGCAGATAAATAATGGCAGCGACGATAATTAACGGGTAGAACACGGAAAGGATAGCGCGTGTGGTATGTAGATTGAACCCTTCCTGAATTTGGGAATCTACCCACTTAAATGCGACGAAATCGTTATGCACCAGCCACCAAACGTTCGGTAGTACCAGTGCAAACCAGATGACAATGGCGAGATAGAACAGTGGCTCCCGATAGTTGCGACGGACTTTAGGCACGAACAGGGAGAGCAAAAAGACCGAGCCGACGATAGCAAGCGAAGAATACTTTGCCATCGTTGCCAGCCCTGTGGTGAGGGCGAATGCCAGCCACCATTTGGGGTGATCGTCAATGGCCCGCAGAAAAAACAGCAATGACCACGGCCAGAGCATAACCAAAAAGTAATTATCATTATAAGGAATGATATCAAAATTGATGACACCGGATAGGTTCAGCGTCAGCATGGCAAGCCATGCGAGTGCAACTTTGCCTGTCAGCCGGAAAGCCAGCTGCCAAACCCCAAGCATACCAATGGCAATAGCAACAAAGTGGGTGAAATACCAATAAAAACTCAGAGAAATGTCGCTGATAGAGATAGCGGGTAGCATGATGGCTCCCACTAGCCACGGATTTTTGGGTGAACCCCATTCCCCATTAAGACCCCAGTTTAAAGCTTCTACGGCATCATAAGGAACGGTGGGATCGAGAAAATAACTTGCTATTATCCACAAAACGGCATAACCAGTGACCCAAAGATACAATGGCATGCGGTAAGAAGAGGTATCAAAAAAACGCATGGTAGCCTGAACATATTATTTGAGTTAAATCTATCTATAATACTAGACGAAATTTAAACAATCAGTGAATGACATTGGATGTTAAAGGGAGTTTCTGTTAGATTCCGCCGAAAATATCTTGATAAAAATAAGTTGAGTCACAAGCTATGAACCCGTTAAAGAAAAAATCACCGGCGAAACCTTCCGCTGGTAAGCAAAAAAGAAAAAGTCGCGCAGAGCTGGATGCAGAAGGACGCGAACGTAAACGCCAGAAAAAGCGCCGTGGTCATTCGGCCGGCAGCCGTCATAACAGTGATGACGGTAATAAGCGTAAAGTAGTCAAGCAGGAACAAGATCCACGTGTCGGCAGTAAAGTTCCGGTTCCTCTGATCGTAGGCGAAAAAGCACCGACAATGAAACCCGCGGTTAAGCCGGTGGTAGAGCAACAAAAACCGCGCCTGTCACCGCAGGAAGAGCTGGAAATGTTGGAGCATGATGAGCGATTGGATGACTTGTTGGCACGCCTTGAACAAGGTGAAAAATTGTCTCAGGAAGACAATGCTTATGTCGACAATACGCTTGATCGCATTGATACCCTGATGGAAGCGTTGGGTATCGAGCTGGAAGAAGAGGACAATGAAGAAGAACCACAGGAAGATATCATGCAATTGCTGAAAGGTAAGTAACGCTTTCATCAATGAATTGTGATCGTAAAAGGCGGGTTCATTCTGATAACCATGATATTAATAACCACAATATTAGTATGTTATTCATTGTGGTTATTGGGTAAACTATGGCGGCTATCGTTTTGATGGGCGAAAACAGCGGAAGGAATAAGCATGTCAGAGCAAGCCATTGTTTGGGATCTGCCTTTGATCCAAAAATACAACTATTCAGGGCCTCGTTATACTTCGTATCCAACAGCATTGGAGTTTAGCCATCAATACGATGCAGCTGCTTTTGCTCAGGCCGCCGCCCGTTATCCTGATCGCCCGCTTTCCCTCTACATCCATATCCCGTTCTGCCACAAGCTTTGTTATTTCTGTGGTTGCAATAAGCTGGTTACGCGCCAGAAGCACAAGGCGGATGACTATCTGAATGTGTTGGAAAAAGAGATTGCTGCCCGCGCCACATTATTTTCCCAGCGGAAAGTCAGCCAGATGCACTGGGGCGGAGGTACGCCAACCTATCTGGATAAAACGCAGATCAGCCGATTGATGTCGATGCTGCGCAGCCATTTCCAGTTTCTGCCCAATGCTGAACTTTCCATTGAAATTGATCCGCGTGAAATTGAACTTGATGTGATTGATCATTTGCATCACGAAGGTTTTAACCGTCTGAGTATGGGCGTGCAGGATTTCAATAAAGAGGTGCAGCGTTTGGTGAATCGTGAGCAGGATGAGGCGTTTATTTTCGAACTGATCAGGCGTGCCCGTGAAACAGGCTTTACATCCACCAGTATTGATCTGATCTATGGCCTGCCGAAACAGACACCTGAGAGTTTTGCCTTTACCTTGCAGCGCGTGTTGGCCTTGTCACCAGATCGCTTAAGTGTCTTTAATTATGCTCACTTACCGGATTTATTTGCGGCACAGCGCAAGATTAAGGAGCAGGATTTACCCACAGCGACGCAGAAGCTGGATATCTTGCGAGAAACGATTGCGACCCTGACAGGGAATGGTTATCAGTTTATTGGGATGGATCACTTTGCCCGCCCTGATGATGAATTGGCGATTGCCCAACGCCAAGGCATCTTGCACCGCAATTTTCAGGGATATACCACGCAGGGGGAATGCGATTTACTGGGTATGGGGGTTTCCGCGATCAGCATGTTGGGGGATAGCTATGCCCAGAACCAGAAAGACCTGAAAACTTATTACGCTGTGGTAGAAGCACAAGGCCATGCTTTGTGGCGGGGTTTAGCTTTGACGCAAGATGATTGTATTCGCCGTGATGTGATTAAGGCGCTAATTTGTAACTTCCGGCTGAACTTTGCGGATATTGAGCAGCGTTATGGGCTGAATTTCACGGATTACTTTGCCGAAGACCTGCAATTGCTGGCACCGTTGACCGAAGATGGATTAGTTGAAGTGACCGAATCGCAGCTCCAGGTATCCCCGAAAGGGCGATTACTGATACGTAATATTTGTATGTGTTTTGATAGCTATCTGCGTAACCAGATGCGACAGCGGCAGTTCTCGCGGGTGATATGAGGACTTAATTTTCTATTGAAATATCTAACACACTAAAAATCTGAGGTAAGTCACTATGGAAAAAGTAACAGAAGAGTTGATGATGGAGCATGGTTTTACATTAAAGTAAATAAATCAAATAAAATCGGCTTCTCAACGGTCTGGTCACAATATAAAAAAGAAGTTATGATTCTAAGTAATAGTTTTTATAGGTTGATATTGGTTTTTCTTATTATTTTATTTTCTGTTGTTTCTGCCATTTTTTTGTTCCAGATGTTGATTATTTGAGTGTGGCATTAACATTTTTTATTTCTATTTTTCTTGTGTTACTCTTTTTCTCCCCAACTTTAAGATACAAATCCTTTATTTTTATAAAAAATATAAAGGATGGGTGATTTATCTTTGTTGTTTTTTAACATGATTCCAATTTATTGATAATGCCGAATATTCATATAATATCCAAAATGTAGCACAATTAGGATCAGATAGTTAGTGGCTGTGCTTATCGATTTGAATGTAAAATTATTATTTGTTTCTTGGCTAGAGAAGAATTACAATGCAGTTACGGTTATTTATCAAAAGTTTGAACAGCTAGATAAAAACCAAATATAATCACAAATAATTATGAAAAGTTGAAGAAAAACCGGAATAAATAAAAAGGAGCCATAAAATGGCTAATGAAGATATAGAAGAATTAATGATGAAAAGTGGATTCACATCTAATGATATTAGTTTATTGAGATCTCTTAATAAAAGAGACGGTACTACATTTATAGATAATATGATTGATTTGGAAAAACGTTTTTATAAATTAATAGTTATTAATGCTTTAATTTTTTTGGGGTTTGCTTTTTTATTTTTGATAGCGGGAGAGGTTAGTGTTATCGGTTTTATTATAGCTATTATTATTACAATTCCACCTACTTTATTTATGCTTTCGTTTAGGTTATCCTATAGAGCGTTTATATTTATGAGAAAATATAAACGCGAATAAGTATTATTTTTTGCTGTTTTGGGGATCATTATAAGAATCGTAGGTTGATTTTAATGTTACTCCATCAGCTAACATTTCAAATGTAAGGGCATAGCCACTCATTATTTTATAACTGGCGATATAATCATCTTTTATATAATTAAATAGTCGCCATGCTTCAGGCTTTAACACATTTCTAAATACACCATAGCCAGATAGAGCAATATCTACACCACCATAAACTAAATTTGCGGTTTTATTGTCTGATCCTATAAATGAAAAAGCATGCTCATATCCTTTTCTTAGATATCCTTTATAGTCGGCATCATTATTTAATAATGATATTAAATTTTCTTCTATATTACCCATGCCATGAACTATGAGCGCTGAACCTGCAACATAACCAACCACTGTTTGACTTGTAGTTGTTACCATAGCAGTACCTGTAATTAGTTGGAACCCTCCAGCAACCAATCCAATACCCTTTAAAACATAAGTGAAAAAATCAAGTTCTTTCTTAATCTCTATAACAGCGTATTTCTGAATTATCTTATTTCGTAAGATACTTTCTTGTTGTGATAGATAGAGTTTTTCTTTTTTTAGATCTTTTATTGCTTGCGATTTAGATGATTGTGTAGATGACTTGCTTAATATTATATCTAAATTATGATCAGTAAATTTTTTTATTTCCGATTTAAATTTTTGTTTTGTAATAAAGTTATCTAAAAATAGTGAAGCACTCAAAGCTGCCTCGGTGACACTTCTAGCAGTTAATGCTCCCATTGCAGAAAAATAATCATTATCTCTATTTGCATATATGTCCATGTTTAATAAATCCTATCATCCCAGATGCTATAACCACTAGTACCCGCCAAGTGATGTTGCCATGTTATACTTTTGTATTTAAATGAGACGCTCTCTAATGGTTGTGCATCATTATGAGTTGATGAGTTAGGGCAAATAATATCAATATTGCAAATTGTTACACCGATGACCTTTATAGAAAAATAAAGAGATAACCCACCGTTGCTATCTGTTCTGTACATATTAAACATACATTCTAGTTCTTCATTATCTGATATTGCGACTCCTAGTAATGGTGTTGACTTATCTATTGGTTTTTTTATGTTAATAGGGAAGTGATTTACATTTTGTTCTCTGGATAAAGAAGAGTTTAATTCGTAAATATATATTTCATTTTCATGACCAGTTTGATAAAGATTACCAATTGAACTTTCTGATGAACATCCAGAAGATATTAGACCTTGTTTTTTTCCTTTAATCGTTAAATAAATAATATTAGCCATTCTATTTTTTCCTTATTGTATTTTAATTTGCTATAAAATACAGAATAATTATTTGTTTTGTCAATGATATTTATCATATTTTAAACCACATTAACTGTATTTAATTTCTGGTGTTTTATATTTCCATAAGTGAATATTTAAATAATTATCTTTTTATTTTGCAATAATATGGTTTTTCTTTGGGATTTTATTTTTTAAATTTCAATTAAATAATCTATGTGTGATTTTTATACACGATAAACTTCACGTTGCAATCCGCAAGACGACGCGAGGCCTTATATTTCCCCGCGCAGCGGAGAAATATAACATGCATCTTGAAGTTGGATTGGTATAATTGTTAAATTAGTTAGAGAAATAACAAATAATTGGCAATTTTAGTCTGGCATCCCATAGCTTCAATGGACACCAAACAGTCTTTAATATTCTCGCTCTCGTTCTGGGCCTTGGCTGAATAGCCCGTTACAAACCCAATTCCTTCAATTTCCGCGTGATTGTATTTCTTCCCCAGCCCAGCAAACGGGCGGCTTCCTGTTTATGTCCATTGGTATATTCCAGTGCGCAATTAAGCAGAGTGCGTTCCAGTAATGGCAGGGCATCGGCAAGGAGATCAGTTTTTCCCTCTTCTAAGGCATGTCGCGCCCATTCAGCCAGCAGTTGTGGCCAGTCTTCCGATGGTGGCATGACGCGGGAAATAGGAGTATTTCCGGTCTGCCCTGTGGGTGAGTTGCCAATCAGATCAGCGGGCAGATCCTGTACCAGTATCTCCTTGCTTGCCGCCATCACGGTCAGCCAGCGGCAAACATTTTCCAACTGACGGACATTGCCTGACCACGGCAGGCGCATCAGCGCGAGTTCCGTATCAGGATGCAGCACCTTGGCTTCAACGCCCAGCTCTTTGGCAGTGTGTTGCAGGAAATGATGTGCCAGACGAGGAATATCTTCCACTCTGTCCCGCAAAGGCGGTAATTGGACGCGGATCACATTCAGGCGATGGTAGAGGTCTTCCCTGAATTTACCTTCTGCAACGCGTTGTTCAAGATTCTGGTGAGTGGCGGCAATGATACGGACATCCACTTTCACAGGTGCATAGCCTCCGACGCGATAAAATTGCCCCTCAGCCAGAACCCGCAGCAAGCGAGTCTGGATATCCAGCGGCATATCACCAATTTCATCTAAAAACAGTGAACCACCATTGGCTTGCTCAAAACGACCCTGACGTACTTGATTGGCACCGGTGAATGCCCCTTTTTCGTGACCAAACAGTTCGGATTCAATCAAATCCTTCGGGATTGCCGCCATATTCAGGGCAATAAAGGGGGCTGAGGCGCGTGGACTGTGGCGGTGAAGGGCATGGGCAACCAGCTCTTTTCCCGTGCCGGATTCACCATTAATTAACACACTGATGGAGGAGCGGGAAAGGCGGCCGATAATCCGGTATACCTCCTGCATGGCCGGGGCTTCTCCGATCATATCTGAAACCGATACCGGCAACTGTGGGTTCGAGGTTGATTGATGTTGTTCCCGATAATGACTTAGTGCTCGCTCGACCAGTGCAACCGTTTCATCAATATCAAAAGGCTTTGGCAAATAATCGAAGGCACCGTGTTGATAGGCACTGACAGCGGCATCCAGATCAGAATGGGCCGTCATAATGATGACCGGAAGCTGTGGGTAGCTCTGCTTTATCTGGTTGAGCAAACTCAGTCCGTCCAATCCGGGCATACGGATATCTGACAGGATCACTTCTGGATTACCCTGCCCTGAATGACCCTGTGCCAGCGCGGCCAGTACGGCATCGGCATTTTCAAAACTGATACACTCCATCCCTGCACCACTCAGCGCCCGTTCAAGTACCCAGCGGATAGAACTGTCATCATCAACGATCCAAACTTTTCCTCGTTGCATAGTCACTCCTACTTAACGGTTATTTCTTGATAGGCAGGTAAATGGAAAATTCCGTATGTCCTGGCCAACTGGTAAATTCAATTTTGCCCGCATGTTGGTCGATAAGATTACGTGCTATGGATAAGCCAAGTCCAGTTCCTCCTTCATACCCGCTGACCATCGGGTAAAAAAGCGTATCCTGAATATTGGGAGGAATACCAGGCCCATTATCTTCAATATCAATTCGGGCTGCCAATCGGTAACGCTCCCCTTGTAAGGTAATCTGGAATGCGGTTCGTGTTCTCAGGGTGATAATTCCTCCCTTCTCACCGAGTGCTTTTAGGGCATTACGGGTGATATTCAGTAATACCTGTTCAATCTGATCAGGATAATGCGCCAGCTCAGGTAAGCTCGGATCATAATCTTTAATCAGCGTGACATTGGCGGGCATTTCCAGCGAAACCAATTGACAGACCCGCTCGACCACATGGTGAATGCTCTGGCGGGTTTGGGAGCCGGGATGCTGTGGTCCCAGCAAGCGATCAACCAGGTTACGTAGCCTGTCTGCCTGTTCAATGATCACTTGGGTATATTCCCTCAAGGACGGATCAGGCAGAGCCTTGGCAAGCAACTGTGCGGCTCCCCGCAGCCCGCCGAGAGGGTTTTTGATTTCATGTGCCAGTCCCCGAACCAATTCCCGCGCAGCCGCCTGCTGTGCTTGTTGGATCTGCTCTTGGCTTAACCGGCGTTGACTGTCCATAGATGCCAGTTCCAGCAGGACAAACTGTTCGGAAATTGGTTGGGCACTGAGCGACATCACATGAGAGTGATTATTGATCACCAATATGACTTCGTTATCGGTAAAGCCATGACCGTTGATCAAACTGGAACGCATCAATTCTGTATCCAGTGAAATATAACTAAACAGGATAGGAAGCGGCGTGCCGAATAATTTACGGGAACTTTGTGCCAGAAGTTGCATGGCAGAATGATTGGCGTAGCGAATCACTAAATCATTATCCAGTATCAGGACGTTGTTTATCTGTGAGTCGAGAATCTGTTCTGCTTTGGGCAAACTAACCATTGTCATTCAGTTCCTGCACTTTTTTGGTGCGTTGTAGCTTATTTAAGCATAGTTCGATGAATCCTTTTACTCAGCATATATCGTCAATCATGATGTCATTGTGTCTATGCGAGGGAAAAAAGCCCATCCAAGGATGGGCCAAAAGTTTCACGGCAACAAAAAAACACAAGTAATGCCCTTACGTTATGGGGCATTACCTGATAAAGCACTACACGCTGTAATACAGTTCAAACTCCAGAGGATGTGGTGTCATGCGAACACGTTCAATTTCCCCATTCAATAAAGTGATATAAGCATCAATCGTATCATCGGTAAAAACACCACCGCGCGTCAGGAATTCACGGTCGGCATCTAATGCGGCCAGCGCTTCTTCCAAAGAAGGGGCCACGGTTGGGATCTCCTGGGCTTCTTCTGCGGGCAAGTCATACAAGTTTTTATCCATCGCATCACCTGGATGGATTTTGTTGATGATGCCATCCAAACCTGCCATCAACAGCGCAGAGAAAGCCAGGTAAGGGTTCGCTGCGGGATCAGGGAAACGCACTTCAATACGGCGAGCTTTGGCACTGGCGACCACCGGGATACGGATAGACGCAGAACGGTTACGGGCAGAATAGGCCAGCATCACCGGGGCTTCAAAGCCAGGCACCAGACGTTTGTACGAGTTAGTTGTTGGGTTGGTAAAGGCATTTAACGCACGTGCGTGTTTGATGACACCGCCGATATAGTAAAGCGCCATTTCGGACAAGCCACCGTACTTGTCACCTGCAAACAGGTTAGTGCCATTTTTGGACAGTGACATATGACAGTGCATACCTGATCCGTTATCGCCCACCAACGGTTTTGGCATAAATGTCGCGGTTTTACCCAATTTATGGGCAACGTTATGAACCACATATTTATAAATCTGGGTTTCATCCGCTTTTTTGGTCATAGTATTAAAGCGGGTGGCAATTTCGTTTTGTCCGGCAGTTGCGACCTCATGGTGGTGGGCTTCAACGACCAGGCCCATTTTTTCCATGGTCAGGCACATGGCTGAACGCAGGTCTTGGGAAGAATCCACCGGAGGAACCGGAAAGTACCCGCCTTTAATGCCGGGCCGATGGCCTTTGTTACCGCCTTCATAGCGTGTGCCGCTGTTCCAGGCGGCTTCCGTATCATCGATATGATAATAAGAGCCAGAGATGGAGCTGCCGAAACGGATATCATCGAACAAAAAGAATTCGGGTTCTGGCCCAAATAAAACGGTATCAGCAATATCGCTTGCCCGCAGGAAATCTTCTGCGCGTTTGGCAATGGAGCGAGGATCGCGGCTATAGCCTTGCATGGTGCCGGGTTCAAGGATATCACAACGCAGGATCAGGGTGGCATCATTAAAGAAGGGATCAAGCATCGCGGTGCCTGGATCTGGCATGAGCACCATGTCGGATTCATTGATACCTTTCCAGCCACCGATAGATGAACCGTCAAACATTTTGCCATCTTCAAAGAAGTCTTCATCAACTTGGTGGGCAGGAATAGTGATGTGTTGTTCTTTACCTTTGGTGTCAGTAAAGCGTAAGTCAATAAACTTCACCTGATGTTCTTCAATCATGGACAAAACATGTTCAACGGACATACTGGCTCTCCTGGTTTACGTCGGCCTGATAAAACAGGGCAAGAAATAGGCTGTTTTATCTTAAAAGTTAAGGGCGATTGTGGATCTCTGTATGATCAATGTTATGAAATCACTATCGCTAAAGATAAATGCGAAAAATGTGCCAATATTTAAAAATTATTTAATATCAATATGATAAAAAAGTATGGCAGAGGGAAGAGAAAAAATAAATAAGACAGGAGTATGGTTTTAGGTATTTTTGCACCAAAGTGGTGAATTCTGACAATGTGCTTGCATTATTATGGTGCGACTGGCCGGCTGAAATCTCGCAAACTTGCATCAAATTTTGCGGGAAGGAATGCCCTAGGCTGTCTATACCAAGCTCGCTTCTGTAGTTGGCTCGGAACTTAAGGAACTCGCTAAATAAAGAGAAAACCGCCAATACTGCACAACTTTTAATACCAGTGCAACCATCCAAAGTGTATAATGCTGCACTTTTGTTCGGCGGCGGCCAAGTAAAACAGAATTCTTTTTGTGTACTGCATTGAGAGTGCATAAATGATCTTAGCGTTATCGGAATTTTTAAATGTCAAATGAAATCAGTAATTTAAGAAATATAGCAATTATTGCTCACGTCGACCATGGCAAAACCACGCTGGTTGATAAACTCCTGCAACAGTCTGGCACCTTTGGGGAGCGTGCTGCAACAACCGAACGTGTGATGGATTCCAATGATCTGGAAAAAGAACGTGGTATTACCATTCTGGCAAAGAATACGGCGATCAAATGGAATGACTATCGTATCAACATCGTAGATACCCCAGGCCACGCCGATTTTGGTGGCGAGGTTGAACGTGTCATGTCAATGGTAGACAGCGTGCTGTTGCTGGTTGATGCGATGGATGGCCCAATGCCACAGACTCGCTTTGTTACCCAGAAAGCGTTTGCTCACGGCCTGAAACCGATTGTGGTGATCAACAAAGTTGACCGTCCGGGTGCTCGCCCTGACTGGGTGGTGGATCAGGTATTTGACTTGTTTGTGAACCTCGGTGCAACCGATGAGCAACTGGATTTCCCAATCATTTATGCTTCTGCACTGATGGGTGTTGCGGGTAACGAGCATACCGAAATGGCTGAAGATATGACTCCGTTGTATCAGGCAATCGTTGATCACGTTGAGCCACCTAAGGTTGACCTTGATGGCCCATTCCAGATGCAAATTTCGCAGTTGGATTACAATAACTACGTTGGGGTTATCGGTATCGGTCGCATTAAGCGCGGTATGGTAAAACCAAACCAAAACATCACGATTATCGACAGCGAAGGTAAAACGCGCAACGGTAAAGTCGGTAAGGTCTTTAGCCATCTGGGATTGGAGCGTATTGAGTCTGATAAGGCGGAAGCCGGCGACATCATCGCAATTACCGGTCTGGGTGATCTGAACATCTCCGATACCCTGTGTGAAGTTAATACGGTCGAAGCATTGCCTGCACTGGCCGTTGATGAACCTACCGTCAGCATGTACTTCTGTGTCAACACTTCACCGTTCTGTGGCCGTGAAGGTAAGTACGTGACTTCTCGCCAGATCCTTGATCGTCTGAAAAAAGAACTGGTTCATAACGTTGCACTGCGTGTTGAGGAAACGGAAGATCCAGACGCTTTCCGTGTATCTGGCCGTGGTGAACTGCACTTGTCCGTTCTGATCGAGAACATGCGTCGTGAAGGTTTCGAGCTGGGCGTTTCCCGTCCAAAAGTGATTTTCCGTGACATTGATGGCCGTAAGCAGGAACCTTTCGAGCAGGTTACTCTGGATATCGAAGAGCAGCACCAAGGCGATGTGATGCAGGCACTGGGTGAGCGTAAAGGTGAAATGCGTGACATGCTGCCAGATGGCAAAGGCCGCGTTCGTCTTGATTACGTTATTCCAAGCCGTGGCCTGATTGGCTTCCGTACTGAATTCATGACCATGACTTCGGGTACTGGCCTGTTGTATGCCACATTCAGCCACTATGATGATATCCGCCCAGGTGAGATTGGTCGTCGCCTGAATGGGGTACTGATTGCCAATGGACAAGGTAAGGCAGTGGCTTACGCGCTGTATAGTTTGCAGGAGCGTGGTAAGTTGTTCCTGGGTCATGGTACGGAAGTGTATGAAGGCCAGATCATTGGTATTCACTCACGTTCAAATGACCTGACCGTTAACTGTCTGACCGGTAAGAAACTGACTAACATGCGTGCGTCAGGAACGGATGAAGCGACAACACTGACTCCACATATCAAGAAAACATTGGAGCAGGCGCTGGAGTTTATTGATGATGACGAGTTGGTTGAAGTGACGCCAGTGTCAATTCGCTTGCGTAAGCGTCATTTGACTGAAAACGATCGCCGCCGTGCAAATCGTAGCAAAGACGTTTAATTTTTGGGTCATGTGCTGTATTTGATGACCTGAAAATCAATTGCTTAGGGCGCTTCGGTGCCCTGAGTTCTTTTATGATATCCCCTTCTAGCCATTTGTGATCTATCTCTGCTGATCGGTCGGTAGCCAGTCAAGAGCTTCAACGACGATTTATAAGACACTTCATAAGAAGAACAATTTATTTGTTTTTTTATCCCGCCCTTCTTTTTTCTTAATAAAAGTATGATAAAAGTACTAAACAATGAGCGTCAGTCAGGAGGGATTATGCTGTATATTTTCGATCTGGGTAACGTGATTATTAATATTGATTTTAAAAGAGTATTGGCTGTCTGGAGTAATCTGAGCGGGACACCACTGGCAACATTGACCCCCAAATTTTCGCAGGGAGAAACTATTGAAAAGCACGAGCGTGGGCAAATTAGTGACCCTGAATTTGCAGAAATGATGTGTGATGAAATGGATATCTCACTCAGTTTTGAACAATTTGCGGAAGGCTGGAATACAATCTTTGTCGGTGTCAGGCAGGAAGTCATTGAGCTAATGCATAAATTGCGTGCCGAAGGGCATCGTGTAGTTGTGCTGTCAAATACCAACCGTCTGCATTTTGATTACTGGTCAGTGCATTATCCTGAAGTTGCTGCATCAACGGATTTCCTTTATTTATCCCAGGATTTAGGTATGCGTAAACCAAATCTGGATATTTTTAATTATGTGCTGGCCGCAGAAGGTGTGGCAGCGGAACAAGCCATATTCTTTGATGATCTGTCAGAAAACGTCGAAGCAGCAAAAAAATCAGGCATCAATGCAATTCATGTGACTGACAAGAGTGTCATCCCCGATTATTTTAAGTCACATGATTTCTCGCTTCCCGCAAAAAATTAACATTGTTTGCTTATTGCAACGAAATAACAGGCAAGAGAAATGATCGCATTAATTCAGCGTGTAACACAGGCAAAGGTTGTTGTTGAAGATGAGACGATTGGAGACATTGGACAGGGGTTGCTGGTGTTGCTGGGGGTGGAAAAAGACGATACCCCACAGAAAGCGCAACGTTTATGCGACAAGGTAATAGGATATCGGGTATTCAGCGATGAACAGGGAAAAATGAACCTTAACGTTCAGCAAGCGGGTGGTAGTTTACTGGTTGTATCGCAATTTACATTAGCTGCGGACACGCAGAAAGGCTTAAGACCCAGTTTTTCGGGTGGAGCTGAACCACAAAAAGCAAAGGAACTGTATCGCTATTTTATTGAACAGTGTCGTGTAACGGGTGTAAAAACAGAAACGGGGAAATTTGCGGCAGACATGCAAGTCAGTTTGATAAATGACGGGCCAGTGACTTTTTGGTTGCAAGTATGATGGATTTTTCTGTCGACACAGGGCAACACACAAAAGAAGGGGTTGTTTCTATGTACCATCTGAGAGTACCTCAAACAGAACAAGAGTTGGACACCTATTACCAATTTCGTTGGGAGATGCTGCGTAAACCGCTTCACCAGCCCGTCGGATCAGAGAAAGACGGTTACGATTCGATGGCTCATCACCAAATGGTGGTGGATGAACAGGGTAATCCGCTGGCTGTTGGGCGTTTATACATCAATGCAGACAATGAAGGCGCTATTCGTTTTCTGGCCGTTCATCCCAATGTACAACGAAAAGGTTTGGGGACACTGATTGCGATGGCATTGGAATCTGTAGCCAGACAGGAAGGTGTGAAACGAATTGTTTGCAGCGCACGGGAAAACGCGGTTGATTTCTTCGGTAAGTTGGGTTTTCAAAACAGGGGTTTGATCAATGGTGCTAAGGCATTGCCGATTAGCCATTTTCTCATGATCAAACCGATAATAAGCCTTGATGATATCTTGCACCGTCCTGATTGGTGTGCGGAGTTGCAGCAAGCATGGCATAAGCAAATCCCTTTGAGTGAAAAAATGGGGCTTAGGATCACCCAATATACCGGGCAACGCTTCGTTACGACGATGCCGGAAGCCGGAAACCAGAATCCCCACCATACTATTTTCGCGGGTAGCTTATTTTCTCAGGCCACCTTAACGGCATGGGGATTGATTTGGTTGTTGCTACAGGAGCGCCAATTGGGGGGAAATATCATTTTGGTGGATGCCAATATTCGTTATCGGCAACCGATTACAGGGCGCCCCTGTGCAACTGCGGATTTCAATAATATGAGCGGCGATCTTGCCCGTCTTGCCCGCGGTAATAAAGCCCGCGTAACGGTGGACGTGCAGGTTAGCGGTGAACATGGCGTAGGTAGCGTGTTCACCGGGACTTATATCGTCCTGCCTCCCGAACGTCTCACTAAAGCTTGATTTTTGCGCAGGGTTGGCTTTCCGTAGAGTGGCCTGTTGTTGAGTTTCCAGTTTCAGGATTATCTACGGAGGCCGGGGCTGTCGGGGTACAGCGGCTCGTTGAGATCAAACCTTGCTCAATAGATTGTGACTCCTTGTCTGATGATTTATCTTCAGCAACTAATGTCCCGTTGATGGTTCCCTTCACATCGTCAGCGGAGAGATCCCCCGTGAAAGCGAGTGAAAAATTGCCTTCTCCCTGAATATTAAGCGGTATCCAGCCCCATTGTGGCAAGATGTTCAAATCTGCATTCATCCCTTTGAAATTGAGGTTAAAAGGCGTATGAGCAGTTTGTTGTTCCGCTGAACCAGTCACTTGCAGCAGCCCTTCACGGGTAAAGCCATTCAGTTTATCAATAGTGACTTTGCCGTCTGTAGCGTGTAGTTGCAGATAAGGACGGGTTATTTCGACCTTGTTAAAGGTTCCCGCCGCCGCTTGTAGCGATGCCTGACCCTTCCATAATCCCCACTTGCCATTTTTCAAGATATCCATGTTGTTAATATGGGCTGCAAGGGTGGTGAGCTGGAACGGGAAATTGGGATTGGTATCAATCAACAGCGTATTATTGAGAGTAATATCGTTGAGTTTCACGCCTGAAATCCATTCCGGCGCGGGCTGTTTGAAATAATCGAGCCATGTTGGTGGCAGAGCATAAAGCAGCCCGGTGACAGAACTCTCTTTGAGGGTAAGCAATCGGTTTTTGCGATCCCATTGAGACTGGATATTGAACAACCCTTTTTGATAGTGGGTTGTCAGGCTTGCGATGGTAAAGGTATCACCAGAAAAACGGAATTTTCCAAGCGTGTCGCTGAACTGTGCATTATTCAACGTTATGTTCATCGCATTAAAATCAATCAACCCATCTTCGGCGTTCCAGCTGCCGTTGACTAAGCCTAAATTTTTGATAGAACTGTCCAGATAATCAACAGACCAGTTTTGCCCTTGCAGTTTGGCATTGGTGATATTGAGATCTTTGACATACATCGCCGGCAGATGACTGATTTTTCCTTTCAAATCACTCAGTGTCATCGGGGTTTGCCAGCGAATATCACTGAGCAGGATATTGTTCCAGCGCCAACTGCCGTCCGGTAATTGCTGACCATCGCCAGAAATGGCGCCTCGCAAAAATGTTGCGCCAAAAGCGTCGATAGTCAGGGCTTTATTCTGGTAACTGCCTTGCACAACAGCATGTTCAACAGACATGTCATTAAAACGGATATTACTGGCACTGAATTGATATTTTCCATGACCAAATGGGTTGTCCCTGGCAGGAACCCAGGGTGTAATGCCGCCCGTGATATTCTCCCCCTGAATACGCGTATTGGGACTCTCTAGCTGAATATTCATCTGGTTCAGTTGCAGGATATCCGCTTGTAAAAGAGGAGGAAGTTGATTTCCAGACAGTATCAATGTCCCTTGTTGCAATGTCAGACGACGGAGATTTTTGGGGGACAGTAAATGCTGCCATTTGAAATCAAGATGAATGGTATCGGCATTGAGTGAGAAAGGACTTTGTGTATCGTGAAGGTCGATGTGGTTTAGTGATAGGGTAGCAGGCTGCTGCCAGCTATGGCTGATGCTTTCAATACTGACTTGATAATGTCCTTGCCTGCTGAACCATTGGCTTAACTGTTTGGCTCCCCAATGCGTCTGGGCAACAACATAGATAACTATGATTGCCAGAATTAGCATTAATAGAAGAGTGACAAAAAATTTCCCTAACCACCTCATATTTCACCTCAACAGTGTGATCTTCCAATAGAAGCCCTTTTATGCCGTAAAATAGAGCCGCACTCAATAGATGTTTTAGGCAAAAAAAGAAAACTCCCGCAGGTAAGGCGGGAGAGAAGCATTATACAAAAAACGGCTGACTATTTTTCTTGGGGAAAAATGAGGTTAAGCATAATGGCGGTTAACCCACCAGCGGCAATGCCTGAAGAGAGTAAGTTTTTCAACCAATCAGGGGCAAACTGTAAAATCAGCGGTTGTTGAGAAATACCTAACCCCACAGCCAGAGACAGTGCGATGATCATAATGGCACGACGATTCAGCGGCTCACGGGAAACGATTCTGACCCCAGATGCAGCGATAGTGCCGAACATCACAATCGTTGCTCCGCCCAGAACAGGCTCAGGAATATGTTGTACAAAACCCGCCACGGCGGGAAACAGCCCCAATAGGATCAGCATGGAGGCAATCATGTAACCGACATAGCGGCTGGCAACACCAGTGAGTTGGATCACGCCATTGTTCTGACCAAAACAGGAGTTTGGAAACGTATTAAACACGGCTGACACCATAGAATTAAGGCCATTTGCCAGCACACCGCCCTTGATACGTTTTATGTAAAGTGGGCCGCTGACAGGTTGCCCGGAGACATCTGAGGTGGCTGTGATATCACCAATTGTTTCCAGTGATGTCACCATAAAAATCAGAATCAGTGGGATCAACAGATTCCAGTCAAAAGACAAGCCATAATAGAGTGGCGAAGGAATTGTGATGATTGGTGCATCTTCGTGCGGTATTGAAGTGGGTAACCTATCCATATACCAGGCCAGCAGATACCCCACTGCCATGGCGATGACCAGAGAAGCAACACGCAAGTAAGGGTTATTTTGGCGATTCAGCAATACGATAACCGCAAGAACAACTCCCGCCAGCAGCAAGTTTTCAGATGCGCCAAATGTGCCATCTTGAATCGCAGAATAACCACCACCAATCGAAGTTAACCCCACCTGAATTAGTGATAACCCAATGATCATCACCACAATACCGGAAACCAGAGGGGTAATAATCCGTCTTGCCAAATGTAACACGCGTGAGAGCAGCACTTCCGTCATTGAGGCGAGCATCAGTGTACCAAACAGAGCTGCCATCATAGTTGGAATATCCGCACCGCCATTTTTCAACGCCAGGCCACCCATAATAAGTGGGGCAACGAAATTAAAGCTGGTGCCTTGGATTGAAAGCAACCCTGAGCCAATGGGTCCCCAAGAACGAATTTGAATCAGTGATGCTAAACCTGAAGCAAACAGGGACATACTGATAATGCGTTGGGTATCCTGTTCTGGAAGCCCCAGAGCCTGGCAAATCAACATCGCTGGCGTAATAACAGCCACAAACATGGCCAGTAAATGTTGGCATGCAGCAAATAAGGCATGTGGAAGCGGTGGCTTATCTTCCAGACGATAGATCAGTTCGTTGTTTGATTTATTGGGTACTTCTGATGAATTGGATTCACGGGGTAAATTGACCATGTTGTGAAATTCCAGATAGACAAAAAGCGCATTTTAATGATTCTTATCATTAAAGCAATCGTTTGCGTTAAGTTTTCATCATGAATTGTGGTTCAATCCCGTCACATTTTTAAATGTTTTAACTTGTGTTTATGCGTAATTTTATTTCTAATCCAACCCTTACCTGCTCTTGGCGTTTTTATAGGATGATTATAACGTCACATTAAGTTCACATAATATTAACAATGGATGAGGTACATCAATGTATCATCTGGATATTTATGGCACGCTCGTTGCTGCCACACTGGTTTTGCTACTAGGAAGAAAACTCGTACAATCAGTTCCATTTCTTGAGAAATATACGATCCCGGAGCCAGTCGCAGGTGGATTATTGGTTGCATTAGTTCTGCTGGCAGTTAAACAATCCATAGGTTGGGAAGTCAGTTTTGATTTATCTCTCCAAGAGCCTCTCATGTTGATGTTCTTTGCCACAATCGGCTTGAACGCTAACCTTGCCAGCCTGAAAGCCGGCGGAAAATCGTTGGTCATTTTTGTCTGCGTGGTTGTTGGCCTGTTATTTGTACAGAACACCGTGGGCATCGCATTGGCGAAAATGCTTGGCCTTGATCCATTAATGGGATTGCTGGCAGGCTCCATTACACTATCTGGTGGGCATGGAACAGGTGGCGCTTGGGGCAAGGTATTCACTGAGCGCTATGGCTTTGAAAATGCCACGGAAGTGGCAATGGCATGTGCAACATTCGGCCTGGTTTTAGGTGGACTGATAGGAGGTCCGGTTGCCCGCCTGTTGGTGAAAAATACCAAAACGCCAGGGCTGGGGGCTGAGGATACCGAGCTGCCGACGGCATTTGAGAAACCTTATACGGGGCGGCTTATTACACCATTAGTGATGGTGGAAACGATTGCTATGATTTCCATTTGCCTATTGGCAGGTAAGTTTATTGAGAAACTGCTACAAGGCACGGCCTTTGAATTGCCGACATTCGTCTGTGTCCTGTTTGTTGGTGTTATTCTTAGTAATGGTCTATCTCTGCTTGGTTTTTATCGGGTATTTGATCGAGCGGTTTCGGTCTTAGGTAATGTCAGTTTATCGCTGTTCCTGGCTATGGCATTGATGAGTCTTAAACTGTGGCAATTGGCTTCCCTTGCGTTGCCAATGTTGATCATTCTTGCCGTACAAACAGTGGTTATGGCTTTGTATGCTGTTTTCGTCACTTACCGCATAATGGGTAAGAATTTCGATGCCGCCGTATTATCAGCCGGCCACTGTGGTTTTGGCTTAGGTGCAACACCAACAGCTATCGCGAATATGCAAGCGATCACCGACCGTTTTGGACCATCGCATGTGGCATTCTTACTCGTACCTATGGTGGGGGCATTCTTTATTGATATCGTTAATGCTGCCGTCATCAAATTGTATCTGTTATTACCGGTATTCCCATCTGTAGCTGGTTAAATTAATACACTTTTGTCTCGCCTGATATCTTGGCGAATATGCCGCTGAAATACTCAGCGGCTGGCACTTAAGCGCGGCTATATTGGGAACTATCCGGCAACCAGCGTTCAATCAACGCTTTGGCGTGTTCAGGATAGTGTTGGTGGATATAGCGGGCGATACGCTGAACTTCGGGTAGCATACTTTGGTCGCGCAATAAATCCGCGATCCTGAATTCTGCATTACCTGTTTGGCGTGTACCCAGCAGTTCACCTGGCCCGCGGATCTCTAGATCTTTCTGGGCAATCACAAAACCATCATTACTGTCGCGTAAAACTTGCAGGCGAATTTTGGCTGTATGGGTCAGTGGCGTTTTATAGAGCAGGACACAGTGAGAAGCGATGGCGCCACGCCCGACGCGCCCTCGAAGCTGGTGCAACTGCGCCAATCCCAGCCGTTCGGGATTATCGATGATCATCAGGCTGGCATTGGGTACATCCACCCCGACTTCAATGACCGTAGTGGCAACCAGTAATTGTATTTCACCTTGCTTGAATGCCGCCATAACGGATTGTTTTTCTACCGGTTTCATCCGCCCATGCACTAAGCCAATTTTCAATTCAGGCAACGCCAGTGTCAGCGCTTCGCTGGTTGCCTGTGCGGCTTGTGCTTCCAGTACCTCCGAATCTTCGATCAGAGTACATACCCAGTAAGCCTGACGCCCTTCATCCAGACAGGCGCTTTTGATACGTTGGATAATGTCGTTCCGGCGAGTATCTGGGATGGCAACCGTTGTGACGGGCGTTCGGCCTGGTGGCAATTCATCAATGACGGAGGTATCCAGATCGGCGTAGGCGGTCATTGCCAATGTGCGTGGAATAGGAGTCGCTGTCATGATCAACTGATGGGGATGGAAGCCTTGCTCGCGTCCTTTTTCCCATAATGCCAGACGTTGATGAACACCGAATCGATGTTGCTCATCAATAATCACCAGTGCCAATCCGGCAAACTTTACCTGCTCCTGAAACATGGCATGAGTACCGACAATCATGCTCACGTGACCGCTTGCTATCGCCTCTTGCTGTGCCTGACGCGCCTTACCTTTCTGCTTGCCAGCCAGCCAACCGACCTGAATACCGAGCGGCTCAAGCCATTGGCGGAAGGTATTGGCATGTTGCTCTGCTAAAAGTTCAGTTGGTGCCATCAGAGCCACCTGCTTGTCGTGAACAATGGCTCGAACGGCTGCCAGCGCTGCCACCAATGTTTTCCCCGAACCGACATCCCCTTGTATCAGGCGCATCATGGGGACATTTTTTGCCAAATCATGTTCTATTTCTGCCACAACACGGGCTTGTGCGCCTGTGGGGGAGAATGGCAACTGACTCAGGAGCTTCTGCTTTAGCGAATCATCTGCCGTCAGAGGGTATGCATGAAAGCGCTGGGTTCCAGCCCTGACGGCTAACATACTTAAATGATGCGCCAGCAACTCTTCCAGAATTAACCTGTGCTGGGCTGGGTGCCGGCCATTCTCTAAATCGGCCAACGAAGCCTCCGGCGGAGGGTGATGCAATGTACGCAATGCATCGGGCAGGCTAATGATCTTCCGGCTGAATTCTTCCGGCAGTAATTCATTGATGGAGCAGGTGGACAATATTTCCAATGCCTGATCGATTAACTTGCGCAGCGTTGTCTGACGCACTCCCTCAGTCGTGGGATAGATGGGGGTTAACGTCTCTTGCAGTTGGACGCAGTTGGCGTGTTGCTGGACTTTATATTCAGGGTGGATAATCTCTGATCCTTGATTCCCTTGGCGAATTTCGCCATAAGCGACAACGTGCTTTCCTGCGGCCAGATTATTTTTCATGGCGGCAGTAAAATTGAAGAAACGCAGGGTCAATATGCCAGTGCCATCACTGATTTGGCAGGTCATGATGCGCCGACGTCCAAAAGCCACATTTGTACGTAATATTTCACCGGTTACCGTAGCATAAATGCCGGGCAGTAACTCATTAATGGCATACAGGCGGGTTTGATCCTCATAGCGGAGTGGCAAGTGCAAAAGCAAATCCTGTAGATTGACCAACCCTAACTTAGCGAGCTTAGTGACCTGATTGGCTCCAACGCCACGTAACGTGGTTAAGGGGATGGCATCAAGTAATTGGCCTTTCATACGATTTCTCCGTCAGTGTGGTTTATTTCCTTGTTGATGGTGCAGTTGTTTTTTGCATAGCTGACCACCATGATTCACTTGCGATGATTTGCCCTTGTTTATCTATCAAAGGTTGTTCCAGGCCCGTACGGTGAGAAACGGTGACCAACACGGGATACCCTCCTTCAAACAGTAACCTTTGCTGCTTCTCTTCCGGCAGAATACTTTTCTCCCGCCGGTACATGCCTGCCAATTAGCGTTGCCGTTGTGCTTCATACAGAACAAGGCAGACGCAACAGCGACATTCAATATGGGGTTTGTGAATTTCTTCTAAACAGATTGTCAGGTCAGGTTGACGCATTGCCATCATCTGGTAAATGCGTGCGTAACGTTTAGGATTCATAACCTCTAGTTTCGGTTACGGCTGACGCGCATCACGTCTGGCATGATACGTATCTTACGCATGATATTCGCCAGCTGGATACGGTCTTTGGTCGTCAGTCTGATGAAAGCACAATAGACACGGCCATCTTTTTCCTCTGTATTCATACTTTGAATACTGGAGTTGACATCGTTAATGGCCGCAGTCAGATTTGCCAGTGCCCCCTGATGGTTAAACATATCGACTTTAATTTCAGCAATAAAATCGCTATTGATATCTTTATCCCACTCAACCGGCATGAATTTTTCCGGCTCTTTCTGATATCCACGGATATTGCGACAGGATTCGTGGTGGATGACTAAACCTTTTCCGGGGCTGATATGGGCAATAATCGGGTCGCCTGGAATGGGGCGACAACATTTGGCAAAAGTAATCAGAATACCATCAGCGCCCTTGATAGGCAGCTTACGGGAAGGGTTGCCGTTGTTGTGGGGTATTTTCTCGGGTGAACCCAATAATAAGTTGCGGGCGACAACCACGCTCATGGCATTACCCAGACCGATTTCCGCCAACAAATCATCCAAAGTAGCGAGCTTCATTCTTACCAGCTCTTTGTTGATATTTTCTTGCGGAATATCGGTAATTTTTGTGCCGTTACCGAGCGCATGATTGAGCAGGCGGCGCCCCAAACTAATGGAATCATCCCATTTCAGGTTTTTCAGTAACTGGCGAATTTTGGCGCGTGCTTTGGAACTCACGACAAAGTTCAGCCATGCAGCATTAGGGCGGGCACCGGGCGCAGTAATAATTTCGACCGTTTGCCCACTACTAAGCGTTTGTGAAAGAGGATAAGGCAGACGATCAACGCGGGCACCAACACAGGCGTGGCCGATATCGGTATGGACGGCATAGGCAAAATCGACAGGGGTCGCGCTAGCCGGTAACTCAACAATTCGTCCTTCAGGGGTAAAAACGTAAATCTCATCAGGGAACAAATCGGATTTAACGCTTTCAATAAATTCAAAAGAGCTGCCGGCACTTTGCTGGAGTTCCAGCAAGCTTTGCATCCAGCGCTGGGCACGAACCTGCGCAGTTGTACCCGATTCCCCTTGCTCTTTATAGGCCCAATGCGCGGCAACACCCATTTCCGCCATTTGATCCATATCTTCGGTGCGGATCTGAACTTCGACGGGGACGCCATGCGGGCCTATCAGGGAGGTATGGAGGGATTGGTAACCGTTGGCTTTTGGGATGGCAATATAATCTTTCACTCTACCCGGGCGTGGCTTGTACAAACTGTGCATTTGCCCCAGTACGCGGTAGCAGGTATCAAGATTATTGACGATGACACGAAAGGCGTAAATATCCATAATGGAATGGAAACGCTGCTCTTTCAGACGCATCTTACGATAGATCGAATAGAGATGTTTTTCGCGGCCACTGACGGTGCACTTGATACCGGCATCCGTTAACCTGCCTTCAATCTCCGACAGAATTTTCTGGATCATCTCTTTGCGATTACCGCGAGCGGCTTTCACAACTTCTTTGATTACGCGGTAGCGGTTTGGATACAGGGCCTCAAACCCCAGTTCCTCCAGCTCGGTTTTTAGGTGATGAATACCCAGACGATGAGCCAGTGGACTATAAATTTCCAGCGTTTCCCTGGCAATGCGCCGCCGTTTATCGGGGCGCAGGGAACCAAGTGTTCGCATATTGTGCGTACGGTCTGCCAGTTTGATCAAAATGACGCGGATATCCTGCACCATCGCCATGATCATTTTGCGGAAGTTTTCAGCCTGTGCTTCCTTTTTATCGCGGAAGTTGAGCTTATCCAGCTTGGATACACCTTCCACCAATCCGGCAACAGCCGTGCCAAATAACTGTTCTATATCCTGAAATGTTGCAGGGGTATCTTCAATGACATCGTGCAAAAGTGCCGCCATAAGTGTTTCATGGTCAAGGCGCATTTCAGCCAAAATACAGGAAACGGCGACGGGGTGAGTGATGTATGGCTCACCGCTGGAGCGGGTTTGCCCTTCGTGGGCATCCCGCGCAACCACATAGGCCTGTTTAAGCAGATCAATTTGATCTTCAGGCAAATATTTTAGAACCAGCTGATTCAGGCTTTCAAACAGGTACAAGGCAGACCTACCGTAAAATTAACGACGACCTTCAGCGATGGCAGAAACGGCTTTGATTTCTGCGGCTTCTTGCTCTTGCCGTTCCTGACGTTCACGAACATCAAGAATTTTGTTGTTGATAAGGCCTTGCTCGATTTCACGCAGGGCAATAACAGTCATCTTATCGTTTTCTTCTGGAACGAGGGGATCTTTGCCACCTACTTGCAATTGGCGTGCTCGGCGAGCAGCGACCAACACCAGGTCAAAACGGTTACCAATTTTTTCTACTGCGTCTTGAACAGTTACGCGTGCCATATGTGTGCTACTCCACAGATAAATAAATGACTGGGCATCATACTGAAACTTGGTTCAGTCTGCCAATAATTTGCTGATTAAGGCATCATGCCGCTGGGTCTGACGATCTAATCGTAGACGCTCTGAACGAATAATAGATTGTAAATCGGCCAGTGCCGTATTGAAATCGTCATTGATGATGACGTAATCATATTCGTTGTAGTGTTCCATTTCCGCGACAGCCTGAGCCATGCGTTTGGCAATGATTTCTTCGCTGTCCTGACCGCGCCCACGCAGACGGCGGAGCAACTCTTCCTTAGAGGGTGGAAGAATGAAAATGCTGCGAGCTATTGGCATTTTCTGGCGGATTTGCTGTGCACCTTGCCAGTCAATATCAAGAAAAACATCAACGCCACTGGCGAGTGTATCTTCGATGACTTTTCGGGATGTGCCGTAATAGTTACCAAAAACACAGGCATATTCCAAAAATTCATCATGGTTGATCATATTTTGAAATTCATCCACCGTGACGAAAAAATAGTGTTCACCATGATTTTCGCCCGGGCGAGCGTGCCGTGTTGTATGCGAGACAGAAACCTGAGTGTCATACAAGGGCTGGGTTTTTAATAAAGCCTGAATAAGGCTTGATTTGCCTGCTCCACTCGGCGCAGAAACAATATATAACGTTCCTTGGTTCATGATGATTTCTTGACTGATTGGGTATAAATAAATGCAAGCGCAGGAATATAAGATCCCACATAGTATACACGGATACGTTAATCCATGCAGCGCTACAATACATGCCAACAGGTATTTCACCAAAATATTTTCTTAACAAACGGGCATTAATGAGATTTTTTGCGAAATATTTTCAGCAAAAATAGTCGGTTGCAGAAATTGCACATTTACTTTTCGAAACGCTTCGCAAAATTCTTTTTTGCCACTTGGTAAAAATTCTCCTGCTTTTTATTCTCTGCCCATGTCTTGGGAATCAATTTTTAGGAAGCCGTTTTAAGGAAACCAAGGAGCAAGGATGCTTAATTTTCTCATCAGTTTTTTAATAGCAGTATGGATATTGCTATCTGGTATGCCAATGGCATTTGCAAATAAGGTTCAGTGTCCTGACTGGGCACAAGAAAAATATCAGCATGAAATTAATCAACTGACACAGCAGGTGGCTAAATGGGATTATCTTTATCGCCAGCAGGGAATGAGTGAAATAGATGATGAAATTTACGATCAATTATTGGAAACCTTGAGAATTTGGCAAAGTTGTTTAAATCACGGATCAGACAGCGCTTTACTTGATGTTAGCCCTGTAGCCGACACTTCTGTGATCCCTGGGCTTTCATCTGAGATACAGTCAGGGAAACAGCTTCATCCTGTCCAGCACACAGGCTTGCATAAGTTGAAAGGAATACAGGAAATTAGCCAGTGGTTACAGGGCCGCACAGGGGTGTGGCTGCAACCTAAAATCGATGGTGTTGCAGTTACTTTGGTGTATGACAAAGGTCAATTAGTGCAGTTAATCAGCCGGGGTAATGGTATTGAAGGAATAGACTGGATGGATAAAAGCGCGTTTATTCCCAGTATTCCTCAGCGGATTAAAAATGCCCCTGAACATTTGGTATTACAAGGTGAGCTTTTCTGGCAGCAGGAACAGCATCGGCAGTTTGTTGAGGGGAGCCAGGGGGTGCGCAGTAAAGTTGCGGGCTTAATGATACGTAAAACTCCGGCACCGGAACTGAAACAAGTTGGTATTTTTATTTGGGGCTGGCCGGATGGGCCAAATGAGATGGCGGTGAAGCTGGAAAAATTGGCAGAAATGGGTTTCCCCATCACACAGCAACATAGCCACCCCATTGCCACAGCACAAGATGCCGAAAAAAGATGGAAAGATTATTTTGTCCGGTCCCTCCCTTTTGCTACGGATGGTGTTGTGTTACGCCAAGAGGTTGAACCGACAGGCCGGCAATGGCGAGCCGCATCAAATAGTTGGGCGGTTGCATGGAAATATCCACTGCGGCAGCAAATGACAACCGTGAAAGATGTTAATTTCACAATAGGCCGGACAGGGAGAATAACCGTTGTATTGGCGCTGGAAAAAGTAAAGGTGGATGATCGACAGGTGAGTCGAGTCAACATCGGTTCGATCAAACGTTGGAAGCAGTGGAATGTCTATCCTGGCGATAAAATTACGGTGGCACTGGCGGGGCATGGTATACCTAAACTCAATAAAGTGGTGTGGCGTATGACGGAACGCCCTGACATTCAACCACCTAATGAGCAGGATTATCATTTTCTGAGCTGCCTGACATTCGATCATCAAAATGAAATGAATAATGATCATTATTGCCAGCCACAGTTTATCGCTCGCCTGACATGGCTTGGGGAAAAATTGAAAATGAAAGGCATTGGACAAGGAACGTGGTCAGCGCTGGTAAAACATGGTCTGGTGGCAAATTTAACGGATTGGCTTGATCTGGATAAGGAAAAGCTTGAGGCAGTGACCAATATTGGAACTAAACGGGCAGAATTGATCTTTTCCCAATTTCAACAGGCAAAGTTACAGCCACTTTCGCTATGGTATGAAGCCATTGGTCTGCCTTATGCCAGGCACTTTACGGATAAACAAGCAGATAAACTGGGATGGCAGTGGGAAACGATATTATCCGGTGCAAAAGCGAAAAACGCATTAACAGTAAAACAAAGAGAAAAAATCCTGGCCTTTTTACAGCATCCTGAGATTAAGGGGGTAATTCATATTTTGTCTTTACGGGACATTGAGAATAAACAAGAGATATTAAGTGAATAGGGGCAAAAGGCTGCCCCTGAGGTTCGTTATGGTATCAGTGGTCTGTGCCATCGTAATTGAAGATAGGTAAACCAAGGCGATAACGAATAGCAATTAATCGTGCAGCGAGTCCCGCAACAAGCGTAATCAAGATGACACTGTTCGGGGGTAATGGCGTATGCAGTAAGGCGATATAGAGCCAGGCTGCGGCAAAAGAGACACCGGCATAAATCTCTTTTTGGAATACCAAAGGGATGGTATTACAAAACATATCGCGCAATACGCCACCAAAAACGCCAGTGATGACGGCGGCAATAGCGGCAATAATCGGGCTGTAGTGCATATCTAACGCGATTTGGGCACCGATGATGGAGAAGACGATTAAGCCAATGGCATCAAGAATGAGAAACAGTCGGCGTAGGTGTTTCATCATGGGGGCAACCCAGATAGTGAGCACAGCAGCGCAGGCAACGGTCACGATATACTCTGGATTTTTTACCCAGCCGAGGGGATAGTGCCCCAAAATAATATCACGGACAGTGCCGCCACCGATGGCTGTCACGGAAGCAATAATGATAACGCCGAATACATCCATTTTTCGACGGCCTGCGGCTAGGGCACCTGTCATGGCTTCAGCCGTAATACCGATGATATAAAGGACACTGAGTAACATAAATTTAATTACATGAAATATAACGTAGAAGTAAAGGGTACTGTTGAAATAATAACGTTTCGACTGAAATTTTTTAGCTGAATTTGAATGAAATTAGTTTTTATTATCCGAAACCTCGCAAAATAAGGCAGTAAAATGATTTTTAAGGAACGTCAGATTACATTCTATAGCCGTAGCCATCAGATAACGAATATAAATGCTTGGACGCCAGACAGCCAATGGTTAGTATACGATGTTCGTCCCGATGGCGCTTTTTTTACCGGTTTAACGATAGAAAAAATTCATGTTAATCATGGGCAAACTGAAATTATCTATCAGGCAAAGGAGGGCGCTCATGTCGGCGTGGTGACTGTCAGTCCGAAAGAGCCTGTTCGTTATGCCTTTATTCATGGCCCGGAAAAACCCGATGCACAGTGGCAATATGATTTTCATCATCGTCGTGGTGTCATTGTTTCCGATATACAGCCAAATGTGGCAATTAACATTGATGCTATGGATATTACTTCACCTTATACCGCTGGCGCTTTGCGCGGTGGAACACATGTCCACGTTTTCAGCCCCGATGGCAGTCGTCTAAGTTTTACCTACAATGATCATGTGATGCACGAGTTAGATCCTGCGCTTGATTTACGTAATGTGGCGGTGGCCGTTCCTTTGCGAGCTGTAATGCCAGCCAAAAAACATTCGAGAGAATATGGTGGTCGCTATTTCTCGGTTGTGGTTAGCGAGACTACGGCTTGCCCGCGTCCCGGCAGTGATGACATCAATCGGGCGTATGAAGAAGGATGGATTGGACAGCAAGGATATCGCAAAGATAATGGTCAATGGCAGCGTTGGGCACTGGCTTTTATTGGGGATACATACGCCACCAATGGCGAAAAAATACCGGAAATTTATCTCGTTGATCTGCCGGAACACAACGATGAATATGCCATTGCGGGCGATCAACCTTTAGCGGGTACAGAAACAACATTACCGGCACCGCCTGCGGGAGTGAAACAGAAACGCCTGACTTTTACGCACAATAATCGCTGGCCGGGAGTGGTGACGGTTCCACGTCATTGGCTAAGAACATCGCCGGATGGCTATAAAATCTGTTTTCTGATGAAAGATGAAAAAGGGATTGTCCAGCTATGGTATATCTCACCAAATGGTGGTGAACCCATGCAGATTACTTACAGTAAAAACAGCATACAATCTGCATTTAGCTGGGATAGCCGTGGGCGGTTTATTGCCTGTGTTTGTGATAATAGTGTTGTTCTCTGTGATAGCCAGACTGGAAAAATGCAGCGTTTAACAGAGCACACTGATGATGCACCTTCCGCTGATGCGATAGTGATATCACCGGATGATCGCTATGTCGCTTTTATGCGTGATATTGACGGTTACCGACAAATATTTGTGGTGGAAACTGGGATTATCTGAAAACAAATAGAGCAAAATGGGCATTGCCGATGAAGGGTGATGCCCGATAATACGCTGATATCGGCCATAGTTTTTATTCTAAGTATCGTGTTCTACAGTTTCGGGTGTAGGCAGTATGACGATTGGATTTTTATCGAGCTGCTCTATACGATGTTTGGGGGATTGTTCTGCGCTATCTTGATCGGAACGCGCATAATCGTAGGGAAGCAGAAGCGTGTCTAAGAAGGCAGAAAACGGCAGATCTATCGCAAGCAAGGGTTTCATAAGCCATCCCGTTTTGTCATCTTGCAACATGCCAATATTGGCTTTTGCTCCAGAATAATAACCTTGATAGGGACCGCTGTGGGTCATGATGCTGGAACAGCCAGTAAGTAGTAACCATCCTAATGTGGTACATAGTAATAGAGGTATTTTACAATTTTTCATCGTTTCCATGATCTCAATGAGTTAATTTGCCAATGTCCAGATACTTTATTCGCTATTAACGCCACTTTTCCAAAGCATGACGGGTATTTTAAAGCCATTTACCCTTTAAAGCTATTTACCCTTTAATACTATTTACTATAGTCAGGTAATATTCAGTTTGCTATAGCGTTTATCGCCAAAAAGCACACAATATGTGGTTTAAAACACATAACTTACTGTTAATTAGTGCCAATATTAATGGGTGGTAAGCCATCATTTATGGGGAACAAGGGAAAATGATTAATTTTCCGGATGATTAACCTTTGGTAAAGGAAGCGGGTCATGAGTGATATTGCACTGACAATGAGCTTGCTGGCGCTGTCTGCCGCATTGGGGTTATGGATAGGCAACTGGCGAATACGGGGTATTGGTCTTGGAATTGGTGGGGTTTTGTTTGGTGGGATTATAATTGGCCATTTTGCCCAGATGTATTCTCAGTCTCTCAGTAATGACATGCTGCATTTTATTCAGGAATTTGGCTTAATTCTGTTTGTTTATACTATTGGTATTCAAGTTGGGCCGGGCTTTTTTTCTTCCCTGCGGGTTTCTGGCCTTAAATTAAATGGGTTTGCTGTCCTGATTGTTATTATTGGTGGATTAGTTGCTGCAATTATTCACACATTGTTTGATGTACCTTTACCCATTATTTTAGGTATTTTTTCCGGTGCAGTGACAAATACGCCATCTTTAGGGGCAGGGCAGCAAATTCTGGCAGATTTAGGATCTGACCCTTCATTGGTCAGCCAAATGGGTATGGGATATGCGATGGCTTACCCTATGGGAATTTGCGGTATTTTGCTGGTTATGTGGTTGGTTCGCTTTTTTTTCAGAGTCAGAATTGAACAGGAAGCCCATTCGTTTGATAACCAGAACAATCAGGGGCGAGAACTGCTCCAGACAATGAATATCGCTGTATGTAATCCAAATTTAAATGGATTAATGATGCAGGATATTCCGTTGCTCAATAATAATGATGCAGTGGTATGCTCTCGCCTAAAACGGCAGGATTTGTTGATGGTTCCCCAACCAACTACCGTAATTCAGAGTGGTGATCTGCTTTATTTAGTCGGGCAGCGGGAAGCGTTGAATCAGGTCAGGCTGGTCATTGGGGAAGAGGTTGATGTTTCCTTATCTACTGCCAGTGATATTTTTCAATCCGTTAGGGTTGTGGTGACGAATGATGAAGTATTGAGCCAGAGGCTTGGGGCGCTCAATTTAAAACAGAAATATGATGTTGTCGTTACACGCCTTAATCGTGCAGGAATTGAACTGGTTGCCAGTAATAATGCCAGTTTACAGTTCGGCGATATCCTGAATATTGTCGGTCGTTCTGAAGCGGTGGAAGCCGTCACAAAGCTTTTGGGTAACTCACAGCAAAATCTATGGTCTTCCCCGTTTTTGCAACACTCATTTTGATGTATGGTTGGCTTGCTTAAAT
>NZ_LDNM01000005.1 GCF_001028135.1 Xenorhabdus griffiniae
GAAGCTGCCTGGGATTTAGCCGCCCCGATAAAAGGGTATCTACTCGGTGATAAAGGCTATTTAGGTATTGAATTTAAACAGGAAATGAAGAAGCAGGGCATTGAGATGATTACGCCGATGCGTGCCAATATGGATGATCCTCTTCCCAAGGAAACGAGAAGCATGATCAATGCCAAACGCCGTTTAATTGAAACCGTGATTGGTCAACTTGCCGGACAATTTGCTATCGAGAAATGCTGGGCACGGGATTTGTGGCATTTGAGTAATCGAATTGCCAGAAAACTGCTTTCTCACACGTTGGGTATTTTTGCCAATTTTAAACAAGGTAAAAGTCAGCGCGACTGGCTTCAACAAGCCAACGTTATAGGATGTTAAAGTCGAGCATCGCGTATTATTACTATCGATAGCGGTCATGTCACATGCTATAAAGGTTTATTTACTCTTTATAGTAGTCATAGCACTCGCTATAGTGGTCATATGATAGCATTTACCGAAGTGCGTTTTATGGCGAGTAAGATTGTGAAACGCTACTTAGCTGGGAAGATCATCATTAGGAGTGGGACTATAGCCTGCCCCACTAGATTCGATAAGTGATTTGTTATTCTTCTAAACTATCTTTTACCTTAGAAACCCATTTGTTCTTTTCTTCTTTAGAGCAACCATCTAAAAAGCGCATTTTTCTCAAATAACCGTTTTCGTCGTCGTTCGCGTAAGAAAACATAAAGCACTCACGTTCGACTACATCTTCTGCCCTGTTTTTCCATTTAACGTTAACCTCATAAATATTAAATGGAAGTTTTCTATCATGAAAATAGTATTTACCACCCCATACGTGGTCTACGTCAATATCAGTTAACTCAAATCCTGTAGCTTTTCTTGCAGCCCTCATAGCTGATAAGAAAATCGGGTTATCGTCATGCCCAGTCAATTCATCTTCAAGGTAGCTTTTAGTTTCACTTACGTAATTATTACCAAATACCAACCATTTAAAAGTAGTAAAGGCTAAAAACCCTGATAAAACAATAGCTATGGAATATAAAATAACTTTTAGGGGTTTTTCTTCCAGTGGGGGAGCTGAACGATAAGCACGAAGAGATATAAAAAAAATATACCCAGACAGAATACATGTAGACAAGTTTAAAAAAAAGTGAAGCACTTTAATGCACCAAATAAAATGATTAATAATCAATCTGTTGATAGGTTATATCAGTGTACCACAACAAAAATTATTAATATAATGACCATATTTCTATATTCTACCGAGTCTTCCCATTCAACAACTGCGTTGAATAAATCGTAATTGCTCTGTGGATAGAATTTTTCCCTACTCACTATAGTGGTCGTAATTACTATCTACAGCGGGCAATTATCTCTCTATAGTAGTCATAAGTACTGCCAACAGTGGTTGAATTACTCTTTATAGTGGTCACAGATCCATTCTAAAGCCTTACATGGCGCTGGATTCCAGCTACGGGGATCTCTTATGATCTTAAATGGATCTCTCAGGGTCTTATTATTGGAACTATCCTGTGGAAAATATGAATAACTTACTTTTTGATTCCAAAATTAAAATTAACTATTTGTTCTATAATGGAATTATAAGATTTATACTAATAGATTATCTATGAATAACATTTACTAAAAAACCAATGTTGACCACCTATTACCCAATTTACTCAGAATATAAGGCACTGTTTGGTACAACCTTATTTTTTTCAGATACGATTATAGCGCTTAAACAGAAAGAAAAATAAGGCAAATCAATGATCGATCTTAAACAGAAACAAAAAAGAATCAGACGCTTAGAAACAGGTGTCTATACTATTGAACCTGAGTCTCTGCGATCTAGAAATGATCATCTTTGTCGGATTTGCTCAATCATATCTAACTGCCCTCTCCAACGCTCGCTAAAACTCACTCAGAGCTATGCAGAGGCTACCATACGTACTTGTGCTAGATTTGTACCCTCTATCTCATTTAATGCGCCCTACACTGGCTTAGAACACCCTATGTTTAATACGCTAAGGGCAGGTACTACATGGCAAGAACGATTAGTAAAAGGAAAAGTTATTGCGCTGACTGACTCTAAAACAGGTGAAATCCTCCGGTTTGGAATGGTACGTAGCGTTGTTTCAGGTTCTATCGATAAAATGCTTGAGATACACGCTCAATTCAACCATCTTGCTATGGGAGGCAAATCTATCGATGAAGTGAAAACTGTTATTCAAAAGTCCTACGGCCACTTTTTAAAACCTGATTCCAAATTAACCGCTATCTATATTGAAAAAATTAGTCATTCACTTATCGATGAGATAGATAGGAAACTCGGTGATCCACCTGAAACCATACAATCGAACGTGATTAATCTATCACGGCATCGCAACCAGTAATTCTCTCTAAAGGCGCGTAACACCTATAGCAACTTATTTTCTTTCTTCTTTGCCTTTTCTATTCTGTTATTATCCTAATTTCAATATGTATATGAATACTTACATAAAGGTAAAGCTAAATGAAAAAAGCGCTATACGGATTAATATCTGACACGCATTACCATGTTTGGGATGCCTTTGCGACCACTTCGCACAATGGAATGAACTCTCGCCTAAAAATTCAATTGGATGCTACTTGGGAAGCAGCTGTCGCAGCAAAAGAGGCCGATGCAAAAGCGTTATTTCATGCAGGTGATGTTTTTCACGTTCGTGGCTCCATTGCGCCTACAGTTCTTCATTTCACATCAGAGCTGTATAACAAAATCATCAATACACTCGGTTTGCCGGTATATATCCTTGCTGGTAACCACGATCTAGAAACTAACGACTCTGTATTCTCAGCAAATGCTTCAGCTTCATTTTCAAAAATAGGCGCTAATATTGTCTGTTCTAAGGCACCACAATCATTTGATATTGATGGTGTAAAGGTTCACATGATTAGCTGGTATAGCGACCATAAATCGCTACTGAACACAGTCAAAGAACTGGCGAAAACCATCAATATATCAGTACCAAATGATCTGATTATTCATACTTCAATTAATAAAGCGATCCCCGGTATGCCAGATGTAGGTATGGAGGCAGAAGAGTTTAACGGTTTGGGTTTTCGCTATGTTCTTTCTGGTCATTATCACAACCACAAAGAAGTTATTCCCGGTGTTATTTCGGTTGGGGCACTGACCCATCAAAACTGGGGAGATATCGGCACTACCGCTGGCTATATGCTGATTAATCAAGATGGAACATATAGCCAACATGCAACTAAAGCCCCTATTTTCCTTGAATTAGATAACGAACTTACTCCTGAAATGGTGAAAGGCAATTACGTCCGAATTCGCGCTGTCATCAAAGATGATGAACACGGCAAGAAGTTAGAAGAAATGGCAAAGCTGCTAGGAGCAAGTGGTATTACTCGTAATTTTACGAAAGAGGCCTCTCTGGTAAGTGTTGGTTCTGCTACGGCGGGAACAACCAAGATCGACAGCCTTAAAGAATCTGTCGGTAATTATTGTGCGCTTATAGGGAAATCAGATACCTCTATTGATGTGGCAAAACTGACAGCGGTATGTGAGGACGTGTTATCCCAAGCAGAGGGAAAAGCATAATGAAATTCATCAAAATGACTGTTGAAAACTTCATGCGTATTGCAGAAGCAGAAGTTGAATTGAATGACCGTGGCTTGGTCTTGATTCAAGGTAAAAATACAGACGATACATCAGCCAACAGTAACGGCTCAGGCAAATCCACTTTGATGAATGCCTTATGTTGGGGGCTTTACGGTGAAACAGCTAATGGTCTGAAAGCTGATGATGTGTTAAGCACAGGGTTTGAAAAGAATTGCCGAGTTTCTATCGTAATTGAAAATGAAGACAGCAAACGTTATTCCATAATGCACCACCGTGCTCATACTACCAATAAGAACCGCTTGATAGTGTCTTGTGAAGATGGTGATCTGACAAAAGGTACTGACAAGCTCACTCAGGAGTTTATCGAAAAACTGATAGGCGCTTCCAAAGAGGTATTTCTGGCTTCAATCTATGCCAGTCAGGAAAACATGCCTGATTTACCGGGCATGACCGACAAGAATTTGAAAGCTATTGTTGAAGAAGCTGCTGGGGTTGATCGTCTTACCTACTCGTATGAAATAGCTCGTGATCGGCATAACGCAAAACTTGCTGAACGTGACGGTGTTGATGGGAAAATTACTGTTGCCGGCCGTGCATTTATCAGTGCCCTGGAAACTTCCGAGGAAACTGAACACTCTGCTGCCAAATGGGAATCGCAACGTAAGGTACGTATTGCAGAGGTAAAAAAATCCATTGAATTGGCTGAAATTAATCTGGTCGAATTACAGTTGTCCAATAGAGATAACCCATCACTCGAATCAATCGATGAAAAAATTACCGCCATCCATACTGAAATTTCTGGCGTAACAGAACATGATCGCAAGGTCAGTGAACTTGAGTCTGCCATTGCTAAAACTCGTTCAATGCAGACGATTAAACAGAGTGAAATAGATCGTCTAAAAGCACAGGCTAAACGTGCTATGACCAATGCCACGGAAGTTGTGGCTCAAGTCGGTGTGCCATGTTCTGAATGTGGTAAACCTTACTGTGAAAGCGATTTGGCGACTGTCAAAAAAGGTCATGTTGATAAGGCTAGAACAGATATGGCTACCATTACTGCTGAGCTTATACCGGTGATTAACATAATCACCGACCAGCTCACAAAAGCAGAGGAAAAGCTGGAAATCTTAAAAACCTCCCGCCCGAACATTGATGTTCAAATGGAAAACATTGCTCATCTTCAAAAGCAACGAACCTATATTGAAAAATCAGCTTCCAATGAGAAAGCCGCCGAAGTTTATTACAAGGCAGAAACTGAGAAATTAAAAGAGATTGAAGCTGAAACTAACCCATTCACCGTACTCATTGAAAAAACCAAAAGAGAAGCCTTGCTCCTAAAAGATAATTTAAAGAATTTAAAAGAGAACAAGGTAATTTTAGATGGAGAATGTTTCTTGTTAGAACACGCGAGGAAAGTCTTTTCTCCTTCCGGTGTCAGAAGCCATATTTTATCTAATGTTACACCTTTCTTAAATTCCCGCACTGCGGAATATCTTAATACGCTGTCTGACGGTTCTATCGAAGCAATCTGGTCTACGATGGAAACTACCAAAAAAGGCGAAATTAAAGATAAATTTAATATTGCAGTTTCCAAAGAGGGGGCGTCTAAGTCTTTTGCCGGTTTATCTGGTGGTGAAAAGCGTAAAGTCCGTATTGCTACCGCACTGGCATTACAAGATCTCGTTGCTAACCGCGCAACTAAGAACATCCAATTATTCATCGGTGATGAAATTGATGATGCATTAGATGTAGCAGGTTTGGAACGTCTAATGGCAATTCTTGAAGTTAAGGCTCGTGAGCGTGGCACAGTGATGATTATTTCCCACAAGGAAATGAAGTCATGGTTCAGGGAAACAATCACTGTTGAATCAAAAGGTGGTCGTTCTTATGTCAACTAAGTTACCTATCGAATCTGCCATTGCTTCGGCGGTAGCTGTTGCTGATGCAATCAATCTAAGCCGAGTCTACAACTTAATGAACGTGAAAGAGATTCCGGTTTTCGCTTACTCCCATTCAATTGATGAAAATTTATGTGTAGCAGAGGCTGGAATGGAGTTTGAAAAATCAGACGCCACTGGCAGTTTTGCTATTACTCCTGACAAATGGCGTATATCCAAGCTGTTATTGCAAAAAGTTATGTCATCCGCAGCTATTGAAAAAGTTGATAGTTGGTTATCGATGAAAATGTTAGAGGGGAAAGAGCTTCTAATGCTTCATTTCCACCGTGTGCATACGGTACTTGATGGAAAAAGCGAATATATCATCATGCCGATCCTGACTGACAGAGACGGAAAAGATATTCAAGAAAACCGACGTGTTCTGATTGAGGAAATCAATCACCTTGATTTAAACGCAACACTACAAATGGAAACTCATTATCATGCTGCAATTGAAAAGCTCACAGAAACACTTAAAAGAAACTTTTTTGAGTCCAGTTATACCAGTGGGCTATCGGTTTCCAAAAAACGCTGTACAAACCATACAGACAATATTTACGGGGTAACGTGTGGTGACTTCATCTTTAAAGTAGAGGTAAAGCATGATTGTTCTGAACTCACTCAGGATTTAAACGCAATTGCTACTTTGTCACGAAACTACTCCTTGTCAGAACAACTTAACTCCGAAAAATTTAATTCAGTCACAAAAGCACCTGAAACTACAAAAATTGAAATAGCTAAGGTATCGGAAAGAAGCATTATTGATGACGCCATTGTGAGTATTGCTGTTAACGGCAGAGCGTTTGAGTTTGGCTCTTTTTAGTTAAAAAACACAGGTAACACAGTGAATAAAATTATCAAAGTAGTCGGTATCGACCCTTCTCTATCCAATTTTGGTATTGTTTTTGGAGAGCTGGATATCGGAAATAACACGGTTGTGAAAATTGAACGCATGGAGCTGACGCAAACAGAATCAGGCGATACCAAAAAGTCTGTTCGGGTGAACAGTGACGATCTCCGTCGTGCATCGGAGATTTGGAAAAAGGCAAAACCCATTATAGATCAGGCTCAATTAATATTCTGCGAGTTACCTGTTGGCAGCCAGTCAAGTCGGGCACAAACATCATACGGTATTTGTATTGGCGTTCTGGCTTGTATTGATAAGCCACTAATTCAGGTTACACCTATTGAAATCAAAAAGTTTGTTGCCGATAAAAAGACCACGACTAAAGAAGAAATAATTGCATGGGCTACCCAAAAACACCCAGAAGCCCCGTGGTTAACTCGTAAAGAAAAAGGCAAAGTTAAGTTGGTTAATAAAAATGAGCACTTAGCCGATGCCATTGCTGCAATTCATACCGGTATACAAACCGATCAGTATCGCCAAGTAGCCTCCGTTCTATCCTCTCTTATCTAGCTAGCCCAATATATTGGTTACTTAAAAATCAACCACACAATATATAGTTTTTGTGTGGTTGATAATAGGTAAATACTTACCTATTATCTTTAAAATTTATCAAATTAATGGAAATATGTATGACCTTAGTAGTTACTAAACGTGACGGATCGCAAGTACCGTTCGATACTGAAAAATTCAATCGTGTTGCTATGTATGGTACACAAGGTATTGATGGTGTAAGTGCATCTGCTATTGCTATGAAAGTGCATATAGGCGCACAGAATGGAGTTAAAACTACTGATATTCATTCCCTTATGGTAAAAGCTGCTGCTGACTTAATATCAGTTGATTCCCCTAATTACAGCAAAGTAGCTGCTCGCCTTAACATTGGCCTAATTCGCAAGGAAGCTTTTGGTGGCTATGAATATCCTGACCTGTTTGAACACATTCAGCGAATCGTTGCCATTAATAAATACGATAAAGATTTACTGACAAAATACACTGAAAAAGAAATTACAGAACTTGGTGAATACCTTGAGCCTGATCGTGATGAGTTGTTTGGTTATGCCGCAACTGTTCAGCTACGGGGAAAATATTTAGTTCAGAATCGCGTTACTGGTCAGCTTTATGAAGCTCCGCAGCATGTCTACATGTTATCGGCTATGTGTTTTTTTCAAAACTGGAAGAAAGATACCCGTCTGCAAATGGTAAAAGACTTCTATGATGCTACTTCAACTTTCAAACTGTCTTTACCTACTCCGATCATGGCAGGTTTGCGTACTCCAACCCGTCAATTCAGTTCTTGCGTGGTTATGGAGACTGGTGATTCCCTGCCGTCAATTAACGCAACCGCAGCCGCTATCGTTAGTTACATCTCTCAACGTGCCGGTATCGGTCTTGGTTTCGGCGCTATTCGTGCTCTTGGTAGCGAAATTCGTGGTGGTGAAGCGAACCACACGGGGGTAATTCCGTTTCTTAAATATTTCCAAGCTGCGGTGAAATCCTGTTCTCAGGGGGGCGTTCGAGGTGGAGCAGCAACGGCATTTTATCCACTGTGGCATAAAGAATCCCAAAGCTTGTTAGTGTTAAAGAACAACAGAGGCGTTGAAGAAAACCGTGTTCGTCACATGGATTATGGCGTAATGATCAACGGTTATATGTACAAGCGCCTGATTGACGGTAAAAACATTTCACTGATTAGCCCGAATGTTGTGCCCGGTCTTTATGAAGCATTTTTTGCTGATCAAACTGAATTTGCCCGTTTGTATGAAGCGGCAGAATCAGATGAAAATATTCAGAAGATTTCTGTTCCAGCTGTTGAGCTTTTCTCATCCTTGATGCAAGAACGTGCCTCTACTGGTCGTGTGTACATTGCTAACGTAGATCACATGAACACGCATGGTGCATTTAATCCTGCCTTTGCGCCGATTCACCAATCCAATCTCTGTATGGAAATAGCATTACCTACAAAACCATTGGAATATGCGGACGATCCTAACGGAGAAATCTCTCTATGTACTCTGTCTGCATTTAATTTAGGTGGAATCGATAACCTCAGTGAACTTGAACATCTTTCCTATCTATTGGTCGCGGCTCTTGATGTGTTACTGGATTATCAAAACTATCCATTGAAAGCGGCAGAATGTTCTACAAAAGGTCGCCGTAGCTTAGGTGTGGGGGTGACCAATTTTGCTTATTACTTGGCGAAGAATGGATTTAAGTATTCTGATTCTGCGGGGGATCAGTTTGTTCATGACACTTTTGAGGTTTTCCAGTATTACTTGTTAAAAGCATCTAACCGTCTGGCGAAAGAGTTCGGTGCATGCTCTATGTTTGGTGATACTCGCTATGCGAACGGCGAGCTTCCTATCGACCACTATCGTAAGCAATTAGACAAGATAACAGGTGGCGTTACTGAACCTCTGAAAATGGATTGGGAAGCGTTACGCGAGGATATCAAAACCTATGGCCTGCGTAACTCAACTGTATCTGCTTTGATGCCATGTGAAACTTCTAGCCAAATTACAAACAGCACTAACGGTATTGAACCGCCTCGTGGCCCTGTCTCTGTGAAGATGAGCAAAGAAGGAGCAGTGAAAATGGTCGTGCCGGGATATGAACTGCTAAAAGATCAGTATGAATACCTGTGGCAGATGGGCGGAAACAAAGGTTATCTGACCAAAGTTGCGATCATGCAGAAGTTTGTTGACCAGTCTATCTCTGCTAACACCAATTATGACCCTGAAATTTATCCTAACGGACGTGTGCCGATGGAGGAGTTATTACGTGATCTGCTGATGGCTTATTCAATGGGAGTGAAAACACTGTATTACCACAACACCCGTGACCGTTCTGGCGAAGAAGATGAGCGCGAAACCCCAGTTGCTCCAGCCGGTGACGATTGTGGCGACTCTTGCAAAATCTAACCGATTCTAATTGCTACTTTAAGGTGGGTGAAAACCCGCCTTTTTATTCGTCTTGAACACCTAATTGATTGATTAAGAATATAAGAACACCAAATTTAAAGGAAAAAGTATGTCAGGTTATTCCGTATTCCGACAAAAGAAGAATGATGCTACTAAAGAGCCAATGTTTTTCGGATTAAGCGTAAACGTTGCTCGCTACGATCAACAAAAGCATCGCTTGTTTGAAAAAGCAATTGAGCGTCAATTAAGTCTATTCTGGCGACCAGAAGAAGTGGACGTAAGTAAGGATCGTATTGACTACCAAGCTATGTCGGAACATGAACGCCATATTTTTATCTCTAACCTAAAATATCAAACTCTGTTGGATTCAGTGCAGGGTCGTGCGCCAAACATTGCTTTCCTGCCAATTTGTTCATTGCCGGAGCTGGAAACATGGATAGAAACATGGTCATTCTCTGAAACCATTCATAGCCGTAGTTATACTCACATCATTCGTAATCTGGTTAATGATCCCGACACTATCTTTGATGGCATTGTTGAAGACGAAATGATTCTGACTCGTGCCGCATCTGTTTCAGAGGAATACGACAAACTTATTAAGCTCTTTGTTGCTCGTGAATATCTCGGTATTGAGGAATTTGAACGCAAATACGGCGTTGAGACAATTCATGAACAAGTGTTTAAAACATTGGTAGCTGTAAATACCCTTGAGGCTATCCGCTTTTATGTGAGCTTCGCTTGTACGTTTGCATTTGGCGAACGCGGTGTGATGGAAGCTAATGCCAAAATTATGAAGTTTATTGCCCGTGACGAAGCTCTTCACTGTCACGTCACTCAGGAAATGATCAAACTGATGTATTCCGGTCGTGAGGGCGATATGTGGAAGCGTATAGCCGAACGTAATCGCCAGTTTGTTATTAATACAATGAAGTCTGTTGCCGAGCAGGAAATGGCTTGGGCTGAATATCTGTTTAAAGACGGATCAATGATTGGTCTGAACGCTGATATGTTGAAGAAATACGTAAAGCACCGCTCAAATGTAGCTATGAAACGTATTCACTTTACCCCTATCTTTGATGATGTGAAAAGCGATCCGCTACCGTGGATGGATAGCTGGCTGTTATCTGACAATGTACAAGTTGCCCCTCAAGAGGCTGAAAAGGCCGACTATTTAACAGGTCAGATTGACTCTCAAGTAAGTACTGGTGCTTTAGCTGGCTTTGAAATCTAACCCAACTACCGCTCATAAAAGAGTGACTGCCTCTGTCACTCTTTATTGTTATTAACAATATCTAATTAACAAAAATATCTTATATTTGAAAATAACTTAATGAAGATCAATAACCCGACACTTAGCCTAAAACCCACTGATAAAACTGCAATTGCTATTAACAACCACATTAAACCACTCTATGAGTTGGTGAAGGAGTTTCATCAGGTTTTTGGTCACCCGATAGACGAAACAGAAATAACATCTGAAATGCTGTACTTACGTGCCAATTTGATTCGTGAAGAAGCCGAAGAAGGCTTAACTGCGCTTGATGAAGGTAATGCTAAGGAAATTCTTGATGCTGTAGGTGACACTGTTTATGTGCTGGTTGGTACTCTTGTTGTTATAAAAAATTCAATGAGCCATGCCTTATCACTCGACCATTCCCAATTAGGTGCAAAAACCGTTTTCAACATAATGGCAACTGAAACCGGATCGTGCTTTGTGAGAGATTTAGAGACAGGCTTTAATTTAGCTATTACTACGGCTGGTTTGCTTGTTGATATCGCTGATTATTTAGACGCTGGTGAGGGAGTTTCCGCATGTGAGGGAATTTCTTGTTTGCCAGATTACATTTCAGATTGTCTGGTTGTATTCCGGCACGTATTGCATTTAAGTGGTGTACCTCTGTATGGGCTGACTCAGGCTATTCATGAATCTAACATGTCTAAGTTGTGGTCTGCTGACACAGAAACTCGCAAAAGTCAGGTTGCTAACTGTAAATACAATCCGGCAGATTTAGCATTCCGCACCTGTCTCTCTCGTGATGGGGTGATCGGTTATCGTATTTCAGACGGTAAGATATTGAAGTCACCGAGTTATACACCAGTTGATTTGATGCCTTTTATCGAGCAATGCAATTCTCTATAAAATAATCATTGATAAGTAAATAGATACCTATTAATATTTGTTATGCCTTATTTACTGTTATCGGTAATAAAATTACCACTATTGACAGACTTTTTATAGTAAATACTATCCTTGAGCGCGCTTAACAAGTGCGCTTTTTTTTATTTGCTACTTAACTAACTTATATAAAATGTAGTAAGTGAATGAGTACGGTGATAATTTAAAATGACAGAATCAAATAAATCAACTAGCCAGAATAACTTCCCGGTTCTCAATGATGAATCATATCGTGATATCGTTTCAGATATAGCTCAATTTGGCCTTTCGTCCAGTGCAGACAGAACTGGTATTGGCACAATCGGGCTTTGCTTCATTCCAAGTTTTTATCACTTGGACGGTGGCATTATTCCAATGATCTCCGGTAAAACGGTTAACCAAAAGCCATTATTGGTAGAACTTGAATGGTATTTCAAAGGGCTTACCAACATTCACTTCCTCAATGAGAATGGTGTATCAATTTGGGATCAGTGGGCTGACGAAAATGGTGATCTCGGCCCCGTTTATGGGAAACAGTGGCGCAAATGGCGTGATACTCGTGTTGTTACGCCTGAACAATATGAGCAAATTAAAGATCGTGGGTATGCCATTGAGGGAATTCTGACAGATGGACGCTTAGCTATAACCCGTCAAATCGACCAGTTACAACGCATCGTTGACAATCTGCGTAATGATCCTGAAAACCGACGTAATATCATGACAGCATGGAACGTAGGTGAGCTGGAAGATATGAAACTTCCGCCTTGCCATTTTGCGTTTGGTGCATGGAGCCGTGAAACTGATCCGGTTACTCGTCTGGTAATGGCATTCCGCATTGGCGTCAATCACATTGAGCATGATATTGACTCAAAATACGCTAACTTTGCTCTGGCGATTAAGCCAATAATGGAAAGAGATAGTGTAAATTATGATGACTTCATATCGAGCCTTACTCATGAATGGCTTGATCATCACAATATCCCCCGTCGTGTACTGAATACAGGTATGGTGCAACGTAGTGTTGATACTTTCGTTGGTATGCCTTTTAACATTGCGGGTTATAGCATTATTACCCACTATCTCGCTCATATTACCGATCACATGGCCTGTAACTTCACTCACTTTGGGTTTGATGTTCACCTGTATAACAACCACGAAGATGGTGTAAACACTTATCTAAGCCGCTCTGACATGTCGGATAACAACCCGATTGTTGTTTTCCCTGACTCATGGAAAGAACTGAATGATTTTAATTGGCAAGGGATCAAGATTTGCGGTTACAAATCTCACCCGTGGATCAAAGTGCCTGTAGCGAAATAAGGATATTTCACCATGCAACCCCTAGTTATATGCACCATTGACGGTGTACTTTCTGACAACACTAACCGTTTTCACCTGATGAAAGAGGGAAGCATTATTGAGTATAACGAACGGCATGAGCGTGATGAGGCAATTATCGCGTCCATTCGTATGCTTAAAGGCTTCCAGCGTACCGGTTGTGACATTCTCATTGTTGACGACCGCCCTGCCGAATATATGGAGCAAACAGAAAGTTGGCTTAAAGAGTACGGTGTATTCTTTGACTACCTGTATTTACCATCACCAAAACAATCCGGTCGTAGCTTTAAAATGAAAGCAGTAAAAGAACATTTAAATGAAAACGGTGGTCAGATTATTGCTGTCCTGTGTACTGAACGACAGGATGAGCACGATTTTCGTAACCACCCACATCGCCCTACCGTTTATACAGTTTCGAGGGGTGCGATGTGATCTCATTAATTGCTGCGGTAGCGAAGAACAACGGAATAGGTATTAACAACACCTTACCGTGGCACAGCCCGCGTGATTTGAAACTGTTCAAGCAGAGAACTCTTGGCGAAATTGTGGTAATGGGAAGAAAAACGGCTGAAAGTCTGGGGAAGCCATTAAAGGATCGCATTAATTTTGTCCTGTCACGTAACCCTAACCGTGTACCAGCCGGATTTTCAATTATCCGTGACGCTAATGAGGTGAAAGCATTAGCCGAATTTCATGCGGTGTACATCATTGGTGGTGCTGAAATCTATCGTCAGTTTATTAATATTGCCGACCGAGCTTTTATTTCCCACATAGAAGTCGATGCCATTGATGCCGATACATTCTTTCCGATGGATGAGCTGAAAGTCGCATTTGGTCGCCGTCTGACCCTCAATTACTACGATGAACTGGAAAATGAGCCTGCTTTTGACCATGTGATGTATTGGAAGCAAACACCATGAAACCTATATTTCGACTTGGCTTAACAGGAGCACAGGGTACAGGAAAAAGTACTCTGGCTAAAACCTTTTCAGAACAGACAGGTATTCGTTATTTTGATGCCAATGTACGCGGTATTCTCAAACGCAACGGATTTGATTGTCGTTCTGAAATGACGCTTAAACAGTATTTCAATATGCAGGAGACAGTTGCTCATGAATTGTATAGCAGCTATCCCGATGAGAGCTTTATAACAGATCGCACGCCTGTTGATGTAATGGCCTTTACGCTGGCTTATGTACCACCAACTATTGTTGAAGCCTCAGAGGACGGTAAGTCTGTTGAGCTTTCTCTGAACGATATCTTAACCCAATCACGGTTGGCAGTAGCTCGTCATTTCTCCCACGTTATTTTGGTGCATGGCGGCTTTAAGGTCGATGAAGAAAATATGAAGCGCAAAGATAGAGCTTCAATGCATTTGGGTTATCGAATGAAACTGGAAAGTCTCATAGAGGGTGAAATTGGTCGATTTTCTAATTTTACAAACACAAAAAATGTTGAGTTTCGCATGATCCCTCGTGATATGACTGAACTTCAACGTCGTGTCAGTTCGTTGATTGGGGTGTACAACCGCTATATCGACTCATTTAATTACGAAACCAGTACCGTTCATTAATCCTTTTATGCCTGTGTGGTTAGTTGAAAATTAGCTGACCACACAACGGAGATTTAAAGCATGTCAGAAGCTATTAACAATGACGAAGCAACACGATCAGAAGATGAGTTGATTGATTTGCGAGAAGAGATAGATCGCAAGGCACTAGTGGCTATTGAAAATATTGTAGGTCGATTTGAGAAGAACATGATTACAAGGCGTGAGGCATTTGTTGGAGTATCTGCCGTATTCGATTCTGTGCAAGGTCTGGTTAGCCGTGAAGTCGGAGAAACACTGAATGTTGTTTTCACCGAAATGCAGAAATCCAATAAGCAAGATAAGTTCCCTATGGTATTCGCGCACAAGGGGACAGTAGTGATTTTGAAACTGGATATGTTCTGCCACACATTAACTTCTATGATAGTCACTGGTTCAGGCCAAAAAGCGGAGAAATCAGAATCATTTGAGAATGAACCGGACGCATTGAAAGCAGCTATTTCTAAGGCTATGACGTTTAGTAAAAATGGGGCGATCCGACTATGACAAAAATAGCCGTTGGGCTTGATCTTGAAACTACGGGGTTAGAATACGCTGACGGGCATCGTATCTTTGAAATTGCATTATGTGCTCGTGATTTGGCTACAGGCGCAGTTATTAAAGATCTTGCTATGCGTTTTAATCCACGGAGGGAAATATCAGCCAAAGCACAGGAAATTACGGGTGTTAGGTTGTCTGACTTGGTTGCAGAACCGCTGTTTGAGAGCAAATGCCACTCTATTGCCGCAATATTGAATAATGCCACAGTGATTGTGGCACATAACGGATTAGGGTTTGATAAACCGTTTATTGACCATGAAATGAGACTGAACGGTGTGACACTGAGACAAGATCTCATCTGGATGGATACTATGCTTCACGGCCTATGGGCTACACAGGATGGTAAACGCCCGACCTTACGTGAATTAGCTTTTGCGCTTGGCTTTGAATACGACGAAGAAAAGGCACATGGTGCTTTGTATGATACTCAGCTTATGATGGATTGTTTTTTCATTGCTCGGTTGAAATACGGGTTATTTCGATTACCAGATGAAAATTGTATAAAATTTAGTTAAAGCCAGCCTCTCTTGGCTCCAGTTCAAGGCTTGACTATTTGGAGGGCGTTTTTAACAAATCTATGTACAGGCTCCCGTTTTGTTTTTTTCATCTCACACACTCCCTGTGTTGTTGTGAATGAATACCCGCTTCTCATCCGTGAGTAACGGGTATTCGACTACTTTGTTAATCCGTTAACGTAATTTTATTAACCCTTTTTAAAGCCGGGCTTACCATTTTTGGCTCGCCATTCTTTAACTGTTTTCAAAATGCCTGCCGGAGAGTCATCCTCACCATCATTAGGATGATAGATCAGGCCATTCCCACGAGGATGCTCCGATAATTTAACGAAATGTCTAACCCATGATTTGTGTTCTTCCTCACTGGAAGCCTCTACATTACAAATCACCTGTAACAACTTTAAAAACTCAGCTTCGGTGTAATCACTGATACTGTTTTTCTGTTCCATGTTTATTTTCCTCTGTGAATATCAATATGGCGCTTAGGCGTTGTAACGCGAATATTATCAATATCATAAACACCACCACCTTCACTGATTGGCTTAACGTGATGAAGTTCAAATGTTTCTCGTCCACCGACTTGTTCTTCTGGAATAGGGTAAGGCGCATAGCCTTTCTCTATTAACTTTTGATTACTTTTACTAAACTGCTTAGCTAACTCAGGATCTTTCGATACCTCTTCCCAGAACTGCTTCCGGAAGTCATCAAAGTTATTAAACTTCTTACCCCGCAGTTTATCCGCAATCCGGTCAGGAATAGGCACACCGGATCCTTTACCCGCATCATGAAGCCATTTGTCACCGACTTTCTGACCTTTCCCTGTGGCGGTACCCGGCTGCTTACGCTTCTCATCCCGTTTTGTCTTGACCTTATCCTCAGCGGCTTTTTTTTCTTCTTCCGCCTTTTTAGCCTCAACATAAGGCTTTATCCACCATTCCTTCCGCGTCACCGAAATATAAACCGGCAGATGGTCATCTCCGAAATCAATAAACGCATGGTGGGTTTTTCCGCTGTCCGGCTGAGGAAGATAATGCTCTGCGGCCGGAAATTTCACACTTTCTGAGGGAGTAACCGGCTTACCGGATGGTGACACCATTTTTATCCGCAGCGGTTTCATACCAGGAACAACCTTTGCGGTATACACATTCGGTTTTTTCGTTTTTTGTGCCGTGATGACAGGAATATTCGCATTTCCAGCCAGTGTGAGTGCAACTGTATGTTCCTGCTTAACAGCATCGACAACACCCTGCGCCACAACCATTGCGGGAACGTTTTTTTTCCCTCTGATATCTTCCGGTTTTACCGTGGTGACCAGTTCAGACGGCAGCGTGACAACCATATCTGCCTGACTCAGATTGATAAATCTTGCCCGGTTTAAATCAATAAGGCTGGTGCCCTGATATAACTCGGCGTTCCCCATTTTAGTCGGCCACAATAATGTGGCAAGACCGGTTATCCGCCCTGCCAGTGGTAATGCCTCTCTTAACCCTGCCAGAAGTGGACTGAAATCGAAAGACTGAATCCATGATGCAATGGTTGCGGCCAAGGTGCCGTTAACCGGGAATATTAATGCACTCCGGCCGACAGCTGCTGCGGCACTGCTGAGATATACCATCCGCTCCGGCTCCTTGCGTGCCTCATTCAGATATTCTTTCAGAATGGATGGGCGGTTGTAGCTGGGATAAAGGAACACGTTAAAATTATCAATAGACGGCCATTCGTCATTATCCCGGGAGTCACTGTGCACAGTAATCTTAAGATGGGTAGTGCCGTCTGAAAGGTCTTGTTTATCTGACATAAAAACTCCTTTTTTTATTTAAAAGTCCGTTTAAATATACTGTATATATTAACAGCATAAGTGAACTATAAACCGCACCGCACAGAATGTCAAAATCCTTCCGGTAAAATATCTTTATTTTTTTAATTAACCCGAATTCTGGATAAGAAATTGACGAGAAGCCTGTTCCGGGAGCAAAGTTTTGGTGCACACCAAAAACCGCTCCGAGGTGGAACAGGCTATGGACAAGTTAGTTGAAGTTTTCTGTGATGTCGATGATTTTTGCCGTTTTTTCATCCCTCAATGGGAACAATTTTGTCTCGATAGCGGGCATCGTTTACGCCGCCGACAAGGTCATATGTACCCCAGTGAAATCATGACCCTTTTGATCCTTTTTCATATGTCGCATTACCGTGATTTTAAACATTTTTATCTAGAGCATATTTGGAAATATCACCATAAGGATTTTCCAACCTTGCTCAGCTATCCTCGCTTTGTCAGTGTGGCTTCTTCCGTTCTGGTGCCACTATGCAGCTATCTGACTCAATTAAAAGGGAAACCCACAGGCATTGCTTTTATTGATTCCACCAGTTTGAGTGTCTGCCATAACATTCGCATCCCTCGACATAAAGTCTTTGCGGGGATAGCAAAGCGCGGATATACGCTAGTTTTCCGAAAAGATAATTATCTTCGACATCAAATTCAATCGTTCCGATATAACCTTTATAAGTCAGGTGCTTCATAGCCAATCTACCTTTTTAAATACCATCAAAGATGAAATCTATTGCAGCCTTAACCCGGTTACGGTATTGCGTAGCATCGCAAAATTCAGCACCCAAGGCACGAACAGATATACTTGCCATTTCATGAGTCATTACAGCATATTCTTTGTCGTCTATAAGTCTGACAAGGGGAATTATACGATCTGGACGACGGTTGTCTGGATATTTTTCAATGGGCAATAGTGGAATAACAATTCTGCGGTTTAACTGCCCTATAATGTCGCTCGTTACGTCCAGTAACAGTGGGTAAACGGCAGTTCTTCCAGTATTACGATAAACGGTGAATTGCATAGTTAAAACGTCCTGTATTCATCACTGAAACAACCATGTTCATCATGGAAACGGTTTAATGCCTCCAAAGCTTCTGTGTTCTCTTCTTGCCATTTCCTTGCCTCATAATGACGTAATTCTGTATCTAGAGCAGCAGAAAGTGTTGCACTAAAGTTAATTCCCGCTTCACGTGCCCGATTCAGTAAACCTCGTTCAATAGTCATTGTTACGCTCTGTGTATTGCGTTGTTTTGCTGTCATGATTTATCTCCATCATTAATTATACGTGCATATTACACGTGCATATACACGGAGTATAGTTCTAAAAAGACCAGAGCTTCGGTGATAGTACAATTTGTTCATTAGCTTAGTAGTTTTAACTGTGTTTAGGACTCGGTAGATTAGAGTTTCACCTGATATGTATTTAGGTAGATCCATTATGAGACAATCAGCAAGAGCAGAAAAAGTGGATAAATGCGAGCAGTTATAACTACTCGGTCACTACATTTGCCTATTATTTCAACTTCATCGCCTAATCAATTTGGTCATAATTACTTAAAAAGTAGTACGTTAAATGTTAAAGGAAAAAATAAAGTGACTATGAATACTGAAACACAAGCAAACACTTCAAGCGATCTGTCTTTAGATGAAATGTTAGCAATTCTTGACTCAGAAGGCGTTGATTCTAAATCTGAAACAGTCACTTTTAAAAACGATGTAGGCGGGTTGAGTGAGCTGGATAAATTGAGTACAGAGTTGGAAAATCTAGATGTGAAAGACATCTCTGATGCTATCCGGCTTGAAGGTTTACCTGTTGTTAACGGTAAGATGGAAACTTTGGTAATTTCAAAACTACTAGGATCTATTTCTGAACCAGTTGATCTGAATTCCTACGCAGAAGAAGATAATTTAGAGGCAACTCTGGCTGCGCTGTCTGATGAGATTGTCACAGACACACCTTCAATTGACCCTATCGAACCAGAAATAAAAATCAAACCTGCTCGCCAAAAGGCGATTCGTAGACGTGAAACAGTCGTGCGCCCCCGTTTCCAGCTATCTGATTTAACCACTGAAGATTGCGAAAAACTTGGTGTAACAAAAGAGGTCATGATAGAAGCGGTTGATAAGTGTCCGGTTAAGGCGAAAGACAAAGTACTTAACTTAGCTCAGTGGGCATTACGTGGTAACGAACTGTCAGTATATACGCAGTTAGGGATTGAATGTTTAATCAAGAACAATACGGCATCATCTGAAATTTTCCGTATTTACATGATGAGCAACCCGACTCGACCTTATCCAACTACAACTGCTGGCACTCAGGCAGGTCAGTTAATGGCTGTATTGCCAGCTATGGGTATTGCTGACCGTATTGGAAAGAATGTGACATTGAAAACGGATAGCCCTCTGGTAAGGATGTTCAGAGAACAATTCTCTCAGTAAACAGAATCTCCTGAGGGGACGTATTATGATTATTTAATACGTTTCCTTATCTAACTGTCAAAAACGTATCACAATCGATTATAAACGTGTTCCCGACAAACAAATCAACACTTGAAGATCAGATCACTTGTTATAAAATTATTATTTTTAATAGGTATGTGAATACACATGGGAACAGCAACAACAGTTAAGACTCGGAAAAGAGATAAATCACTAAAGGATTTATGGCGGACACCTCGATGGTGTGTCACTGCCACCGAGATCATTCTCTCGCTGAAATTTGACGTGGATATTGCCTGTAACAAAGAGAATGCATTATTTGAGAAGTTTATAGGCGTTGAAAAGGATGCTCTGAAATGTAGTTGGGGAATGTCAGGCACGAAAGCCTTTCTAAATCCTCCATATTCCAAAATTGAACCGTGGATTGATGCCGCCATTCGTGAGCAAATTCAGGGAGTAACTACGGTTATGTTGATCCCTCAGTCCATTGATACCAAGTGGTATTTGAAAGCTAGAAAATTCGCCAATGAGATTGTGATGATTGTTGGTGGTCGTGTGGCGTTTTTGGAGCCAGATGTAACGCTGGGATTAAAAGAAAGCCGCATGAACACTGGCGGCAGTATGCTGGTGGTTTTTCGTGGCTATTCCGGTGGTATTGGCTGTATTAACCGAGAAATTGAAATTGAAGTCATGAAGACAATCGGTGGTTATGTTCCGCCTGTCAGAGCAAAACGTACAGTTAAATCTATATCCAAAAAAGAGAAAGCCGCAGCTTAGTTTTAGTAGCCTTGCTCCCATATATATTTAATAGATTTTTATTAAAATCACTTAAAGAAATACATATAGATATTATAGGAGCACGGCATTAGAAAAACTGCGTAAATGATGATACCTGCGGAGATAAAATAATGTCAGAACCTTTTAATGTAGTTGCTTTCGTTGAAACTGATTTCACTGCCCATGTACGTGAACGACTTCAAGATAAAGGTCAGTCTTTTGAGCTGGCGGAATGGGCTTTTAGGTGTATTGAAACTGGTGAGAACAAAGACAATATGCGGCAATTGGTTAGTGTGCTGGTCAATGAGGTGTTTTTTCAGCGTAAAATGATCGAAGACATAGATAACTTTATAAGAAACAACTAAAAGTTCTGTTTGAAGTTTAAGATTTCATACAATTAATACAATAACTCGCTATAGGTTAGTGCAAACCGTCGTATACTCCGCCGATAACGATGCTTTTATTGATGCTTTTAAAAGTGCTATTATAAGACATTAAAAATGCAGTTAACTGTGGGGTTCAATATGGCATACCAGATATTAACGACGATAGCGGCCAGCATTACTGATTTAAAACGTAATCCAATGGGAACCATTGAAGAAGGGGAAGGTGGGGCAGTTGCTATCCTGAATCGCAATGAACCCGCATTCTATTGTGTTCCTCCTGAACTTTACGCTTATTATCTGGAATTAGCGGAAGATGCAGAATTAAACCGTATTGCAGATGAACGGCTGGCAGATTCTGAATTTGTGAGCGTTAGCCTCGATGATCTATAAACTTGAGTTTGAGAAGCGAGCGCTTAAAGAGTGGAGAAATTTGGGTCACACAATACGGGAGCAACTTAAAAAGAAGTTGGCTGAACGTTTGGAAAATCCTCATGTTCCGGCTTCTCGATTGAGTGGAAGGACTAACCGATATAAGATCAAACTTAAATCGTCAGGATATCGTTTGGTCTATGAGGTAAATGATAACAAAATAGTACTTCTTGTTATTGCTGTTGGAAAACGTGCCGATGATGAGATCTATAAATTAGCAGACAAACGATAAATGAGTCTGAAAACTAATCTGAAGCGCTAATCTAAGTAGCGTTTCATTTTCTAACGGCAATAAAAGTCTAATGACCTTATGGTGGCATAGGATTAGGGAGCTTACGGCTTTAGCAGCTTTCAGCCTTCCATACCAACATGAAGAATCTGTCTTAAAATACGAGAGTCAAATATGCAGAACCTCATTTGGGAGAGGTCGTCCCCGGCATCCATGCAGCTTTTACGAAAAATCGTGGTGTATGGTCTTGGTTGATCCATCAAGGTTAGATAGATCTCTCAAGGACACCGGCTTATTAGCATGGTTAGTTATTAACTCGCTGCCACCATAAACCTGCTTTATCCTCGGTCAAAAAGTCATTCGCCCGTAAGTTTCCGCCTTTTTCATTGGTCTTGAGCGCAATTTATTTGTTTTCAGGGGAGGAAACGCTACCACCTAACCATCATCACCACTTACTGAATAACTGGCGGTATTTATTCAGTCGCTGGGTGACTACCAATGGCGGATGATGATAAATACATATTTTAATGCAATCAATAAGTATATACATACATTTTGAGCGTTAGCTTATAAATAGACCGATAAAGTCTTTGTGCTAAACTGATAAAGTGAGTTATACTATGTTTAAACAACTAAGTTATTTGGAGGCTGCTATGAGTGTAGCAATCAAAAAATGGGGTAATAGTCAGGGCATTATAATTCCAGCAAATATTCTGAGCAAAATAGGTGTAAAAGTTGGTCAAGTCATGGACTTGACTGTAGATGAAGGGAAGATTGTTTTGTCCCCCCGTAAAAGAAAAGCTGTTTATTCAGAAAGTTATTTGCTTTCCGGTTTAAATGAGCATACCGCTCATTCTGATGAGATTGCAAGTGTTTCCAGTACAGAGTTAGGTGAATAATGCTCCCTTATATCCCAAACAGAAACGATATTATTATGCTTGATTTTGAACCAACAAAGGGTAAGGAAATCGGTAAATATCGCCCTGCACTTGTTCTTTCGAGCCATGAATACAGCAAAAAAACAGGGCTTGTGATATGTTGTCCTATCAGCACAAGCATTAGAGGTGGGGCAACGGAAGTTTCGGTTGATAATTTGGATAAACCGAGCGTTGTGGCCTCAAGTCTGATCCAAACGCTGTCATGGAGAGAAAGAAAGTCAAAATTCGTTATCCAAGCTGAACTCGAAGTAATGGATGAAGTTTTAGCTAGAATCATTCCGTTAATAGGGGCTAATGTATTCTTTGAATAAAATCGTTCTAAAAATAATATCCATAACGATAGGTAATTAAATACATATTGAATTTAATGTATTTGTGCTGTTATATTGCCATCGTCATGGAATGATGCGCTCAGCGGCAGCTGTATTACTCAGGATGAGTAAAAATCGGGGTAGTGGGATCAGGTTTTCTGATTCCCTCTCCACCGCTCAAGTGACAAGGTGCCAGTCATTACGTAATTTTCCACATAAATCATTCCTCAATAATACTAATCCCCCTCTTGCGTCCATGTATGGGTGAATAAATAAACCTAAAGTTACTACTGACTCAGTTTCCTGATAACCAAATATTCTAAATAATTTATTTTATAAATTTCCATATGCATAAAAATAGTCTCATTAAGAAAATTTTATTATTTTCATCGAGAGGTAAACAATAAATACAACCGTTTCTGTTTTGAATTCAGATATCCCATCACTGCACATATTCTTCGGGAACAAAGACTGATTTTACATAATGCTCATGGTGGAATAGCCGTATCCAAAAATTCGGTTGCTTGATTGTGGCAGTTATTTTATAACACGCTCACTAAATTCTTTATCAGAGATATCCACAATAATGTTGTCATCACTCATGAATACTTTAGATCGTGTCTTAAACAAACCTAGAACCTCAGACGAAGAAGCGGAGCAATACACCCCTGACCAACTCCTTTCATGGGCACAAGGCTGTATGCTTGAAGGATTACCTGATGATTTTGATGAAGCGTTCATCGAGTGCGAGAGACTACAACGCCCTGATGGTAAAACGGAAATGAAAATCACGCATCAGTTTAAACTTAATGCAGATTCCGCATATGAAACATTTTCCCCAGCAGATGACCTTTATCCTACTCAATGTATAGAGATGGTTCTGACAAAAGAAAATTGGAAGAAAGCTAGGCTGACATTTAATCCAAGAAAGGCTACATTTTCTTGGGAGTAAGTCTCTAAGAAGAACCAGAGTGACTAATGGTGATACGTTTACGAAACCACAGGTGTGACAGTAAACGTGTTTATCATCGATAGGAAGTAAGGTCAAAGGATGGAGGGAATACTTGATAATTACCTCCATCTATATTTGATATTCTCGGCAAATAATAGCTCGTCAAATATGGTGTCAAAACATTACCTATGATTGATCATTTCTATAAGTGTGAATTGACCTGTACCTTTAGTCTTATGAAATCAATTTAATTCAATTAAATCAATTAGATATACTAATTCCGGTATTAAAATAACTAGGTCAATGAAATATCAACAAAAAATCAACTTTCCAATACCAAAAAGTTGATCTACTTGCAGGCTAATTCTTACAGTTTTAAATTCCAATTCTCTAATCTGAATCTATCAATAAGAATCCCAATCCGGCAAGCTCAAATAGAAACAATCCCACCTGATAAACTCAGGCAAATGGCCAACCTAATTCTGCTAGGCAACTGACCAAACCTAATCTTCCAACGGAAAATCTAACAGTAACAATTCAGGCAATTTCCTGAATACGTCAACACCAATAGCTACAGAAAATCAGCAGAGGCAAGATAAGTAGGAATCACCATATTCCAACTATAGAATCAAGGAATGCGCAACAGTAAGATCACTAAGAAAACTAGGTGAATTTCTTATGTTTAAAAATAACAAAATAAGATAAGTATTTAAACTTCAATCAAAATGACAAAGAAGAAAACAAGAGGTGACGGACAATAACCCATACAGTAAGAGAAACCATCAATCCAATAAGACAAAGATTAAAAAGACGGCGGGTTACATCCATACAGGAAGCTACAAGAAACGAATATGTAGAGAGAGTAGTAGCAAGTGGAGTATGTAAGGTAAAAATATAGGAGGGAACGCGTACTTTTCCCGTATTTTTCAACCCTGAACCTCCTCCCCCCTCACTAAGCCTTCGGTGAAACATCTCCCCTCCCCTACGGTAGCATTCGGCAAGAAACGGTAAAATAAGAAACCTCTCCCTATGGGGAACGGTTGCCTACGGCGGCATAATCAACCTATAACAACGAAAGGTCTATTCATTCCATTTCTTCTATTGGTAACCTAAGAAAATAAATAAGAAAACAACTTGAATAACAAATTGTAAAAGTTAAGATAATTACTCCAATAATGGAATTAAATAAACAAGGAGTTGTTATCATGAAAGAGATTACGCGCTCAAACCTCGCTTTCGACATGTACTATTCATCCGGCAAGAATGCAGTCGCCGGTGAGAAAATTGCAGAAATCACCACCATTGTTCGTGATCGCGCTACTGGTGAAGAAGTTACCACCACCACATTCAAACGTATCACTGGTAAAGATCGCAGCCAGAAATTTGATTTAGGTGTTATTCGTTTGAGTCGAGGCAATGATCGGTTCTGTACATCAGTAATCGAACACTATCGCAAAGATGTAGAAGGTCAATTCAAAAAACTGATGATTGAAGTGAGCGACGTGCTGGAAAGCGGCTTAAACAATTCCACATGGATTGGCACTTATGGCCTTCGCATTATGGGTGACATGTCTGCCGAACAATACCTGCCAGAATCAGTCTTGGCATTGGTTGGCAAAAAGCCGATTGAACAACCCACGGCAGAAGTAGGCAAATAACGGTCGATAGATTGATACCTCCGAGGGCGTAGAGTAAAAACTACGCCTTTCTATTTCTTACTGACCCTAACACATTTCCTTTGATGCCTATCTGCTGGTGGCACTATACATCCATCTAAGTGATAATTATTCATTTCCTATAAGTTATACATAACTTTTGAGTTATCATATCTTATAGGTTATACTTTCTTTGGTTAGTTAGGGAAGGAACTACTTTGTGTTTGAACTGATCTTTCATCCTGAAGCACAACAGGAAATATTAGACCTTGATAGCGCTATGCAAGGTAAAGCATTTTCCGCATTGGATAAACTTGAATCTCAAGGTAATCAGTTACGTTACCCCCACACTGATATTATTCAGGATGGTCTGTTTGAGCTGAGAGCAGGTAAAAAGGATATTACACGTACCTTCTTTGCTTTTACTAAAGGTAAAAAAATATATATTTTACGTACGTTTATTAAAAAGACAGCGAAGACACCCCCGGCAGAGATTCAATTAGCATTGAAGAGACTTGAGGAGCTGACAAATGAAAGTTAAAGGTATTCCTTATTCTGAAATAAAGGCAAAAGCATTGCAGAATCCAGATGTAATGGCGGCTTATCTTGCAGAGAAGAAAGAGGAAGAATTGCAAGAACTTTTGGCTGATCTACGCCGCCGAGCTGGTTTAAATAGTACACAGGTTGCTGAACGAATGGGAATAACGCAACCGGCAGTTAGTAAATTGGAAAAAAATGCTCGTAAAGCCAGTATTTCTACTCTTGAGAGATACGCCGCTGCATGTGGGGCAACCATACGTATTGTGATGGGTTAATTCATAGATAGAAGGTTGAACAATAACTGCTGGTTATACCCCTAGTTATGCCATTTTATTGCCGCTAATGTAGCGGCTTTTTACCCACCTCTTTCCCGCAGGCAATGGACCTCTTTCTACCCGGCTACCGCACTTTCCCGTGAAAAACCGTAGAGAGTAGAAGAAAAAATCTATCGCAAAGCTGATGGGAAACTCATTGATACACGGATTGCGTTGAAGCGTAAAGACAGGAAGACGTGTTACAACAGTTGCCAAACACTACACAATGTCAGAACGCGATAAAGCGATCAACGAAATGGTGACATTAACTCAATGGGCGATTATGGAAACAGGCCAAGAGAAAATGGCGAAATAAAGAATTCACATTTCTTACATTGCAAAAAACATCGTACGCAGTACGATTTATTTATTGACTATCGTACTCTGTACGAGTATAGTATTTCTCATCGATGGCAAGGATGTTTGTTATGGAATACTTAGTTTTTATCGAAACTCCTGTATTTAGTAGAGAACGAGCTGGATTATTAACTGATAATGAATTCAGACTATTACAGGAGCACTTATTAAAGAATCATGAACAAGGCAGTACCATTAGCGCTACTGGAGGATGTAAGAAGATTCGCTGGCAACGTGAGGGAATGGGTAAAAGTGGCGGTGTCAGAATTATTTATTACACAATAACCAAAACTGGAAAGCTCTATCTTCTTTTGATTTATCCTAAAAATAAAAAGGATAATGTAACGGCAAAAGAAAAAGAAGTGCTCAAAGCCATCAGTAGCAAATTGCAGTAATCAACGCCGCGCCTTTGCGCGGCATGTTCATACAACGGAGAAACTATGGACAAAGAACTTTTTAATGACTTGGTTGAAAGTATGGAGCAGATGGTAGCGATTGAAAAAGGCGAACTTTCTGTCCCTAGTGAGAATATCCATTACCATCGTTTACCCGATGTAAAAAACTTGCGTGAATCCTTTGGGTTAAAACAGAGCGAATTTGCTGAGGCTGTTGGTGTCTCATCCTCCCTAATTCAAAGCTGGGAACAACATCGTCGTATTCCTTCTGGTTCATCATTGAAACTTCTTAAGATGCTTGAACGCCACCCAGCACTCATTAAGGAATTAAATTCACTTTAACATTTTCATTAGAACTCCCCCCGCATTTAAAGCGGGAGAAGTCAGAAAAAAATCGGAAACAAGGTTCATTCCCACGCCGCTAATGTAGCGGCTTTTTATCCACCTCTTTCCCGTAGGCAATGGACCTCTTTCTACCCGGCTACCGAACTCTCCCGTGGAAAACCGTAGAGAGTTTATTTAACGCATGTATTCAGTATTTCTTTGCCTGCATTATGAGATGTATTACTTACTGTGCCCGTCTGCTATCTCTTTGTTACCGTACTCGGTATGTGAAAATAACTCCATTAAGAAAATAATATAAATAACCAAATGGAGTAAACAATATGCGCTCTAACGCATTTAACCACAGCAACGCTCAAAACTTATTTATTGATCATGATGCTCTTGAACACGAGCTTGAATTGGACAATCAAATCGCTGAACAAATCGAAGAAAACCGTCGTCATTTACGTTTAAAACTGCGTATTGCTGACGAGATACGAAAAGAACGTGAAACCTATAAACATCCATCAGCCTGTGAAAATATATCGCTCTCATTCTATCTATTGGATAAAACGCCAATTTATTCAAATGGCACTGAGCTTTTCAGATTGAAAAAAGATTTTAGTCGAGAGCCTTTTTACCTGTAATGTAATACTGTGTTGTGCGTGAACTGGAACGAAGAAAGCGGAGGAAAGTCCGGCTTTCTTTTGTAAGTCATCAGCCGAAGGGAATAGGTGCAATGAGGTGGAGTAAAACCTTCGGCTGCGAAAGGGAGTATTTTAAAACTTTCAAAACGGCTGCCTTCGGGAAAAGGTCGGTTTCGGGAAACGGGGAAAGGGTCGCATCACGTTAAGGTGCACAGAGCAAGTTAAATAGTTTAATAATAATTAATTAAGAAATTATCAATTATGAAATCATATTCTTTAATGTAATAACATAAGTTATAACTATGACGTATATGATTTTGTTACGCTTATTATGATTCATTCATCTAGCCAATCAACAAAATGAATTAGACTATTGTAGGTGGGCAATAGAACTAAATGTATCGCATTATGAGCGATTTTATCTTTTACTAATACATTCCTTTGTTTTTAATCTAAAAACGTCTCTAAATTGATTGTATGCGTTTTTATGGTGTGTTCAATATTACTATTTATCAACGACAAAACAGAAAAGCACTAGAACGCTATGAAAAGGATTTTAAGCGATTTTTTTCGCTGGCTGGTGGATTTGTACAAGAAAGATAATCAAAACGCTATAAGTGTGCTTTATGGCTTTGTAAGAGTGGATTTTGTAAAAGTAATTAATTTTCGATTGATAAATCTAACTCGTTTTGTGTCTCTTTATCTTTGGTAAAAATAGATTTTAAATATTTAACTAACTCGTTTTCTGTGTTGATTTTATACTCACCATAACCCATACTTATTTTTCCACCAGTATAAGACACAATCCCCAGACGTTCACAAAGTTTTAACGCCTGATTTGTCTGCGTGAATCCGTTATCTGCTTTCTTGTCTGCTTTTTCTTTGTGTGCTGTCATTTGGTCACGATATTGGCGCATACTAAATTTAACTTTACCCATAATAATAAAATCTAAAACTGCCATGATATTAGATGCGCTCATATCTGATAAATCATAATTATAAAAGCTATTAGCAACGCCGCTAATAATAAAACAAAACTTATTTAAGCTATAAGAGTTAATAGCAATTTCTTTTAATAAGTCGCTAGGATCTTTTTTAGCGTTTTTAACGATGAAGTATAAAGCGGAAACAGCTTTGTCATTTTTCGCAACTAATTCAGATAATCCAGAAAAGTATTTAACTTTGGTAATTGCAGCTTGTAATTCTGCTTTTTCCGCACTGGAAGGAGTAGCAATAGTGGATAAGTGTTGCTTGATATCGTTATATTGTGTATCTAACAGTGAAGCGACAGAAGCGACAGAAGAAACGATAATAGATTTAGACAAGTTAGCCATGATTTAGATTCCTTTATATATAGTAGCGCATTGGCGCATAATTATTTGATTTTTGTTTTATAGTGTTGTCATCACTTGATGTCGCTTATAATAACGATTTAAAAAAACAGATCAAGAATTTTTATGAATTTTTTATTTATTCTTAAAAATAAAAAGTCTTAGAGATAATTTCAAAATGACTAAAGGTGTTGACTGAATAAATAATGTTTTTCAACATTCAACCTTATATTTATTATAAATACATAAAATATTATTTCATATATGGATTATCTTGATAGGTAGAGTTATTAATAGACGCTTTCAGTAGGAATGTGGATATTTTGGAAAGAATAATACGTGAGAATTATCTCGACGAATTACCTTATAAAAACTCTAGTTTATTTAGGGGAATTTCACCTATCCCCTAATGTTTAGAGCAATTATTCAGCCAGTGTTCCGTCAGCTTCGAGTGGAATAATACGTTTTATGGCATCGTACATGATGGTTAGAGTCCTACTGCCTATTAAAATAGTAAAAGAATCAAGATCGCTACTTCCATGTTTGCCCTTATAAATATCTCCATTTTTCATGAAAACAGCAACTTTTTTTTCAGTGGCGTGAATTTTCTTGAGGATTAAATGAAAGGTTTTCTGATCAAAATATTCTCTTTTTTCGCCTGGCAAAGATGTGTCACTTTCTACTGAGATTTTATCCACTGGTTCAAAGAAAGCGATGTTGTAATCTCTGATACGTTTATCTTCAAAAACAAACACCCCTCCCCGATTAATTTTGACAAAATTAGTAACCATAGTACTTCCATCAATAAGGGTTATTTTGACAGATTGATTGTTATTGCTAATTGCATTAAGTCTTATTTTGCAGCCTTTATAACTTCTATCACCATGTCGTGTTGTACCGTATGTAATATCAACTTTTGGCAATTCATTGTTCATTTTCTTCTCTACTTAATGATTTTCTTGATATGAGCGGATCATACCAAACACATGACGGGTTAAAAATTAGATAATCGGTGTACATTTATATTGTAATAAATACTTATACAATCATACAATGCGAACAATTATCAATAACAGGGTGGTTGTATGAAAAATAAGATATTATTGGTTGTTTTTAGCGCAATTTACTTATCTTTATCTGGTTGTGTCGTTCAACCTAAGCAAGTAAGGCCTGTCCATAAATTTGAACCTTATATCACTGGTGAAAAATTGGTCACAACACCAGAGGTAATTGAGAATTCTAAAAAGATGAGGACAACAACTCCAGAAGACATAGTAAAACTTTATAAGAAGTTAGGTGGAGACAGAGGGGAGTTTGAGACAAATGCAGACTTCCAAAAAAGAATGTCAAATGTTGGCATTATGAAGATGTGTTATCCAATTAATTTTACTGATTATAAGTTTGATCCAGATACAGGTTTAACCGAGCTATCAATAGGTGCTACTCATGGTAATTATAATCCCTATCTAAATTTTGATAGTGACGAGTCTTGGAAGAGCACTAGATACCTAAATGCACCACATATCCGAATGGGGAGTTTTGAAGTAGAAAGAAAAGGCGGATATAGAGCAAACTCTTTCGGAGTAAGGGTGTTTGTAGAAGATAAAGATAGAGATCTTATATATTTAACCCTAAGTCCGTTTTATACCGAAAATCGATCTATGAGGTCGTTTTTATCGGCTGACATAACTGATACAAAAAAATTAAAGGGTATGTCGTATTGCGTTGTCGTTAAGCCTATCTCACCTTTTATTTATAAATCAGACTCTCATTACCATAGAGCAACATTTGATGCGTCATTTGAAGGTTACTTCACTGATTATTATATTAACTCAAAGATTATTGATTTGTATTTGCAAGATGGAAAAGGAAATAGGTTAAATGACAAATTATCTGTAGTTATCAAGAAAAGGTAGCCGCACACATAGCAACCGTATCTTTCGTGCTAGATGGTAGGCTGACATACTACTTTTCTGGTACTTCAATGTTTAAGGCCACCCGATGGCCTTAATTAGAAGCGCGATTTTCCCAATCTTTACACTGCCTGCCCAATGGGTTCTTATCATTGTCACCTGTCAGAAAGTTTATAAACAACCAATTGTAGTGGTTCGCTTATTGATCCCAATAAACCAATCGGTTAAAGTTCTTCTGCCATCGGCAAAATCCGATGGTCAAGGTTTCGCAGCCTTGTAAAGAGTCATCCACTGGTAGAATATTTCTACCAGTGTGTCTGCTATCGCCCTTTCAATGGCGGTTCAGGCAGGGGAGGCTTCGGCCTCGCCGGACGATGACTCCCGGTACTGCGAACCCTGTCTTGAATCGCCACCATCAATACTAATTAATGGAAAGGGGTAGCAGGAATGAATAATGCTAGAAATGACTGGCATCAAGCCGATATTATTGCAGCCATACGCAAACAAGGAACAACCTTAGCGGCACTCTCTCGTGACTCAGGACTTAGTTCGTCTACACTGGCAAATGCCCTCAGTAGGCAATGGCCTAAAGGCGAATGGATTATTGCCAATTACCTCGGAATACACCCATCAGAAATCTGGCCTAGTCGATACTTTGACAAAAATGGTCAACTTATTGAGCGAACTCTCTATAAAAAATCTCAGATACATAACCCCGAAATCTCTATTGAACGTTATTTCAGAAAAATAGAAATGTGATTGCTCAAAATAGAGAGCATAAAATATCTATATATTTTCCAAATTTTATGCTCTCGTCGAAACCATATATCGGACGGTTTGCTTATTATCTGGCAAAGTAGCAGGTAACTGAATGTTTGAACATAATGAAATGAAAACAATCCCATTATCAGAATATGTAAAGCAACATGGTCAGGCGGAAACAGCAAATGTACTGGGTGTACATCAAACAGCGATTAGCAAGGCGTTGAAAGCGGAACGTAAAATATTTTTGATCCGCCAAGAAGATGGCAGTTATAAGGCTGAAGAATACCGTTCATTTCCTAGCCAGAAAATATCCATCTTTTAGTGATTTTGCCTATTCCTAAACCGAATTAGCCTAAATATTCACCATAATAACCATGCTAAAAATAATAGCATACTGATTTAGAGCTATGAGAGGTGTAAGAGCTTATTTATTTAGTGACAAAGTTTTACGGTTAGATAAAAATAACGGTTTTCCCTATTTGCAGTAAGGTTGTATATTAAACACTCACTAAAAATGATAATAGCAGCAGGTTCTATTTTATTAACAGCCTGTTCATCTAGCGATGATGATATTCGAGAGTCTGTTAAAGAACAGGTTAACAGGGCAATGAAAGACCCTACATCTTCTTTATTTCGTGATGTTGACATCTACCGTGATGGCGAGGACGGTAATTGTCAGCATAGTTGTCACCCCCATTAACAACACTGATAGAGAGAGCAGCTGGTCGATATCGTGACGTTGAATCTCGAACGAAAAAGACAGGTCTCTTAAACTCATTAATAGTGCCAATTATGTTGACAATTACCGTAGTGGTGAATATATGATTGGAGAGTTTCTTAGAAGAGGGGCATGTCTTCCGTTTTTGAAAACTCTGTTAGTGAAAGTAAAACCCAACTCAATTAATGTATTTAGAGTTAAAACAACATTTATGGGAGCGAATGGAGGTGATTTAGATTTTAGTTTATGTAGCGTCAAGCTGTATCAAATCTGGAACTTGGACGATATAGATTGCAGCTGGGTTAATAATAGGTTTGGTATTTTTTGAATTTAGTACTACCTGTATAAAAAATATTATGTAATGATAAATTTTTATTAGTTTTTTAGGTTAGCAACATGAGCTTGGGAAACTGAAAGGTCTAAACTTACTATAACCTGCAATTGGATGCTGTTGGGTCGATTATAATGGAAAAATCTGGATTAGTTGTTTACCCATCGGATGGTGGAAAACCCTTTTTATTAAATGAAAATGGCCACCTATTAACAAAATTAACAACAATTAAACAAAAGCAAGAGGGAAAAGGTGCAAATGTCAAATATCAATATAAACATTTTGTACCTAATGCTGAAAACTATCAATTGGTCATAGTGCCTCGGTGTTCTTGTTTGTATTATGTATTGTATTATTTGAGAGCTGATATGTATTCAGTACCAATTACAAAGTTCGATATTCAAGGTAACTATATTGTTTGGGGAATTGATAGTTATTCTCTTGAGGATTTTTATGATATTTCAGAGTGGTTATTTACTGATGAGTTTATTATAGATGTATATGGCTATTCTAAAAATACAAGAAAAGATAATTATGGTCTAGATTTTAAGGGTGCAAATCAATTTTTAACTGTCTCTAATGAAAAAGAGCTTGGTTATTGTGTATTAAGGCAAAAAATTAAAATGAGCGCAGGGCAGTCATGGAGTGTTCCATCAGATTTGCCAAACCCAGATAATCAAGTAGTATTTGTCCGAAGTGATAATCCAAATTGTGCTGTCTCTACTGACAGAATATACAATAAAGTTACCGTGTCTCATGATTGCAATTTATATGTGGTTGTTTTTTCCTCTGGATTCACTCCACAGAAAGATGGTTGTGGTGTTCATATTTGGAATGAACGGGGAGAGTTAACTTACTCCAGTCGATACGTACCATTCTTCCATGGTGAAAATGTTGTTTTTAATAGCGAGAATGATGTGGTTACTACAAATTTAAAGTCCCCAATGATTAGGGCTACAGACTTATATCTTCTATGGAGTAAAAGAAATGATGACTGGAATTTTTATTCGACCGCATATAAATTTCATGAAAATAAAATAACTTTAACAACAGGGATAAAAATTGGTGATGGTAATATTGGACCGAGGCATGAGCTTAACGATTACGCAGCAGTTCCGACATATGCAATAGAATTTTCCGACTATTTTTAATACTAATAGAGTAATAGTCAGAACACCAACCATCTTGCTCTCTGCCATTTTCTAGGGCAGGACTTATCAGCTAACAACTGTAGATTCATTTCAAGATGATTCAATCAATTAAAATGATGGAGCGGGTGATTTGTCTTTGTGCTATACGAGATTGGTAGCCTCGGTTCTGGTGCATTACTCTTCAACTAACATCGTCAGTCTAATGCCTCAGCATAGATCTATCTAGGGCATCACTCGACATTTTATCCAATCACGGGTTTCCAACCTCTCGGGTTTATGTCCTGTGCTCCTGATAGCGCTAGTATTCTCCTGAGTGACTGTATTGTGGAGGGTATGGCTGTGGTCAGTTCGGCAGGCTCTTTAACTATACTCAGCGTCTCTAACATCAGTGGCATGATGTTAAATTGCTGATATTTATTCTCTCCGCTTAATTTAATGTTCCATTAAGCGGAGCGAATAATAACGAATTCATAGAGGGGAAAAGTATCAATTGTCAGCGGACTGCTCTGCGTTTTTCATTAATATTTCGAGCATTTCCTCTGTGATCCTGCCTTCTTTGAACATTTCGAGAAGTTGTGTTTTAACACTGTTGTCGGCAATGATCTGTTTAGTGCATTTATCGAATTCTGCTAACGTGATGTTCTCTAGGAGTGCATTAAGCACTATCTCAATACTTGGTTTAACGTTTTTCGATTTGAGTCTAGATTTCAATTCATTAATTTTTTCTTGTGCTTTTGGTGTAGCTCTGAACTGCACAACTTTTGCTTTGTCAGTCATAATATACCTATAAAAAAATACCTTTAATATTATTATATCTATTAGTTAAGTAAGTGAAAAGGTAATTCACTACCTTCCGATAAAATGCCCTGAACAAACCCATCGGTTTCTTTGATAATGTTTCTTCGCTCAAATGAGTGTTGTAGTAAGTTATTATTGGAATAGTCGAGGAAATCCACGACAAAGCAGATATTCGCCTGATCGGTTTTTTTACGAAGTCCACGGCCTACACGTTGACGCAGTTCTACCTCCGCTTTCCCACCACCGGCAAGAATGACACCACCAACGCCGGGAACATCAACACCTACATCAAGTATTGTAGAGCCAATCAGTACATCAATCTCACGGTGACGCAGCTTATCAAGTTGAGCCATTCGTTCAGCCTGTTTGCTCTCACCGAAGATGAATTCTGTTTTAATACCTATACTTCTCAGCATTTCCTTCAAAATCTGACCGTGTCGTTTGAGCCTAACAAGGATCATTACGGTCAATTTGTGTCCTACCATTTTTTTTGCCTGATGGACGATTAGACTATTTCGAGCAAGATTGTAAGTAATGCCAAGTTGCGCGGCTCGTGTGTATGGGGAGTTACGACCTAAACGTGAATTTCCAACCTTTTCAGAAAGATCTTTTTTGATATTCACATCATCAGGTGTGTAATCTGTTCTTAGATAAAGGAAGTAAGGTTTTGCCAGAATACCTCTGTCTATGAGATATCGTTCCGATACTTTAATTCCAATAGAGCCGGTAACAGCCATCAACCGCATATTGGCTTCTGCGGAATCTTTCATAAATGGCGTTGCTGTTAGACCTAATCGGTAATCGGCATTCACACACATGCGGCTGATATCATAAAAAGCGTTGCCCGATGATTCGTGTGCTTCTTCCAGTATCAATAAGCGAACTTCCTGCAACAGTTTTTTGATTGCCGCCTGTCTACGATAGTGAAACTCTCGTTTTTCCCCCCACTCTTTGCGTTGTTCCTCTTTGGTTGGATGCGGCTTGGTTGATTTTTTACCTTTGGGTGGTAGTTTTTCAACAAAACGGGGGAACTCGTCAAGAAAGCTAGCAAGAGTCTGAATGGTTGCTACGTTAATATGGCGCGAAAAGTGGAACATGCCGTCACCAACGATCCCGATTTTTTCTCCTTTCAGGTGAGGTTCGCTGTTTTCTGCTCTGTAGTTGATAGAACGTTGAAAATTGTCTCTCATTTGGTGCATTAGCACCGATCGTGTGGTGATAAACAGTGTCAGTTGATTAATACGAGCGGCGGCTTTACAGCCCACTACGCTTTTCCCACCGCCAGTTGCAATCTGAGCAATCATCCCTCCCTGCTTGACCATACGCTCGACTGTTTCATCCTGATAAACGTAATCAGGATTGTACGGGAACTCGTTTATCTTTGGGTTAGGTTGACCCAATGGCAGGATCATGGGTTTACGCTGCAAAAGTACTCTGTGACCTGCTTTCTCTAACTTCTTTGTCACTGCCTGAACAAAACCTGATGGAAAACTGCGTGTTGTCCAGTTGAACATTGTCGATCTTCCATCCCATCCGCTTGATTTAAACTGTGCCCCATCAACCTCATAGCTCAGTGCATCTTGAACACCGCGTAAAACACCCTCATCGGCATTTTTACTTATTAATGCGTTGACTGCATTATATGCAATAACGATATCCATAAATAAGACCTTATATTTTTTAAAAAAACAGATATTATATTATGTATGTAAATACTTATGGAAAAGTATGGAAAAAATACAATGGAAAGTAAAACTAAATTTTTAGAGGTGGAGACGGGAAAACTCGTTCCTAACGGCTGGAATACCAACAGTGTTCCACTAATGAACATGGACAAATTAAGAGAATCACTCACTCGCCTCGGTTTGTTTAAACCCATCATTGTTCGTGAGGTCAGGGACAAATACGAGATCTTAGGTGGTGAGCATCGTTGGAGAGCTGCTGTAGAACTTGGTATGCCGACCGTCATGATTGCCAATTTAGGTGAAATCAGTGATTCAACCGCAAAACAAATCTCTGTTATCGACAATGAGCGATACGGTGAAGACGATGCGGACAGTTTTACCCGTTTGCTTGAGGAAATTCAGACAGATCTTTCCTACAGTTTTGCAGACCTTGCTCCGGTTGATGACATTCTCAAAGACGTAATGCCTACAATCTCGACAGAAGCAGCGTTTCGGGAGTTAGAAGCTCTAAGCACTGAAATGGGGGCAAACACTGAAATGGATGAATTCGGTTCTGAGTTATTACGTGAAAGAGCTGAAAGAGCCGAGGTGAGTTCTCACCAAACCATGCGATTTAAGGTTACGACAGATGCGGCGGAAATGATTGAAGCCGTGATAGCGGCCGTTATCCGTGACGAGAACATTAAAACGGGCAACAAGATGGAAGATGCCGGGGAAGCACTGTTATTCATTGCAGAAAAATACAGGGAAGTACGCTAATGGAAAAGAAATTTGAAATTGTCTATTTAGACCCTCGTGCTCTTATCCCATATGAGAAGAATGCAAAAAAGCATAATGAGCAACAAATTAAAGATCTTGCCGAAGCCATCAAAAAACGTGGTTTTGACCAACCTATCACAGTTGATAAAAACAGGGTGATTATTACCGGTCATGGTCGAACGGAAGCGTCAATCTTTGCCTGCCTGACAAAAGTACCCGTTATTATCCGTGATGACTTGACTGAATCCGAAGTTGCTGCGAAAAGACTGGAAGATAACCGCCTAGCCAGTACCGACTACGACGCTCTGGTACTGCAAGAAGAACTGAAAAACCTGATTGACGGTGACGTGGCTGTTTACGGATTTTCTGATCGTGAATTGAGTGTATTGGTTGAAGACATGATCGACTCAATGGCAACTGATGGCTTAGTTGTGGATCTGTCAGTTGAAACTGAAAGACAGAAAGACGAGCACGATGTGGTCGCTCATAAAGTGGCAAACGAAGATGTCCGGCTGGTAGACGTAATGGGCTTTAAATCGATTCCTGCCAGTTCTGCGATTGTGGTTGGTGATTTGCTTGCTCACATGGAAGAAATGACGGGAAAGAGCGGTATAGACGCTTTTCTGGCGTTTGCAGAAAAAGTCTCTGAGGAAATGTACGGAGAGCAACAATGAGCGATTACATCATCAACATTGCATTCGATACTCGCGTAACTAAAACAACCCGTACACTCGAAATTGCGGAATCATTCGGCTTAGGTATGGATGATAAACAATTCACGCTCTATGACAATCTACGGGTTCAAATTGATCAGGGTGATGTTGTGTATATCACGGGTCAATCTGGTTCGGGTAAGTCGGTGATTTTACGAGAACTGCAAAGATTAATGAAAGACGAAAATAAAACCGTCTTATCCATTGATGACATTACCTTTGATAACGACAAGAATGTTATTGATCAGGTCGGAAAGACCACCACAGAAGCGTTGAGCTTACTGTCAATGGCAGGTTTGAACGATGCTTACCTGTTTATCCGTAAACCGTCTGAAATGTCTGACGGCCACCGTTACCGGTTGAAAATTGCAAAATTGATTGAATCTGGTGCTCAGGTATGGGCGGCTGATGAATTTGGCGCTGTGTTAGACCGCGTTACCGCACAGGCTGTAGCGTCAAACTTCCAGAGAGCGGCGCGTAATGTTGGTGCAACCGTTATGGTAGCCACTACCCATGAGGATCTGATCAATGCATTACGCCCTAGCATAACAATTACCAAGCACTATAAAGAGCGGGTGAAGGTGGAATATGGACGTGATCATTAATCGGCATAAACCGGAAGATTTCCCGAAACACTTAGACTTCATGAAAGACATGGTTGTTTCGAAAGGAACGGTCGAAGATTGGCATGAGCTTAAATCACTCCACTATAAGACAGATGGCAAGCCGTTTGCACCGAGCTACTACAAATGCACATTAGGTGATCGCTTAGTGGGGGTTGTCGTGATGGCATACCCAAAGCTGCTGCTTGCACCACGACACCGGATGTTTCCAAAACTGAAACCGACCACTAACACTACGGTTGCTAACCAGTATTGGGGAAAATACGTTAACGCAAATTTCGCAGTTATGAGCCGTTGTGTAGTCGATACGCTGTACCGAGGTCTTGGCGTCAGTTACCGGTTAATCAATATTGCCTCACGTATGCATGATAAGCCGATCATTGAAATTCAGTCCTCAATGAGCAAGTACAATCCATTTGCAATGAAAGCCGGATTTGATTTCATTCGACCAGAACGGCCGAAAACCTATGAAAGTGCGTTGCGTGTATATCAGCGTCATTTCCGATCAGATGCTGGTGACACGGAATCAATCGTAAGAGAGCTGTTTTCTATGACTGATGCGCGTAGGCGTAGAGCGTTATCTGATCTAGTCGCTAATTATCATAAAAACTCGTCATTGGCGAAAGCCGGTCGGAATAGAGGCACAACAATTCAGGATATTTTGGACACCTTAACGACCGAGGAAGCGATCGTTAAATTTCTCAAAGAAATCCATAACCTCAGTTTTACCACACCCTTATATGGGGCATATCGAAATCCAGACTTCGGGAAAGCGTTGCCAAGTGACATCCCACTTCTGGTATTCGATAACCAAGATGTACGCTCACAAATGGATACAAAGCGTTTAAATGTGATTTAAAAAAGGATTCTTAAACATGGACGTAACTGAAAAGCAAAAATCAATTATCCGCACTGTCTGGATTGGCGTAGAGCGGGGTAATCCTGTCGATATGGACGAGTTACTGGAAATGCTGCCTTATAAAACCAGCAAACAGTCTATGCAATTCTCTATCCGTGCCCTTATCAAAAAAGGGATCGTTGTTAAAAGCGGTTTGAGAAAACGCGCAACAGATGGGTATAACCGTGTGGTGTATGAACTGACGGATCTCGGTAGAGCAGTTGCAAAAATGTATAGTTAATAATACCGTGCTCTCAATAATATATATTAGTAAACAATATAAATTTGATATCTATATTGTTTTGATATTTGTTTTGTTCTTATGTCTTTCTTAGTAAGAAATTTATATAAATATTATGGGAGCAAGGTCTTTTTATTAACACTGCGGAAAAGGAATTTTCGAGTGGCAATCAGGGAAGAAAGAACACGACTGTCTGCTTCACAATGGGCGGAAGCTGAGGCGGCTTGGTCTTCTGGGGAGTTTTCATTATCTCAGTTAGAGGGGCGCTTCGGTGTAAGGCGAGAAACGCTTTCACGTCATTTCAAAAAAAAGAAGGTCATCAAAGGCACGGATGCTGTTGGGAAATTAGTTCGTGAATCAATCAGGTCAGATGCTGAAATAAGGGCGAAAGAACGCTCCGCGTTAATTGAAGAAAGGCGGGGTAAATACGACCGCTTTGCATTCAATATTGCCGCTCTGCTGATGAGAGAAGTCACTGAGGGTTCTAAAGCCTCAGCAACAGGCTCGGCAATTGGTTTTGCTGAACGGGAAGCCAATATAAAGGCACTACAACGGGCTTCAATCACACTGAGTAAATGCTTTGAGGTGTCTAGCAAGTCTCTCAACATGGATAAAGTTGATGTTGAAGAAGATGAGCTTCCGGCACTGATGTTTGGTGAACTGACACAAGCACAGGTTGCGGAATTGCGAAAAGCTGAGGAACCGGCTGACCTGTCAGAAGAACTCGACCTTGACACTGAGAGTGAAGAAAACGGCGGGGGTGAATGATGGCTCAGAACAATAGTGGTCTGCAATTGGTTCAGCTCCATAAAGGGCAGATGTCAGTATTCAAATCACCTCATCGATTTAAAGTCGTCTGTGCTGGTCGGCGTTGGGGTAAATCCCGCCTATCTATCTCTAAGCTGATGAAAGAGGCTATAAAAGCGCCTAAACAGCGAGTTTGGTATATCGCCCCGACTTACCAGATGGCAAGGCAGATTCTTTGGGATGATTTGCAGGAATTGATCCCCCGTAAATGGATCAAAAAGAAAAACGACACCACAATGACCATCTTGCTGAAAAACGGCAGTGAGCTGGGATTAAAAGGCGCTGATAAGCCGGACACTCTGCGTGGAGTCGCATTGCATTTTGTTGTACTTGATGAGTTTCAGGACATGAAGCCTGATACTTGGTACAAGGTCATTCGTCCAACTCTTTCATCCACGAAAGGAAAGGCGCTGATTATCGGTACACCGAAAGGTTATTCCGCTTTCCATAAGCTCTGGACTATCGGGCAAAATCCCTCGATGCAGAAGAAAGGGCATTGGAAAAGCTGGCAGTACGTTACCGCTGATTCGCCATTTGTTCCAGATTCAGAGATTGAGGCGGCCCGTGAAGATATGGACCCTAAATCCTTTGCTCAGGAATACCTTGCTTCTTTCGAAAATATGTCAGGCCGAGTGTACTATCCGTTTGAACGAAAAACACACGTTAAGCCATGCGAATTCAACCCGAAACTACCTATTTGGATAGGGCAGGACTTCAACATTGATCCTATGTCGTCGGTGGTATTGCAGCCTCAACCGAACGGAGAACTGTGGGCGGTAGATGAAATTGTCTTGTTTTCATCGAACACAGTTGAAGTGTGTGACGAAATCGAACGCCGTTATTGGCGATGGAAAAATCAGGTTGTTATCTTTCCTGACCCAGCGGGTAGCTACCGTCAACATGCACGAGGCGAGTCGGATATTGATATCTTTAAGGAAAAGGGGTTTGTGCGCATTGATTTTCCTAAAAAACACCCTCCGATTGCAGATCGTGTCAATGCGACAAACCGCTTGTTGATGAGTGCTGCGGGGACAGTTAGACTTCATATTGACCCAAAATGCAAGCATCTCATTGAATCATTTGAAAAAGTTATTTACAAACCGGGTTCTAGGGATATCGATAAGGCAGCGGGTATTGAGCATAGTACTGATGCGATAGGTTATCCGATTCATAGACGATTCCCTGTCAAAGAACGCACAATTCTCGGTGGTTCACGTTAACAATGTAGTTATATAAATATCTAAAGGATTTTAAATGGAAGTTGAATCTTTAGACCAAAAAGTATTGAAGGAATTAGTCAGTCGCCGTCATCCCGAATATGAGGGACGACTAGAGCATTGGAATTTCTTGGCAGCCACTTATGCTGGTGGACGTAATTGGTTCCAACACAATATTTTTCGTTATTTCAAAGAAGGTGATAAGGAATTTAAGGAGCGTCTGGAACGCGCCTATCGCTTCAACCACACACGCGAAGTGGTCAACCTTATCAACAAGTACATCTTCAGAGAAAACATTTCTCGTGAGCGATCTGATGCCCCTGATGCAGTAAAAGCATTCTGGGATCGAGCCACCCGTGAACAAATGACGCTTGATGAACTGATGTCTGCAATTGATATTCAAACATCAATCTTTGGTCGGATCTGGATTGTCGTTGATTCAACAATGAAAGATGTTGAGGTGACTTCTTTAGCCGATGAGAAAAAAGCGGATGCTCGTGCTTACGCCTACTGGTTGCCGCCCCAGCAAATGTTGGACTTCGCCTATGACGATGATGGCAACCTGCTTTGGGTACTAACACATGAACTGGTGCGTGATGATGCCAACCCGTTCACCTCATCCGGTGATTTACAAAATCGGTATCGGCTGTGGACGCGGGAAAGTTGGTTTCTGTTCCGTGAAGTTAAGGCCAAGAAAGGAAACGCTAAGCAAGCACAAATTGAGCTGGAGAATTATGGTGAACACAAATTAGGTGTTGTGCCTGTGTTCCCTGTGGATTGTATGGGAAATGCCCAGTCACGGTATTTCAGCCCGTCATTAATTGATGATATCGCATACCTTGATAGGGCTGTTGCTAACTACCTTTCTAACCTTGATGCCATTATCCAAGATCAGACTTTTAGCCAATTGGCTATTCCTGTTCAGGCGATGATGCCGGGCGATGAAAATCATACGAAGGTTTTGGAATTTGGCACAAAACGCGTCTTTACCTACGATGCTGAGGGTGGATCGCAGCCATTTTATATGTCGCCAGATCCGAAACAGGCATCAATGATCATTCAGACCGTTCAAACCGTTATCAATGAGATTTACCACTCAGTCGGTGTGGCTGGTGAACGAACCAAACAGGATAATGCAAAAGGTATAGATAACAGTTCAGGGGCGGCAAAAGCCTACGATTTTCAGCGTGTAAATAGCTTATTGATCACCAAAGCTGAACGATTACAGCGCGCAGAGCGGCAGATGCTTTATTTGGCTGCGAAATGGATGGGGCAGGAGAAAACACAGGAAGAAATCGACGAATTGGTCGCATATCCTGAAAGTTTTGACGTTCGTGGCCTGATGGATGAATTTGATGTTGCTAAACAGCTTAAAGAAATCGAAGCACCTGAATCAGTACGTCGTCACCAGATGGATATTCTGATCGAAAAAATCTTTCCAAACGTTTCTAAGGAGATGCGAAGTGCCTTTGATAAGGATTTAGAGGAATTTCCGCCAAAAAATAATCAATTAATGCTTGAAAGTAAGTATTTAAATACCTATGATTCAAGTAATAAAAAGGATCAAGAAACCGATCCGAAATCGACTCAAGAGACTGAGTGATTTATTTACAAGGAAAGTAAGCAATGGATTTAGGGTTCAAGTTGATGGCTCGTCGCGGCATTTTAATGAGCGAAGCTGATGATGGTACACAGGGCGGTAGTGGGGGTGGTGCTCCAACTTCACTGCCAGAAAAAATCCCAGATGCAAGCACGGACGGTTATTCAGAACTTTCACAAGAAGAACTAATCGCTCGTCTGAAAGTGGCTGATACGGAAAAAGCAAATCTCATCAAAGAAACGATGAAACGCAAAACTGATAACAAGACACTGGCGGAAAAATTAGCGGCATTTGGTGATGCAACCCCTGAGCGAGTATCTGAATTACTGGCTGCTCAACAGGCTGCGGAAGAAGAAAAACAACGCCGTGAACAAGAGGAACAAGAGAAACGTGGTGAGTTTGATGCCGTCAAAAAACAGATGGTTGACGCTCATAAAGCCGAGCTGGAAGGCCGTGATGATCAAATCACAACTTTGAACAGCGAAAAGCAGGCTCTGCGTTCTCAGATCCTTGAACTAACAGTAGGTTCGGCGTTCTCCGGCTCAAACTTCTTACGTGAAGAAACGCTGATCACACCAAGCAAAGCTCGTGTGATTTACGGTACTCATTTTGAAGTCGGCGAGGACGGTAGTGTTCTTGGTTATGATAAACCCGCCGGAACTAAAGATCGGGCTATCTTAGTTGATGGTAACGGTAGTGCTTTAGGTTTTGAGCAGGCCATTGAACGCATTCTGAAAGCTGACCCTGAATCTGATGCTTTACTACGCAGCAAAGCCAAACCGGGGGCGGGTTCAAAGAGTGATCCTGTACTGGAAAAACAGCCGGTGTCGAAAGAAAAGAGTTCTCTCGACAAAATTGCTGGCGGACTTGCCAAGTTACGAGCCGGTAAGTAATTAACAAGGGGAACTGGACGTTCCCCTCTAGCAAAATTTGTGTGTATACTAAAGGGAATTTACGATGCCATTACTACGAGAAGAAGCTGAAAAGCTGTCTAATAACACGCTTGAACAGGGTGTTATTGAAACCATTATCGACCGTGAAGACTTGTTTGCGGTATTGCCGTTCATGAAAGTGGACTCAAAGGCATACCTGTATAACCGTGAATCTGAACTAAGCGAAGCACAATTTATCGATGTGAATGATGAAGTACCGGAAGGTGCGGCAAAGTTCTCTGAACATGTTGCTAAACTGCGCATTTTGGCAGGCGATGTGGACGTTGATAAATTCCTGTCCTCTACAATGGGCGACACGAATAGCCAGATGGCTATTCAAATCCGTTCCAAAGTAAAAGGTCTGGCTCGTGCATTCCGTCGCAACCTGATCCTCGGTGATAGCTCCTCTAACGCTAAAACCTTTGACGGTATTCCTAAGCTGATCCACAACGACCAGAAAATCATTGCTGACTCTTCAATGACGTTCTCCATGCTGGATGAGCTGGTTGATGCGGTCAAAGACTTAGGTGCTGATGCAATCATGATGCGTTCTGAGCATATCCGTGCATACCGTGCTCTGCTGCGTACCGTGAACGTCGGCCCTACTGAAATCATGATCGAAAACTTTGGTCGTCCAATGTTGACTCACAACGGTGTACCATTCCTTGTGAATGATTTCATTCCAAAAACCAGTGATACAAAAGCGCAGAAAGCCGACATTTACTGTCTACATCTGAGCGAAGAGAACGGTCTGACGGGTCTGTACGGTGGTGATAATGCAGGTATCGTTGTTGAAGATATCGGTACTGTACAGAACAAAGATGCCACCCGTACCCGTGTTAAATGGTATTGCTCTCTGGCAAACAAACACGACAAAGCTATCGCGGCTCTGACAGGCGTAGCTCTGTAATAGGCGCAGGTGACCGAAAGGGGTGAGGCGAAAGCCCACCCTTTTTTCTTATAGGGGGAGTAATTATGACCGAAAAGCAAGTGAAATTGACTGAAAGTTCAATGCGTGGTTATAACGGGCATCTGTTTATGACCGAGTTTCAAAATGGCAAAACAATAACGCCGGTATCTCAACGAAAGCAGGATCGTATTTTGGCTACCGTTCGTTCTGAAATTGCCGCTAAACCGGCAACGAAAGAGTTGGAAACAATGCCGCCAGTCACACCACCGATTAAAGAGCCTAGCGTATCGGAAGACAAACACGAAGAAAGTTAAGTAATAACAGTAGTGCGGTCGGGATGACCGCACCTTCTCATTAAGGAAAGTGAAAATGAAACCCGCCAAAGTAAAACTCTTGGAATCAGCATTTTCCGGTTATACCGGTGTCATGTCTGGTGTCATGTTTGAGAACGGTGTAAGTAAAACCGCTATTCCGTTTATTGATCAACAGCGGATATGTTCAATTATGAAAGCCGAAACCGTGGAGGGTAAAAATGTGAGTGGGGCGGCTGCATTAGCCGAATCTCGTGAAATTACAGCAAAACAAGCGTTGGAACTGGAAACAAAAGCAACGCCAACCACTGAATTACTGCGTGAAGGAGAAAATGATCTTCCTATTATCCGATTCACACGAAATGAACTGGAAGCGTTGGCTGATAAAGGCGGGATTGCTGCTTTGCGTAAAATTGGTAACGAGTTCAATGTGCGTGAAAAATCAATTGAAGCGATGATCGAAAGTATCCTCAACGTGGCAGGTGAATAATGTCAAAACTGGACGTAATCAAATCAGGCGGTGTATCAGAAATTACTGTGATGTTTGATGCGCTTGATATAGAGAAAGCCTCTTATTCATTGTTCGACATTGCCGGTAAAACGATTATTGCTGACCAAGACATTACTCTGAATAGCGGCGATCTGAGCGCCTCCTTTTCTATCTCAGGTGAACATAACGTTTTAGCGGATGGCAAAACCAAAGACATGCGTCGTGTTGTGGTAAAAACAACTACAGCAAGTGGTCGGGTATCTGAATTTGAACAGTATTATGCTGTTATTGTCTCAATAGAATTAGCTGTACCCAGTGAATCTTTCATTACCCTGATGGAAGCAAAACTAGCTGCTATAGATATGTATTCCTCAGATGCATTTTTGTTCCTGAGTGATCATACTCAGCGTCAGGCCTTAATAGAGGCAACAAGACGCCTCAAGAATATGAAATTCAGTCTCAAGCGGATTTATAAGATATCGGATAGCGAATACGACCGACCTCAAAACGTGTTAGCGACTAATGCATTACCGTTTTATCTGGCTGGTGAATTTAAAGGTGACGCAATTGATTTCTCTGAGCTGACAGAAGAAGAGTACCGAGCACTGCCTGATTATTTCCTCAATGATATGGCGCAAGCCTGCATGATTGAGGCTGTTTCTGTTGTGACTACCGGTGGTGCGGCAGATGCCCGTGATGAGGGCGTACTGTCTGAATCTATTGGTGAAACAACCAATATGTATCGTAGCGGCAGGGCAGCAACACAGGCATTGTCGCGTAAAACTTGGCGCTTAATTGCACGCTATACAGACAATGTGATTCGCATTCGCCGAGGGTGATATGAATATCAGTTGGCAATCAACCGCAACCATTTATCGTAAATCTGAAACATTGAATATTTATGGAGAACCTGAATTACAGTTTGCTGGAAAATCACCGGTCGGAATTGTTCGTTTTATTCAGGCATATGATCGTTCATCTGTACGAGCGGATAGTTCGGCATCACGAGGTAAAGCGGATATTGAGTTGTTTGATGCCGTTCTGATCTTCCCCGAAAAAACAAAGCTCAATATTGACGATGTGTTGTTGGTTGAAGGTGTGAAGTTGGAGATTAAAAGCATTCACAACAGATTCGGCTTAAGGGGCAAGGAGGGGCATTTTGAAGTGGGGGCAAACTTGTGGGTATCTCAGTAGACATTGGTTCATTTAAACGTGTTCAGAAACGTTTGACGCACAGTCAGCATGCTCTCAAAAAGAACTTACTCAATGAATTACGGAAAATGGCGGTTGAAATGCAGAAGTATGCCCGCGCCATGATCCCCCGTGAGACAGGTAGCCTTGAAAGTGCTGTCTTCGCTCATGTTGTAAATAGAAGGGATGAGGTTCATGTGAATCTTTATGTTTCTGAGCACAAGAAACGTGAAGGATTTAATATTCGTGGTAAGTCCGTCAAGAGTGTTTCAGTCGGTCGTTATGCCAAATACATGCACAATGGACAATATCGGCTTGGGATATTGTCACGAATTAAACAGCAGAGTAACTACGCTACCAATATGCGGGTTAAAGTGGGTAAAGGGTTTATTGGACGAGCCGGTAATACTGTATGGAAACGTTACCGTAATGATCTAAAAGAGGCGGGCATAAGAGCGGGTTTTGGTCGAGGTCGATGGAAATGATTTTAGAAGCATTTACTAAATATCTTGAATCAAAAGGAGTGGGAAAAATAGGAAAAGATCTGTTTTGCCACTATATGCCCCCCAAAATACCTCGTGGCTATCTGGTTATGTCGCCTAGCGATGGGATTAAAATTGATTCAGAGTTAAAAGGCTACTATCAAGACATTTTTCCGTTTATGATTAGAGCAGAAAGTATTGGAAAGGTTAACCAATTAAGTAATGTGGTTATGGAGCACCTTTCAGTACGTGATATTGAGATAAATGGAGTTTATTTCAATTTAATACAAGTCATTACATTGCCTACTATCTACCCCCAAAATGACGGAGGTTCTTTTGAAGCAGGCGTTGTGATAGAGTTCAGTTGTTATTTAAAATAAGTAAGGGAATACTTATGGCAGGTTCAAAAGTTGAAAATATTAAGCTAGGTGCATGTAACGTTTCTTTCAAAGGCGTTGATTTGGGTTATACCAAAGGCGGTGTAGAGGTGGAGGTTACTACTGACACACTGAAAGTGACGGTTGACCAGTTTGGTGAAACCACCGTTTCTGAACTGATTCAGGGGCGTAATATCAAAGTCACTGTACCACTGGCAGAAACTGTCCTTGAACGTCTGGCTACCGTAATGCCGGGGAGTGAAGTCGGCGGTGCGGGTGACGAAATTACCATCAAGACGGGTATTGGCATCAACCTTGTTGAAGTCGCTGAATCTCTGGTTCTGACACCGCTCAACAAAGATGATTACGTCCTGACTCTGCCACGTACTGCTACAGCAGGTAGCTTCACCATGGCATACAAGCATGATGATGTTCGTGTGTTCAATATTGAATTTAATGCTTACCCTGATGACAGTGGTGTATTGGGGAAAATGGCAAAAAAAAAGTAGTTACTGAATCTGCTTCTAAAGATAAAAAATCTGAGGGAAGCAAAGTTCAGAATAATCAATCTGTGGCATAGCGCGATACAAACCAAGATTAATTAATTTGATCTGGTAAGTATGTTTATACCTATTATATTATAGGGCTTCTATTTGAAGCCCTTTTTATTACATGGAGTTTAAGATGGCAAAATTACTTGACCTTGATGCAATTGCCCCAAAACCTAAAGAAGTCACTTTGCGTGGCGTAAATTACAAAATGTCACCAATGACAGTTGGCCTGTTTGTACTGGCGCAGCAATTCCAATCGCAGGATATTGAAAATCAAACTCCTGCTGAGCAATTAAAGGCAGGTATTGAGATTGTTCGCAAGCTGCTACCTGAAATGCCGGAAGCAGAAATAGATAATCTGACTCCAGAACAGGTTCAGCAAATTGTTCTCTTTGCATTTCAGGAAGGTGAAGAAACCAATGAACGTCACGCTGGAGAAGACGCAAAGTAATAACCCGTCAAGAAAGCGGAGTCGAGATTGTTTCTATCGATTTTGGTTTCTACTTTTGTCGTGTTGTTGCTTTTTATGGCGAAACCACGGAATCGGTTATCGCCATGCCGCTTGAACGGTTCTGGTTATTAAGTCGAAACATAGACCGCATCAAGTCAGAAGATGATATTCGTCGCTTGCAGACAGCAAGGGTTGCCCAGGCAACGGCGGATAGTTACACGGCATTTGAGAAAAGTTTACAGCAGCGATTGGGGCAGCCGGTCATTATGAAAAAGGTGTTGTCACCTTTCCATGCCGAGGCTGATCCAGATGCCGAATTGAAATTAAGGAATATATTCGGTAGGAGCTAAGGATGGCTGACTCATTAGGTTTTCGATTGTCGCTGGACAGCAAAGAGTTTGAGATAAAGATCGATAATGCGGGTCGTTTACTCAATCGTCTCTCCAATCAAGGTACAAAAGCCAGTACGGGTGTTAAGCGTTTAGAGGGCGGGTTTAGAGGTTTTGGTCGCACGTTGTCAGATACGATTACTACAATCGGTATGGCATCTTTTGCAATTGGAACACTAAAGACTGCCTTTTTTGATTGGCAAAAAACCATTCTTGATAGCGCAGGAAAATTAGAACGCCTGCAAGTCATGTTACAAGGCTTGGCGACATCTTCGGATAAAGCAGCCGAGTCAATGCGAGACTTCCAATACATTATTTCATCGGCAAAACAAGCTCCTTTTTCTATTGATGCTATTTCAGATAGCTTCGTTAAATTAAAATCATCAGGAATAGATCCAACCAAAGGTTCTATGCAAGCTCTGGTTGACGCAACTGCTCGATTTGGTGGTGATAGTGAGCTTTTGAAACGGGCTACAATTGCAATCCAACAAATGTCTGGTAAAGGCGTTGTCTCGATGGAAGAACTTCGTCAACAACTTGGTGAAGCAATCCCTACCGCGATGCAATCAATGGCATTAGGTATGAACGTGTCAATGGCTGAATTGGTTAAAGCAGTTTCTAGCGGCTCTGTTCGTTCAAAAGATGCTATTGAATCAATGATGAACATTTTGGAAGCCTCATACGGCGGCTCTGCCAAGCGAATGATGAACACCTATGTTGGTTTGTTATCACAAATGCAAACTAACGCCGCCCTTTTAGCCAAATCCATTGGTGACTCTGGTTATATGGATGCCGTTAAAGATGCAATTCGAGATATAAACAGCTTATTGGGTAGTAACGCGGCTGTTTACTATGGAGAGCAATTTGGCAAGATGGTTAAGGAAATTATTGACGCCTCTAAAGAAATGCTTGTTTGGATATTTAATAACAAAGAAATGCTACTGTCTTTAGGCTCAGCATTAATGCATATCGCTGGCGGTGTACTTGTTCTGTCCTTTTTTAAGTCAATAACTGGTGCGTTAACAGGTTTTAACAGAATGATCGCAACGACTGTGACAAGTTCTGGCGGTCTAGCAAGACAAATGGTTTTAATCTCTCAACGTGCTTCTGGCATGGGGCAAAATCTTAACCTTGGAACAATTGCCATTGGAAGAATGAAACATGCTTGGCGTGGTTTAGACGCTGCTATGAAAGCCAATGCGATTATCTTTGCGGTTACTACGATTATCGAGGTTCTTGCTTTACTTGCATGGTGGTATGACAAAGTAAATGAAAGAGCCAAAAACGCGATGGAGACGGCTAAAAATACGCCTGAATTGGTGACTGATGAACAAATGGAGGACTTAAAAAAAGCAAAGGAGAACCAATTAAAAGAATTAGAGGAAATTGAAAGAAAAATAAAATATCAGCAAGAGCTTATGCAACCTGCTTTAGAATATAAAAAGAGTGGTAAATCTCCCAACGAAGAAGCGTTGAATCAAGCTTTGGAAGTAGAAAAAGCCTTATTAAAGGAAAAAGAAAAAATTGCTGGAAAATTACAAAAATTACAAGATGCTTTAACTAATACCGAAATCGCTAAAGCTAAAATTGCGTATGAAAGAAAACTATCCCAACTTGAGAATAGTATTGAAAGAGAAGATGGGGTCAGAAAATCAGAGTTAAGATCCAAACTTGAGGCTCTTAATGCTGAAATGGTAGCGAAACTCAACGCGGTAAAAAATGATACTGCGTTGCAACTTTCTATCCGGAAGGAATACGGTGAGAAAATGGGGGTTTTGTACAATGAGGAATTAGAACGTGGTAAAGAAAGTATTACCAAACAGGCAGATTTAACTCGAACTGAAATTAATCGCGTAATGAAAGAGTTAACTAAAGTTCGGACTCGGGCTGGAAATAATACAACTGATATTCAGAAACAGCAGATTACTCAACTTGAAAACCAGCTATTATCCGCCACTAACTCTCTAAATAATTATGAAAAAATGTATCAAACCACCCTTGAACGTATAACCAATTCTGCAAAGATGTTTATGGGGTCGATGATAGGTATTAATGGTGAGGCTATAGATGCTACATCCGATGCCCTCGGTGATAAATTAAAAACTATAGAGGATTCGAGCCGTAGAAATTCCGCATCAGCACGTTTAGGTAATGGTGAGAAAATAAAGACAATCGATGGTAGAACCGCCACCTCACAACAAGAATTGCAGACTCATTACAATATAGTGGATGCGCTTAAAGAAGAAAAAATTAACGTTGATAATCTTGAAGTTGCCTATAAAAATTTAAGTAAAAGTCATAAAGCAAGTATAGATGCAGCAATGGCAAACGCACGTATGGCGGGTAATGCTGCGAATGAAAAGAAGGATAACTCCAAAGCTGAAAAAGCTAAACGTGAAGCTGAACGTATGGCTGAGGCACATCGTAAGATCTTGAGCGATGCTGATGCTATGTCGGCAAAGATCGGTTTTGGGAGCCAAGAGGTTGTTAAATATAATCAATCATTAGATGAATTGAGAAAAAGCCTTGAAAAACTCTCCAAGGCCTCTCCACAAGAAGGAATTTTGTCTCAAGAGCAGATAGATGATGCCACAGCGTGGTTGGCGGAAATCAAAGCTGAAATAGAAAACGATGATTATCTAAATGCTTTGGCAAAAAACTCTGCTGATCAACTTATTTCAAAATGGGCGGGGTTTGCGAATACAGTTAAAGGTAATATGACACAATCCATTGCAGAAATGCGTAGCGAGTTTGAAAAGAATTACCAAGCAGCCGATAATTATTTTGCCAAGATTATCAAGGCAAATGAAAAAAATACCGAAGTTTATGAATATCTAGAAGCAGAGCAAGCAAAATTCCACGCTGGCAAAGAAGAAGCAATGGTGCGTATGACTGAAACCGCTACGGCGAAAATGGCATATGATTACCAGAATCTGGGTAAGTTAATTGACGATAATTTCAAGAATATTTTCGATAACCTCGAAGATAAGCTTATGGAATTTCTTGATACCGGTAAATTTAATATTGCTGATTTCGGTAATTTTATTTTTAAAGAGCTTCAACGTAGTTTTATCCGTAGCATGGTTATTTCACCGATGATTAACGGGCTAGGCTTAGGTGCTGGCGGAGAGACTGGCGAGAGCTTCATCTCAAAAATCGGTGGCGCGATGGGGGGCATGTTCGGTGGTTCTAGTGCTAATGAAGGTGACGATGGCATTGCCAAATCTACTCAAGCTCTCGGTAAGGCGGCTACTGAAACAACTGGTGCACTGGAGACAATGCAATCAGAAGGTATCTTCTCTACTATTGCCGGTTATGCGCAACAATTATGGGCAATGATCGCTGGTACAACCGCAACCCAAACAAAATCAGCCGCTGATGTTTCAGCTACCACAACAGTTACTTCATTTGCAATTGCATTAGGTTTGGCAAGAAGTGCCGTTATAAGTTTCATGGCATCCCTGATGACAAGTAGTTCAGCAAGTAGTGCTAGTTCTATTGTATCAATGGTAGGAACAATCGGGTCAGCAGCAGCTTCTGCATATGGCGGAGGAGCAGGGGCGGCTGGTGCAGCAGGATCTGCGGCTAATACGGGGGCAATGGGAATGTCAACCAATTGGCAAGCCTATACATCCTCTTTTGCAAAAGGCGGCATAATGGGGTCGTTGGGGGAAGTTCCGCTAAAAACCTATTCCAAAGGTGGCATTGCCACTTCACCTCAGTTAGCCCTCTTTGGTGAGGGGGCGCACAATGAAGCTTATGTACCTTTACCTGATGGCCGCCGTATTCCTGTGAATATGAACATTGCTGGTGACGACATCGGAGCTGGTTCAGATAAAAATGTAATCATTTCTATCTCTGTAGTAAATCAGGGAGGGGATAGCAATGAGGAAAGTAATTCCAGTAATGAATCGGCATGGAACGAGACGGCTCAAAAAATTAAATCCATTGTTATTGAAACAATGACTGAAGAAAAACGCCCAGGTGGTATGTTAACGGAGTAACTCATGGAACGGAAAACCTTTAAGTGGCATCCAAAATTTGAATCGCGTAAAAACTTCAAACCGACAATAAGCAAGCAGACGTTTGATGATGGTTATGAGCAACGATTAACGTCAGGGTTCAATTGGCGAAAATACGAATGGAATTTGGTATTTGAGGGGGCGTATCCCCTCATTCAAGAAATAGAGGATTTTCTTTACGAACATGGCGGAAAAGATTTATTTAATTGGGTATCCCCAGATAAAAAACCTTATTTGATTGTATGTGAAGATTTTAATGTTACAAGAAATACAGGGAGTGCAACCTTAACAGCGACATTCAGACAAGTGTTTGAGTAAAACTGTGCTTATCCCAATACGGGAATAGTATGATTTCAAGGAGAGAAACGTAATGACAGGAAAGTCAATCAGACAGCACATTCAACTATTATCACCTGAATCTATCTTTGAGTTTTTTATTATCGATCTGCCTAAGAATACGGGCGGAGGTAGATTTTATTTTCACGCTGGTACAAATGATCTGAACCAACCTGTTGTATGGCAGGGAAAGATCTATCAACCTATGCCGATAAAGGCAACAGGCTTTGATATTAGCGGAGAAGGTAAACTTCCAAGACCTAAGTTAAAAGTTGTTAATCTGCATGGATTGATTTCTGCTGAGCTGCAAACTAAAGACGACTTGTTAGGTTGTCAGGTGACACGCAAACGAACGATGCAATGTTTTCTTGATGCAGAGAATTTTCCTGATGGTGTCAATCCTGATGCAAATCCCGAACAGCATTTTCCTGATGATGTGTGGTTTATCGATCAGAAAACTATTGAAACCTGCGAAATAGTGGAGTTTGAACTGGCGTCAGTTTATGACCTGATGGGAGTACAGCTTCCTAACCGACAAGTGATCCGTAATTCCTGTCAGTGGGATTATCGTGGGGCGGAGTGTGGATATACTGGCCCCGCTTTTGATAAAGATGACAAACCAACTTCCATCGCTGGAGCAGATTTTTGTCCTAAGCGATTATCTAGTTGCCGAGCGCGGAAGAATTACTTTGCTGATGGCATCATTATGTTTGGCGGTTTTCCGGGAGCGACACGAGCATGATCCAAGAAATGATGAGTACATCTCTGTACTTGGAAATGCAACAGGCCGCCGTCACAGCTTATCCAAACGAAGCCTGTGGGTTGTTGGTCAACACTAAAGGAACTAAGTATGAGCTTGTGTTGTGTAAAAACGTTGCGGAAGACCCCGTTAATTTTTTTGTGATGAATGCAGAAGATCAAATAGCAGCAGAAAAAAGGGGGGAAGTCGTAGGGGTGTGGCATAGCCATACGGATGGAACTAATAAAGCCAGTGAAGCAGATATGGCAGGTTGTGAAGCCTCAGAACTTCCTTGGCTTATCATCAATGTGACAAAAAATTATAACCCTGAAATTGACAGTGAATTCATCATCAGTGATGTGAATGTCATTTCTCCGAATGGCTTTGAAATGCCTTATGAGGGAAGACCTTACGCTTTTGGAGTATTTGATTGTTGGATGTTATGTCGCGATTACCTCAAGCGAGAATTTAATATTCAGGTGGGAGCATGTTCGCATCTGCATATCCCTAATTGGTGGGATGGCGATAAAGATATTCTCAGTGACAACATCACTGAACAGGGATTTATTAAGCTGCCTTACGGAACACAGCCAAAACGTGGTGATCTATTTCTTATGAAAATAGGAGCTAAGATGCCGGATCATTGTGCAGTTTATATCGGTGATAACCTGATTTTGCATCATCAATCTAACCGGCTAAGTTGTAAGGCAATTTACGGTGGTATGTATCAGAAAACAACGATCCATCATTTACGGCATAAGGAATTGCTATGAGTGAAAAGATAAAAGAACCTAATCTCGTTACATTTGAATTTGGCGGCGTGTTGGGCAAGAAATTTGGCAAAGAGCACAAGGTAAAATGCACGACGGTACGACAAGGAGTCAGCATTATTAACTGCAACAGACAAGGGTTGCTCGCTTGGATGAAACAGAATGCCCGAAAGTACCAGAAATACCATATCCGTGTGACGAGAGCCAATGGCGCAACACGCGAAATGAGCGAAACCGAATACCAGATGGAAAATAACGGGGACATGGTTCATGTTTGTATTACACCTATTTATCGTGGTGCTGGCGCTAAGGCTATGAGTATTGTTCAGGTCGTTGTTGGTGTAGCGTTAATGATAGCTTCAATTTGGCTCGGTCCAGCAGCTTTTATGGCTGGTCTTTCCATGTTGGCAAGTGGTGTAGTCGGTCTTTTGTCAAAACAACCGAAGCCAAACACGGGAGGGGCGGATAACCGCAAAAACTCAACTTATTTTGACGGTCCTGAAAATACGGTGGAACAAGGGGCACCCGTGCCTCTTATTTACGGCGAAGAAATCCTTGTTGGCTCTCAGTTAATCAGCCTTAAACTGTCCGTAGAACAGCTAGTACCTGATCCGCCAGAACCCAAGAAGATTAAAGCTTTAGTGGCTTAAAAACCAAAAGAGGCTAATTAAAGCCTCTTTTTCACAATTTCATACACTTCATTCCGATTACGTTTTCCAATTGTTACAACGATAATAATTAGTTTTTTGTCTACGACTTCATAAACCAGTCTGTAACCAGATGCCTTGGACTTAATCTTGTAACAGTTTGGCATACCGCTTAGTTTCGCTGATGGAATATATGGATTAATTGTTAAGGCTTTTAATTTTTTGGCGAATTGTTGTTGAATGTTCGAGCGAAGTTTTTTCCACTCTTTTACCGCATCTTCTCTAAACTTTATTTTGTATGTCCTATCCTTGTTGCTCATAGATATTCATCCAAATCAATATCTACAAGATCCTGATTCTTACGCGCCTCTACAATTTGAATTAATTCCTTATCTTCCAGTTGATCTAATAAGCTTTCGTAAATATCAGCCGGAACACAATAGAATGCAGGCTTGTTGCGATTTAAGATAGCAACAGGATAACCTTCACCTGAACTAACAGTAGCCATTGGATTTTTTTTTAACTCACTAACGCTCGCTGTCACATTACTTAGGATAACTTGAGGCATATTTCAACTCCTTAAAAGACCAGTTAATAAGTCATATTATAGTTATAAAAGACTGAATAACAAGTCTCTTTAAATTGTATTAGCATATTGCATTGTCTATTATAATATGTATTTGGATACCTATTTTTGTGATATGGAGGTTACAGTGAAAAAAGAAAAAATATTCATTGCGGGAGCTGGTGGTGGTGGTGGTGATCGCCCAAGACAGTCTATTGAAGCCCCTGATAATGTTGAGTCCAAAACACTTGCTTCAATGCTAGATTTATTGGGAGAAGGTGTAATTGGTGGTTTGAAAAATGGCGGTCAGTCTATCTTTTTGGACGACGTGCCTTTGTTAAACCCTGACAGCTCGCCTAACTTCAATGGAGTGAAGTTTTGGGAAAGAAGAGGGGAACAAAACCAAGATCCAATGGATGGTTTTGACGATATTGAAACGCCTTATAATGTTGCAACACAGCTTAAGGCTACAACACCTAAGACATTGCAAGTGGATAATGATGATGCCGACCGAGTACGGATCATCATGGAATTCCCCCGTATGACTTCAACCGACAAAGAAAACGGAGACATAAATGGGACGGAGGTAAAATTTCAGTTTCAATTAGCCATAGGTGAAAATTCGTTTAAGCCAGTCATTCCGTTAGACCATAAAGATAGTACGATTAAGATTGCCAAGAAATCGAGCGGTAAATTTCAGCGGGAATATTTTATTGATTTACCTAAGCCCGGCAAAAATTACCGTATTAAGATTATTCGATTTACGCCTGATACTAATAGCGATTACCTGCACAACAAAACCGTAGTGGCATCCTACGGGGAAATCGTATTTGCAAAAATGGCATATCCTAACAGTGCGATTGTTGGGATCACCATTGATTCACAGGAATTTGGTGGAAATATGCCTCGTCGTTCATACCTTGTTTCGGGTATGAAAATTCGAGTCCCTTCAAATTATCGTTCTTCCGACAACAGCTATCAGGGAGATTGGGACGGTGGCTTTGATATTCAGGTGTCATCTAACCCTGCATGGATTCTTTATGACCTACTGACGAACAAACGATACGGTTTGGGTAATTTCGTCAACGAATATATGATAGATACCGGTCAGTTCTATCAGATAGGACGATATTGCGATCAAGAAGTCCCTAATGGCTTCGGTGGTATGGAGAAACGGTTCACTATTAATACAGTGATTGCTAGCCGTCAGGAGGCATATAAGGTCATTTCTGACATTGCTTCGGTTTTCCGAGGCATGGTGTTTTGGGCTGGTGGTATGATAAACCTCCGACAAGATAGCCCGGCTACACCAGTCATGCAGTTTTCAGCATCAAATATCATCGATAAAGTCATCCGTAAGGGATCTTCACGAAAAGATCGCCCAACAGTTGCCGTTGTTACATACAACGATAAGGATGATCTTTACAAGCAAAATATTGAATACGTCGAGGATGAGGAGGCCAAGAAACGCTTTGGGATTCGTAAAACAGAGTCGCTAGCGTTTGGGTGTACCAGTCGGGGACAAGCGTACAGAACTGGTTTGTGGCTGCTTTATACTTCGAAAATGGAGACAGATGTTGTTATCTTCAAGGCAGGGATCGATAGTTCGTTTCTGGTTCCCGGTGAATTGGTAAAACTGCAAGATAAATATCGTTCTGGTAAGCGTAATTCGGGGCGTATTAAGTCTTTTACCCAAAATAGCATAACACTGGACGCGCCAGTACGACTGGATAAAGAGGGAGCATTTATCACGTTTCTAACAGTTGACAGCCGTATGATAGATCGCAACTTACTTGAATCGGCTGGCGAATACCAGACTGTAACGTTTAAAGAGCCTATTGATACGGGTGACGAGCCAATGGAAATGGGTATCTGGACGATCACTGAGCCTGATTTAGAACCCGTTTTGATTCGTGTATTAAGTGTCAGAGAAGGTGATGAAAAAGGTACATTCGAAATCACCGGTGTTGAGCATAACCCCTCTAAATTTGAAGCTATTGACCGTGGTGCAATCCTTATTCCACCTAAAACAAGTGTCTTAGATCCGACTTTCAGTAAACCAGTTGGATTGGATGTGACAGAGGCAACGTACCTTTCGTCACCGGGTAATCTGTCGGTGAAGTTAATTGTATCTTGGGAAGGACGATCCCCTAAATATGTTCTCCGCTATCGCCGTAGTGATGTGGTGGATAATTGGATTCGGATGGAACTCACCGACAATCAATGTGAAATACTGAATGTTGTGGATAGCGCTCGATATGATATTGAAGTTTTTGCGATCTCAATTACAGGTAGAAAAACCGAGACATTAGCAGCGACTTATACCACTCTTGGCACTTTAATGCCTCCGGGAGCACCTAAAAATCTGGCAGCCGTTGGAGACTACCGACAAATTGTGCTGACTTGGGTAAATCCTGAGGCTATCGACCTTGAAACTATTTATGTTTATGGCTCCCGAAAAAATAATTTTGAGACGGCGAGTCTTTTGGCAAAAATACCGTCAACAACTTTTACGCACTCTGGTTTGGACGATGATGTTACATGGTATTACTGGGTAAGGGCTGTCAACAAGCGGGGAATGTTAAGTCCAGTAAATACTAATTTAGGCACAAGCGCGACTACGAAAGATGTATTGTCTTTTTTGAGGAATAAAATCACTTCAAGCGAGCTTGGTAAAGAGTTACTCGAAGAGCTAGACTCCAAAGCTGTCAGCGAAGATCTTGAGGTAATACAAGATTTGGTTGATAAGTCGGAGAGAAAAATTGACTCTATACAAGATTTAGTTGATGTATCAGAGAAAAAAATTGAGGCAATACAAGATCTGTTCGAAGTATCAGATAAAAAGATTCATGAAATTGACAAAATAACCGGTGAAATTAAAGCATCACAAGAGATCCTAAACTCTTCCGTAGAAACAGTAAAAGAGAGTGCTAAAAAAGCTCTGCAAGACTCAGATAGCAACGCTTCTAAGATTGTCAAAATCAAAAGTACTGTCTATGAGCAAGATAAAAAGCTTGCTTCAACGTTAGAGGCCATTCAGACGGTAAAAGGCAATATAGAAGCCGTCTTGATTGAAGAGAAAAGATCTCGTATCGAAGGGGATAAAGCAACAACTGAAAAAGTTGAATTGATCGAAACAAAAATAGACAGCCACGATGTAGCCATTAAAAGAGCCGAATCTACAGCGATTGATGCTGAGAAGACAATCGCTCGCGTTACCGGCTCAGTTGAAGCTGTTGCTAAAGCCGCTATTGATACGGCGTTAAAAGGTGAAGAAGAAGTTAGGGAACAACGCGATACCAATGCCAAGATATTCACGGATCAGAAAGTTATTGTCGATGGGCAACAGGCATTGTCTCAAAAAATAGAAACAATGACCGCTGAGTTCAACCAAAACATAAAAGCTCAATTAAATGAGGAAAAGCAAACGAGGGCAAGCGCGGATGAAGCATTGTCTAAGCAAGTTACACAATTAACAAGTGAAATAAACCAAAACATCAAAGCACAGCTAAGTGAAGAGAAACAAGCAAGAACAAATGCAGATGAGGCATTATCTAAACAGATCACACAACTGAAAAGTGAGGTCGATCAGAGCGTCAAGGCTCAATTAAATGAAGAAAAACAAACGAGGGTAAATGCAGATGAAGCATTGTCTCAGCAGGTTCTACAACTAAAAACGGATGTTGACCAAAACATCACTGCTCAATTGAATGAGGAAAAACAAGCGAGAGCTAATGCGGATGAAGCTCTATCTAAGCAAGTTACTCAACTGAAAAGCGATGTTGACCAAAACATCACTGCTCAATTGCATGAGGAAAAACAAGCGAGAGCTAATGCGGATGAAGCTCTATCTAAGCAAGTTACTCAACTGAAAAGCGATGTTAACCAAAATATCACAGCCCAATTGAATGAAGAAAAACAAACACGGGCGAATGCTGATGGAGCATTATCTACACAAATTACCCAATTGAAAAGTGAAGTCGATCAAAATATCAAAGCTCAGTTAAGTGAGGAAAAACAAACACGGGCGAATGCTGATGAATCATTATCTAAGCAAATAACTCAGTTGAGAAGCGAAACTGGGATAAACATCAAATCTCAACTTGATGAGGAAAAAAATACCCGAGCAACTAAAGATGAAGCGCTATCTCAAAGTGTTGAACGACTCAAGACACAGACCAGTAAGGATATTGAAGCAGCCGTATTAGCGGAAAAAAATGCACGTACAACCTCTGAGAGGAGTCTGGCCGATAGTGTCAATGTATTGAGTGCAAAGACCCAAAAAGATATTGCCAGTGCGGTATCCAGTGAAGCCAACGCAAGGGCAACCAGAGATGATGCCTTAGCAGGGGAAATATCTAAAGTTCTGGCAAAAACCAATGCTAATGAGGCTGCTGTAAGAACAGAACAGACAGCGCGTGCGAATGGTGATTCGGCACTGGGGAAACGGATAGATACAATTCAAACAACAGTCAATGGAAATACAGCCACTGTTCAGCAGACCACAAAAGCAGTAGCCGAACTTAATGGTAAAATCTCTGCATCTTGGAATCTGAAAGTAGAAACTGCTAAGGATGGGAAAAAGTATGCGGCAGGTATGACGCTAGGCGTGAATAACAATGCCTCACAATTTCTTGTTCAGGCAGATCGATTTGGCTTAATAAATGTAAACAATGGTGCAGTAACAACCCCATTTGTTGTTGAAAATGGCACTACCTATATGAATGCCGCTTATATTAAAGATGGCTCAATAAGTAGTGGCAAGGTTGGAGATTTGCAATCTAACAACTATTCAGCAGGGAAAACTGGCTGGCGATTCGGCAAGAATGGTCAACTAGAAATGAATGGTCAAACTTCTGGACAAGGAAGACTAAATATCTCCAATAATCGTATTGATGTGTATGATGAAAAAGGAGTTTTAAGAGTTCGGATCGGTTTGCTGTAAACAGCGTTATTTAGTGTGTTAATATCACTTTTATTGCAAGTAATTAAATACCTATCATATATCTAAAAGGGAGATATGGAATGTGGTACAGGGAAGGTACTAATTCTTTTGTGAAAGACAGCAAAAAGGTTACAGGTGTTGGAACTCTTTGGTCACAAGCAAAGTATGGCGTTATGCCGGGCATGGTGCTTATTGGTTCTGATAATCTCCTATATGAAATTGAAAGGGTCCAGAATAATACAGAACTGACGTTAGTAGAGGCTTACAAGGGAAATACAATCAAGGATCAACCCTGCCGTATTATTACTACTTACGAAGGAGATTTGTCACAATTTAGTGCGCGGTTCTCAGCCTTGCTTCACTCAATATCCGGTGATTCCCGTGAAATTAGAAATTGGTTAACGTCACCATCACCAGTCGTTATTGTTAGAGATGATGGTACTACATTCAAGGCAGATTCATTGGAAACAATCCATGCGGCGCACAAAGCTCGTATAGAGTGGTTTGATAAAAATCAGACTCTGATTTCAGATGCAGGCAATCAAGCCGCAAATGCGGCTGGTTCAGCGAAAGCTGCAAAAGACTCACAAATAGCTGCTAAGGGCAGTGAAACGCAAGCGGCTAATTCTGCTAAATCGGCAAAGGATTTTCAAGTTGTAGCATCAGCATCTCAATCGGCCGCAAAAACGTCAGAAACGAATGCCAAGACATCTGAAATAAATGCTGCAAATTCAGCGAAAGCAGCGGCGATTTCACAAACTGCGGCTAAGGCATCAGAAACTAATGCCGCGAACTCAGCTAAAGGGGCGAATATGTCTCAGGCGGCTGCAAAGGTTTCTGAAACTAACGCAGGTAATTTTTCTAAAGCAGGTAAAGCATCTGAACTTGCTGCTAAGACCTCAGAGACTAACGCAAAATCATCCGAAGTTAGTGCTAAATCATCAGAGGCTAATGCTAAATCGTCTGCGAATACTGCGACAGAGAAAGCCAAACAAGCAACCGGTTCACAAGTAGCAGCAAAAGCCTCTGAAACTAATGCTGCATCATCCAAAGCTTCCTCAGCTCAATCTGCCTCTAATGCTTCGGCTTCTGCAAGCAAAGCAGAACAGGAAGCTAATAAAGCAATAAGTTCAGCCAATAACGCAGCAACCTCTGCATCTAGTGCGGCAAGTTCTGCAAATTCTGCAAAAACGTCTGAGTCTAACGCTAAGGCATCATCAAATAGCGCCTCCTCCTCAGAGAGAAATGCTAAGGCATCAGAAAATAATGCAGCAATATCTAAGTCAGCAGCCGAACAATCGGCAAAAGACGCAGCAAGTACTCTTGCCAAAATGGTGAATGATGCAAAGGTTGCAGATAACGCAGCCAAAGCCGCAAAGTTATCAGAGAATAACGCAAAGGTAAGCGAAACTGCTACGAAATCCTCAGAAACAAATGCTTCCAATGCAGCAAAAGCAGCTAAAGTCTCTCAAGACGCTGCAAAAATTTCAGAAACCAATGCGGCAAATTCAGCAAAAATTTCCTCTACTTCTCAAATCGCAGCAAAAGCCTCAGAAACAGAGGCCGTGTCATCAAAAAATGCAGCACAAGAAGCAGCAACCTTAGCAACTAAAAAAGCAGAATTAGCCGCAGTCTCTGAAAGTAAGGCTCAGGATGCTGCCAATAGAGCAACACTTGCGGCACAGGAAAAAGAAGATCTTCTCAAAGGGAAGACAATTGCAATAAGCCTCGGTTCGGGTAAAACCAGTTGGACAAAAATAGCTGAAGTAGATATGCCTCAAAATCCCGGCGTGCCTAGTACAGTTCGTATAGAGCTTATAGGAGGTAGTGGTTATAACGTGGGCGAGTATCCACAAACAGCGATGTCTGAGATTGTCTTACGCTCTGGTAATGGTTATCCCAAGGGGCTCAATGCTTCTCTCTATAGAACAAATACTTGTGCCGCGAATAAAGTGGCAACCATCAATACAGGAAATGATAAATATGATGTTTATGTTCATTTCTATGGTTTTCCATTCAATTTGATTTGTAATGTACAACAAGCTAATGCCACGATATTAAATATAGGTAATTTATCAGGAGCATTAGAAACCTTACCTGATGGAGTGCTGGAGGGTAAAACGTACAATTACGTTTTGGCTTCATCTGACGACCGCGGTAATCTATCAATTGATACCAATATATATGGGCCGGGATTTGTTTCTGGAGCGCAAGGCAAGGATAGAACATGGCTAGAACCCAAAGAGGGTAATGCTTGTTGGTTAGCTAACATTGGCGATAAGTATGCTGGCGAATTCCGACATCCGAAAAAGTCAGGAACCGCTGCCATATTGGAAGATCATTATACTAAAGGTGAATCTGATGGTAAATACCAGCCTAAAGGAAATTATGCTGTAGTTGGGGCTTCGTACACTAAAGACGAAACTAACCAGAACTTTGTAAAAAGCGATACAACAAATCTTGGTAAATCATGGACTAGCCTGACAACTATTCCAGATGGCGGATGGGGTCAACCTATTGGCTATTCGACAATGGTACGTATCAACAGCTTTGGGTTACCGAATGGATTCGCTGATCATGGATATTGGAATGTCATTGCCGCTCGTGATATGGCTCAGGGATATGCCGGATTTTTAACGGGTTTTAATAATGGGAAAGTTTATTACGGATTTTCTAACACGAAAGAGGGCAATCCTACTTGGGTTAGGGTGTACACAGAAAATCATAAACCCTCACCGAGTGAATTAGATGTATACACTAAAGGTGAATCTGACAATCGTAATTACAGCAGCCTTAGTTATGTAATCCGTAAATCTGGCGGTGATAATACGGATCTAAATAACTGGCCGAGAAATAGAGTTGCGTTTGTTTATCATGATGCGGCAAACAATTCCAATGTTACAGGAGTAGGCGCTTCATTTTCTGCCTTGAATAATAACTATGTATTGCAGCTTGTTTCTCAATACCACGGTAATGGGGATGTTCTTAAGTTCAGAACTAGAAATGGGGATAAAAATAGTTGGAACCCTTGGCACCATATTGCAACAACAAACTGGACATATTCGCGAGGTGACATTGATGTGAAAATCAATGGGCGCATGGCTAACGGCACTGCTTATACTAAAGGTGAATCAGACGGTAAATACCAGCCGAAAGGTAGTTATGCCATCACTCAGAACACCGTCCCTAATAGCCGGAAAGTTAACGGAAAACCATTATCATCAGATATTACGTTGAATGCTGCCGATATTGGTGCGTTTTCTAGAGGATTAACGGAAGCTGTTTCAGGCGATAACGTACCGTGGAATGCGGCATCTGGTGTGTATAATGCCAATTATAGCGGTCATACCCAGATTATTGTTCATTTTAGTATGGGGGCGGGAAATACTAGTACACCATCACTCCAGTTAAAATCAATATGTAAGAATGGTGGTATAGCCTATCGTTCGGCTAGGGATGGTCATGGATTTGAAGAGACTTGGACGGAGTTTTACACCACAAAAAATAAACCTTCTGCGAGTGATGTAGGAGCGTATTCGAAAGGCGAGTCTGATGGTAAATATGTCTTAAAAAACTCGCAAGAAGAGATTAATGCTGGTTATTTTTCAGCTAAATGGATTAATAATTATGCAGGGATTAAATTAATAAAACCAGATAACCGATATGCATTAATTGAAACCACTCCACACGGCAGTGCGCCATTAAACTTTATCTACCGTGATGAAAAGGGCACTAATATTTCTGTTGCATCACTACCAACAGAAACTGGAGTTATTGCATTACAGGGTTATTCCTACTCTAAAGCAGAAGCAGATGGTAAATACCAGCCGAAAGGTAGTTATGCTAATGCAGCTTCTCACGCCTTTAGTGGTGAAGTGAGAGCACCAAACGTCATCACTGGAGCAATAAACAACCAAAGTTACTTTTTTCAAAGCGATGGTGTTTGGAGATGGACTGTACAACAGGGTGGAAATTGGAAGGGAGAAATTACGCATCCTGGAAGAGGTGGTGTATTTGCTCTCCAAGGGGATAGCTATACGAAAGGTGAATCTGACAATCGTAATTACAGCAGTCTCAATTATGTAATCAAAAAATCTGGTGGTGATAGTTCAGATCTAAATAACTGGCCGAACAATAGAGTTGCATTTGTCTATCATGATGCAGCAAACAGTTCTCAAGAGACAGGTGTGGGCGCTTCATTTTCTGCCTTGAATAATAATTATGTATTGCAGCTTGTTTCTCGATACCACAGTAATGGTGATGTTCTTAAGTTCAGAACAAAAAATGGGGATAACAATACTTGGAACCCTTGGCACCATATTGCAACAACAAACTGGACATATTCGCGAGGTGATATTGACGCGAAAATTAATGGTCGCATGGCAAATGGTACTGCTTATACTAAAGGTGAATCAGACGGAAAATATCAACCGCGTGGAAATTTCCAGCTCGCGGGGAATTACGCGGTAAGAGGGGAGAATTATACCAAAGGTGAATCTGATGGTCGTTATTATGCTAAATCAGGTGAGGGCAATTTAACCTTAGTAGGTGCATTTCGTCGCCATATTATCTTTAATAATGGTTCTAAAATTGATGGATATATCTTCAAAGATCCTAACGGGCACTTGATGTTTAATAATGGTGTTCACGGTGGTGACTGGCAGATGCGAACTGATGGATCGTTTTACTGTGGAGGTAATGGTAACTTTAACGATGTCTATATCAGGTCAGATAAACGAGCCAAAAAAGATATTGCAAAAATCAGTGATGCAACCCAAAAACTGTCAAAACTGAGTGGCTATACCTATACCGTATCTGACGATAACAAAAATAATAGTCGCTCTGCTGGTCTTATCGCTCAAGAGGTTCAGAAAGTTTTGCCAGAGGCTGTAACTCAAGATGAAAATGATTTATTACGCTTGAACTATAACAGCATAATTGGATTATTGGTTGAGGCAGTTAAAGATTTACAAAAACAGGTAGATGAACTTAAAAATTAATAAGTATTTACTTACCTATTAATTTTGAAAATGATATAAATTACCCACCCGATAGCGCCTAATACATGGAGGTTAAAAATGGCAAACGAGGTGGGAAATGTTTCACCAGAAATGGTTGAACGTATCGCCAAAATAGTCGCCAAAGAAGTTGCGGCAAATATAAGTGATGACTTAAAGGATAAAGTTGGTGAAGAAGTTGAGCGCCACCTTAAAGCCTACTTTGGTGATATGACAGCAGCACAACACAGTATTCAACATGCCAATCTGGAAAAATTACTGGTTAGGTTAGACAGCCTTTCTAGTGGATTTTACGGAGGCATAATTTCGAAGATAGCTTCCATGCTGGTAGCAGCTCTAATTTTAGGATTGGCGGCTTGGGGCTTAAAAAATGGTGTAGGTAACTAAAGGAGTAGTTAGCTATGGTTGGTAAAGGATTACCTCGTGGGATTAGAAACCACAACCCCGGCAACCTCGAAATAGGGTCTCCGTGGCAAGGTTTAACCAAAAAACCTCAAGATATCCGTTTCTGTTCATTCGTGGATGCAGCTTATGGTATTCGCGCATTAGCAGTTACGCTGATCACCTATCACGATAAACGTAAAGCAACAAATGGCACTCGCATCGATACCGTGCGTAAAGTCATTGAACGTTGGGCGCCCTCAGTTGAAAACCACACAGAACGGTACATTCAGTTCGTCAGTAAGGCAATGGGTGTTTATCCTGATCAAAATATTAACCTGCATGATTACGACACTATTTGTCCATTGGTGGAGGCGATAATTCGTCAGGAAAACGGTCGGGGTAAAATAAAAACACTAAATTCATGGTACAGCCGTGAAGTTATCGACGAGGGTTTGCGTCGTGCCGGTATTATCAAAAAGACGAAAGAAGTTGTCAAAATTCCGGTAACGAAGGAAACCGCGAGTGCAACGGTTGCAGCGTCTTTAGGGATTGGTCAGATTGCCGAAGTCATGCCTCAGATCTCAGATGCTATGATGAAATCAGAAAGCCATCTGTCCAGTGGTTCAGTAGTTCGCATCACCTTCGGAGTTGCAACTATTGTGGTGGCTTGTGTAATTGCTTACGCGCAAGTTCGTCGTCATAAACAGGGAATTTAATTAAAGGAATAGTCTTCAGTAATGGGGACTATGCTGTTATGTCATTAAGTGGAGTTTCAATTTACGCTCCTGATGGAAGAGAAAGTATAAGTGAAACAGATCGTATTGGCCGTATATTGCCTGCACTGGGTCGTAATGGATATCTTAAAAGAGAGTTTCATCACCCAGAACTTGCCGATATGGGGGAAATATTTGTGTGGACTGACCTTACATACGGATTTTGAAACATTGAAGGGTCTGGCCGCATAACTTTGAATGGTACGACAATCACAGTGGAATTAAAAGTGAGTAGCGGTGGCACGGGGATTCCAGAGACATCGGGAATTAAGATTTATTATGGGATCAGATAATGGCGCATGGTTTCGAACTTAGACGTAGTCACGGTATTTTGCAAGTTGATGGTAGATACCAAAATATGAATTTGACCATCAAAGAGTCTGTTGTTGCTCAGGGAGGCTACGTTGAGAACAGTACCTATAGACGCATTGGTGTAAATACATCATTTTCTAAACCAGTACCGCCAACAACAACAATTACAGCTGTTGATTCAGATAACTGGATTAATTCTGCCGGTGGTATCAAACAAGCTGCCGGAGCTGGTAAAGCAAATGTGACCTTGTATGGATTCGGTACTAATAAACAGAACTGGTTTAACTCTCAGTATGGTTTAAGTGTCCGAAACGAGCAAGGGCAAGAGGTTTATAACTCTAATTGGGCAGTAATGAAAGTCGTTGATGTGTTTAATCTGGGCTTTGTGCGTAATTGGAGTTACAAAATCCCTGCTGGAAAAAAATATGCATTGATGATGGGAGGTGGTCGTGAAGAATATCAAATGGGTTACTATAGCAATAACGCTTATGGATGTTGGCATGAGTTCAGGCGTATTGGCGATAGGTTTGAAATCCGCTACAACGAAAATACTATGTGGTGGTTTCGCGATGAAGATGAAATCTCTTATGTCGCTCAAGATTACGACTTGAACATCATCATATTAGACGTTACCGGATATTGATTCTTGTTTCCCTAGTTGAATGAGTTGTAATAAACTCAACAACATAAGGAAAAAATAAATGAAAAATAGTAAGTTAGTTATTGCTTCTCTTGCTGCTTTGTTCTTGGCAGGATGTTCAGCTATAGCACAGAATGAAAATATAAAGTCTGTTCAGTGTCGGGGTTACATTGACATTAAAGCTACAGCAAAAACTCAATCTATTCCGCTAACGAAATATAACGTAACCACAGGTAAATTCTATAGCCCCGGTCATGGTTTTGTTGGCATGATGGGTTGGCATTCAACTGAACCATTCAGCAAGATCGAATGTTTAAACGAAGATCCTCGAAAAGTTAAATGATTTCAAAAATAAAATCAGCGCTATATACCGGACTATCTGTTATCGCTGTTCTCTTCGCCGCCTATTTGATAGGCGGCAGAGCGGCTAAAAAATCTGTTGAAATAAAACGACGGCAGGAAGAAAATCAACGCCTGCAAACCACATTGGATGTGAAGAAAGAGGTTGAACATGAAGTTCAGCAAAAAGAAATCGGGGCTGCTGTTACTGAGCTTCGTAATGACTGGATGCGTAAATAATACCACTGGTTCGACAGCACCTGCCTTTTGTGACATTGCTTCACCTATCTATATTGGCAAAGAAGACACACTGACAGATCTTACGGCAAGAAATATTCTTACCTATAATCTTATCGGATATAGGCTCTGTGGGTGGAAAAAATCGTCTAAAAATTGAATTGTTTTAAAACATTACAATAATGAGGCTACCACTGATTATAGGCTACTATTTTTCTTGCTCATTAATTTATTATTTAGATAAATAACAAAACAATATATTTTTTTAAATGTTTTTATTTATAGGTTTTCTTCCATTTGTTAAATAACCAATGTATCTTATACAAAACAATAGTAACGGCGTGGTTGATTTATAAATCGAAATACATAAGGCGAATATGATGAGTGGAGAAGCCCAAATAATACTGGTTGGTGGCAGTAAAGGTGGCCCCGGTAAAAGTACTATAGCTCAACAAATTGCGGGTTATTTACTTAACCGCGCAAAGAAAAAGGTTCACCTGTTAGATATCGATGCCCAACGTACAACCTATCAATGGTGTCAAGATAGGGAAAGCCTACCAGCGGAGAAGCCAGCAGAAAAGCTCTCATATCATTACCGTGGTGACGGTGTTATCGAATATTTGGATGGCATTAAAGGCCAATTCGATTACATTGTTATTGACGCCGGAGGCTTCGACTCAGAAGCTCAACGTGAAGCTATGCTGAGAGCCACTCACTTACTGCTCCCAATTCGCCCAAAACGCCGTGACGTTCGCTCATTAGCTGCGCTAGATCGTATTGTTGAGAAAGCGCAGACTTTAAATGAAGATTTAAAGGTTAGAGTAGTGATGAACCAGTGTCCGGCACTGCCTAACCAATACTCACGTATTCAGTTTGCCAAAGACGTTTGTGAAACTTTTGGCATGTTCGCCTTAAATACCAATATCTACGCCCGTAACGTCTATGACGATGCGGAAGAAGCCGGTCGTACTATCTTTGAATTAACAAAAGAAGAACGGGATAAAAAGGCTGAGGCGGAAATTGAACTTTTAGTAAAAGAATTTGTGTATGGAGAAAAGGTAGATGGCTAAGAACCCGATGGCTGGACTGGCAAAACAAGAACGAGAAGAAGCGGTACAGGAGTTTCTGAGCAATTCTTCCCTGAAAGAGAAAACAGTCAAACAGCGTGGTCGCCGCAAGAACAGTACTGAAATTATCAAAAGTCGTACTGTCTCGATGGAAGATGAATATCATGAATTAGTAGATCTGCTGAGAGTCGCTCCTAGACGTGCCAATTTAAGTCGCTCAGACGTGTTTAGAGCTGCTTTGGTAACTTTAGCTTCTTTACCCTTTAGTGATATAAAGGCTGCGTTAGAGTTGAGCTTAGAGACTAAGCCGGAAGAGATTCAACAGCTCATAAAAGATTTAGATAAAAAGATCCCATAAAAGAAAAGCCGCTGATGCGGCTTTTCTTTTATGGGTTCGAAGCTAGAAGTGTTCTGCTAATAGCAATTAGGCGATGCTTGTGAACATCTTTGTCACTGCCCCAACAAAATTCATCCCATTTTTCATAAAACTCAGAAATGGATGGAATGACTACCAAGGGAATATAGTCCATATCACAATCATCAGAAATGCCATCAGAAGAGTATACGTGATAGCCTTTAGTTATTGCCCAGTCGATCATCTTTTCCCAAAAGCGTTTACCATCTTGAGTTTGTGCTTCATCAGTTACTACAATGTTATATTTGCTCAATAAATTCTTAAAAAAATCTCTTGGCAAATCGCCAATTGCATGTTGATGTTCTGAGCGGGGTGTACGCCATATCATAATCTGGGTGCAAGTTTCCTTCCCCACGATGATATCTTTTCGAAAATGTAATTTTACGGCATAAACTGTTTCAGAATCTTCACCAGTTGTAATCATACGGTATTGGTGTTCTTTGAGCGATTTTACTAGATGGTAGCCATAAGGGACATCAAAGTTTGGCAACTCAAAGTTTTCTACGCCTTTTTGTAAAAAAGTTTTAGTATGTTCTTCATTTTTTTTAGGATGGCGTAATTTATTGTTAAATCCTGTGTCGGGGATCAAATATGGCATTGTGTTATTTTTCGCTTGATTAACCAACATATATTTGTCCTCCGAAATTAGGACAATCCTTTGATACTTATAATATTAAATTCAATTATAATACAGTTTTGGCACAGATTGGCAAACTACCGATACTATCCTACAACTTTGGCATGAATTGTTCAAATAGCATGTGGTTAGGGGTAATGATCGGATAGCCGCGATAACCGCCAACTTTTAGACAAGTAATTTCTAATTGACTAAAAAGTGACATTACTATATTAGAGTTACAACAAGCGGGGGTATTAAGGAATTTATGTTAAATAAGGGTTAAGCTACAATTTCGGTCTTCACTAGTAATGCGTCCAATTTATTGATAATTACTTTCTTAGTGTACGATTGTTCCTTCCCTTAAACATGCTGAAAAAACAAACGAAAAGGTTGTTCAGTTGCGTAAATTCGTTATACTAACGATATCCATTGAGCATATTGGGTTTGTTTTATCCCACTGAATACTTTGAATTGATGAATTGACGGAGGTGACTATGATTACTCATACACCATTCACTATTGGTGATCGCTATGCTCTTATAGGCAGTTTTAGCGTACCTGATGTTCCGGGACAATTCGAAGTCCGTACCAACAGCGAGCGAGTTAAACGCCCAATGTTAATCGTCGTGCATGACAACTGGCATGAAGCTGGTCGCCGTGATCGTATTACTCCTGTGATAGTCATCCAGTTTGAAGCCGATGGCCGTGAAAAATGCATTGAGCAGAAAGAAGCTATGCCGTCGAAAACAATGAATCTGACTAATTTACGCCTCCGTGCTATTCAATTCTTTCAACAAGAATAAGATGAGACTTGCTGGACAATGCCACCACTTCTGATCGAAGAACACGAAAAAATCTGGTTTGGCCTGATAACTTAGATGATCCAGAGCAGGCGTATGTGCACTTAAATGATATCATTGATGATATTGGTGATGCACACACTGTTATCTTGGAAGACAGTAATGGTATGGTTCGGCTTTACCTGCGCCACGTCCGATCAGATCAGGTTTCTGCAAATATTTTGCTTGAGTTTAAGCTCACCGCTCCTGAAGGTTTCCCTGAGCGTATTCCGCAGGTCTCATCTTCTATGTTGGTAGAGACTATCGCGGTGTAAAACTCGCCCAGCAAATCTATCGTTGCGTCATAGATCATTACGGAGTGGTTGTCAGCGATACCCACCAAACAGCCGCGGGTATGTTTATATGGTTACTCATAGCTGAAGATGACTCTGTGCAGCTCAATATCATGCAGGTTAGCGGAAAGCATCTAGATTATCGTTTGTCTAATGGCAAACCGGAAGTTTACAAAGGTAAAATTGATGCACTGGAACAAGCTGGCGCGACCATTTGGGGTGGGCCAGATGCAGTGGTTTCCGACATTGACCTTAAGCGACTAGGCTTCAAACCTACCCATCAAAATATGGAACACATCATGCTAGCTGCTCGTTAGCAGATAAGCCTTATTTTAAGAGCAAAGTTCGCTCAAAAAACAGTATGATATTCTCCCATCTCAAAACTGTTCCCTGATTTTATACGATTTCTGATAGAAGAGGTTGTTTAAAATCGCAGCTACTCAGTCATTAACCCTACAAAAAGACCGACACTATGGAATTGATTTCCTATCTTGGCACTGATATAAAAAGTATTCTTTCACTTACTTATAAAAAGGTTTATTGTATTCATGTGCCTAACAATGGGTTTTTTCTTAGCAGAAGGTGATCCACAGGAGTTTATGCTCTCATGGACGGCACAAGATAAAGACCAATGGGTTGTGGAAAATGTCGGTCTATCTCGTACCCAAGGTGAGCTGGAGTTGTATCAATCCAAATGGTTTGATTATCGGCATTTGCATCCGATGGATGCCACGATGTTATTCACTAAATCCTATAAGCGTGAATACTCTCGGGTCATGAGCACCCACGGTCGTGAGGATTATCGAAAAGCACTTTTCCGTACCGGACTTAAACGTGTTCCGTTTATCAACTTATCAAAAGCAAACATAACGTCTCTTTGGAAAGCCAGACAAAAAGCCGATGAACTTGGTGTTGAATACAGCTTTTTCATCATGAGCATGTTGTCTATAGCGGCAAAACGGGAATGGGGGGAGTTACCGCGTCCACAGCATTTGTGGCAGGACGATTTGCTGGAAATATTTATCGATAGGAATGAAAAACGCAAGGGAACGCGATTGAATGGTTCTGAGTTGGATTATTTTAAAAAAAATAACTATGTGGGTGATGAAGTTCAAGATGCTCATAGAGCATATGTCATGGCGCAAATTTCTAATGCACGACCGGATAAACGTCATTTGTTGATTTTCTCTGCGGTGTATTCACTTGGTTATCTCGAACAACAAACATTCTTGAACCAGTTTCCCGATGATTTAAGAAAAGCCTCTAAGTTTTTATAGAACCCCTATACGGAAATGAAAATATCCAATAATGGATTGATGTTAAAGGAAAATGATAAATGATTGACGATTATGAAATTATCAAATCTCGTCTGTCTTGGTTAAAATATAACGGCGTAAAGCTGGAAATCACAACAAATACTGGCAACGTAATTTCGGGATTTGTGCGTAAGTTTGATAATCAATCGGCTCTGATTGACACCATCGGCAAGAATGACAGAAACGATTTTAAGACAGTGAACTACTCAGCAATTGAGAGTTTTCATAATGTTGCTGTAGTGCAGGTGGTTTAAATGTCAGCATCAAAACTTGAATTGGAACATACAAGCGTTTCATTATCCGAACGGTTTGATGATGCTTTTCAGGTAGTACTGGCTGCTTATTACTGCCGTGATTACCGTTTTGTTACTCAGGCTCACGACTTAGTTGAACCAAAGCAATTTAACAATATGGCTTTAGGTTTTTTGGTCGCTGCAGCCGGTCGTTTTTACAAGTTATATAAACAGCCACCGTCAATGACTACGTTGGTATCGCTTATTACCAGTGACGTGAAAGACAAGGTTATTCGCAAAGAATACGTGTCGGAGGTCACTGCTGCTATAAAAAAAATCAACGAGATAACATTAACTGATTCTCAATATATGGTTGATCAGGTGACATTGTTTGCTCGTTCGATCGCGTTTGATAACGCCATGATAAAAGCGGCTGAACTCAAAGATAAAGGTGACTTTGATAAGGCTATGCAAATTATGGAGAAAGTCAAACATCTTGGTGGTCAGGGAAGTAGCGAGGTATACGATTACTTTAGTGAATCAGCGACACGTTTTGAAGCACGTGAGAAAAAGGCGATTGGTGAAGCGCCACCACAAGGGATCACAACAGGATATCGAGCATTGGATGCTTTGTTGTATCACAGTGGATGGGGTCGCAAGGAAATGACCCTGTTTATGGGTTTTGCTAAATCAGGTAAATCGACCGGTATGGGAGAATTTTCAGTTAACGCAGCACTAGCGGGATTTAACGTTCTTTATATCTCTTTAGAAGTACACAAGGAGATTATTGCAGATCGTTTCGATGCCCGGCTTTCTGAAACGGATATGGACGAGCTGGTTGATGGTCGTGATAGGGTATCGAAAAAACTAAAAGAGATTGGAGCTACAGGTAAAGTAGGCAAAATGTTCGTTGTCCAACGTCCATCAGGCTCTGTTTCACCAAATGATGTTGTCCGTATTGTTGAAGGGATTATCTCTACAGGTGTTACGTTGGATATGCTGGTTGTGGACTATGCCGACTTGATGAAATCAAACTATCGTAGCGGTGACGTTAGAGAAGACGTGAAAAGTATCTATACCGACCTTCGAGCTGTTTTTGATACTTACAACGTAGCTGGCATTACTGCATCACAGACAAACCGTGAAGGTGGATCGTCAGAAGTTGCGACTATGATGCACGCCGCAGATAACGTTGAAAAAGTCCGTATTGCCGACTTGGTTATCACTATCAACAAAACAGAAGAAGAAAAAGCCAAAGGCGAAGCTAGATTATTTATTGCAGGTTCTCGTAATCAGAAGGGAGATGTCAGTATTCGTATTGAACAGAACCTCGATCAGATGCGCTTTATTAAACGAATAATAGATATAATCTAAAAGATTGTGACTCCCGATCTAATGAAATTTATATAAAACCACACAGTTAATAACTTCAAGCAATGAGCCACAAATCGCCAAATAATACCTGTGACTCTTATTATAACTACCTAAAGAAATAGTAGATTATGAGTGCAAACAGCAATTTTAGGGAAAAGTTAAACGAATTCGATTTTGAACAGTTTCTTGATCTGGAAGGCATCTCCTATCGCAGAACAACAGGTAAGAATGGACTTGAGTTAAACATCCGAGAATGCCCAACTTGTGGCAGTTATGATTGGAAGGTCTACTTCAATCCGAAAACGAAGGTAGGAGTATGTTTTGCCGGTAGCCATCCACAAGATGAGCAATTCAACCTATACCGGTTTTTACAGAAACATTCTGGTTTAGCTAGACGAGAACTTCATGCCTATATTGATACTCAATTACTTGAGCAAGGCTGGCGACCAAAAGAAAAAGAAATTGCTTTAGAGAGTAAAGTCGAGCTGAAAGAAGAAGTACAGCTCCCGCCACATTACTTACTGCCTTTACCTGATGGTCGTATTCCCGATTATCTTGCTCAGAGAAACATATTTTCTGAACTTATCCGGTATTTTGACTTGCGATTTATTGTGAATGGCTCACACGTTTATCACGACTATAGCGGTCGTATCTCAATGCAAGATTTTTCAATGCGGATACTTATTCCAATCTACGATTTAACGGGGAAATTGAGTACCTTTCAGGGGCGCGATGTCACTAATACCTCAGATAAAAAGTACTTGTTCCCATCTACTCTACCGGCATCAGGACGTTTTTTATATAACGGGCACAACGCAATGGGAAAATCTACGGTCGTTATCTTAGAGGGCGTATTTGACGTATTTGCCGTCAAGCGCGCTTTATTCAGTGATGAATCATTACGCGACTACGTTGAGCCAATAGGCACTTTTGGTATGCACTTGTCAGGGGCTTTATCAGAAGAAGGGCAAGATCAATTAGGTAGCTTTTTAACACTGAAAGAGACTGGCCTTAAAAACGTCATTTTCCTATGGGACTCAGAGAAACAAGCAGTTAAGAACACGATTAAGGCTGCTAAAAAGCTACAGTCTATAGGACTTAACGTGAAGATCGCTGCTTTTACTCGTGAGGGTCAAGATGCCGGTGAATCTGATGATGATGAAATACTACAAGCTTATTTCTGCTCTAAGTTTTTCAATCACCAATTAGCACTAGAAATGTCAATTAAAGGGCACAATGCGATTCGTTCTTATTAATACCTACCAATATAAGAAATCAAATAGAGGTGAATGCAAAATGAATAAGTCAGTTTATCTTGAAAAAATTGAGTCTTTAGAGGGATTCAGCACCATTAAAAATGATGAAAGACAGAGTGTCATTGATGCCGGTATGGATGCAATGGAACATGAATTTAATCGACTCACAGCTGAGAAATTCCCTTATTCCCCAAACGCCCCATGCCTAGAGATACATCATATTCACACTAGCGATGATGGTGTCAGCTATGACCTTGTATATATGAAGGATATGGCTCGTATTAAAACCGATAAACCTGTCACCTATATGATTGGTTTTAACGACCATGCGCTCGTAGCCACCGTATCTGATCTCGAACAGAAAAAAGTATCGGAAATGTTCGATCTCTTTGTCAAAGCTTACCGACAGCAATCTGATGAAGAATTTATTGATTTACCGCTGTCAGTCTTTGCGAAAGCAGTACAACAAAGAGAGGCTTATAAATCAGAAAAACATGTCGTACTATACCGCAAAGCAATCGCTAATATGCCTGATTATAGCAATATTAAAGGCTCATCAAATGAAGCTCTCACTTTTATTAAAGATTATCAGGGTGCAGAGATACTACCGAATCTCAGTTCAGCTATAGAAATTGTACTCCATGCTAACGCCTTTGCAGACAATGTCATTAATCGTTCTGCGCGTCTTACCTCTAATGCCATTGCAGAAGTTGGAATGATGAAAGAACAAGCTGTTGCATACGGGTTAAAAACAGCCTCATCAAAGATAGCTGAAATTCAACTGCGTGGTTCTAAATTGGCTGGTATGGCTGGAATGTTTTAAACCTGTGACTGGCATTGAGCAAGGATTTACATCGGATTGCTCTAATTAAAACCCCGCATCATATTTACACAAACACCCCTTATATGGGGTTTTTATGTATACAAGTAATTGTTATGATAATTATCTATACACATACTACCCTTTAAAGGGGTATTAAAGTGGAGATAATGAAATGGATAGGATCACAGCAATTAACAAATTAAATGAATTCAGCAAAATGGGAAGAGCCATAGTAGCGAACGGAATCGAAAGTCGCTATGAGAGCAGATTTGGCATTTGCGCTCCCAACGATGTCAGAATACGACCCTGTAACAAAAAGCTTTCCAATAGATAACCTCGGCTGTAAAGGCAAACCGAGACGAATAACCAATCCTCAACATGTTAGTATAAGTATCAAAAATGATATTTTCTGTAGCTTGCCTGTAACTGATAATATTCAGGTTCAAAAAATTGAGAACCTTAGAGCACAGCGTGATTCAGATATATCATACAGCGGTAAGATGTACATGGATGTGTATTCAAATGGTTATCATTTATTTGGAAACATAATTGATGTTGAGCTTAAAATATATGATATAAAATCAAGGAGCTATATCTATCAATACAACTATAACCCCGTAAACAATTCAGAGCCATCACCGAAGTCATAATGCCGCTCCCCTAGAACAGTACAAATTAAAGTGGGCGACTGTCATATCAAGTCTGAACTACTACAGTTAAATCAAGGTCGGTTATCCTACCTTGATTTAACAACAAGTTATTTAATACTTACCATGTAAGTTTGACCTGATTTCAGCTTTCCAATAAATGAATCGGATAACCTATAATTAACATTAGATGAGCGGTTCCGATATTCTTCCCATTTAAATATTTCAGATATGCCATCTATTGTTACAGTCAAATCCCGTCTTATCGTATGGGGTTTAAAAATAAGCACCCCACACTCTGTCCAATCATCTCTATAAAGACAGAGTTGGGTCAATTTCATTGATTCAAAGAATATGTTTCCTGATGGACTGCTTCCAAATCTCTCAAGAGCACCAAATCTCTCCCCACTAGTTTCTAACGCCACCCCATGAGCAAAAACATCATACACATCGTAATTATATTCCTCTTCCCACTCAGCACTCCCAAATGTTAATTTGAATCCTTGTGATTTACCGATGAAATCAGACATTTTAAAGGTGGGTTTTAAACCTAATTTAGCTCCAGCTTCAAACATTGACCGAAGACCCGTTTCTTTAACGACCTCGCTGCCAACATTTCCTCCGTTTATAGCCATTTTATCCTCCGTGATAAAAACATATTAAAAACGCACTTATAATACTATGAAATAAAATAATTTTTAGTCAATGGCTAAAAAGTGACATTACTATATTGGTGCTCCTCCACCAGTTTTAGCAACGGACGGTATGTAAAATATTTTGTTTGAGTTTTAGTCAAAAACAGACTAATATGTATATACAAAAATGTATTTTATGGTGTGAAGATGGAGCTTGAATTTGAATGGGATCTCGCAAAAGCGGAAACTAATTTCTGTAAGCACGGGATTCGTTTTGAAGAAGCTGCTCGTGTTTTTGATGATCCTTTTCACTTGTCAGTACAAGATCGCTTCGAAAACGGCGAATACCGCTGGCAGACAATTGGAGCAGTAAAAGGATATCTGATTGTGCTGGTTGCCCACACAATACTATTTGAAGATGGGACTGAAATTATTCGTATCATCAGTGCACGTAAAGCAGAGCGGAACGAGAGAAAACGTTATGAGCATAGTTAGATATAAACGAAGTGAATTGCCATCTCTGACTGAAAATCGGAAATCGGAGCTTAAGGCATTGTCTGATAGTGATATTGATTACAGTGATATTGCTCCGCTGGAGGATGATTTCTGGAAAAAAGCCGAACGAGGACACTTTTATCGTCCAGTAAAAACTCAGGCTTCGGTCAGGATTGATGCAGATGTTTTGGCTTGGCTTAAGCAACCGGGAAAAGGTTACCAGACAAGACTTAACGCTATCTTACGTGAAGCCATGATGCGTGATTTACATCAAAAGTAATGCCCGCGATGGCAAACTACAAAAGACACTTACCTGCCTTGAAAAAAGCAGGTAAGTGGGTAAAAAAAGTAGAAAGAAAAGAGTTATTGCAGTGGGATAAGTTCTTCGCGGCTCAGGCCGGTAATTTCCATAACCAGTTCAATACTGTCACCACGTTTTAAGAGGGCACGGGCAATATTTATGGATGCCTCTTTTTGACCTTCCAACTTACCTTCTAATTTACCTTCTAATTTACCTTCTAATCTTCCTTCTTCCCGGCCTTTGTCCTGTAATCGTTGTGCAATATTCACAATCACCTCCTGATGGCTATCTACCTGTTCAATCAGTTGCTGGATCACTTGTTCAAAATGCGGCGAGTCCATTGTAACAAATAGGTAGTTCATAATAGTCACAACATCGTTGTCACTATTATAGTTATGTTTGAGGGCGTGGGCTAATAGCGTGGTAACTGCTTTAAATCCCTCACGCAAATTCTTATGTTTCATCGCCAATTCCATTACGGCGATTTTGCGATGATTGACCAATTCGTTATCATCAATAACTGTCACATCAACCAGCGGAAACGGATTAAAATACATCTCCTCCGCCAGTTTTGGCAATGAAAAGCATTGTGTCCAAGCTTGCTGGAAAGGATAAGGACTGGTATCACCATGATAAAACAAAACAGGCACAACTAGCGGCAATTCCTTATTCCCCTGTTGCAAATGCTGATTCATCGCCATAAAAGCGTAGTGCATCATTCGCCACGCCATCATTTTATCTGGAGTAGACTGGTGTTCAACAAGCACATAAATATAACCATCACCTTGTTGAGTTTTCACCGAATAGAGGACATCGGACATTCTTGAACGTAACTGATGATCAATAAAAGAAGAGTTAGTCAATCTTAACGTATCAAAATCACACAGTTTCTTGATTTTTTCCGATAGATGAATATCAAAAAAATCACGAGCATTCTCAATTCGAGCCATAAATCCTTTGAACGCTGCATCATGAGGTGTGGGGATAGCCTTTTTATTCTTCATGTTTTCTTATCAAAAAATGATTCCCGCATCCAGTCTACAGTAGAAGAAAGGCGAGTATCAAGTGCAATGGCATAAGACTCTTAACCGGCTTACATACAAAAAGATAAGAATTATACCGATTCGCTTATTGATCCAAATAAACCAATCGGTTAAAGTGCTTCCGCCATCGGCAAAATCCGGTGGTCAAGGCGTCGCGGCCTTGTTACGAACCATCCACTGGTAGGAAGTTTCTGCCAGTGTGCTTGCTATCGCCCTTTCAATGGCGGTTCAGGTAGGGAAGGCTAATGCCTTGCCGGAAGATGGTTCCCGGTCCGCGAACCCTGCCTTGAATCGCCACCATCAATATTAATTAATGGAAGGGGTAGCAGGAATGTTCAATACCAAAAATGACTGGCATCAAGCTGATATAATTGCAGCCATACGCAAACAAGGAACAACCTTAGCCGCAGTCTCCCGTGAAGCGGGACTCAGTTCATCAACATTAGCAAATGCCCTATCGCGAGAGTGGCCTAAAGGCGAATGGATAATTGCTAACTATCTCGGAATCCATCCCTCAGAAATCTGGCCTAGTCGATACTTTGACAAAAATGGTCAACCAATTGAACGTAAACCTCGCAACAATTCTCAGGAATAATTATCAAATTATTACCCAAGCGCAGTAATTGTAGAGGTAAGCTGTGTGTAGTAATCCTATTCCACTAAAACAAGCCATGTACCGTGCAGGTTTGGCAGTGTCTCTATTTAAATTCATTTTCGAAAAAGCGAAAAATGAGTGCTCAATAGATTTAAATAACCTGATTGCACTGGTGAATGATATCAATCAGGACGTTCACCATGCCCTTTTGAAACATTCACCAAAGCCATTAACACTAAAATTACTGAGTTACGTAAAACATAAGAAACCTATCTCATTAGATCAGGCGATGTATCGGGCGGGTTTAGGAACCTCTTTATTTGAAGTGATTCTCGACAAAACCAGCAACAATTGTTCAACCGAATTACATGATCTGATTTCGTTAGCATGTGATATCAATCAAGAAGTTTATCATTCACTTGTAGCCGAGGTTTATAAAGATACTCCTGAAAATGATCTTACTTAGTAAATAAATTGATTTTTTGTTCATTTATCCAATGGGCTAATCCACCCTAAACCCATTCAAAAATTGGCGGTTATCGCAGCTACCCAGTCATTACTCCATTCAGAGCACAACTGACGAGGTTTACCCTGCAAAGTGAGCAGGATGTAGCGGTAACCCTGTTAGGGAATGGGAAGATAGCTGCGATAATCGCCAATTTTCCTCAACTCCAGCCATAAGAGCAAAAACGTTCGTTTGCGCAATCCCATTCCGCTGATCAGTAGATCAGTGGCTTATCCATTGCCCAGCGTGTAATATTACAGTATACTATTACACATCATGTAATACGGTTCGGACAATGATTAAATCATTCAAGCACAAAGGATTGAAGCAACTTTTTGAAAAAGGAATTACTTCTGGTATACCAGCGCAAGATGCCGAGAGGATTAACGACCGTTTACAGGCCATCGATACAGCAAATGAAATAAGCGAGTTAAACCGTCAAATCTACAAACTTCACCCGTTGAAAGGAGATCGCGAAGGTTATTGGTCTATTACAGTCCGAGCTAACTGGCGCATTACTTTTCAGTTCGTCAACGGTGATGCTTATATTTTGAATTATGAGGATTATCATTAATGAGACAGTTTAAAATTTCCCACCCAGGAGAGATTATCGCCAGAGATTTGGCTGATATGGGCATTAGTGGTCGTCGTTTTGCGCTCAATATCGGAGTAACTCCCGCTACTGTATCGCGTTTTCTTGCTGGTAAAACTGCGTTAACTCCACCATTAGCAATTCGCATCGCTGCCGCGCTGGGAAGCACACCTGAGTTTTGGTTACGTCTCCAGAGTGCTTATGACCTGCGTCAATTGGAAAATAAAATCGACACGTCTGGGATCGTTTTATACGGCGACCAAGACGAAACCTTGCAGGTCACTTCAAAGCATTAAGCAATAGTAAATGTGGGGCTACGCCAGCCTCGCATTTGCTGGAGGTTATCGCAGCTACCCAGTCACTACCCCCGCCATTTTCAGAATTCATCTTTCCGCTTTCTTATTCTGTGCGCTGTAAACCCCGTTCTTCAGGATGGGAAGGATATCAAGATAGCAACTTTTGATAGCTGTTTTTTACCAAATCAAAATGTAGACAATTTGATAATTCTTTGAAGAAAGGTTGTTATTTTAGGAGACATTCCACTAGACCCCAAATAGGTGCAAAGTACTAACTCGTATATTTCACTCCCCCTTTGGTTGAGATCTCTGTGAAGTTCCAATCACAGCATCGATAAAAATAGTATATGAAATAGATAAAAAATTTTTGACTTTCTGAGTTGTGGAATTTACAGTTCATATGCTGTATATAAATACAGCATCTATAAGTTCAATATGTATACGAACATAGTAGACAAAAAATTAATTAAGACTCACTGAACAGGAGGTTCACTATGAGTGGCGGAGATGGAATGGGTCATAACAGCGGAGCACACAATTCGGGTGGCGGTATCAATGGTGGTCCAACTGGCTTAGGCGGCGATGGTCGAAATAATAGTAATGCTGCTTATTCAGATCATTCGGGATGGAGTTCAGAGAATAACGGATGGAGTAGTGGTCAATGGGGTGGTAGTTCCGGACCAGATGGCAGCAGAAGCGGCAATAGCGGTGACACCAGTGGATATAGTGGTAGACAAGCGGCCAATTCATCAAGATACTCTGTAGCTGATCTCCGATTAGTCAAGCCCGGCTATCCAGCAGCAACTTTTCCCATCGGAGGGACTATAAACGCAACAGTTTGTACCAAAGTGCCTGAGAACACTTTTACGAATTGGGGAAGGTATATAGACAATGCTAAACCTATAGCCGCACGCTTAGCAGGTGCAGCAAAGAGGACTCCAATAGGGAGAGTCGCATCATTCCTAATGGGTCTGGAAGATGGACGAAAGGAATTTACCGCAAAATTACAGCAGCAAATGCTAGACGACGCTAGAAAAGAAGCCGAAAAGGTTAATGTCACTGATGTTTTTCACGTGACCACACTCCCAGTAGCAACAATTCTTGCAGCACCCATTTTGATGGAACGTATTCGTGAACAAGGTAAAGTGCTTGCAGATGTGGTTAGTCAACCTGTTGTTGATACAAAAAGTAAACAACGCCAAATAGCGATTACAAGGCAACCTACTAATGTTCCTGTAGTCAAAGCTGAAAAAACAAATAAACCTAACGTTTATTCTGCTCAGGTTGTTGCTGGGATGAAACCTATACAAATTACTGTTGATAATTCAGCTCGTTCATCCCTAGAACATCAAACTAAAGTAAATACAACCCCCGAAGTGGAAATATCTTCAACAACAGCAGCGGGTGACACTTATCACGCCATACTCGATTTTGGTAGTGAACATGATGCTATCTATATTTCTGTTTCCAAAGTTCCTACAAAAGCAGAAGAGAAAACGCAACTGGAAGAGTCTAAGCAAAGAGAGAAGGAATGGGCAGCAGCTAACCCTCTATTGGCCGCAGAATTAGAACTTTGTGAAGCTGATAAAGAATTACGTGATGCAGAAGCTACTGTTCTTGAAGCTGGTAAGACTCTAGATACTAAAAGGAATGAACCGCTAGGATTAACACTGGCAAACCCCGAAAAATATCCTATCACGCAAAAATGGGATGAGTGTATTGAGTTTCCGGTTTATGCACCGTATGCCAAGGTTTATTTTAATTTTTATGCAGTTGTTAATTCTCGAGAAAACCTGAAATTATTGCTGGAGAAGGGAGCTGAATCACTTTACCCAGAAGAAGTTAGTTGGAAAGATGTGTTTGAAAAATATGCTGCACCAGGGCAACTCCTTGAAGAGATTAGTCGAGGTGACACTGAAGATGTATTAGAAACAGGCGGCATATATACAGAAATGGCAATAGAGGAACTTAATTTTGCCAGAAAAAAATTATTGGAACAAAAGCGCTTAATTGCTGAATCAGAGCATGCCCTCACAGTAGCTCAAGAAAATCGGGAAAAAGCAAAGAATAAGAAAAAAGAAAAAGAAGAAAAGGCTAAGAAAGAGAATAAACGTAAGCAACCCGGTATAGCAACAGGAGATGGGACAGATGTTGGTGAGAAATGGCTGGAAGGTGTATCTAAAGAATTAGGATCCCCGATTCCCAAAGAAGTAGCAAATAAATTAAGAGGGAAAAAATTCAGTTCATTTGATGAATTTAGGGAAGCTATATGGACCGAAATAGGAAAAATTCCTAAATTAATGAGCCAAATAAAATCAAAAAACAATAAAAAGGTTGTTTCAAATGGTAGATCACCATTTGCCCGTAAAAATGATCAGGTTGGTGGAAGAAAAAGACTTGAATTGCACCATGTTAAAGAAATTCAACATGGCGGTGAAGTCTATAATGTTGACAACCTACGAGTGGTCACCCCGAAAAACCACATTAAAATTCATTCAAAATAAACAGAGATTCATTTATGAGTAAGAATAAACTTGAAGATTATACTGAAGCTGAATTTTTAGCCTTCGTGACAAAAATTTGTAACGCAGATTACGATACGGAACAACAAGAAGATTATGATGTCTCCGAGTTCGAACGCCTAACTCAGCACCCAGCAGGAAGTGATTTAATTTACTATCCAGAGGATTGTGATGATGACTCTCCAGCAGGAATTGTAGCTCGCGTTAAAAAATGGCGTATAGAGAACCAGTTACCATTATTCAAGTAGTAAAATCCTATGTACAGCCCTCTACACGGGGGGCTGATATGCTCATTATCGAAGCTGATCCCAATCAAAGATCTCCTATCCTATATGTATATTCTGCTCTTTCACTGTCATATATATCTATACAAGTAATATACTCCCCTACTTTAATTATCTTTCTGAAAAGATTTACAGTAGTAGTTGTTTCTTTTTCACCAGTCCCCCAGTACAGAAGCCCCTCTTTCTCTTTATATGTTATGCAGAGAGGATACTTACCACCATTATCGATGGCGTAGCCAAAAATTTCCATTTCACGTACAGAATTGTCTGCATTTAAGAACACATCAAAAACTAGTGTGTCTTTCGTCTCAACTGGGTCACGCATTCAATCCGTTGATTACCTTAAATATAGTATTCTCTTTCAATAAAAGTCCCGATGACTTTGTCATGCATCTCCGGGGATTTTGAGTAACCGAGTGTTTTACGGTTCAAACGTTTAATTCTGTTACGAAGTGTGAGATTTTCACGTTCGATACGTTGCGTGAAACTTTCCCCGACGAGGTGTTTATTTTTAGGCAACATATTGTAAGCCTTAAATTTATCTGTACACCAAAAAGCAACATTGAATCGTGATAATTTTTTCAGCCGTTTTTTAAGCGTTTTCTTGTTCCACCTTTCAAATGTGTGAGCAATAATACGCTTTAACCGAGGCTCCCAAGCGTACCATAGCCAGCGTTGGCATTTTTTATTCCCGACAAACGACCACATCTCGTCAACTTCACCGATGAGCTGAACGTTGACATTATCCAGCGGAAGTGTTGTTACGCATCGCGGTTTGAGTTTTTTAAAACACGGACAACGGCATTAATACTGATATGCAATGCTCGGGCAGTATCACGGATCCCCGAGTTGTTCATAGCAAGGTCAACGACTTGTTCTTTTATACCCGCTTGGCACGCTCGATAAGCGTACTCAAGTTGAAAGGTTCGTTTGCAGGATAAACAACGATAGCGTTGGTGGCCAGCATCGCCTTTACCGTGTTTTTTGACGAATTCTGTTTGTTGACAAAATCGACATTTTACTTCAACTGTTGCCATTTAACCTCTCCGAAAAAATGGCGATTATACACAACCATCAACAGATTGAATACGTGACCGACAAAATGGCTTCACCGTCAGGGTTTCAGCTATAAGAAGCCGAAGGGAACGCCGCATAAATTTGATGTCGATAAACAGCAACAATTTATTGAAGCCTAACAACAGACCTTGTTTAGTATCTTGTATTAGGCGACCGCTCAGGCGGTCGTCCATCTGATAAATAGGGTTTATCGCTCAATTGCAGAGGATCAAACTCAAAGTTTCCCTGCTGCCCTTAATGCTGCATAGATTGTTGTAAACGGTAGTAACAACGATAAAGAAGCATCTAATAATGGAACAGCTCCATATGCCGCATACCAGTGAGCTACTCGTTCATTTTTAGCATCAATTAATAACGCAATCCCACCTGCTTGTGCTGCAACTAACAGGCTGCGTCTACCTGCGGCAAGTAATAACTGACCACCAAGTCCTTGCCCCTGAACTGAAATATCTACCGCCAATCGACCTAATCGGAAAACCGGTACTTCGTGCCGTGCCAGACCACGCTTAATTACTTCGGGAGTACGTTCATAAGCAATAGAAGCGGGGCTTAGGCTATAATAACCAAGTACTTTTTGGTTACAGCCACTTACTGCAAGGTATGTTTTAGCTCCACCTTTCTCATGATTTTGCCTTGCGTGGCGATATAGGAACTGATTTAACGCATCATCGCCACAATCAAAAGCTGTACGATCATGGTGTCTGCCAATAGGCTCTTCATGCCAATCTACTAATATCATGGTAATTTAGGCAACGCAAAGGCCACAGCCATTAACTTATCATTAGGAGGCGGTGGATTATCTAAAAGATCAAGAACATGCAGACTGTCCCTTTCTGTCAGCACCTGTCTTTCGTCCTCATCAATAATTTTTCGCGCCACTGAAACAACATTGCGGATAACAAACTCCGTTAGATTAGTGTGTTGTATAGCGGCAGCGCGCATCAGAAGCGATTTTTCTTCTGAGGAAATGCGTAATGACATACGATCATTAGTTTCTACAGGAATTTGAGGCATGGTAAAACCCTCCTTCATTGTACATATTTAAATAGTACATTATGTTTTAAAATAGCACAATTTGTACGCCATGAAAACATACAGGTAATGTGCTTAAATTTGCAATTGATTCAACTGGGGAAATATTCCTCTTCTATGTTAGTTTTCATTAAAACCATTCTCTGTGACTCCAGACTAATTACGTCTGGAGTCACAATATTTAATCGACTATATTTAAATCAAAATAAAAAGCACAATAAGATTGTTTATAACAATAAATTATTTATAAAAATAAGGCATATAAATGAACAAGTATGGTAATAACGATTCATATCGCATAAATGAGTATGTAGGTATAAATACTATAAATTATTTATATATGATAGGTAATTACTCACTTATTGAATTGGAAGAAAAATTACAAAATGAATATAGAGTGAGAGATTTAATTAGTATGTGGGTAAAGGTTTCCTTACTTATTACTAGGCGCAGGCCAGAGATTGCTATTTCATCATTACTGGCTCACCTCTTACCTATTATTGGTGATCTAGATATAAGAAAATGTACAAAAATTCAATTGAATCGAGTATTTAATTACTTACTCTCCGATAATAAAGTTAACGAAGCTAAACGAGTCTTTGCTCTTACAAAACAGTTCCTTTCATGGTGTGAACATCAAGGGTACATAGAGTTAAATCCATTAGCCTCAATGACACGTAAAGATGTTGGCGGAAAGACTCCTGAACCACGTAGCCGCTCGTTATCAGATGCCGAAATATGGTGTTTTTGGCATGGATTAGACATGTGGGATTTCAGCGATCAAATTAGATGGGGACTGCGTTTTTGTTTGCTAAGTGCCAGACGACCGGATGAAGTTTTCAGAGCAAAAAAAAGTGAGTTTAATCTTGAATCTAGCATATGGAGACAGGGCAACCGTAACAAATCACGCCGCAATCACTCATTACCTATTAGTGAAATGATGGGAACTTGCTTAGAAAATCTCTTTAAAGCCTCTCCTAACAGTGAGTGGCTTTGCCCATCACCTAAATATCCGAGCGAACTCATATCGAAAGGTGCACCAGCGCAATGTATACGTCGCATGGTTCGTGACCATCTTCACTTTGGGTTGGAAGAGTTTACCCCTCGAGACTTGCGCAGAACAGCCAGAACCAAGCTGGCAGCATTAGGGATTCAAAATGATGTATCACGTAAAATAATGAACCATGCTCTTGAAGGAATAGACAGAGTGTATGATAGGCATGATTACTTTGGACAGATGCGGGATGCGCTTGATTTGTTTTCAAACGAAGTTAAAAGGATTGTAGAAGCAGATTCTTACCGAAATTTAAACCATGATTTTGAAGTAGGCAGCCTATCATTACCGCCTACTTCAAAAATCTATTGTGAAGATTAGTTACTTGTTGCTTTGCTGATAAATTCATCAGCAATCATTGCGGCCTTTGTAACATCACCAATATCGGCGCCTTTAAAGTTACGATACGCTTCTAATACTTTCACTTCATCCTTAGAGAGGGTACGGGCATTCTTTTCATACATTGCAAAGATTTCAGGGTAACGGGTCTTCATAACAATTCTGAACAAGACCCCCTCATCAATTCCTAAAACCTTAGCAAAAATATGTATTTTTTCAACTGGAAACAACATCTTGCCACTTTTTAGCATAGAAATATTATTGTGAGCTGAATACCCTACCTCTTCTGCAATCTTAGCCTGCGACTTCCCACTAGCCAGAATTGCAGCAGCTAAAAAGTCGCCGATAACATTTTTACTCATTTCTTGTGCCTTATTTAATGTGAGTTTTGTAATTTAAAGGTTTTAACAATATACACGCTAAAGACAATATAAGTAAATACCTATCTATTAACAGCCATTAACTATGACATATAAACCCAATCAACCTCATGTATTTCATGCCCAATTTAAAAATGAGAATAAAAACAATTGCCTTTATTGAGCTCTAATTTATATAATCTAACCTCCAATAAAGAATTATCAATATAAGTACTTAGTTACATACAAAAGAGGCGTTAATTACATGGCAGCGATAACAGGATTGCTTGAAAAAATGGAGTCAGGCAAATACGTTCTTTTGACTGAAAATGAAATGGCTGAAATCATGGGCGAAGCCTCTAACAATCTTTTGCAAATTTATACGTCTAATGACCTAATTATTCATCACATTACAGTCAATGGTGAGTTTTATATGTTGGCAGATACAGGGGCTTCACGAGTTTTAACTCAACGTTAGAAAATCCACATACCTTTCAAATAAAAAGCGTATAGATTGACTGCCTATACGCTTTTTTTATTATTTCTGCACTGAAAAACACGTAACACCATGAAAAGGAAAAAAAATGACAACAAATAAGAGAATAAGACATGAAGTCCTAATTTTTCGTGAATCGCTTCAAACAGTCGTTAGCCTTTTAGCAGCAAAGAAAATCAAAGTAGTAGATTTTGGCTCACAAGCGTATTGCGCATATAACAAAAAGACCGGCGAACTTGAATACATCAATATCCCGTCAATTCCAGACACAGCCTCTGATACATTGCTTAATGTCATACGTGGGTTTATAGACCATGAAGTTGCACACGTCTTGTTTACTGACCAGAAAATTTCAGCCTTTTTTTCAGATAAAAAGGCGCACTATGTTTGGAACGTCATCGAAGACACATACATTGAGCGGAAAATGTCCTCAATGTTTCAGGGAAGTCGTCAAAATTTACTTAAGACGCAGAAACATATAATTGAAAATTATTTTTTCCCTAAAATAGATGGTTACATTCATAGTTACTCAGAAAATACTCGCACTCTGTTTCTGGAAGTATTTTTGATGCCAATTTCACGAGCACTCTGCGGCCATACACCATTTATGGACTTTATGGAGCCATATTGGGATATGTTTGAAAGTGAGCTAGCCGTGCTTGATTCAATCAATTATAAAATCCGCATAAACCGTATCACTAAATCAGAGGGTTCGGCTAAGTTAGCTGCCGATTTGTTACGCGCATTCCGCCTTGATGAAGAAAAGATAGAAAAAGAAAAATGTGAAAAACCGTCTAAAACCGAAAAAGGAACAACGCCAAGTAAAGAACTAGAATCAACTGAAAGGGTGAAAGACGAAAAAAGCACCAAAAAAGAACCCGATTTTCCCGACAAAAAAGACACGTATTCAGATACTGATAAAAAATCAGAAAATAATGAAATACCAAAAAACGATGATAAAACCAAAGAATCGAAGAGTGATCATAATAATGAGCTAAGGAAGCCAGAACTAGAGGGAAGTGGTGAATCTGAGTCCAAAAAACTTGATCGGGAGTCAATTGGTAATTCAGGTTTAGGCGATGACTCTGATAAATCAGATAGTGATTTAGGTTCAATCAGTTCAGAGGAATCGGAGAAATTGACGGCAGAAGATATAGCCGAATTAGAATCAGATGATGCCCCGAAGTCTACAAGCGTAGAAGATGCAGCCAACGAAATGATCTCTGATGAGATTAAATCCGTCCATTCAGATGCTTATTTGCCGTTCACCCGCGTTAATGATTTCATGGGATTGTTGGAGAATGCATCAGAGTTTATCAGGAATGGAACAAAGCGTGTTGGTGGAGCTGTTTGGGCTGATAGTTCACATAGTTATTATGAAGTTAACGAAAAATTGGGACTGAGTAGTTTCAAAAAATTTATTGGGCCACAGCTCACTAACAAATCGCAAACCCTATCGAAAGATTTAGAACGAGCAATTGCCAGCAAAAACCGAGTACAAAAGGTCAATGGATTACGTAAAGGCAAAATTAACTCGTCAAGTTTATGGAAGATTGCGCTGCCTACTATCAATGATGACAGAGTATTTTCTAAAAAATACGACCATAAAGCAGTTAACGCAGCCGTTCAGCTTGTTATTGATCTATCCGGTTCTATGGGCGGAAAACGCATTATGCTCGCAACTGCTGCTGCCTACGCTTTATCTGATGCCTTAGATAAAATTAAAGTACCAAACATAATCACTGGCTTTACAACTGTTGGTTTAATGCGTGGCAGTGATATCAGTTGCAACCGTTATGAGCCTTTGTTTCTACCAATGCTAAAAAACTGGAACGAAAAAGTTAATTCCAGTACCGCAATGGCTAGATTAGGAGCATGTATTAATCACATTCCGTTATGTAATAATGTGGACGGGGAAAGCATTCTTGCCCTGTCGCGCCACCATGCAGGTAGAACTGAGGATAAGCAAATTATGCTTGTCCTTTCTGATGGCGCTCCTTGTGCTAAAGGTCATGGTTTTAGCAAGCATTTAGTTGAATCTGCTGATTATTTGATAAATAAGGCCAAAATTGATTTGCTGGCTGTTGGTATACAGACAAGTGATCCAGCAAGATTTTACAAGCACCATACTAAGGTTAATTCAGTGGATGATTTGCCGAAAACAGTGATTACAGCAATCCGCAACGCGCTACTAGGGAATGTTATAGCCCTTTAAATACGTAAAAAATTAATACTGTGCTCCCATAATATATTTATAGGTTTTCTATAAAATTCACATAAATTAGCAGGTATTAACTTACTTACATAATATTTTTATGTAAGATATAACTATAAGTTAAAACGATAACAGCAATGCAGATTAAGGTTACAAGAAAATGTCAAAAGAAGCTGACGAAAAGAAGATTGCAGCTATTCACTGCGCACTTTGCGGGAAACCAGATGTAATGATGAAGCGGCACTTCATTCCTAAAGATGGTGAGTATCTGTGCTCTAAGCATCCGACCTATGAGGACAATACACCTATGAGTCCAGACGATGCCTTAGCAGAATACAAGCGTCTCTATCCTAACATGCAGACGATCTCACCTAGCGCATTGGACGCATGGCGTAAAAAGCAGGAGAAAAAGCTATCAGAAGAAAGCACAAAGGTAACAATGTCCACTACAGCGGATATCTCTGACACAAAAACAACCACAATTCACGGTCATGTTGGTATGACAGAATACCGTACTGAACGAGTAGCAGTAAATGAAGTGCTTGGGCTTCCAACTGGACACCTGTGCAATGCACTAGGCAAGCCAATTGTTACTGAGGTTTTTATTAATCGACCATTCCCAGAATTTGTGCCGGAAGTAAAAGAATCATACGTATTCAATGATATTGAATTAATTAAAGATACATTGATGATGTTTACTACCGGAATGCCGGGTTATCTGTGGGGACACTCAGGGACTGGCAAATCGTCCTTGCCAACGCAAATGGCTGCTCGTTTAGGTCGGCCACTGATCCGCTCCCAGCACACGGCATCCACAGAAGAATCACACATTACAGGACAGATACTTGCCAAAGATGGTCGTACTTATTTTGAACCGGGACTTCTGACCTTAGCAATGAAGCATGGCTTTATCTATCTGGCCGACGAATACGATTTTGCTTATCCGCAAATTCTCTCTTTGTATCAGCCGGTACTGGAGGGAGAACCTTTGATCCTGAAAGAAGCAACACCGGAATGGCGAAAGACGACTCGCCATAAACATTTTGCCTTTGTTGCCACCGGAAACACAAACGGCTCTGGTGATGAAACTGGACTTTATCAGGGTACAAACCAGCAAAACGCAGCTAACTACTCACGTTTTGCGCTGGTATCAAAAGTGGAATACATGCCGGAAGCACAAGAAACCGCAATTCTAGTTTCACATGGTATACCTGAACAAATGGCTAAGAATCTGGTCAAGTTTGCTAAACGCTGCCGTGATGCATATGAAGCTCACGAAGTCTCCCAACCAATTGGCCCTCGTGAATTGCTGAATGCAGGCATTGTCGGTGTAATGCGTAACGACCCCGTACTCGGATTACAAAAATCCTATATCAACAAATTGCCTTCTGCCTCTGCTGTAGCAACTGGCGAGTTTGCGCAACGGATATTTGGTAAGGCCGCGTGATAGGTTGTTTTGGCTCTATCACTACAGCCTCAGAAAAGTCGTCGCTTTGTTGTGCTTGTACACATAAAGAGACGTGCCATACAGAGGCGCAGAAACGAATGATCTCTATCTTTGGCAAATTTGAAGGCTTCCCTATGGACGCAGGGAAGAAAAAAGGTAAAAAGAATGCAGGCTCTCCTTGCTAGAACCGACTTTTCATTAGGTGAATCCACCATTAAGGCATCGAAAGCAGTCGAAATTGCAAAGCTAAAAGGCTACAAAGCAATTATTTCCTCTGACACGATGAATATATCCGCTGTTATCCCAATGCAACTGGCAGCTTCTGACGAACTCTCAGTAGTATTGGGAAGCCGACTATGTATCGTTGATAACCCTCTTCTTGAATCAGAGAACAAAGCACGTAAAGAGGTTGGTGAAGAGCTACTTCCGGTTGTGCGCGATTTTAGCTATTCATTTATTGCTATGGTTAAAAATGAAGCCGGTTTTTCTGATCTTTGCTCGTTAATCAGCCTCGGATATGAACGCAAACAATTTTACAAAACACCACGGCTGGATATTGAGCAAGTAATCGATATATACCAAAGAGGCAATATCGTTTTAATGACTTCCGACTTTGACAGCGTATTTCGCCGTCGTGATTACATAGCGATTATGGAAAAGTTGGCATTTGTAAACCGTGATGATCTGTATGCTGCCATATATCCTATGGCTTCACCTTTCTTTGACCAGATTAATATTAAATCTTCTCTTGCTGCCGATACTCTTTCACTGAAAAAGATAGCCTTTTACCCTGCGTATTACGAAATGCCCGAAGATGCAGATCTGAAAGATGTCGCATATCAAGTATGCAACAACGTCAAATCAGATCAAATACACCGCATGAGAATCCCTTATGTGCGTGACAATGCGATTAACGATCGTGTACATCTACTCAAGAGTCTTCAAGAGTTCAGTGCGCGAACATCAACACCTGTCACATCGGCAATGGTTTCCACCATGCAAGATGAGCTAATAGAAAAATGCAAATGGCGCTGGCACAAGATGGATGTTGTTTTACCTAAAATGTCAGACGATGAAACTGCAACATTGAAAACAATGGCGGCGACTGGACTTAAAGCCAAGCTGACAGGGAAATCATTTGGCTATACGCCACCATCAACACAATGGCAGGTCTATATTGATCGTTTGAAGTACGAGTTAGAGGTGTTAAGTCGTTTAGGATTTTGCGGTTACTTCCTGCTGGTTTCAGATCTTATGCAACACGCACTAAAAACCAAAATACCAGTAGGCGCTGGGCGTGGTTCTGTAGGGGGTTCTCTTGTTGCATGGTGCATAGGCATCACTGATGTAGACCCCATCCGTCATGGTCTACTTTTTGAACGTTTCATTAACCCTGAGCGTCTGGATTTACCCGATGCCGATTTGGACTTTTCTCAAGCCAAACGTCACCTTGCTATTCAGTATCTTTATGATAAATACGGTCAGGACTACGTTGCCGGTATTGTTAACTATTCATATTTAGGAGCTGCATCGGCAATCCGTGATTCAGCAAGGATTTTCAACGTCCCGACAAGTGATCTTTCCGTTTCAAAAGAAGTGGGTTGGGCTGCTAAAGAAGGTGATAACCTCCCACTCGAAGAACTCCGTGTCGAGTTGGCATCACTAGACAGATACGCAAATAAATATCCACAAGCCTTTTCCGCAGCCTGTAAGTTAAAAAGCATGATGCGAAGCTATGGTCGTCACGCTGCCGGGATGATTGTTTCCAGTGTACCAATCCGTGAGCGGGCTGTGATAGAACTTCGTGGGGATGAGCGAGTCATCAACTGGGATAAGCGCCATTGTGAAGACATGGGATTAATCAAATTAGACGTGTTAGGGCTGGCTACGCTCGATTTACTGCAATTGGCAGTTGATTATATAGATGAGCGTTATGGCTCCGGTACAGTGAAGTTAAATGAGGTGTCACTTGATGATCCTAAAGTCATGGCAAACTTTGCTGATGGACGTACTAAAGGTGTTTTCCAGCTTGAATCTGCCCCAATGCGTAAGTTACTTAAAGATTTAGGCGGTGGTCTTGATCCCATTTCATTTGAAACGGTTGTTGCTACAACAGCGTTATTCCGACCCGGCCCGATTCAATCAGGCATGTTAGATACGTTTGTTGGAGTCTCTAAAGGCTTCCATGAACCAAGTTCACTTCACCCGAAACTTGATGAGCTAACCAAAGAAACAAACAGCGTTATTCTCTACCAAGAACAAACCATGAAAACAGTGCAAATACTCGGTGGTTTTACACTTGCCGAGGCTGATGGTGTCCGTAAAGCTATCGGCAAGAAAGATACTGCAAAAATGGCTTCGATGGGTACTCTATTCAAAGCACAAGCTGGAGCTGGTTGGGTTGATGTGTTATTTGAGGATGGAGTAATCAAAACGGTACATCGCGCAGAACATTTTAAATGCGGAGATACTAATTTAACGGTGGAAGATGCTCTGAGAACCGGTATTGAACTTCTTGTTGAAGACAAGTTAGTTAACTCTATTATTTCGGGATCAGAGCAACCGGGTTTATCCGAAGAAAAAGCAAATGAAGTTTGGGAAGCACTAGAAAAGAACGGATCGTACCAATTCAATAAATCTCATGCCGTGGCCTATACCCTGATTAGCTACCAATCTATGTGGCTGAAAACTTATTATCCGGCTGAGTTTTTTGCTGCTGCATTGACAATACTAGGGGAAGATAAGCATCAAGATCTCGTCAATGATGCATTGGATTACGGCATTGTCATTATGCCACCTGATATCAATATCTCCAGTCAACGAATGGAAATTAGAGACATTGACGGTCACCCTTCTTTATTTTCTCCATTTAGCTCGATTAAAGGCTGTTCATCGGCAGGTAGCATTGCGATTGTCAATGCCAGAGATAAGGTCGGTGGCAAATTTGAAAGCAAGGCTCAGTTTGTGGAAGCGGTCAACAAGCGTTCCTGTAACGCTCGTGTCATTGAGGCTTTGGATTCAGTCGGGGCTTTTGCGACGATAGAACCCGATCAACCATCAGCAACAGATGTGTCACGCCGGAAAAGTCAGGCTGAAATGATGGGTAATCTCATTGTCGAAGCTGTAAAAACTTCCCGTGAATTTGTGATGAATGAAAAGGTTAATGCCAATATCAATCTATTGATGAATCGCATAGCCAGTGAAACAGGACTAAAAGACGGTATTGTCCGTCCACGTACCGGTCGCAAGCCCCAATTCATGATCATCCTTGATGGTGCAAGCAAAAGTGATACAACAAACGGCTATTTTATGGAGTCCGGCTATAACGAATTTAAGTCTATTTTGACAAATACAGGCTTCCTAATGGGAGATATTTACATCACTGGTGTACTTAAAAAACCTAAAGATGAAGGAATGAAAACATATTCCAAAGAGGATATTTCTACATTTACCGAGTACATGAAAGCCGAGCTGGAAATAGCAAAACCTACCTATGTCTTAACCTGTGGCAGTTTGGCGGCTTCGCTATTCAACAACAAATCAAAACCATCAAATCTTATTGGCAGGAAAGAATACTTTTCAGGAATGGATGCTACCGTGTTTTATGCATTCAATCCTAATATTCTCTACTTCCGACCAGAAGAAGACGAAAAGCTGATAAAAATCATTTCAGAAATGGCAAACGCGATCAACGAAAGTTAACACTACTGCCGTCCAGTTATGGTTTAACACCTTCCTAGATGGCTTAGTATTCCAATGCAACTCATTAAAAGCTAAACAAAATGGAAATGAAAAAAACACAGCCAATTATCACAGATCAAATCCGCGAAAAAGCTAAATCAATGGTACTAACTTCACCTTACGGAAGATTCATCAGTGTTACGACCACGTTAGAAATCGTCATAGAGTTGGCAAAAAAAGAAAAGATGCGTGTTAATCGCCGCCTTCGTGACGTAACTAAAGGGATGATCGGTAAATATGAGCTGGACGAACTCAACCGACTACTCAAAGAAATCGCATTCAGTAACAATACAGAAAAGGCATTTCAGAATCTTGTTAGTTATCGTAATAGATTCCTATCTTCGGCTGAGGAACGTATAGCATTAATGAATGAGTTCATTGGGGGTGACTTGGACGATTTAATTGAACAAGGTGTTCCACGCGAAGAATTGACCCAAAAGGTTCGGTTATTCAGGCAACAAGAAGCGGAAAGACAAAAGGCAGCGTAATGGAAAAAATCGCCCAATAGCTTATCCGGTACTCGAACAAATCTTTGCGTCATATAGGATTATTAACACATAATTTCCACTCCTTTAAATGGGTATTTAAATACCTATTAATAAGTTATTATTTATATGAAAGAGCCTAATCAACGTATTAAAGAAACTATCATTGACCAGATAGAGCAAGACCTTAAAACCGATCTAAACGACCTAGATGCAGTCTGGACGACACAGCCCCTTTTAATGATGAAATACGCAGCTAAACAGGCTGGCGCCGAGCGTATCTGTTTAGAGGAAAAACAGCGTATCGAGGGACTTGAAGCTGCTATTTATAACGTTGTCAGGTCAGTACGTAGCATGAACGGCACAAAGAGTTCCGAATCAGCTATAGATGCAATGGTAAGCCAGATAGAACGCCATTATTCCGGTGAGGAAACCGAACTAAATCTCAACACGTCTTTTATAGAAGAATTGCCAGAAAAGGTTATTGCGATCGCTCATGCTCTCGCCTCTGCCCGACACAATTATAACCACAATAAAGAATTAGCAGATCTCTTTAAAGCCGCCATAGAAGCTTTTCGTCATCGTCGAGACATGATTGTCCAAGCTTCAAAGAAAGCCACGTTAGATTACGAGTACCTGAATGCCGGAATATTTACTGGAAAGAAATGAACCCCCCTTAAAAAACAGCTTTTATGTATGTATTTACTGATCTATTATTTAATCATAAAAATGAGTAAGAAAGAGCATCAATCAACTTACTAAATTAATTCACAGCCTAAACGCACAAATCAATAAACAAATTAAGGAAATCGGTATGTCTACATTGTTAGAGCTTATCAAAGGGAAACGTAAAGAACTGGCATCAAAACGCGCAAGCCGTGGCATCGATACCGCAAAATTACAAAGTGGAGTCCAGTATCTCCGTATTTTCCCTAATGTAGAAAATCCAAACTCAATCTTTTATCAGCCATTCGGTATGCACTTTGTTAAAACCAAAGAGGCTGGTAAAGATAAAACTGTCGCGTCTGTCTGTAAGACTGCGACATACGGTGAACCATGTGAATTATGCGAAGCTGTTATGGAGGCAAAAGCAATCCATAAAGGCAACTCTAGCATGGAAGATTTGATCTCAGAAATCCGATCAAGCCAGCGTTATATCGTCAATGGCGCATTAACGACAACACCAAATATCAATCTGGCCGAAAAAACTCAATTGGTTGAACTGCCTCAAACCGTGTTTGAAGACGTTCTTAAATCCATTGAAGAAGATATGTCCGATGAAATTGGTGAACCTCTGGATATCGAAAAAGGCTATTGCTTTAAAATCGAACGTACCGGTGCTGGTCGTGATACTAAGTACACAGTGTCACCATCACGTAAAGAGGGCAAAACTACCGTTCCAGCTAAATTTATTTCTTCCGTACATAATCTCGAAAACTTCGCTAACGGTCTGAATGATGCAAATAAACTGGCTATCGCTGGTAAAGCAATCGGAGCATTGACTGGAGTTTCAGTTGCTATTAGTTCAACTATGGCTCTACCCGCCACTGGTGCAACAGATACTGCATTACCGGGTTTTTCAAGTTCTGCTACTAGCAATGTGACTAAAGAAGCTGCTCAGGAAGCTGTAGCCGCTGAATTTAAAGGCGCTTCTAGTGTATCAACCGTTACAGAAACACCGGCTGCTCAAGTTGCTCCTGCATCATCCGAAGCATTAGGCGGTGATGAGCTGGCTGACATGATGGCACAGTTAGAAGGTCTGTAATTGTAACTTTGGTTGTGAACAAGGGCGCATTCGTGCGCCCTTGCCATTAGGGGAAAATGATGAACCTTTTATTAGTTGATGCACACAGTCAAGGCTACTATCACCAGCAATCAGCAGCGACATTGAAAGTTAGCGATATGGAAGTGCAAGCTATCTTCAATACGCTGCGATCTGTTAAACGTATCGCCTCTATCAAAAAAGCCCGTGTCATTGTCCTTTGGGATGGAAATCCGCTAAAGCGTACAGCCTTATTCCCGAAATACAAAACACGCGAGCCAAATCCTGATATGGAGGCAATGAAAGAGAAATTTAAGCAACAACGACCTCTCATTCAAGAAGCCTTTTCATATTTAGGCGTTGAACAACTCGTTGCAGAAGATGGTGAAGCCGACGATTTAGCTAGTCTTCTAGTTAACACTGAAAAACACAAATATGATCACATTTATCTCCTGACTGGGGATGGAGACTGGAAACAATTGGTTGATGAAAATGTGTCTTATATCAATCAGCGTGACGACAATATTCTACGCCTTGAGAAATTCTTTGAAGATACCGGTTATCACACCCCATTAGCCTTCGTTCAAGGGAAAGCTCTTCATGGTGATAACTCAGACACCATACCGGGAGTTGGCGGAATTGGTGAGAAAGGTGCAAAAGAGTTTATGGCTGAATATGGATCTGTAGCTGAAATTCGTCGCATCGTCCTAGCTGGCAAAGAACTTATGAAGAACCGTGCTCGTAAATCGTTTGAGAAGCTATCACGCAACGAATTTAACGAAAAGCAGGGTCTTGGCATGATGGATATCTTCAAACGCAACCTCAAGCTAATGATGCTACGTGGCTGCCCATTAAAACCAGACACTATCAAACAAATCCCGACAGATTACAATCCTGAAAAATTACGGCAGTTACTGCTCAAGTTAAATTTCCAATCCATTCTGGAAGACTTGGACGTGTTTCTTGTCCCATTTGAACGGTATGGACTGAAAGGAAAGAATTTATGATCACTTCACTCATAACCAAAGATCTGAAAATCACCCCAACCGAATTAGCAAAGGAAATTATCAACCTGTACGGTCGTGATGGATTAGGCCGTGTTCGCTCCATTTTGGCAAATAGAGAAATTAGTGTAACCGAACGTGAAATTGAAATTGTGTACGGTCACTGTCTGACTATTTATAACCGTGTCTGTAAACATTTAAGCCAGACTATCATTGAAATTGACGTATTAAAAACCGTTTACCCGTTGGAGAAAATGTAAACATGACAAAGAACGACGCATTAAAAAAATTCTTTAAAAACACCGTCAAATCTAACGCTAAGCAGCAACACGTCAATGTATGGCTGAATACAGGTTTACCTCATCTAAATAAAGCTATTTCAGGTAAATACAGCGGCGGTTTTCCATGTGGTCGCATCATTGAGATATTTGGTTGGGAATCCAGCGGCAAAACCTATATAGCAACTCAAGCCATGAAATCCGCCCAACAAGCAGGTGGGGTTGCTATTTTTATGGATCATGAAAAAAGCTTTGACTCTTTGTTAGGAGAGAAATGCGGTCTTAATGTAGGAAATGACGGGGATTGGATTTACCAACAGCCGGAAACGTTTGAGGAATCGATTGAATACGCAGCCTCAATCGTCAAAGCAATGCGTGATAGCAAGGCTATTAAGCCAGAAGCACCTATTGTTCTTGTGTTCGATTCACTGGCATCAATGGTTCCGAATCAGATTTTCCAGAAGTTCGAAAACAAGGCTTCTGGTAAAGGAAAAGATAAAGATAATCTGAACATGAACGACAATACAGCATTAGCTCGTTGCACATCTTCACACTTCCCTGCTCTCGCACAATGGGCGAGTAAATACAACGTGTGCATGATCTTTTTGAACCAATGTCGCTTAGATTTAGGTGTCACTTTTGGTGATAATACAAAAGCACCGGGCGGTAAGGCTCCGGGCTTTTACGCATCCGTCCGCATTCAGTTATCCAAAGCTCAAATCAAAGAGGGAGCGGAACGTATTGGTGACGTTGTAACGGCAAAAGTCATTAAAAATAAAGTAGCCCCACCTTTTAAAACCGCATCGTGGAGCTTCTATTACGATACCGATATTGGTATCGATTCAACCGAGTCTTTAGTTGAGCACATGCTGAATATCGGTTATCTGCAAAAGAATGCATCCGGTCGTATTCTCTTGGGTGAAAAAGCCTATTCACGTAAAGAAGTTGTCGAAAACTTCAAGAAGATCCCTACAGAGAAAATCATTGAGCTGCTTGAAAAGTGGCATACTGACAATGCAGAGATTGCAGATGCCGCAATGGATGGTGGTGAGTTGGAAGATAACGAGGAAGAATAATACATATCAACGAGGGTGCTATGCGCCCTTCCTACTTCCCATTCTATATTTTTATCAACTAGATACAAATTAATTATTTTTAATAATTAGAAAAATCAAAAAATAACTAATTAAGTAAACAATATAAATATCTTACGGTTAGTGTTTTCTAATTGAGTTATATTGCAATTATCCTCTATAGAGGATATTATAAATTTATCCGTTATAACAGATATTACAAAATTATCCCCTACAGAGGATAATTGTTTTTTTATCCTTTAGAGGGGATATTTATGAAGATCACAACACCTAAAACACTCGCTGCGGCAATTCGAGATAAACGCAAAAAAATGAAGTTCACTCAAAAGAATGCCGCTGAACTTGTAGGAATGAAGCAGAGTACAGTATCTGCTTTCGAGAATGATCCAGAAAAATGCAAACTAGAAACATTATTCAAATTGTTATCTGCACTAGAACTACAACTAGTTATTACTGAGCGCAATCCAGATAAGGATACAAACAATGGTTGGACTGAGGAGTGGTGATAAATGAAAAGCCAACACTTAACTGTTGCAATGAACGGTACAGAAGTGGGTATCTTATCCCGTGATACCGGTGGAGCGATGTCTTTTCAGTACAAAAAATCATGGATTGAAACCAGTGGTTCGCGGGCCATATCGCTCTCCTTACCTTTGAACTCTCATAAATATATCGGACGTGAAGTATTCAATTTTTTCAGCAACTTATTACCTGATTCAAATATTATACTTGCACGTATGCAGGCAAAATTTAAAATAGCTACTTCCCATCCGTTTGACCTGTTGGCTAGTGTTGGACGCGATTGCATTGGAGCAATTCAGCTTTATCCAGAAGATTCAAAAATTCCTCCCGTAAGAGAAATACATGCAGAACCGCTTAGTGAAGGAGATATAGTTCAGTTACTTGATGATTATAGAACAGCTCCTTTAGGCATGAATACTGATACTGATTTCAGAATTTCCCTAGCTGGTGCACAAGAAAAAACAGCCTTGTTATGGCATCAGGAACGCTGGCAACGCCCTATCGGTAGTACACCAACCAGCCATATTTTTAAACTTCCAATAGGAAGAATAGAACAAAATAATATAGACCTAAGTGAAAGCTGCGAAAACGAATGGTTATGTTTGAAAATTGCCAAAGAATTTGGTTTTCCAGTAGCAGATGCTGAGTTAGCAACATTTGGTAATAAAAACGTATTAATAGTACGGCGTTTCGACCGACGATGGTCTAATGACGGTTCTTGGCTAATGCGTCTACCACAGGAAGATATGTGTCAGGCTTTAGGGGTATCTTCCGCACAAAAATATGAGTCTGATGGAGGGCCGAGTATTTCAGATATAATGAAATTACTTATTAGTTCTCGACAATCAACACTGGATAGAGAAACATTTTTTCGTACTCAAATTCTATTTTGGCTATTGGCTGCGATTGATGGTCATGCTAAGAATTTTAGTCTCTTTATTGAATCAGGGTCATCTTTTACCATGACTCCTTTGTACGATATCATATCAGCCTACCCTCTGTTTCATCCTAGAGGAATTCCACAACAGAAAGCTAAAATGGCGATGGCACTACAAGGAAAAAACCGTCAATACCATTGGGCAAAAATCCTACCGCGTCATTTTCTGAATACTGCTGATCATGTTGGTATTTCTCCAGAGCTAGCAAAAAAATTCTTAACAGAGATAGGGCAACAAACACCTGACGTTATCCAGAAAGTTTCGGCGCAACTACCTGATAATTTCCCTACACACATCAGTGATGCCATATTTAAAGGAATTGAAAAACAGGCAATTAAGCTCCTCAAAGCAATACTAGGATAGCTCACATAACTTACCTATTCATCATATCAATGACCTTAGCAATAAGCTTGAACAGCATATCTAGTTAATTTTAAAGGCACTTTATTGAGTGCCTTTTCCATTTTGGAAAAATACTATCAGCAATCAAACAATGGCATTATCTTAATGATTAAAATTAGATAATGTGATTATTTTTATATTTACTCTTATAAAAAAATCACTATGATATGTATTAAAATACATACATAAAAATATTATGAATCACACCATCATTATACTGATCATGCTTTACATCGGCGGAGCTGGTTTAATGCTCGAATCTCTGTTACGGCGTAACATCCGCCACCCATTTTTAAAATGCTGGTTATGGATGTTCATCTGTTGGCCTCACATCAAATCAGGGATAACTAAATTGATAACCTCATCAACTGCGAGTTAAGGCAAGTGACGATTTCACCAAGTTAACCTTGCGGGATATTACTGAACAACGGAAAAACAAATATAATGTATAGCTATTAGCTACACGGATGCTATAATGACTGTATATACATTTGCTACACAGGTGATTTATGAGAACACAGCCGAAAGAAACTCCGATTAACATACGGGCAAAAGCTTTCCAGCGGGAGCTTATTGACCATGCAGCAAACCTGCACTCAAAGACCCGAACAGATTTCATTTTGGATGCTGCCTGCCGTGCAGCCGAAGAGGTCATACTTGATCAGCGCCACTTTTTCGTTGACGAGGAGAAATATCAAGCATTCATGCAGATGTTAGAGAAACCACTTTCTGAGAATGAGGGCTTTAAAAAACTGATGGAGTATAAAGCACCGTGGGAATAAGCACCCCTGAAATATTAACGGCTGAACATAATGTAAATGGTTTTTATTGCCAGCATGAAACATTAAACGAATGGCTTTCTCGCCGAGCGTTAAAAAATAATAAGCTGGGCGCGAGCCGCACATTTGTTATTTGCAAGGAAGATACAAAAGACGTTATCGGTTATTATTGTTTAAGTGCTGGCTCAATTAATCATATTGAATCTACACCATCACTTAAACGCAATATGCCAGATCCTATCCCTGTGGTGCTTCTCGGTCGTTTGGCTATCGATGTGGAATATCAGGGGAAGAAGCTTGGTGCATTGCTTCTTCAGGATGTTTGGAAACGTGTCGCTAGCACAGCAGAGCATGTGGGCATTTCAGCTATAATCGTCCACGCACTTGATGAGAGCGCACGTACATTTTATATGCGTCTTGGCTTCGCACAGTCACCGTTGGAGCCATACACGCTGATGCTCCCATTAAGCAAACAGAAGTAACTATTTATGCAGCTACATAAACAGGTCTAAGTGAGTGTCTGGAATTCGACCGGCGCTGTTTGAATCAAAGCTGGTGGCATCGCGCCCGAACTGGGTATTTAACTGATCACGAATTTTGGTTTTTGCATCTGAAATAATGACGCTTTTGATAGCAACCCCTATGTTGTTGTGAATGAATACCCGCTTCTCATCCGTGAGTAACGGGTATTCGACTACTTTGTTAATCCGTTAACGTAATTTTATTAACCCTTTTTAAAGCCGGGCTTACCATTTTTGGCTCGCCATTCTTTAACTGTTTTCAAAATGCCTGCCGGAGAGTCATCCTCACCATCATTAGGATGATAGATCAGGCCATTCCCACGAGGATGCTCCGATAATTTAACGAAATGTCTAACCCATGATTTGTGTTCTTCCTCACTGGAAGCCTCTACATTACAAATCACCTGTAACAACTTTAAAAACTCAGCTTCGGTGTAATCACTGATACTGTTTTTCTGTTCCATGTTTATTTTCCTCTGTGAATATCAATATGGCGCTTAGGCGTTGTAACGCGAATATTATCAATATCATAAACACCACCACCTTCACTGATTGGCTTAACGTGATGAAGTTCAAATGTTTCTCGTCCACCGACTTGTTCTTCTGGAATAGGGTAAGGCGCATAGCCTTTCTCTAATTCACCGGCATCCGATTTTGTGATTGCGGATAAAGGTTACGATAGCAGTGCTTTCAGCGAGTTCGTTGAAAAACAAGGTTCGACAACGGTCATTCCTTATCGGAAAAATAGCCGAAAATCTGATAAAAGTATTGATGATGTTTTATATCGTTATCGACATTTGGTCGAAAATGCGTTTGCCCGAATAAAACATTTTCGAGCTATTGCAACAAGATACGATAAATTAGCAAGAAATTACGCCAGTATGTTAGCACTGGCATTTGTCATTATATGGCTGCCAATGTGGGCAGAATAAATAATGATGAACACAAAACGTCAACAGCCCCTAGCATCAAATTAGCCCTTAGTCAGTTACGTGATGAACTAGACATGTCACAAGCGGAACTGGCTGCCATTATAGGTGTTCAACAACCTTCTATTGCTCGAATGGAAAATGCTGATCATGATCCATTACTTTCGACGCTCAAGTAGCTACATATAGTGGTCATTCATTTATAGTGCGTAGTACCATCTATTTAATAACAGAAAAAACCCGCACATAAGGCGGGATTTTCTAATTTTGCAAAGAGGATATTTTGAGTTACGAGTGTTTCGCTAGTTCACGCCTAGCTAATTCGGCAAAGAATCCGCTACGGCTGTGGTATTCACGATGTGAGTTTACATAGTCATCAATTCTTACCAACAGAAATTGTGGTAGTGTGATGTTTAATTTAGTCGTTTTACCTTCGTATTTAGTTAGATCTATATCGACATAAGCCCAGATTCCACCTTGACAATCGTCATCATTCAGGTGCTCAGCTACAGTTTTTGCCTCTACAGGGGTGTTACCATTCTCACTCATATATTCAAAGTAAGTATCTAAAGCATTTGTAGCATCAGAAATTGCATCGTCTATAGTATCACCAGCGAAGTAACAACCAATTACGTCTGGAACGAAGCCGGAAAATGAACCGTCATCAGCCTGATGTAAATATATTGGGTATCTCATAGTTACCTCATTTTAAGTCAGGATAAGCGACCATAAACGGCCGCTTAACTTCATTGTTATTTCAGTTTTGCTTGTTTTAGTAATTTGTTTAGCGTTCCTACCGCAATATCTTTACGCGGTGAGGAATTACTAACGGCAAGGGTTCTCCTGATTTCTCGAAAACATGGTGAGATCCATTGATCCTAACTAATGTCCAGCCGTTCGCTTTAATTTTCTTAATTAAATCATCGCTACTCATTTTTCTCCTCATTTGCAAAAATCAGAGTAATTTTACTTCATTTAATACCCACAGTCAATACCAATACCCACTATCAACACCTCCTGATAATTATTAAGGAAATACACCACCCAACATCACAGTAATGAGCAATGTAGTGCAAAAACTATGGACGTTATTTATAAGAAACATGACTACTATAAAGAGTGATTTACTTCTTCCTATAGTGGTCTAGTGAATACTATAAGAGAACACAAAAAGTTACGCCGTCACTATTAATTGAATTGGTATCCTTACAGAAGGAATTTAGCAGACTGCTTTAATGCATTTCTTCACAAATAAATTTACCAACTGATTGTTAAATTTATTATAAAAACTAAAGCACGTAGCATAAAAATACAGTATATATATTATACTCACTTACCTGTGAGCCTCTTGCACATTAAAGTCCATTACTAGGTAGAATCATATAATTAGGAGGTTACGTTGGTATTTTGTACAGCTTGTGGAAAGGAAATCGCGGAAAATGATAATTTTTGCTCAACATGCGGTAAAACGAGAGGAAGCACCTCTATCGTCTTTGGTGATAATAGTTTTAATGCCCTTAACTCCGAGATAAAAGATAATGTTATCCATGTAGGTGACAGTTATACAAATTCGAATAACATCGACCCTTCTACTCTAAATATCCAGCGTTCTTTCGTAAAACTTCCTTGGTCAAAAGAAGGTAAACTGGCAAAACGTTCAACTTTTTTAAAGCTAGGTACTTGGGGAAGTCTTGCTAGTATAGCTGGAATTTTCTTACCATTCCTTACAGGAAACTACTATTTACACTCAATCGCGCTCATAGCTTTAGTATTCTCTCTACCTATTTTGCTTATGGGGTTACTCATTAACCGAGTTAAGTTCCAACATCTTCTCGGTCTGCAAAATCTGGAAATTGGTTTAAAAGAAAACATTTACTTAACTAAAATAACTTGTGATTGCCCGTGGTGTAGATCTGAAATGAAACTGCGTATGATAGGCTCTAAAGAACATCGACAGCATCTGCTAATATGCGCTAGAAATCCATCGCAGCATAGAATTATCTTCGACCCTACTGTTTTGCCAAATATAGAAGAATAATTCTAATACCCTAATCCAAACCCAAGTAACATAAAAAAGACCACTATGAAGAGTTAACTTCTCACTATAGTGGTCGTTAGATGTTTACTTTCTATAACGTCTTAATCCAGATATTACTTTGATTTTCTTATTTTTTCTAGTAACTCCAACTCTTCCCTAGTCAATTCGGCAAGGATAGTATCATCACTTCCTTTAGAGGCTTTACTATCTTTAGTGGTCTTTCGTTTCCTAACTGTCTTGATAGTTTTGGTTTTTTTTAGTTTAGGTGTTCGCTCGTGGATCATAAAGTAAACGGAATTGCCCTTTTTGGTTTCAGTAAAATCCAAGTAACCTATTTCACGCAGTTGCTCCATACCTCGGCGGACAGTGGCATTTTGAGTGTTAACACGAGACTTCAAATTTAACCGTGCTCTAAGCCTTGCCATTGAGACAGGAGCAGGATTCGGAGGAAGACTTTCAATGAAAGTATAAAGTGCCTGTGCGCTCTCTTTACGAGATAATTCATTGATAGCTCTGAGTTGCAAGAGAACCTTGTGATCGAATTGGTACAATTCAAAAATTTTTGGATCAGCCTGCAACGTAACTGTATCTTTCTCCATGTCGTAATAGGCTGATTGAACAAGATGGGTATGGTACGCCTTTGTGTCATTGGTAAACGAAAGTGTTGTTGAGACAATGCGCCGCAAAGATTCATCGAGTCGTTCACGTAACCGTTTTGAAGAACGGGACGATGGAATACCACACAACTTGATAAAATCAACAAACTTTAACGTAACCTTGTCACCAATGACTTTGTGCTTGGCAAAAGAATGGATCACGCCTACCCACGTCTTGAAATCATTATCCATATCAAGACGTTCTCCAGTTATCTTAATATTCGTATAACCCTCAGATTTGGCAAGCGATAACTGTTTCAATTCATCGGTTGCATCCATTGAAGTCATTAGATTACGTTTACTGCGATTAGTCGATTTAAGGGTTGGTACAAACAATCCGAGACGCATCAAAGCCACTGGCTGAACTGTATTGTTCGTGTTCGGCATTAATGTGACTAATCCGCCTGTTTCTTTTCGTACCTCTGAAAAGGCTTGAATCAATCCCCCGTTAATTAAGGTATTTTCAGGCAAAACAGTTCCCCTTCAATTGAATTGATTAGACTCGTTTACTCATCATAGTAGTCTATTATTAACGCGATGCTCGACTTTTATGATGAGTTGAAATGACATAGCCGCTCCTTTATAACTTTAAGTCGTCAAAAATAGAGAAATAAAGGAACAAAAGGCTATGTCACAACAAGATTTTATCATTTGGGTGTTTTGTTGGGTAGATGACAATTTAACGCAGTTACAGCAAGGCACACGATTCAGAAGCCGAGGGCTTCCACCTAAATTGAGTGATGCGGAAGTCATCACGATGGAAGTGATTGGTGAATTCTTAGGA
>NZ_LDNM01000006.1 GCF_001028135.1 Xenorhabdus griffiniae
GTCTTCAGTTGTCCCATCACTACGCCGTTCTGGGTGGCAAACGCACTCACCATGTGGAACATCGACTGCCGATTCTTGCCATCATAAGTTCCCCGCAACGTTTTTCCGTCAATGGCGATAATTTTCCCTTCTGAGCGTTCGTTAACCCATTGAACCCAATGAATAAAACAGTGCTGAAACTCAACGGGATTGAGCCGAGAAATCAGGCGAGCGATAGCATCATGTCCCGGTATTCCATTAGGAAAAAGGGTTTTTCTTGATACCAGTCCAGGTACGTTTCGCCGAAATCTTCAATATCTTCCCATCCTTCTGCACCGGCGATGATGGCTGTAATCGACAAAAAAAGGACATCAAACAAAGGATAATTGATCTTAGACGACTGGCGGGGGTCTGTTAATGTACTAAAATACTGAGAAAAAGCATCGATTCTCATAAGAATACTTCCCGAAAAAAGAAGTATGAAATTATATTTTTTCTTATTCGTCAAACCTGAAATTTTTTAACAAAAAGTTCACGCTCTCGCCCTGATAGATAAATGGATTGTGGAAAGCGGTAATAAGTTGCATCAAGGCATGAGGTGTTTTTTCATGTGCAACTCCATTAATACCATACTGTCCTAATCGTTCTATGGCATCATCATCGGTTAAAGCTAATGTACTGCCGTTGAGATCAGTAAGAATATGTTCAAGGCTTTGATTAGCTCGTCTCGCGCCGATAAATTCTTTTTCCTTGGCTAAACGACGCGTCAATCGTCCATTCTGAAATTATCATCCGGATTCGGTTCAAAATGATGCTCCAGAGAGGCCTTTATCATCTCATCCGTTAATTGGCCCACCGTGGCACAAAAATAGCTTCTACTCCAAAAATGTTGACCCCAGTATCGTTTTTTCAGATGCGGAAACTCTTCAAACAACTTACTCGTTGTCCTTCCCTTCAGTTTCCTCATGATTTCTGAGGGCGTTAATGTCGGGGGGCTACTCACCAGTATGCGAATATGGTCTTTGCTCACTCCGCCCTTTAATATCCTGATTTCAAACGTTTCACATGTCTGACGGACTAACTCCCGTACCCGTGTAGCCACTTCACCTATCAGCACTTTGTACCTATATTTTGTTACCCACACAAAATGATATTCAATCTGAAATACTGTGTGGCTGCCGTATCTGTAATCCATATTACACCTCCGGTACAACACAGTATTGCAGCTAAAGCTGACCGACTAAAGTCGGTGGTTTTAACCTTTCATATGGAAGAATAAAATGTTCGCACAGAGAATAAGTGCTGTAGCAATCCCTGCTGCCCAGTACAGTCCCATACCATACCACATAATTACCCTATTCCCGCTGAACACCATAATGTCGCTGCTGTATTTAAACCACGGATGCTCATTCCCTGACGCATAATCACACCAGCACCAAGAAAACCAACTCCAGAGATAATTTGTGCAGCAATACGATCAGGATTTCCCTCAGAGGCGCTCATTGCAGTAACCATGAAAAGTGCAGCACTTGTTGATACCAAGGCGTTGGTTCTTAACCCCGCCATACGTTGGCGCCATTGGCGTTCAGCTCCAATCAAGGCCCCAAAACACAGCGCAGACAGTAAATGCATTGCAATAGATGTTAACAACATGGCATTCTCCATAACATCAAATGGATAAAGATACTCTAAGTCCCTCAAGTTGTTGATTGTGAACTTAATTGATTAGCGCAAACTTGAAATCTGTCAGGTGCAGAAAATCATGTACATAGCGGCTAGCTCATTTAATTTTATTTGTTGAGTTTTTTATTGGTTGCGTTTTTTAATTCGTTTAAAACTAATACGCAAAAAATAACCTGAAGAGATCATCTCTTCATCGTACATAGAATACTCTGACAACGAGTTTTTAATCGATTATTCGTATGTTCCCGGAGGGAATAAGGAGAGAATATATGGCCACATCATTATACCCCGATATACCTTCAGTTAATACCTTACTAAGAATTCCAATTCAGTAGATCCTTAATATCGGATGATTTTTCTTCAGGTGGGTACAACTCATGAAGTTAAAGTAGCACCGCCCACCATTCACAGGTAAGCAGCAAATCGAAAGGATATGAACAGCTTACCAGATTATTTTTTTATTTAACCAAAAACTTTGACTGTCCAATTAATTGTTCTCCAATAGGATTTTCGGGGGAGTATAAACAGTTAAAATTAACAAGTAAAGGCCTTAAACAAGCAGATTGTTCTACAAGACAGCAATGGCTTTCTGTTTTTCCCCTAAGTTACTTTCATTATGTGATTTTTTATCAACTAAACAAATAAATCGCGGAAATTTTAGGATTGAACATATAAAGTGAGATTCGTGAAATAAATTTTATGGTATAGAAAACACAGGTGCAGGAAAACAAAAAGCCCGCCACGGCATTTGCGCTGGCGAGCTTAAATAAGGCATAAAGGCAGAAATTAGATAGCAGTCACGTTTGCTGCTGCTGGGCCTTTGGCACCATTTTCAATGGTGAATTCTACGTTCTGGCCTTCTGTTAAGGTTTTGAAACCGTTACCTTGAATGGCAGAGAAATGTACGAATACGTCTTTGCTACCATCAGCTGGAGTGATGAAACCAAAGCCTTTAGATTCGTTGAACCACTTCACTTGACCTTTCATTTTGTCAGACATTTGACTTTCCTATATATCAAAAAAAACTCGCCACCTCGGGCATGTGTTGGCCAGTATCAGCTATTACTTATGGAGGCACTAAGAAGGAAACGGTCAACAAAGGCTACCAGAGGGATAGCACTTACACATAACGCATTAACTCAATATGTCGTACATAAAGTAGGTCTGTTAATCAGGCCAAACGCATTAACGCATGACCGCACACGAATATCAACCTTTTTATGTATTATCGTTTTAAAAAAAACTCAGGCGCTCAATATTAGAACAGAATAATATAATAAACAGGTTTTTTTATAATTTTATTTGATTTATTCAACTTTTTCTTAGCACGAAAAATACAAGATATTGCTTGCCAACAATAACAATTTGCCAAATAAATTAAAGCAATTGCTATACAGATATCGGTTCAGGACATGCTAACCTTGAAAATGCCATAACTTTCAATTCGATCACGATTTTTACAGCATTTTTTACGACACAATTTCTACAAAGTGAGTGGGTTAGTATTATGAAAATCATACAACAGATATTGATTCAGGATCTTGAGCGGATCAATCTTACAGAGCATCGTGATGGTAAAGTACATTTCAACAGCACTTTTATTCGCCATCATCCCTACTTGTGTCTGGCGATGGTCATTGCCTATGCTTTTCTTGCTATGCTCATGTGGTACGCACCCTATTTCGGCACCGGGTCTCTTTTTGCATTTACTCTAGCCTTTATTGCTATGGCAGGCGTTTTGCTATTTGATATCAAGCCAGTCTATCATTTCGAAGATATTGACGTACTTGATTTACGGGTATGCTATAACGGTGAATGGTTTGTTAACGAGCAAGTTTCTAAGAAAGCGATCAATAAGATACTTACTCATCCCCAAGTGCCAAATATAATCAAAGATGACATCAAGCATATCATGCAGAAGAAACAGGAGGTTTGTTTTTATGATGTGTTTATGCTCGCTTGTTCGGAACAATCACCCTATGCCCCATCTATTAACATGGTTAATAAAAATGCATAAATCTAATAAATTCAATAAAATAGTACAATTATAAACCAATAAGTTTATATGATGAGCAAACAGTAAGAAAAAAGAATTTTTTCGTTGACACTATTCCAGTTCATCGCTAGTATTCGCCCCGTTCTCAAGAACAACCCGATTCCTCCATAGTTCAGTCGGTAGAACGGCGGACTGTTAATCCGTATGTCGCTGGTTCGAGTCCAGCTGGAGGAGCCAGATTCAAATATCTCGCCAGATAAGTCGGCGGGATATTAAGGTTGAGAAAGGTAATTTAGCCTAAGCCTTTTCAAGCGGCTTCCCAATCGGGGAGCCGTTTTTTTTCATCCTGATTTTTTATTTCCCATTACTAAGACCAGGGGTTACGCATGAAATGTTGGTGGGCTAAAATTGATTAAATAGCAGCGCTTCCATTTAGCTATTATCCCACCCGGCCGATTTCCTTCGAGCACTCAAACTCAGTTTACTGTTGGTATCTCGTTTAACAATATTGAGCACCATTTTACGTCATTGGGCAAATACTCTTGTGGCGGTCCGCTCTCTCATCCGTGCATCATCTTCTCTAAAAGTGACATCCAGTACCCAGTGTAAACTATTTTCGATAGCCCCATGTTGTCTTATGGCACCTAGTTGAAAGGCGGGAGAATCATGACAACGGCTTAAATAATAACGAAAATCAGAGGCCACTGTGTCAGAATAGCGTTCTTGTCGTATCGTTTCCGTTACCAGAAGAGCCTGAATATCTGGCCAAGAACTTAAGTATTTTGTTTCTGAGGTCAGCGGCAGAACCCACCCGCGTCGTCTGACGGTACGTCCGTGACTATCATCGAATTCATCATAGTCAGGTTTAAGGTAAGGTTTTCGGGTTATCTGTGGTTGTTGAAAATAGTTAACAGCTTCCGAAAAAGTTTTCCCCTGATTGCCTTTAAGCGACAAAATATAATCAGCTTCACTCTCGCGTAATTGCTGAGCAATCGTGCGTTGGCAGCCCATCGCATCCATCGTCACGAGATGTCCTTTCAATGAAAGCATCGATAATAATACCGGGATAGCCTTAATTTCGTTTGATTTTCCGTCTACTGCACACTGACATAAGCTGAGTCCTTTCTCAACCGAGAATGCACTCACCACATGTAGTGGGCTTTGTTCAATTTTCTTATCAAACGAATGGCGTAAACTTTTACCATCAATCGCAATGATCCCCCGCTTTTCTGAAGAGACGTCACGAGAAACCCACTGATAAAAATGACGTTCAAAGAGAGCGGGATTTAATAAACTGAAACAGCGACGGAAAGTATCATGTGAAGGAATACCGCCTTTGAGCGGAAGAAATGAACCCAGCCAATCTTTTTTTAGCTGGCCGTACTGTTCAATATCGGTCCAGGCATTAGCCCCGGCAATGACAGCGCATACGGCGCTCACTAAGATATCAATAAAACGGTGTTTAACCTTTCCCTGACAACGTGGTTCTGGAAAATCAGAAAAGACCTCCACTAATTCTTTCATCTGCACCCCTCTCAAAATGAAGGAATTATCCACTCAATATTTTCATGCGTAACCCCTGATCAATACCCCGGTAACTCAGAACTTATTCAGTATTTTTTCTACGCAATAGCAAGACAAGAAATGCTAAATTGACGAACTGGAGGCGGGTATTCAAATACCTTTCACGGTTCTTCCATAACCGTCGGCATTTTTCCAGCCAACCAAACGAACGTTCAACCACCCAACGTTTAGGGATGACTGCAAAAGTATGGAGTTCATTGCGCTTGGCAATTTGTACGTCAGCTCCACATAATAGATTGATTTATAATGCAAATTTATCACCACTATAACCCCCATCAGCTAAAAGGCTCTTTAACTGCCCTAAATTAGTCTGATGGGGCACCAATACTTCTACAGCGCCATCCCCTGTCGGTCACATTCGCCGTTGTGACAGCAATTGCATGAGGTAATCCCTGACTGTATACCGCGATATGACGTTTGATACCGGAGATTTTCTTACCAGCATCATAGCCTTTCTCACGCGCCGTATCCGTGTTTTTCACACTTTGCGCATCAACTATCATGAAAGTAGTGCTGGCGCTCCGACCATGGCTGATGCGGACCTCGCCAACTGCATTTTTTTAAAGCCTGCTCCAGCAGGCTTGGCTCCATTTCTGACGGCTTCTCTTTCCAAAGTTTGAAATAATAGTACACAGTACTTTTGCTGGGGAAATCACGGGGAAGCATACCCCACTGGCAGCCACTCTTGAGGATATACAGCAACGCGCAAAATACCTCATAGACATCAACTGTCCGAGGCCGGGGGCGTTTTCTATTGCTGAGTAATAAAGGCTCAATTTCCTGAAAGGCTTCTCGATTAATATCACTCGTATAGATTTTTATAATATTAATCATATAGATATAGACACTCATCTTATTTTGGCGGGCAGGATACATGAAAAACAATGACATTCAAAAAAGATTCTGAATAGGCTCTCAGACTGTACACCCACTGGATGAGTTGCAGTTAACGCTTGACGAGCCTGAGGGTCAGCGCGAGGGTGTTCTAGCGTTTTTTTTATGCGTGAGCCGAAGTCGTTTCAAGGCGTAATGAATAGCCGACTGCGAGACACCTAAACGTTTTGCTCTTTCCCACTGATAATCGTCGGGAAATTTTTGGATATCCGCGATAAGCACCTCATCAGGAATTTTCATGGGAGGCTTATCACGCGTCATGCAAGGTTCTATTTTATGGCTCCACCGGAACAGGGTACGAATAGCAATCTCAAAATGGGTACTCGTTTGCTCGAAAGTCAACGAATGTTTATCTTTGTATGCTAGGACTCTTTTTCGAAAATCTAAACTGTAACCCATTTCACTTTATGCCTTGTCATATTGGATCTGGATATTATGCCATATTAGTATGATTTAGCTATATGTGGTGGGCTGGTCGCCAGGGCAAGCGGGTCTAAATTATACTGACGTAAAACCCACCGTGAGGACTTTCAGCATATAGCTATTATCCCAGCCTGCTTTCTGACGCTTGGTTTTCACACCCACCTTAACTGTTTTCTCATTTTTCAGTAGGTTAAGGGCTATTTTATTCATTAATGCTATGTTTTCAGCGGCATGACCACTTCTCAGGCGTTGGCTGTCTTCACCAAAACTGACGTCCAACTGCCAGTGCGGCTTCGTTTCAATGTGCCAATGACTGCGTATTGCACACGCGATAAAGTCGGCCGACTTATCACGGTGACTGGTGATATAGTCACGTCTTTCATAACTCGCGGGTTTTCCCTGCTCTTCACGCCAAAAAAGAGTTTGATATCGTCGTGAAATTCGCCCTGGTTGCCTTTTAACGCCAGCACCTAATCGGCCTGGTTCTCGACAATCTGGTCAGCGATTTTGTACTGGCAGCCCATCGCGTCAATTGTGATGGTAGACCCTTCAATATCCAGCAAGGCCAGCAGTTTTGGGATCGCGGTGATTTCGTTCGATTTATCCGAGACTTTCACCTGACCAAAGCAGAGTTGATTCGCGACTGACCAGGCGCTGACCAGGTGGAGAGCGGGAACGCCATTGGCTTTGTCGAGCGTTCCCCGCAAGGTTTTGCCATCCAACGCGATAATGTCATCGGATATTTTGGCTAAGCTGTTCACCCATTGGGTAAAAGCGAGCCCAAATTCTTGGGGATCAAGCCGGTTTATCACATCGTGAAAGGTATCATGGCTGGGTATGCCATTGGGAAGATCCAGAAATTGCCGAAATCAATCTTCTTTGGATTTACCGTACTCTTCAATCGCATTGAAGCCTTCACAACCACAGATCACGGCACAAATCGAGATGGTCAGAATATCGATGAGGGCATACTGTTTCGTTCGGCTAACACGCGGATCAGTGAGGTGCCCAAAGGCCTTGCTGAGGGTAGTTGCTTGCATGGCAGTTTCTACGGTTATCATTGACAGGATGCTGATTATAAATCACAAACAGCTATCAATCCTATTTCTATGTACCGAATGCACTCAGTTAATTCCGTTGGTCAATTTAGACCCGTTTGCCCTGGGCTGGTCGCTGGATTTATCCGAAAGCACGATTGCCGTGGCCTCGGCGTATCGCCATGCCATGAAGCATCACGGTAAGCCGCTGTTTGTCTACTCCGATAAGCAATGACGGCATCCACTTTCAAAGCCTGACCGATAGTATTGATACCAGCTCACCAATGGGCCGGTTTTTCTTTTATGTGATGAGTGCATTGGCGGAAATGGAACGGGAACTGATTATTGAACGCACGAATGCTGGATTAGCCGCAGCACGGGCATAGGGGCGAATTGGCGGACGTCCGGTGGCACTGCCGGAAGATAAATATCAGCAGGCGATCCAATTGTTGAGTCAGGGAAAAACACGGCGTGAGATCGCCAATGCGTTTAATATTTCACTGTCAAGCATACATGGACGCCCCTTGTTTGCTAAACAATCGTTTGTCATGACCAGAACCAGGTTAAGATTGCAGCCATACATCCGGACTTTAGTTGAGGCCGTCGCCCCTGTCCCTGATGGAATTCGCTGACCAGGCTCTTATCATTTCGATGCGCTATAAGCGCTTGCATGACATACATGGACGCCCCTTCATGGTGGACGCTCCCGTTATTAATTGGCTGTGTTGAATACACTTTCATTTTGGCACACTGATGCCGCTTAAATGGGACATCCATCCCATTATTTACAAATACCTGCCTGTAGGCCGTGAGGCTAATGATGACATTTTTTAATCAGGCGTTTTATTCTGCACTGTGCATTATGGGGCGGTAATTTTCACTTAGAATAGTGCAGAATATACCGCCAAATAGTGCAAAATTGGTCACCACGCTACAGCAGTTCGGTATCAGAGGCCAGACGTGAACCACAAAACATATACAGGCTTCCGTTCAGTTTTAATACCCGCCAGAATTCGGCAAGCAGTTCATCCAGCCACGCAAGGTAAGCCGTAGCATCTGACCACTGGTTATCCCAGCGACAATCTTTTACGCGAAAGTAGGGCGGGTCAGTGGCGATCAGGTCGATGCAGTTATCCGGCAGGGTTTTGATAAATTTCAGAGAGTCGTCGTTGACTAGGGTCTGTTGATGTTTTAAGGTCATAATTCAATCAACCCACATCGGCAACCAGACAATGATAAATGCCAGTGACACCATGCTGGCATAATTCCGCTCAAGTTTATCGTATCTTGTTGCTATGGCTCGAAAATGTTTGATTCTGGCAAAGGCGTTTTCCACCAAGTGACGAGGCTCGTATAAACATTCATCAATGCGTTGGTCAGATTTTCGACTATTTTTGCGATAAGGGATCACCGGAGTGGCTCCTCGCTGTTCAATAAACATCCTGAAACGCTGGCTGTCATACCCTTTGTCAGCGATAACTGCTTCGGAGGAGGGAGATGCAACGACAAGGCTTTCTGCGTGAACACTATCGTGAACCTGACCACCTGAAAGTTCAAAATGAACAGGCAACCCACCATTGTCTACGGCTAAATGGAGCTTGGTTGAAGATCCACCACGGCTTTTGCCAATGGCTTCATCGTCATCTGACGCAGCGCCCGCACTGTGTTGGTGAGCCCGAACGATAGTGCCATCAATAAACAGCCATTCCTTATCAGCAATTCTAGATAACCATTTGAAATAACCCGAAAAATTTCTTTCTTTGACCCGGAGTTAGAACGTGAAAAGACGCGATTCCATTTGCCAAATTCGTCCGGTAAATCGCGCCAGGGGATACCCGTTCTCATGTGATAAAGAATGCCTTCCAAGGTCAAACGGTGTTCAGGTTTGTTATAAACCCAACCCGTGTGTTGCATAAATGCAGATAGCTTATTCCAAGCAAGATCGGTTAACATAGTTCGCAGAATGATGGTGAGGTCTGGTTGTTTTTTAGCGAAAGTAATTATACCAAATCATCATGCTGTCTAATAATCCCTCGCAAAACGTCAACAGACCCTAACAATAGGCTAAATATTATATTTATGATAATTCTAGCCATGTAACACACAACCAATTAGCACTTCAGACAGTTGTCTGATAACAGAATGTCACTTTTGTTTATTATTTCAATTAAAATAAAAACTAGTTGAAATTCATGTTTCTCTATATAGTGAAAATTATAATACATAAATTACAGGAAGATAAATTTACAGATTTATAAAAAACAAACTTGGATTCACATATTAAGTGCAATATCGTTATAAACGAAGTAAATGAGTTTTTGTCCCT
>NZ_LDNM01000007.1 GCF_001028135.1 Xenorhabdus griffiniae
TGATGATTATCGTGCACAGGTTTTCTTTGGCTGAGGATTAATCAAAGTATGCTCGCGCCCTGCAATAGACATGAGGTCTTTTTATGATTCAAAATTCTAGCCAAGAAGAGTTGTTAAGACTGATTGAAGTTGAAACAGCTGCTTTTAACCGCATTATTCAGTCTATTTTCAAAGTATTAAATGAGGAGCAAAGGAAAGACATTTATCGCGACCTAGAGGGTCTTAGCCTTACTCTTGTGAAGGAAATGAAGGAGAGTGACAGCAAGCTTTACAATCGCGAACAAGCGATTCGTAATCATGTTCATCGCCTTCTGGATAATTCAACTGGCGAATAATTTCGTGGCGTTCCCTTTCTAATTTCATGATCGGGTCAGAAGCATTATTTATTTCCCGATCATGGTCTTGTTTATAAGGATTTATTTTAGCTTGGTTGATTGCATTATCTAATTGCTGATTCACTTTTTCTCGCGCTTTGTTTAGGTATTCCACTTGTCTTGCAAGGGAAATTACATCGCGACGTGCATCTAATTTATGTTCCATCCACTGATAAATTTCCTCAATTGTATTTCCATTTGCGATTATTACTGGCTCATTCTTTTGCATTTTTATTTTCCTATGTTTTTTTAATGAATAGATTTATCACTAAACCCTAGCTGTCACCCCGCCCGACTCCGATCTACGGCGGGGCTTGGTTTTGGTTGAATACAGGGCTACGTCACTCATGCAGCAAGATCCGCTGCTGTCAGAACTCACATGCTTCTTAAGTCCCACAATAAGACGAGCGTACAATTCATTTTCATCAACGTTTCTGACGACTGAATCTATAATTTTTTCCACCGAGCGGGATTGAAATTTTGACTCCAGCTCCTGACTTTTCTTTGCCAAGAATTTAGCCCGGCGCTCAAAACGACGAGCGGTATAAGCTGTCTGAGTTTTTACTTTAACCGGGGGTTTTTTATCGCCATTTTTCTTAATAGAAAGTATAGAGCGATCTGTATTAGCCATATTCGCTTCCATAAGTAAGTTTTGGTGGTGTGTTGCATACCGGTATTGCCCGGATCACTGAGAGCGGTGTTAACGCTGTTCAGGATATTGCTGGGGATATTGAAAATCAGATATCCAATATCAATAGCGTTAATGACGGTGGAACCGCTCATATCATGGTGGGTGTTGAAGAGTCGATAGAAATTCTTGAATCGATGATCAATGGCGAAATCTGGAAACACAAAACAGAACTGGGTATGCCTGATATCGATAAGGCATTTGGTGGGTTTAATAACACAGATTTTATTGTGGTTGGCGGACGTCCGGGTATGGGTAAAACTATGATCAGCACTGCAATCACAAAATCAGTTGCATTAAAAAATAAAAAACCGGTGATGTTTTCAGTATGGAAATGCCAAAAAACCAGATCTCCGAGAGGATTGCATTTTATCATGCACGTGTCCGAAAAGAGGATTTATTGGGGGAAAACTGTACAAAGGAAATGATGGATGTGGCATGGGGAAAACTGGCTCATGCACTGGATGATATCCAAAAATCACCGATATATATCAACGATAAAACATCTCAGAGTATTAACGAAATTCGCGCAGAAGCACGGAGAATGGTCATGCTTCCAATGGTTAGATTGCTTAGAGAAAGTAGTATTCACGCTCAATAAACGTTTCTATCACTTTATCGTGTATTTCTTCGGATTTGGAATAGCCTATCGTTTTTCGATTCAGCCTTTTTATACGAATACGCAGGGTGAGATTGGTTCTTTCTATACGTTGGGTAAATTTCTTTCCCGTGAGGTGTTTTTCCTCAGGTAGGCAATCGTAAACCGCATAATCATCCGTACAGTAGAACTGAATGTTAAAAGGAGACAGGAGTGCCAGCAGTTTTTTCAGCGTGTTCCGGCTACGATCACCAAAAACATGTGCCACTATCCGCTTCAGGTTGGGTTCCCAGGCATACCAGAGCCAACGCTGATTTCGCTTGTTATCGACAAATGACCACTGTTCGTCTATTTCACAGATAATCTGAATATCACCCCCTGCAAGCGGCAGCGTAGTTATGTTTCTGGGAGAGAGTTTTTTAGTGTGCGAATGACCGTGTTAATGCCGACCTTCAGGACGCGAGCGGTATCCCTGACACCGGCGTTATTCATGGCCATATCAATAATCTGGTCTTTCATGCCGGGCTGACAGGCTTGATAAGTATAAGTCAGTTGAAAGGTTTTACGGCAAGCATAACAGTGATAACGCGGATGCCCAGTGCGCCCTTTTCCATGCCCTTTAACCTCTTCAGTTTTGTGACAGTACCGACAAACCACATCAACTTTAGCCATATCTCATCCATAACAAAAAGTAGAGAGTTTATCATATTATCTAATCATTGGGAGCATGACCCAAGGTTGATCCCCAGAGCCAGGAACACGGACTTGTTGATCACCCGCCCCTCATGTCGAACCTTAATGACGATACAGTCAAAATAAACAATAGGGTATAGGCCATCCAGCGGGCGGCCACTCAGTGACTTGCTCCAGTACGGCGTCAGTGACCTTTGAGATGAGCGTGGGCGATACATCTGCGTCGTACATTTCTTTGAAGGCGGCGGTAATTTCACGGGGCGTCATCCCCTTGGCATAGAGCGCCAGAATCTGGTTGTCCATGGCGGTGATTCGGGTTTGGTGCTTCCGGATCAACTGGGGTTCAAACGCGCCCTCCCGATCACGGGGAATACACAATTCCAAAGGGCCATCATTGCTCATGACCGTCTTTGATGAATAACCATTACGGGGGTTGGTGCCTGTTTTGGCGTTATTTTTCCCGTGGCCGAGTGTTCAGTCAGTTCAGCATTAAGGGCGGTTTCAACCGTTAATTTTTTGAGAAAACGGGAAAGCTGACTGAGATCATCAGGGGTTTTGAGATTTTTAGCCAATTCAGCCGCAAGAGCCTGTAACTGTTTGTCGTCCATAAGTGCACCTTCTTTTGAGGGTTAATTAAACATATCAAAATCGGGCAATTACACAAATCTACGTACAGGCTCTTGTAATCGATTAGTAAACATTTAAAAGATTTCTTTATCTTCGAGAACTGGTAAGGAATCAATAGCAGAGATCTTTTTTAGTTGTGTTAAATAGTCTGGATTATTATCTACTAACCAATTCAATACAGCATAATTACTAAGAAGCTTCTTGATATGATTTATAATCACAGCTAACTTTAAATTATTTGTACCATAAATATTTTCTAATTGTTTAGTTTCCATTTCCATTGCAGCCATTTCTCGCTCCATTCTGGCAAAATTTTTTGCGATATCTTGCTTCTTAAGCTTGGAGTCTTTGGGGTTCTTAAGCATTTCATCAGGGGTTGTATGCAATAATGAAAGTGCAAATTTTCTACTAAAGTTATTTATATTTATCATCGTACATACCGCCTCATGCTGTCTTTCCGGCTTCATTTTCTTCAACACCTTGAATATAGCTTGAGGAACTATTTTGTCAGCTAATAAAGCTGTTGTTTCAGGGGTAATACCGTCAAGTAATTTAAATTTTGCTCTAAGAGACTTTATCGAAATATTTAGCGCAGTGCTTAATCTCTCTTCTGATACTCCAGCCTCAACAGCTTGTAATGCCATTCGGTGCTCCTGAATGACCGATAAACGGTTAACATACTTATTATAGCTATAAGATTCCTCATCCTCCGCTATTAAGCAGTATATTTTTTCAAGGCCTGCATCTTTTGATGCTTCAACTCTTAAATGTCCATCAAGTATAATCCTTTCAGAGTTTTCGTTAATGTAGATTACGATAGGTTCAATAACACCAATTATTTTTATAGTTGAAAGTATTTGTTTATATTTTACACTTATCTTAACGTTTAATGGCAATTCTTTACCGTATTTCAGTTCGCAAACATCCATTAATATACTTAGACTATTAAACTTAGGATTGTTCATTTTCCAGTCCTCGTTCAGGATTCACATTTTCGAGAATAAATGCAGGAACAGCATTTAAATTTTCAGAAACTAACACATCAGAAAACTCTTTATTTTGCAAAAGATTTACCATGATCTCTTTAACAACCATCAGACTTAACATCGTAAACTCAGACCTTGTATGGAGCATTTTATGTCTTTTCACATTATCTTGATAAAGCTCCCTCAACTCGTCAGGCGTAATCCGCTTCTTTTTTGCGGCCTTAACAAAAGCATTATTATCACTTCCTTTCCCTGAGGTTTCCCTCTGAGCTAATATTTTTTTAATTATCGCTATTTGCTTTGAGTTAAGTTCACCAGAATTGAAACCCTCCAACAAAATATCTTGTATATCATTTCCTTTTGCTCTCGATATCTCAACAGCAAGGTAGAACGGTATTCTTCCAGATTCTACAGCAGCAAGTAGTTTATCCTCCCCATTCTCCTTTAATGAAACTATTGCACTTACCCAAGTTCGTGAACGCCCTATCTTTTGTCCTATTTCTAATTCGGTAAAACCTTTCTTTTTTAATTCTAATATACTATTGAGAAGCTCAGTTGCGCGGGGCTTTCTTCGTGCAATATTTTCAGCAAGACTCATGATATGCCCGTCTTCATGATCCACGGACTTTACTATTGCAGGGATTTGTTTCTCACCTAATATCTCATAAGCCTCAATTCTTCCTTGTCCACAAATTAAATCGTACATATACGTCTCACATGGGGAATCAGATAGTCTTACAGTTATTGGTTTTTTTAAGCCTATGTTTCTTATACTTTCAACAAGTTCATCATGAATAGATTTACTTCTGGAGCGTGAGTTAACAATCTTGATCTTAGATATAGCTATAAGCTTTATTTCTTCATATTCTTTCATCATGGTTCCTCTTAAATAATTTCACGTCTAAGAATCTGTAGAAAAGGATTCAAAGAATCAAACCTATAAAACTCTAACTGATAAGAATTTACATTTTCAAAAATTAACTGTCGTTCTAATACCTCTATTGAAGGGAATATATAGTAATCTTTCGTGTTTACGTTTTGACTATCAAGTCGAACAACAATACAAGCATCATAACTGTACTTACGTTCAAACCGTATCTTCCAACGCTTCTTAGTGGTATTCAGAAAACAACGTGAAATAACAACGGACATCTTAAATTCATCATTGATAGTAAATAATTTCGTTTCCTCATCATAATCAACATAACAACCCTGTTCTGTAATATCACGGATGAATTTTTCAATGAAGACGTGATATTTTTCTCTTAGTAATGAATTTATTCTCAAATAGTCATAATCATGTTTTGGTTTATAGTTAATTAATTGATAAGCCTGCAATAGGCCACCAAAACGCTTTCTATAAACAGATGAGGATGGGGTCTCATCGTCCTCATCTATAATGATACCGGAGAGCTTCCCTCTTGTTTTCAAAAGATCCGAGAGTTTACAAAGTAAATCCTCATTGCTAAGATGAATACTTCTATTACTAATAACCTCCTGTGCTTGTAAAAAGATCTCAGGAGAAATAATAGCCTCAAAAGCATTTTCACATCTTATCCATTCATGTTTTGGATTACGGATAAAACGTCGCTTTAATCGATAGGATGTTCGGTTATAAACATTATGACCAATATATTTTTCGTTAGTTAAAATCTCATGGATCTTTCCTCTGGTCCATTTCGTGCCTCGCTCTGCTGCTATCTCTCTCCTGTTCAGTTCAGAGGCAATAACTCGCTCTGGTTTTGAGCTATTAACGAATTGGTCGTATATCCATTTTACAACTGCAACTTCATTTTCTGGCCCTAATACTAAAATTATTCTGTCAGTCTGGATGCTTTTCCACTCTTTGTAATTAAGTATTCCTTTATGTTTCCGGTTTTCATCTACCAACATTCTCCGCAGACCATAACCTGCAGGCCCACCTTGGTGATATCCACGACCAGCCAGATTTACTTGACCAAGAAAGACTTTTTGAGATAAATTTCGACTGAATAGAGATGCTTCTTTGCGACCTATGAACAATTGGAAATCAGCATAATCGTTATCAACTTCGGCGATAGGATTCGCACAATAGATGATCTTAACATCATGCATTTCAAGTTGATGGGTGTAATATCCATATTGATCTATTTTTTTGAAATCTACCGAAACGACTTATATCATAAACTAAAACAGCTTTAATATTTATTCTTCTGCTAACTACATCATCAATTAGTTGATGAAATGCTTCTCTTCGGTTAGCCGTAACTCCGCTTTTACCTGAGTCATCGTAAGTATGAATAATATTCATACCATGTTCAGAAGCATATTTACTTATGAATTGCGACTGATTGAATAATGAATACTGTTGGTGGTCTGTAGACATTCTAAGATATTGAGCTACACTAATCTCATCCATAACATCCACCTCATCTTTAAAAAATAAAGTTTGTGGTGTTATGAAAAGCCTTGATGTCCTAAAAAATCATTTCTCCACAATACTCTATATGCAAAATACCTAACTTAAACTACACTATTAACCATGCCTATTTTCTTGATCTGGCTCCCAAATCTGAACATAATTTAACCAAAATCATTTATGAAAGTCCAAATGACATCTGAGCCACCGGACAAGGATTCCAGTATTTTTATGGGAACCTCCAAAAACTTTTCACAGCCACAAAATTGAGTAAAATGTAGACACAGTACATCTCTGCAAGGTAGCACCGTCATGATACTGCCTCGTTCTGCTTTAAAAAAAGACAAGCTGGCATCCGAATATCACCGTCGAAAAATCGATGAATGAGATGATCCACTGCTTGTTCTTGATAAGTCTGTTGATTTCTCGGCACTGGCTGACACCATAGACCGTGTCGCACCACGTATTATTTCTCCCAAAGGGGGACGCCCGCCATTCCCGACTGAGGTGATGGTTCGCATCATTATCCTGAAACATTTCCATAATCTTTCCGATGAAAAGAGGGAATATCAATTACTTGATCGAATGAGCTGGTCACGTTTTTGTCGCCTGACCGATATCATTAATATTCCAGACTGTCACACGATTTAGTGTTTCGAAAAACGGATTGGGCAGGAAGTGCCCGCGCATTGTTTGAAGAGGCGAAGCATCAGCTTTCGGCACAGGGATTCATTCCCAGAAGGGGGCAACTCATTGATGCCACGTTGATTCCAGTGCCTAAGCAGCACAATAAGAAGTAAGAGAATGAACACATCCGTCAGGGTAAAACCCCGGATAACGGGACAGCCAACAAACGATGCCAGAAAGACACCGAGGCAACCTGGCCGAAAAAACACTTTATCGCTGAGTCACCTGAAGTGAGCAATATCAGCGAAAGTCCCGGGCTGAATGGCAAAAGCTCAACGCCCTCGTCGCACAAATCCAGCTGGCGCAACCGCCTATCCAGACTGTGGAAAAGTCTGGTGAGCTGGCTGAAAAAGAGGGAACAGGTTCCGGCGTCCCGCTATGCCGGAAGGTGTGCTTATATTCTTAAGCATGAAACGGGGCGATGGGTTTTTCTCCGTCATAAAGACATCCCGTTGACCAACAACGAGGCGAAATGGTGCCTGCGTGGCAGTGTGATCATGCAAAAAATCTGCTTTGGGACCCGTTCCCAGCGGGAGTGAACAGTACTGTTTCCGAGGATGTGATCAGTGAAATCGTGACCGAGATGACCCAAAAACAGCCCTACCAGGATGTGTTTAATCTTCTTCCCACTAGTCAATATAGGGCTGGTAAAGGGTTACTGTATTTTTAACCTAAACTTTCTCCACTGCAATTTAAAATAAATTAAGAATATGCTATTTTTTCTGGTATATTTAACCAGAATTTTAATAAAAACAAACAAAAGCATTGAATATTATTTTGCAAATGGTAATTTCTTAACAAAGAAGAAATTAAATAACAAATCGTGTGTTAATGATCCTGGATTCTTCAAGGATATCATGACTTGCCTGTTTAATATTAGTTAATGCGCAGGTACGTAACAACCATCTATTATAACCATCATAACGCGCTATACCAATTCACCTTCAAGGTGCATGTTACATATTCCCGTAACACATGGAAATATAAGGCTTTACTTCATATTGCAGATTGCAATTTGAAGTTTATCAAGTATATAAACTCAGAACGGAAGGGCTATGTAACCCATCACTATAAAATCCTTTTCTAAGTAACTCATCATTATCTACATAAATAATATGGTCACCTTTAATTTTAGATAAATCACGGGTAGTATCTGGTTCTCTATATTCAATAATACTATTAGAAAAACTCATTCCTGATTGAAAATCAAAATTTTTTTGATCGTTATCGATAATATCTCCAATCATTTTCTTTAAAAGAACCTCATTTTCTCACCTTGCAAAATAGAAAGAAGACCCCAATGACAAAGTCGTTATATTTTATAAAAGGCTGCCATCCCTCATAATCAATAAATTGTCTGACATAATTACCATGCAAATGAAACCCCTCCCCTTCGTAAACTACTTTAATTTCCCCATCAAGTTGATTCAAGTAATTATACTCTCCATGTTTAAACTCTATATTTTTGGTAACAACACCTTTGTTAACAATGTTATTTTCAGCGTGAGAGTAAATATCCGACAAAGAAAATATAATAGATAAATTTGGTTGTTATTCTAAATTATTCTGTGAAAATTCATTGGTTGTAAGAAAGATATCAATATCACTTAAAATATTTCCTTTTGACATATAATTATTCATATCACATACATCAAAATTATAATATTTGAAAAAACAAACCACATTATAAAATGAGTTTTTGGCAATATTATTGCCACCTAATTTCTTATAAAAAGAATCATCATGAACAACACAAAGCCTTCTACCTTTCATTACCCAACCTCATATATAAAGATAATAATGGCATCAATTAATCTTATATTGATGCCCCCATGATGCTATAGATAAATTCGGACAGAAATAACATTCTACGGTAATAAGTCAATTAAATAAAAACAGTACCCACAAACATAACAACTCCAAATAACAGCAAGAAAATATTAGTTATAGACTCTATAATAACTTGAGAATTTCCTTTCAAAAATATATTTTGAATATAGTGAATCGCATGAACAAATATAACCCACCATAAGACCCCAATAACAATATCAATTATCCCAAGTATGATAATTTGCCTAAGAGGAGGTAGTGCCGGATTAATAAATTGAGGCAGAATACTGATAAAAAATATGGCTACTTTAGGGTTAAGTACATTAGCAAATAACCCGATTAAAAAAGGATTTCTTTTTTGCTTAATGATTCCTTGTGAATTAATAACTGACTGTTGTTGGTTTTTATTGCGATAAATCTCCCTTAATCCCGAACTTCCAAGATAAACAAGATAAACGGCGCCGATTATTTGTAATATATTGAATGCTGTTTTCGATGTTGCCAGAATAACTGTAGCGCCTAATGATCCTAACACAAGATGAAAAAACAGCCCTGACTGTACACCAAATGCAGTGATCATTCCTTCTCTCTTGCTCTTAAATACCCCTTTACTGATAACAGCCCAATCAGGTCCAGGGGTCAAATAAGAGAGTAATGCCAATAAAACAAATATAGATATCAATTCAAAACTGATCATGTTTTATCATCTCAACTTACAGTATGTCGTAATCACAATATACTCATCACTTTCTTCTGGCTTTATCTCTACCTTAACATCCTGTATTTCTTCTGTATTTTTTATATGGGTTCCACCACACGGAATAACAACCGGACGATTTTCTACCGTGCTTTTCCATAACCTCAAACTTCCAATATCTTGTGATGTATATTCAACCCGTATTTCACTCCCTGTTACCAGCCAGTTTTTCAAAATTAAATTTATTTCTTCATTGATGCTAACAATACTTTCCAAAAATGATGCTTTATCAAACCCTTTTTTCTTTAACGACTTACCAAGCCGATATGTATCTATGGATTTTAACTCAGAAATTGATGATTTAAATATTGCTGCTTTATCTAAGTTATAATTTTCTAAACCATCCTTATCATAATCTTTATTCCAATATTTATTAGTCACCTTATTTAAGGCTAAAGACATAAAGTGAGCCATACTATGTGCTGCGCTAATTTTATGCCTGACTTCAGCATCAACCGATAATTTAACTTTTGCGCCTACTATAGATTGACATTCCAGACCATTTAGCGATTCTAAATAGTGGGCTGGGATCAGTTTATCTTCTATATTCAATTTGTTGGGTATATCGTGATCAATATAAATCATACTGTCAATGATAACTGCGGTATAAGTCTTGACAATATTTACTGCTTGGTTATTAAGAACAATAACCCCAATGTCACTTTTTTGGTCACCCCATTTATAGTTTTTGGGATAGAAAGGGCTATTACTTGTAATAACGATATATCCATTATTATATTTGAATGCTTCGATGATAATTGCGTCCAAACTTAATTGCCCTGTCATAAATGATGAATTAATCGCTGCATTATTTAACATATCAATTTCTCTTGCTGTTGATTTTATCAACAGACAATCTACTAATTGATCAAAAAATGTCAAGGGTTCTATGCAGGGTAACCGCATAGCCTTCGGTATATTCCTGAATATCATGCCAGCCTTTTGCCCCCGCAATCATTGCACAAAGCGACGCAAACAGGATATCAAATAAGGGATAAGCGACTTTCGCGCTCTGGTGCGGGTCTTGGATCTCTGAAAAAATGCTGGCTAAAGTTTCTGAGGGACATGGGATTGGTTTTCAACTCTCAAAAGAGAGTATAGGATCACAGCTCTTTATGCGAAGTGTTTCCATCCCCAGATTTGAGGATGGAAAAAGAGAATTAAATGGCAACCGGTGCTTTAATACCGGGATGCGGATCGTAATCCACAATTTCAAAGTCTTCGAATCGATAATCAAACAATGAGTCGGGCTTACGCTTAATCACTAACTTAGGTAACGCACGTGGCTCACGACTTAATTGCAGTTTTGTCTGTTCCAAATGGTTGCTGTAAAGGTGAGTATCTCCGCCAGTCCAGACAAAATCACCGATTTCAAGATCACATTGTTGGGCCATCATATGTACCAATAACGCATAGCTGGCGATATTGAATGGCAATCCTAAAAATACATCACAAGAACGCTGGTAAAGCTGGCAGGAAAGTTTACCGTCTGCTACGTAGAACTGGAAAAAAGCATGGCACGGCGCCAGGGCCATTTTATCCAGCTCCCCAACGTTCCACGCAGAAACAATGATCCGACGTGAATCAGGATCACTTTTCAACTGTTCAATAACCTGGGTTAATTGATCGATCTGACGGCCATCTGCACAACCCCAGGCACGCCATTGTTTACCATAAACAGGTCCCAAATTGCCATTTTCGTCAGCCCATTCATCCCAAATAGATACGCCATTATCATGCAGGTATTTGATATTGGTGTCGCCATGCAAGAACCACAGCAATTCGTGGATAATAGAACGAATATGGCAACGCTTGGTGGTTACCAACGGAAAACCTGCTTGCAAATTGAAACGCATCTGATGACCAAAAATAGAAAGGGTTCCCGTCCCCGTTCGGTCATCTTTTGCTGTGCCCTCTTCCAACACTTTTTTCATTAAATCCAGATACTGTTTCATTTTGCCTCTTGTACCTTGCTATTGCGTGTTTTATTGCCAGGGCATTTATGCGCCCATATCATCAAAAATATTCCCGCTAAAATCATGGGGACAGAAAGGATTTGCCCCATACTTATCCCGTCAAACAACCCAAGTTGGGCGTCAGGCTGGCGGAAAAATTCGACTATTATGCGGAATGCACCGTAGCCAATCAGGAATAAGCCTGAAACACTCCCCATCGGGCGCGGTTTACGGATAAATAAGTTGAGGATGATAAATAATACGATACCTTCAAGTACCATCTCATAGAGCTGTGATGGATGGCGGGGCAGGACACCATATTTTTCCAGAATAGGCCATAAAGAAGGATTGGCGGTGGCGATGGCAATATCTTCACTGCGGGAGCCTGGGAATAACATGGCCCACGGCGTATCAAGCGTAACACGCCCCCACAATTCTCCATTGATAAAGTTACCGATCCGCCCCATGCCCAAACCAAACGGAACTAATGGCGCAACGAAATCCGCGACTTGCAAGAAATGGCGTTTGGTGCGGTGCGCAAACCACCACATGGCGCAGATAACCCCTACCAGTCCACCGTGGAAAGACATTCCGCCATCCCAAACTTTGAACAGATAAAGCGGGTTATCAAGGAACATGGGAAGATTATAGAACAGGACATAACCGAGGCGTCCACCGACGAAAACCCCGACAAACCCGGCATATAGCAGGTTCTCAACTTCAGTTTTGTTCCAGCCACTGTTTGGCTTTGCCGCACGGCGATTTGCCAGCCACATGGCAAAAACAAAGCCAACCAGATACATAAAACCGTACCAATGGAGGGATACAGGCCCGATTGAAAATATGACGGGGTCAATATTAGGAAATGCCAGATAGCTAGTGCTCATCGTTCCCCACTAAAAATATGTTGTGTGAATGAATGATCTTGTGCGAGTAAATTATATGACTTGAATAGCTTAAGACAAATAATCGCAGATAATAACACAGGCAAGTGACGTGCTCCCACCATTAGACCGCAAGTGATTGTCGTGGCGCCTCTGATGAACCCTATTAGTGGAGACTACAAACTCAGTTAGGTTGGTAGGTTGGTTGGTATGTTGCAAGGCGGCTGCACGTATCAACAACAACTTGTCGTCTGAAGAAATTCATAAGGATATATGGTCATTGGTTTCTACTGGAATCTGAGGCATCATTAAGTCCTCCAATTTTTTGTATAACTTCCCTAAATACCCCCTCGAATCAAGCCTCCCAAACCCTGTGATTCCATAAATTCGGCTGACAATACTTTTACTTCATGGCTGGTTTCAGCTCTCAAAATCAACTCAATAAGATGCTCAAGTTCTTTGGCATCCAAATGCCTTAATAAATACTTAATACGCGGAATACTGTGACCACTCATGCTCAGGCTACGGTAACCTAAGCCAAGCAATATGAGTGTTTCCATTGGCAGGCCTGCCATTTCTCCGCATATGCTAATAGGGAGATCAAGACGCTGGCATTCATCAAAGGCGAATTTCAAGGCTCTAATCACCGCAGGATGCAAATTATCATACAGCGAAGCGACGTGGGTATTATTGCGATCCACCGCAAGCAAATACTGGGTTAAATCGTTCGTGCCAATAGAAACAAAATCAATCCGTTTCTTTAATTGAGGCAGCAAAAAAATGGCTGAGGGAACTTCAAGCATAATACCAACCTGAGGCATTGTGATTGTTTCAGCCAGCGTTTGCTCTACTTCAATTTTTGCTCTCTCAATCAGTTTTCGGGCTTCATCAATCTCTTCAATACTGGTCACCATCGGCAACAGTATTTTTAAATTGCCCGTTTGTGCATTGGCTTTTAGCATCGCCCGCAGCTGAATCAGGAATATTTCCGGTTGATCCAGCGTGATGCGGATGCCCCGCCATCCCAGACAAGGGTTTTCTTCATTGATAGGCATATAGGGAAGTTGTTTATCAGCGCCAATATCCAGTGTTCTCAATACCACTGGCTTATCAGGAAAAAGCTCCAGTATCTCTTGATAGCGATTTTTCTGCTCATCTTCTGATGGAAAACCGCTATGCAACATAAAAGGAATTTCCGTGCGATACAGCCCAATGCCATCAATATTGTCTTCTATCTGCCGTTCATGTTTCAAACTCAAGCCCGCGTTAAGCTGCACCAGAACCCGTTCTCCGCTTTTTAGCCGTGCTTGCTTTTGCTGTTCACATTCAGCCAGCTTACTGAGAACCTGTTCCTCCTCGATGATTTGTTGGTATTCTTTAGCAACCAGAGGCTCCGGTTCAATAAAAACCTCTGCGCGATAACCATCCAGGATGAGTGTCCGATTGTGTAATAACTCAGGCTGGATATCCGCGCCCATGATAGCCGGAATTCCCATCGCACGAACCAATATTGCAGAGTGAGAATGGGTCGCGCCATCTCGTACAATCACACCCACCAATTGATCTTGTGGCAATTCAGCCAATAAGTTAGCACTGAGTTCATCAGCAACCAGTATAAAACGCGCTGGCCACTGCCTGCTCCCCGTAGAGGAACCATTCAGATGAAACAACACCCGCTGACCGAGCGCCCGCAGATCCGATGCCCTCTCGCGCATATAAAGATCTTGCAAGCTGGCAAACTGTTCCGCATATTTTTCAATCACCGTTTTAATCGCCCATTCCGCTACAAAACCGTTATCAACGGCACAAAACAGATCCCGCTTGAGTTGAGGATCATTTAATAGATGGGAATAGATATCAAAAATGGCGGCGCTTTCTTTCTGTGAACTGGCAGTAAAGCGCTTGCTGATACGACGGCATTCCGCAGTGGCTTCTTCAAGCGCCAAAGTCAGCCTGGAGCGTTCAGCCTGATAATCCGGCGTCAATGCTTCAGTCACTTGTTCCAACAAAGGTTGAGAGCGATCTTGCCATCCCTGTGCCAGAACAATGCCATTAGAAATAGCAAGCCCCTTAATGCGGGTCTGGCGATACTGGCCGAACACCCCTTTGGTTTGCGCCTGAGCGAGAACAGCAGCAAGTTGCATCGCCAGTGTCACCATGAAAGATTCTTCACTTTCATCAAATAACCGTCGCTCATATTGCTGGACAACGAGTATTCCCTGCAATTGGCGACGATAAATAATCGGTACACCTAAAAAAGCCCGCAGACTTTCTTCTCTTACTTGGGGAATATATTTAAAACTGGGATGATCACGGACATCAGCGAGATTAATTAATTCGGATAAACGCCCAACTTGCCCCACGACACCTTCATCAAAGGCGAGACTAATTGCTTGCCCCCTGGGTTTTCTCAACCCCTTGGTTGCCATCAGGTAATAACATTGCCGCTGATGATCCGCCAAATAAATAGAGCAGACATCCGTGTTCATTGCCCGGCACGTTTCATTGACCAATAACTCAAGCGCTTCAGATAAATTAGCTGCCATTGCAACCTTTTCAACAATTTCCCGTAAGCGCATGAGCATAGCAATAACCTAACTTTTTCTACGACGATGTAAATAAGGTGAATGGAATAATGAAGCCGGCTCCTGCGTTGACATCACAATAAAAGAGAATTCTTTCATCACGCGGCGATAGACATCGCGTTTAAAAGAAACGACCTGCCGGACAGGATACCAATAACTGACCCAACGCCAACCATCAAATTCCGGTGTCTTACTGCGCTGCACATTAATATCCGCTTCATTACACAATAACTGTAATAAAAACCAACGTTGCTTTTGCCCAATACAAACAGGCTTTGTATCCCAACGCACCAAACGTTTGGGTAATTTGTAACGCAACCAACTCCGGGTTGAGGCAAGAACCCGTACATCTTTGCGATTTAAACCAACTTCTTCGAACAACTCGCGATACATTGCCTGCTCTGGTGATTCCCCTGGATTGATACCCCCTTGAGGAAACTGCCAGGAGTGCTGCCCATAACGGCGGGCCCACAGAACTTGCCCTTGGCGATTACAAATTACAATTCCTACATTCGGGCGGTAGCCATCATCATCGATCACCAGACTACCTCTCGGTATAACAAATTTAAAAAGATAGCTAATTGTTTCACACTCATCTCAAGCGGTAAACCTCTATGATTAGACTTTGCAGACGTAGCCGAAGTCTCTACAATACCGCTATCTCAACGGGGTGCGGCTGTCGCAAAACAGTACCGCTGAGAACAAACCCGTCGAACCTGAACCGGTTAGTACCGTCGTAGGGATTTGAGACGCTACTCATTGATATAATAGATGTCATTTTCATTTAGCACCTTCTCAGATCCTTTGCTATCTGCTAATAACAAACATTAAGTAATTGATGTATAGAATTATCAATATTGCTAACTATTGATATATGCAATTATAGGAGAGCAAAGTGTTTACAAAATTATTTCCCCGCTTTATGGCTATCAGCCTGCTGTCTATTGCTACCAGCGTTTTTGCTCAGACAGGCCAGACAAAACCTACCCTGACAGTTTATACTTATGATTCATTTGCCTCTGAATGGGGACCCGGGCCTGCCATCAAAAAAGCCTTTGAAACCGAATGTGGCTGTGAACTGAAACTGGTTGCGTTGGAAGATGGCGTCTCCTTGCTGAACCGTTTGAGAATGGAAGGCAAAAAAACACCCGCAGATATTATACTGGGGTTAGATAACAACCTGATTCAAGCCGCTCAACAAACCGGATTATTCACACCAAGTCACGTCGATACCTCAAAACTGAAATTACCCATTGCATGGCACAACACGACGTTTATTCCTTACGATTACGGTTATTTTGCCTTTATTTACAACAAAAACACCCTGCCTCATCCCCCCAAAAGTATGGATGAATTAATCAATAATCCCCAGAATTGGAAGATTATTTACCAAGACCCACGCACCAGCACGCCGGGTTTAGGGCTATTACTCTGGATACAAAAACTCTATGGCGACAAAGCCGCTCAGGAGTGGCAAAAAGTGGCGCCAAAGACACTCACTGTGACTAAAGGTTGGAGTGAAGCCTATGGCCTGTTTCTGAAAGGTGAAGGTGATATGGTGTTGAGCTATACCACATCACCTGGCTATCACATGATGTCAGAGAAAAAAGATAACTACGCCACCGCTATCTTCAAGGAAGGACATTACTTGCAAATTGAAGTGGCCGCTCAGGTAGCCTCAAGCAAACAGCCAGAACTGGCACAGAACTTTTTGAAGTTCATGCTTTCTCCGGCATTTCAGCAAGCCATTCCAACAACCCAATGGATGTATCCTGTCATTGATATCCCTTTGCCCGACGTTTTCAAACAACTTCCTGTTCCTGAGAAATCCCTGCAATTCAACGCAGATGATGTGGCAAAACACCGTACAAAATGGATACGTACATGGCAAAGCGCTGTCAGCCGTTAATCGCGGGTTGGTTATTGCCGGGGGTTCTTGCCGCCGGCCTGTTAATGATGGTTGCCCTGTCGGCGTTCGGGGCGCTGTGGTTCAATGCACCTGAAAGCCATTGGCAGGCATTTTTGCATGACAGTTATCTCTGGCATGTCATTCTGTTCACCTTCTGGCAGGCATTTCTCTCTGCCGTTTTATCGGTGACACCGGCCATTTTTCTGGCTCGGGCACTGTACCGTCGTTGTTTTCCAGGCAAGACTCTCTTTCTGCGCTTATGCGCCATGACATTGATTCTCCCTGTTTTGGTTGCCCTGTTTGGCATCCTCACGGTTTATGGTCAGACCGGCTGGCTGGCTAACCTTTTCCAATGGATAGGCGTTGAATATCGTTTTACACCTTATGGGCTACAAGGGATTTTGCTGGCACATATTTTCTTCAATATGCCAATGGCAACGCGGCTATTGCTGCAATCTCTGGAGAGTATTGCCATTGAGCAGCGCCAACTTGCCGCCCAGCTTGGTATGAGTGAATGGCAACATTTTCGTTTTATCGAGTGGCCTTACCTGCGCCGTCAAATTTTACCGACGGGTGCGCTGATTTTTATGCTGTGCTTCGCCAGTTTCGCTACAGTTCTGGCCCTCGGCGGTGGCCCAGCCGCAACGACCATTGAACTTGCCATTTATCAGGCGCTGAGTTACGACTACGATCTTGGTCATGCTGCCCTGCTTGCCTTGATACAGCTTTTTTGTTGCCTCGGCTTGGTGCTTCTTAGCCAAAAACTTAAGGGCGCACTTTCCGTTGGTTATGGGCATCAACAACAATGGCGGAATCCACAGGATCCATGGCTGCAAAAATTATCTGATGGTTTACTGATTGGCATCGCGTTATTGCTGTTACTTCCCCCTTTATTGGCGGTCATCGTGGATGGCCTGAACCGTGATATTTTTGCTGTCTTAAGCCAGCCCGCTTTATGGCAAGCCTTTATGACATCCATCATTATTACAGTAGGTGCAGGATTGTTGTGTGTTATTTTCACCATGATGTTGCTATGGAGCAGCCGCGAATTACGCTTACGCCATTCCCCTCGCTGGGGGCAGGCAATGGAAAGTAGCGGATTGCTGATCCTTGCCATGCCGGGAATTGTCCTTGCCACAGGCTTTTTTCTCCTGCTAAACACAACCATTGGTATACCTCAATCACCTTACGGGCTGGTTATCCTGACCAACGCATTAATGGCGATCCCCTACACGCTAAAAGTATTGGAAAACCCCATGCGCGATCTGGCACAGCGTTATAACCCTCTATGTCGCTCCCTCAATATGCAGGGAATACACCGCCTGTATTGGATCGAGCTTAAAGCATTAAAAATACCATTGGCCCAAGCGTTGGCTTTCGCCTGTGTTTTATCCATTGGCGATTTTGGTGTGATTGCCTTATTTGGCAATGAAGATTTCCGCACTTTGCCTTATTACCTTTCCCAACAAATTGGGGCCTATCGCAGTCAGGATGGTGCCGTGACCGCATTTCTGTTGCTCCTGCTGTGTTTTGTTTTATTCACTGTGATTGAACGCTTACCGAGCCGACGCCATGATTAAACTTGAAAATGTCATTTATACTTATGAACACTTTGCCATGCATTTTAATCTAAGCGTCAAAGCCGGAGAACGCATTGCGATCCTCGGCCCAAGCGGCGCCGGTAAAAGTACCTTGTTAAGTTTAATGGCGGGTTTTCAGTTTCCAGCACAAGGCGATATTTGGCTGGATGGCGAAAACCATACGCATACCCCACCTTCCAGGCGGCCGGTTTCGATGCTGTTTCAGGAAAATAATCTGTTTTCCCATTTAACCATCGCACAAAATATTGGTTTGGGATTGCATCCCGGCTTGCGGTTAAGTGCTGAGCAAAAGAAAACGCGACAACAGATTGCCTCCCAGGTGTCACTGGAAGAGTGTCTATCGCGCCTGCCTGCCCAACTTTCAGGTGGACAACGCCAGCGGGCTGCGTTGGCTCGTTGTTTAGTCCGCCATCAACCGATTTTATTGCTGGATGAACCCTTTTCGGCACTTGATCCGGCTTTACGCAATGAGATGCTGGGATTACTGGATCAAATATGCAGTGAACGACAAATGACGTTACTTATGGTGTCCCATAATCTTGAGGATGCCGCCAAGATCGCCCCACGCTCTTTGCTGATTGTGGATGGAAAAATTCATTATGATGGTGCAACAGAGAAATTGGTGAGCGGGGAGGCGGCTGAGGCGGTGGTTTTAGGGATAGGTTGATGTTGGGGGATAAAATTATGGCCTACATTTTAAGCACAAGACGCCCCGGTAATGGGGCGCTAATCAAAAGAATAAGAGTAATCTAATATAAATTACCCATTGTCCTTTATATCACCCAACACCACTTTCTTATAAACAACTAAATTCTCTTTATCTCGAGTTGGTCTATGCCCATGCCAAAATAGCGCCATTCCTTCGGGGGCGGGTGCTATTTCTTCGGATAATACAATCAGCCAATCACACTTTTCAGGCGCTTCAAATTGACGCTGCTGTTGATGCAAAACACGGGCAAAATAATAAAGCATTGGCGCTTCGGATTCCCCAATATAATACGACGCCATACAGTCATTATCTTTATACACTCCCGCCAACTTCTGTTTTAAATCAAGAAATGCCCCTTGATATCCTTTGGTGTAATCAATCCAGCCAACAAATAGCGTGAAGACTAATCCCCAAACGGTGGCAATACCCAAAACCCAATTTTGGGCAGCACGCAAGGCGGGTGATTGAGAGAGAAACCAACTTTTAGCTATCCATACCGCAGTGATCAAGGCAGCGGCAACAACGATAAATCCCGAAAAATGCATTTGATAATCCATTGGCAACCAGCGGCTAAATGGGGTTAACCAATGTTTATAATCAGTGGAAAGGGACAAAAAATAACAAGCCCATAAAAATACAATCAGGACAGACCAAAATAGGGAAGAAAATAGGGTTAAATATTTATAGATTATTTGCGGTATTTTAATGAATGCTCCTGTTGCCAGGATCGCCATAGGGGCAATAAAGGGCAGTAAATATAATGCACGGCCAGAAGCCGACATTTGCAATAGAACAACCCCTAAGATAACAAAGGCAGCACACAAGAAATAATGTTTATCCGACAGAATTTTAATTGGATTTGTCAATATAAAGAGAAAAGCCAATATTCCTGATGGCAGGGCAAACAACAGCACCGCCTCAGGGATCATAGTCAGATTCCCCCTTGCGCCCAGATCTTCAACAGAAAAACCTAAAAAGCGACCGATATTGTTATCCCAAATCCAGATTTTAAATAAATCAGGATGTTCAATAAGTAACATGACAGGCCACGGCAGGATTAAAACCAACGCAATAATACCCGACAATAAAGCCCTTAGCCAATATTGTTTGGTTCGGCAATGTTTAAGGAAAACGGGCGCCAAAACCAGGCAAATCCATAATAATCCCGGAATAAAGACCCCTTTTGATAAGAGTGTTACAGCCGTACCGATGATCAACCATAAACAGGCGTAGCCTGTTTTTTCGTTTTTGATTAATCCCAGTAAACCATATAATCCGATAGTTGTTCCTGTTATTAATGCGGTATCAGTAAACATATCATGGCTGTGGCGAACTAATCCGGGAGCACTGGCATACAAAGCAAAAGCTATCCATATTCGACTGTCGGTGAAGTTTTTGACATCAAATACGCGACGCGCCAACAGAATAAAAAAGGAAAAATTGATCACTGAAAAGAATAAAGAGGCGGTTCTGGCTGCATCGTGCATCGGAAGCCAATGGGATAACAAATGAATAAATGAAGTCGCTGTCCAATAATACAAGGGGGGCTTTTCCATAAAAGGTTGCCCGGCATTCATGGTGACCAACCAATTCCCTGTTTCATACATGGTATGAATAATACCAAAACTGTAATTTTCATCTTGTTTCCAAGGGGTATGTCCATAAACGCCCGGCAACAAATACAGCAGAGTAAAAGCAGTAAATAACAGTAAGGCTTTGATATCTGTTTGAGTCAATTTATTGGGGTTATTCATCAATATTTACCAGATTCAATTAATGTTTCATTTTCTCAGTAAAAAAATCGATAGAATATTAGCCAATTAATAATAACAACAAAAGTGACTTACTTACTGAGAAATAATAAATCTCTCTGATAATTTAAAATAGTTAATATTTCTCTGGTAAAAATCAAATTATTATCTACCAATCCAACTTGAAATGTGAGGGGTATAAATAATGTTTTTATGGCGTTATTAATTAATAAAATAATAAATCATCATAACTATGAAAAGCAATCCAACACAAAATACTGTATAAATAACCATATTCAATGCTATGATTGAAATGATCCCGATAACACTAAATAGGGTTGGTTTCTCATAAGAGAAAGATTATGCAGATAAATCACGTTGAACAGGGTTTTATCCTGACCCGCCACTGGAAAGATACCCCATTGGGTATCGAGCTGGTGTATTGGCTGGCGACAGAATCGGGTACACGCCGCGTGACTATTCCTCACCAAAAAGCAGTTGCCTTTGTTCCCCAACGTGATCTGCATAAAGTAAAATCTTTACTCACACAAGAGCGGCACTGTGAATTAACCGCATTGCCATTGAAAGATTTCAATCGTCAGCCTGTTGCGGCGCTGTATTGTCTGCATTACCGCCAATTGCAACATCTGGAGAAAATTTTCAGGGAACAGAATATTCCCCTCTACGAAGCCGATATCCGTCCACCCGACAGGTTTATGATGGAGCGCTTTATCACTGCTCCGGTCTGGTTCAGCCAGAAACCCGACGGTAGTTACCAGATGAAACCCAACCCCACCTATTGGCCAAATTTGAAATGGGTGTCACTGGATATCGAAACCAGCCAGCATGGTGAGTTGTATTCCATTGGTTTGGCGGGATGCGGCGAGAAAATTGTCTTTATGTTAGGGCCAGCAACGGGTAACCAACTGGATCTTGATTTCAAGCTGGAATATGTAGCCAGTCGTCCGATGATGCTGGAAAAACTCAACGAATGGCTGGCACATTATGATCCTGATGCCATTATTGGCTGGAATCTGGTGCAGTTTGATTTGAGGGTGTTACAGCAACATGCTGAACGCTATAACGTGCCGTTAAAATTCGGCCGCAATCAGACTTTGCTCGAATGGCGAGAACACGGTTTCAAGCCAGGGCACTTTTTCGCCTCAGCAGAAGGCCGTTTGATTATTGACGGCATTGATGCACTGAAAACCGCAACCTGGAATTTTCCTTCTTTCAGCCTTGAATATGTGGCACAACAACTTCTGGGGGAAGGAAAAGCCGTCGATAATCCTTATGATCGCATGGATGAGATCAACCGCCGCTTTCAGCAAGATAAACCTGCCCTCGCCCACTATAATTTACAGGATTGTATTCTGGTTAATCGTATCTTTGAGAAAGCAGATTTGATGGCCTTCTTATTGGAACGCGCCACAGTAACAGGATTAGCAGTAGATCGCAGCGGCGGATCGGTCGCGGCGTTCACGCACCTTTATCTGCCTAAAATGCACCGTATTGGCTATGTTGCGCCCGTCCAGCCAACGTATTCCGATGATAACAGCCCCGGCGGTTTTGTGATGGATTCGTTTCCGGGATTATACGATTCGGTGTTGGTGCTGGATTACAAGAGCCTTTATCCTTCGATTATTCGCACGTTTTTGATTGATCCGGTCGGGATGGTTGAAGGCCTTGCCAACCCTGACAATGAACACGCTGTCCCCGGCTTTCGGCAGGCATTTTTTTCCCGGACACAACATTGCCTGCCGGATATCGTCACCCAAATCTGGCAGGCGCGCGACAAGGCCAAACAGCAACAGAATGCGTCCCTTTCTCAAGCCCTGAAAATTATTATGAATGCCTTTTATGGCGTGCTCGGTGCTTCTGGCTGCCATTTTTTTGATCCTCGCCTGACTTCATCAATTACGATGCGCGGCCACGAAATCATGCACCAAACCCGTGAGCTAATCGAATCACAAGGCTATCAGGTGATTTATGGCGATACGGATTCCACGTTTGTCTGGCTAAAATGCCCCCATTCAGAGGATGAAGCCTGCCAAATCGGGCATTATTTGGCACAATTTGTCAGCCAATGGTGGCAAAACCATCTCAAAACCGAATTCAATCTTGAAAGTACGTTGGAGCTGGAATTTGAGACACATTATCGGCGTTTCCTGATGCCAACGGTACGCGGGGCAGAGCAAGGTAGCAAAAAACGTTATGCCGGATTAAGCGGTGATAAGGTGATTTTCAAAGGATTGGAAACAGTAAGGACTGACTGGACACCGCTGGCACAAATATTCCAGAAGGAACTGTATACTCTGATTTTTCAGCAAAAATCCCATCAAAATTATATTCGTGAATATCTTGCCAAGACGCTGGCAGGTGAATTTGATGATCGTCTGGTTTATCGTAAGCGGTTACGCCGTAAGTTGTCTGATTATCAGCGCAATATCCCTCCCCACGTTCGGGCAGCGCATTTGGCTGATGAGTATAATCAATTACATAATCGCCCACTACAGTACCAAAATGGTGGCTGGATCAACTATGTCATCACCCAAGCAGGCCCTGAGCCATTAGAAAACCAAACCTCTGCCCCCGATTATGAACACTATATCAATAAGCAATTGAAGCCGATTGCTGACGCTATCTTGCCCTTTATTCAAGATGATTTTATGCCTCTGCTGACAGGGCAAATGAGCATCTCTTTCGAATAATGGTTATTTTTGCAGGTGACGGCTTGCTCGGCTTCAATTAACATATCGCCCCTCTAATGGGCCATTGTACTTTTGTGATCCCTTTTATCAAAAAACAGGCGTTGTAAAGTGCAATTGAAAACTATCCCTATCGATAACCAATAACGATCGATATCCAACAAAAGCAGCCATCCTGCAACCATAAATAATATTGTCTAACAGAAAACTGAGCCAAAATTTATGCCATTTACTCTTGGTCAACGCTGGATAAGCGATACAGAAAGCGAACTTGGATTAGGAACAGTCGTGGCGCTTGATGCGCGCATGGTAACGTTACTCTTCCCTGCCAGCGGAGAAAACCGCCTTTACGCACGCAATGACTCCCCCATCACCCGTGTTATGTTTAATGTGGACGATACCGTGACCAGTCACGAAGGCTGGAAGCTCAAGATTAATGATGTCCAACAAGATAATGGCCTGCTGATCTATGTTGGTACGCGTCTGGATACGGAAGAAGAAAATACCTGCTTGCGGGAAGTTTTTCTGGATAGCAAGCTGACGTTTAACAAGCCACAAGATCGTCTGTTTGCAGGCCAAATTGACCGCATGGATCGCTTCGCTTTGCGTTTTCGCGCCCGTAAGCACCAAAGCGAACAGTTCCGTCTGGCAGAAAGCGGGCTGCGGGGTATTCGTGCCAGCTTGATCCCTCACCAATTACACATTGCCAATGAAGTGGGCAAGCGACACGCGCCTCGGGTATTACTGGCGGATGAAGTCGGATTAGGTAAGACCATTGAAGCCGGGATGATTATTCATCAGCAATTAATGGCCGGGCGGGTTGAACGTGTATTAATCATTGTGCCGGAAAGTTTGCAGCACCAATGGCTGGTAGAAATGCTGCGCCGTTTCAACCTGCGTTTTTCGCTGTTTGATGATGGCCGATATAGCGAAGCTCAGCATGACAGCGATAATCCATTCGAAACTGAACAGTTGATTATCTGTTCTCTGGATTTTGTTCGCCGCAATAAGCAACGTTTTGAACTTCTGCTGGAGGCAAGTTGGGATTTGATGGTAGTGGATGAAGCGCACCATCTGGCATGGAGCGAAAAATCCCCAAGCCGCGAATATCAAGTTATCGAACAATTGGCAGAACAGATCCCGTCTGTCTTATTGTTAACCGCGACACCAGAGCAGTTAGGGCAAGAAAGTCACTTTGCCCGCCTGCGCCTGCTGGATTCAAATCGTTTCCACGATTATCAGGCTTTCATTGATGAACAACAGAAATACCGCCCTGTCGCGGATACCGTGACGTTGCTGTTATCTGGTGAAACGCTGAACAATGACCAGCAAAATGCTATCGTCGAACTGATCAGCGAACAGGATATTGAGCCTCTGCTGAAAGCCGCAAACAGCAATCAGGATGGAGAGAGCGAAGATGCGCGGCGCGAACTGATCACCCTGCTGATGGATCGTCACGGCACCAGCCGCCTGCTTTTCCGTAACACACGTGGTGGTGTGAAAGGTTTCCCGCATCGTGAATTGCACGAGATCAAGTTACCATTGCCGACCCAATATCAGACGGCAATCAAGGTTTCTGAAATCATGGGGGCCAAAAAGACGGTGGAGTCCCGCGCCAAAGATATGCTCTATCCTGAGCGGATCTATCAGGAATTCGAAGGGGAAAATGCCACATGGTGGAATTTCGATCCCCGCGTAGAATGGCTGATGGGTTTCTTGATGGCAAACCGCGATGAGAAAGTGCTGGTGATCTGTGCCAAAGCAGAAACTGCGCTGCAACTGGAGCAAATTTTGCGTGAACGCGAAGGCATCCGCAGTGCCGTGTTCCACGAAGGTTTGTCCTTGCTGGAGCGGGATCGCGCCGCCGCTTACTTTGCATCTGCGGAAGAAGGCGCCCAAGTGCTGCTCTGCTCTGAAATTGGCTCAGAAGGACGTAACTTCCAGTTTGCCAACCAGCTTGTCATGTTTGATTTGCCATTCAACCCTGATCTGCTGGAACAACGTATCGGTCGTCTGGATCGTATCGGTCAAAACCGTAATATCAAAATCAGTGTGCCTTATCTGGAAAACACGGCGCAATCCATTCTCCTGTGCTGGTATCACGAAGGGCTGGATGCTTTTGAGCATACTTGTCCAACCGGCCGCTCTATCTATGACCAGTATTATGAAACCCTGCTTAATTTCCTTGCCAAACCTAATGAACAAACGGGTTTCAGTGAGTTTATTGCTGAATGTCGCGGGCATCATGACAAGCTTAAGCAGCAATTGGAACAAGGACGTGACCGTCTGCTGGAGATGAACTCCAACGGTGGCGAGCAAGGCCAGAAGCTGGCAGAAAAGATTGCGGCACAAGATAACGATACCGATTTGGTGAATTTTGCCCTGAATCTGTTCGATATTATTGGCATTAATCAGGAAGATCGCTGCGACAATATTATTGCTCTGCATCCATCCGATCATATGCTGGTACCTGATTTCCCTGGGTTACCACAAGATGGCTGCTCGATTACGTTTGACCGTGAAAAAGCCCTCTCCCGCGAAGATACTCAGTTCCTGAGCTGGGAACACCCCATCATTCGCAATGGCCTGGATTTAATTCTGTCGGGGGATACAGGAAGCTGTGCTGTTTCCATCCTGAAAAACAAAGCACTGCCAGTCGGGACGCTGTTGGTTGAGTTGATTTACGTTGTTGAAGCTCAGGCACCGAAGCACCTGCAATTGACCCGTTTCTTGCCACCAACGCCAGTGCGCCTGTTGTTGGATCTGAAAGGCACAAATCTGGCTCCTCAGGTGGAATTTGAAAGTTTCAACCGCCAGCTAAACGCTATCAACCGCCATAATGCCAGCAAGCTGGTTAACGCAGTACAGAAAGAGGTTCATGCTATTTTGCAACAATCTGAGCCGCTGATTGAAGCGCAAGCGCGTGCGTTGATTGAAAAAGCAAAAAAAGAAGCGGATGAAACGCTGTCGGCTGAATTGTCACGTCTGGAAGCCCTGAAAGCGGTTAACCCGAATATCCGTGATGATGAACTGGAAGCAATTAGCGCCGAGCATAAGCATCTGCTGCTCAATCTTGATCAGGCCAACTGGCGTCTGGATGCGATCCGTTTGGTGGTTATTTCTCATCAATAAACAGCCACCAATAAACAGGCATCAATAAACAGACAGCAATAACCTGTCATCCGGTAAACTCAGGGGCGCTTTCCGCAAGATGCCCCTGGGTATCCCATTTTTTCCGACCCATAGGAGCCACTATGCTGGAGTCTTATCATCCCCCGACAGATCCTTGGTTATATGTGCTGTATCAGGATGAGCACATTATGGTTGTCAATAAACCCAGTGGATTGCTTTCTGTGCCGGGTAAAGCAGAAGAGCACAAGGACAGTATCATGACGCGGATACAGGCTGAATTTCCTACCGCCGAATCCGTCCATCGATTGGATATGGCTACCAGCGGTATCATGGTTGTGGCGCTGACTAAAGCCGCCGAGCGTGAGTTGAAACGCCAGTTCCGTGAACGTGAACCGAAAAAAATCTATCTCGCGCGGGTATGGGGAAAGCTGGAGCAGGAAAAAGGCTTGGTGGATCTGCCCTTAATCTGCGACTGGCCGAATCGCCCAAAACAAAAAGTCTGTTTTGATACGGGCAAATCCGCACAGACTGAGTATCAGGTACTGGAATATGAGTCCCAGGCTACACGGGTCAGGCTCGCCCCCATCACAGGGCGCTCTCATCAGCTTCGCGTGCATATGCTGGCACTTGGTCATCCCATTCTGGGAGATAATTTCTATGCTCATATGCAGGCAAGGGAAATGGCACCTCGCCTGCAATTACATGCTCAGGAACTGTTTATTACTCATCCGGCTTATGGCACACCCATGCATTTTGAGTGTAAAGCCGAATTTTAACGAGCGCTATTTAAAGCCCCGCTCCTTTTTAATCAAATCGTAAGCCGACTGGATGGACTGCGTCTTTTGTTTCGCCAATTCCATCATTTCTGGTGGTAAACCTTTTGCCACCAGTTTATCGGGATGGTGCTCACTCATCAGTTTTCGATAAGCCCGCTTAATGGTGGTCGCATCATCCTCTTTGTTGACGCCCAAGACTTTACAAGCATCTTCCAATGTCGCACGCTGCTGCTCATGCCCCTGATGGGGGCCATATTGCTGGTACTGTCCATTGAAATGGCGGCCGCCTTCCATCATGGCAAGGAATTGTTCAAATTGAATACGGGAAATACCTAACTCTTCGGCAATGACAAACAGAACCTTTCTTTCATTGGGGTGCAGTTCGCCATCAGCAAATGCTGCTTGTAGCTGAATTTCCAGAAACATGCGGATCAGATCAGAACGGCCGAAGCAAGCACGGCGTAATTGTCGCATTGTTTCACGCAAAGGAAATTGAGACTGTTTGCCTTCACGAAACGCCTGCTGCGCGGAAAGCCGTGCCTCACCATGCAGTTGCATTCGGTTCATCAATTGGGTGGCAAGCCGGATATCCGTTTCTGTTACCCGGCCTTTTGCTTTGGTTAAATGCCCCAATACTTGAAAAGTACTGCGGAAAAACAGCGCCTGTCGGGTTGGGCCTTTCGTTGTTTTCCCCAATTTTTGCATCCTGATTTTGTCAAGGATGTGACCAAGCACTAAGCCAATCACTATTCCCCAAAAACCCGCACCAGATGCAATCCCAAATATCAATCCGAATAATTTTCCCCAATACTGCATATAGTCTTCAATTCCCCAATGCCCTGAGCGCAATTTTGCATTATCATACTATCCATTAAGCTCTGTGCCTAACAACAAGATTAGCAAAGTTAAACTTTACTCTGGCGCATATCTCTCAACTACGTTAGTCTCTGAGCGTTTGCCGGCACGATGCCACTGATGACGGAACCGCATAAACATCTATGAATAAATGTTATCCTACCCTGCTGGCCACAATGGTATGGGCAGCACTTTATAGTCAGCAGGCCCATGCTGACCTCGCAGCACAATGTATGCTGGGTGTCCCTGTCTACGATAAGCCGATTATCACAGGCGACCCTAATAAACTGCCAGTTTATATTCAGTCCGATGATTCTCACGGTGAATATCCCAATGCGGCTGAGTTCATTGGCAATGTGAATATCCAACAGGGAAATAAAACACTGATAGCCGATAAGGTTCGGCTCGAACAGACACAAGAGCAGGATAAAGAACCTGTGCGCACTGTTACCGCAGTGGGTAATGTCAGCTACGATGACCCTCAGATCATTTTGAAGGGGCCACGCGCCTGGGCGAATCTGAACAATAAAGATACCGACGTGGAACAAGGCAAGTACCAGATGGTTGGCCGTCAAGGACGTGGCAGCGCAGACAAGATGATGCTGCGTGATGAAAACCGCTATACCATCATGAATAATGGGATATTCACTTCCTGTCTGCCCGGTAATGATAGCTGGAGTGTCGTGGGTTCTGAGGTCATCCTTGACCGTGAAGAAGAAGTCGCCGAAATCTGGAATGCCCGTTTTCGGGTTGCCAATGTGCCGGTGTTTTATACGCCCTATTTGCAATTACCCATCGGGGATAAACGCCGTTCTGGTTTCTTAATTCCGAATGCCAGTTTTTCCAACAAAGATGGCTTCCAATTCCTGCTGCCATATTATTGGAATATTGCCCCCAACTATGATGCCACGATTACTCCGCATCTCATCACGATGCGGGGTTTGAAGCTGGATAATGAATTCCGTTATTTAACCAAAGCAGGGGCAGGTACAGTTGCGCTGGATTGGATTGGGCGTGATCGTCTGTATGAAGAGGATAAAAGACTCAATGCCAGACCTGAGCGGGATAGCAACAGCCGCTGGTTGTTCTACTGGAATCACAGTGGCGTCATGAATCAGGTTTGGCGTTTCAGTGCTGATTATACCAAAGTCAGTGATCCGAACTATTTCAGTGATTTCAACTCACAATACGGTTCCAGTACCGATGGCTACGCCACTCAGAAATTCAGTATTGGCTATGCTCAACAAAACTGGAATACCACACTGACAACCAAACAGTTCCAAATCTTTACCCCCAGTGATAGGGGAAAAGCTTACCGAACAGCACCTCAGTTGGATTTCAACTACTATAAAAATGATTTGGGACCCTTTGATTTTCGTACTTATGCCCAAGTCGCCAAATTTACCAGTGTAGGTAACCGGTGGCCGGACGGAACACGCTGGCATCTGGAGCCGTCCATTAATTTACCAGTCTCCAATGGTTGGGCGAGCATCAATAATGAATTTAAATTGATGGCAACCCATTACCAACAGGATCTTACTGAAACAACGAAAGCCAACTCTGAGATACCTGCACTGGAAAGATCAGTCAATCGTGTCCTGCCGGTATTTAAATCAGATGCGAAGATGGTGTTTGAACGCGCCATGTATCTTAACCAGAATTATACCCAGACACTGGAGCCACGCGTTCAATATCTCTATGTGCCTTATAAGAATCAAAACAACATCAATAACTTTGATTCTTCCCTGCTGCAATCGGACTATACCGGGCTGTTCCGCGATCACTTCTACAGCGGCTTGGATCGCATCTCGTCTGCTAATCAATTTACCACCGGCGTGACCACCCGTATTTATGATGAAGATTTGGTTGAACGTTTTAGCCTGTCCGTAGGTCAAATCTACTACTTTGAACGTCCACGTACCGAAGATGCTGGGTCTGTTTCAGGTAGCAAAGATATCATCGGAAACAAAAAAGGCACGGGGGCGACAACCTGGGCTGGAGATGTACACTGGAGAATCAATGATTCCTGGGGCATCAAAGGCGGGCTGCAATATGATAATCGTCTGGACAGCTTCACTATGGGTAATGCCGTGATGGAATACCGTCATGATACTGACCGCATGTTGCAGTTAAGCTACCGTTTTGTTGACCGCGATTATATTCAAGCCACACTCAAGGGAGGTGCGCCTGCTTATCAGCAAGGAATTTCTCAGATTGGTATGGTGGCAAGCTGGCCATTGTCAGATCGTTGGGCATTTGTCGGGGCTTATTACTACGATACCAAAGAGAAACAGCCAGCAAACCAGATGGTCGGTTTGCAATACAACACCTGCTGCTGGGCAGTCAGTGTAGGTTATGAACGCAAGATCACCGACTGGCGCTTCGACAGTAGTCAATATGACAACAAATGGTCATTCAATATTGAACTTCGTGGCTTAAGTAACAATCATAGTTTAGGTAGTCAGAAAATGTTGCAGCAAGGTATTCTTCCATACCAACGTGCATTCTGATACCGATAAACGCAATGTAAACAAAATAACCCCGCCAAGGCGGGATTGATATGATGGGAAATGTATGAAGAACTGGAGATCGCTCATTTTCGGATTGATGTTTTCAGTAAACTCTGTCGCAATGGCTGCTCCACAAGAGCTGAATAAGGTCGCCGCCGTTGTTAACAACGATGTCGTACTGGAAAGTGACGTTAACAGCCTTTTACAATCCGTTAAACTCAATGCAAAACATGCAGGCCAGCAATTACCGGATGAGAAAACATTGCGTCACCAAATCCTTGAGCGCCTGATTATGGATGATATTGTTCTGCAAATAGCAAACCGGATGCAGCTAACTATCCCAGATCAAGCCTTAGATTCTGCGCTCGCGAATATTGCGGCTCAAAACCACTTGAGCCTAGCTCAGTTACAACAAAATCTGACCGCAGAAGGGATGAGTTTTGATACCTACCGTAATCGGATCCGCAAAGAGATGATGATTGCAGATGTACGTAACAATGAGGTACGCCGCCGCATCACTATCCTGCCACAGGAAGTTGATTCACTGGCTAACCAAATCAGCAACCAAGACAGTCAGGACTATGAGGTAAATCTCAGCCAGATCCTGATCCCTCTGCCGGAAAACCCAAGCCAGGAGCAGGTAGAAAAAGCGGAAACCACGATCAAAAAAATCTTGTCTGAACTCCAGAATGGCGTGGATTTCGGCAAATTAGCCCTCTCCTATTCTGGTGATGCCCAAGCCCTGAAAGGGGGAAATATGGGTTGGAACAAACCGCAAGAATTGTCATCCCTGTATGCTGCACAGCTCAAGTCTGCCCATAAGGGGCAGATTATTGGCCCAATTCGTTCCGGTGTTGGTTTTCACATTCTGAAAGTGAATGACATCCGTGGTGGTCAGATGTCAATTGCCGTCACCGAAGTGAATGCCCGCCATATTTTGCTGAAAACATCACCGATTATGAATGACGAGCAGGCACGCAACGAGTTGATGAAACTCAGGGAAGAGATCTTAAGCGGCAAAACTTCATTCGAAGCAGCAGCAAAAGCGCATTCAGAAGATCCAGGTTCAGCCATGCGTGGTGGAGAACTGGGTTGGAATTTGCCGAGTGCTTACGATCCTGCTTTCCGGGATGCGTTGATGAAGCTGCAAAAAGGTGAGATCAGCCAGCCTGTTCACTCCTCTTTCGGCTGGCACTTAATCCAACTGCTGGACAGCCGCAAAGTTGACAGAACAGACGCCGCACAGAAAGATCGTGCCTACCGCCTGCTGTTCAACCGTAAATTCAATGAAGAGGCACAAAACTGGGTGCAGGAATTACGCGCCTCTGCTTATGTGAAAATTTTAGATGGCAACGATGCTCAATAATAAACCCATCGTCATTACCCCCGGCGAACCTGCCGGGGTTGGCCCTGACTTAGTCATTGCCTTGGCGCAAAAAGAATGGCCTGCCCAACTGGTTGTTTGTGCCGACCCAGAGCTGATGCTCTCCCGGGCTGAACAATTGAATTTACCTCTGCAACTGCAAACTTATTCTCCAGAACACATTTCGTTATCACAAGCAGCCGGAACCTTAACCATCCTGCCCGTGAATCTTCACGCCCCGACGATTGCAGGGGAGTTAAACCGGAAAAATGGTCTCTACGTCACGGAAACCTTAGCAAGAGCCTGCGATGGTTGCCTGAATGGAGAATTTTCAGCATTAGTGACAGGACCTGTACATAAAGGTGTCATTAATGATGCAGGCGTGCCTTTTATCGGACATACTGAGTTTTTTGCTGACCACAGCCAATGCTCAAGGGTGGTCATGATGTTAGCAACGGAAGAGCTACGGGTCGCGCTGGCAACCACGCACCTGCCGATTCTGGATGTCCCCAACGCAATTACGTTTGACTCCTTGCGGGAAGTGATCACCATTCTTAATCATGATCTAAAAACCAAATTCGGTATCCCCCGTCCCCATATCTATGTTTGCGGTCTGAACCCTCATGCCGGTGAAGGCGGGCATATGGGGCATGAAGAAATAGATATCATCATGCCTGCTTTAGACAGTCTGAGAGCAGAAGGGATATGGCTGGAAGGTCCATTACCTGCGGATACCCTGTTCCAACCCAAATATTTAGATCATGCTGATGCCGTGCTTTCAATGTATCACGATCAAGGGTTACCCGTGTTAAAATACCAGGGGTTTGGCAGGGCCGTGAATATTACGTTGGGACTGCCATTTATCCGAACTTCTGTCGATCATGGCACAGCACTGGAGCTGGCGGGGACAGGTCACGCTGATGTGGGTAGTTTTATCACCGCATTGAATCTAGCAATTAAAATGATACAAAACAGTAATGAATAACAAAGTCCACCAAGGGCACCATGCCCGTAAACGTTTCGGGCAAAACTTTTTAACCGATAAATTTATCATTGATAGTATTGTCAATGCAATGAACCCACAGGTCGGCCAAGCCATCGTGGAAATCGGCCCAGGTCTGGGGGCACTAACCGAGCCAGTGGGTGAACGCATGGATAAGATGACTGTCGTCGAGCTTGACCGTGATTTAGCGGCCCGTCTGCACGTCCACCCCAAACTGAAAGATAAACTGACAATCATTCAGCAAGATGCAATGACCGTTGATTTTGGGCAGATAGCCAAAGAACATGGGCAATCCCTGCGTGTATTTGGTAACTTGCCGTATAACATCTCTACGCCGTTAATGTTCCATCTTTTCAGCTATACTGATGCTATCGCTGATATGAGCTTTATGTTGCAGAAAGAAGTTGTGAATCGTCTTGTCGCAGGGCCTGACAGTAAAGCCTATGGACGCTTAAGTGTGATGGCACAATACTACTGTCAGGTAATCCCTGTTCTTGAAGTACCGCCAACAGCATTTACACCCGCGCCAAAAGTGGATTCTGCTATTGTGCGTTTGATCCCACACAAGAGTATGCCTTATCCTGTTCAGGATATTCGTATGTTAGCCCGGATCACAACGCAGGCATTTAACCAACGGAGAAAAACGATCCGCAATAGCCTTGGGAGCCTTTTTTCTGTTGAACAGTTAACTGAATTGGGTGTTGATCCAAACACGCGGGCTGAAAACATCTCTGTCGAGCAATACTGTAAGATGGCGAACTGGTTATCATCTCAACCTGAAATTGCCTAAACAAATAAACAGGCGTTGCAGCAACAGGAGGTCTCTATGCTCAATGAACCAAGAATTCATATTCAAGTACAAAGTACTTACGTAGAAAGTCAATCACAGCCGGAACAACAACGTTTTGTGTTTGCTTATACTGTATCAATTCGCAATCTTGGGCATTCCCCTGTGCAACTTATCAGCCGTTACTGGCGCATTACCAACAGTGATGGTCACCTAACCGAAGTTCAGGGTGAAGGGGTTGTGGGAAAACAACCTTTGATCCCACCGGGAACAGAATATCGCTACAGCAGTGGCGCTATTTTGGAAACACCGCTGGGGACAATGGAAGGCCATTATCAAATGATTGATCATGATGGCCGTCCGTTCCGTGTCACCATTCCCGTGTTCCGGCTGGCTATTCCATCACTGATAAATTAATTATGGCTACATACCTTATTGGCGATATTCACGGCTGTTATCGTGAATTTCGCGCCTTGTTAGAACAAGTCAATTTTAATTCCAGTGAAGACACTTTATGGTTAACCGGCGATTTGGTCGCTCGTGGCCCTGATTCATTGGCGGTACTTCGCTACATTAAGCAACTTGGCTCCGCAGTTAAACTGGTATTGGGCAATCACGATCTGCATCTGTTGGCGGTTTACGCTAAGATCAGCCGCAATAAGCCGAAAGATTTGCTGGATGAATTACTCGCGGCACCGGATGCCAATGAATTAATAAATTGGTTGAGAAAACAGCCAATGCTGCAAATCGATGAAGAACTGAAACTCGTCATGGCACATGCAGGGCTTACCCCACAATGGGATCTGGAAACAGCCAGAATATGTGCCCGTGAAGTGGAAGCCATTCTTCGCAGTGACAGTTATCCCTTGTTTCTCAATGAGATGTATGGGGATATGCCGAATAATTGGACGCCAGAGTTAAGCGGACTTGCTCGATTACGTTACAGTACTAATGCGTTGACCCGCATGCGTTATTGTTTTCCACATGGGCAATTGGATATGAGCTGCAAATCCAAACCGGAAAATGCCCCTGCCCCGCTAAAACCCTGGTTCGCATTACCGCGCCGCATTCCTGAGGACTATTCCATCGCCTTTGGTCACTGGGCAGCCCTGGAAGGTCAAGGCACACCCGCTGGCATCTATGCTCTGGATACGGGGTGTTGTTGGGGAGGTAAATTGACCCTGCTTCGTTGGGAAGATAAGCAGTATTTCAGCCAGGAGCCATTACCCAAATCATAAGGCTGATAAATAATAAACCTGCCTGTGACACTGGAGTGCCCCAAGGCACTCCGCACGTAAGATTAACTCACTCTCGACGTTCCAGAATTTCAAAACAATAGCTATGAGAATTGTTTTCATCTGCATCGTGGTATTCGGTAAACGTTGAATTCCATTCATCAGGTTCATAATCAGGGAAATACGTGTCACCAATCACTTCTGCATCAATGTGAGTCAGATACATACGATTAGCCAGAGGAATAAATTGCTCATAAATTTGCCCTCCTCCCATCACCATCACTTCGTTAACATCGCTGGCAGCTGATAAAGCAGCTTCGATAGAGTTAACCCAAGTCACCCGATCATCATTTACAGGTTGACTGCTAATCACGATATTCAGGCGCCCTGGCAAAGGACGGCCAATTGATTCATAAGTCACTCGCCCCATTACAACCGGCTTTCCGAGTGTATTGTGTTTAAACCAGGCTAAATCACCCGGCAAAGTCCACGGCATGGTATTTTCCATACCGATAACCCGATCCATAGCCATCGCAGCAATCAAGCTGATAATCATTAAATCACCTTACAGCTAAGTAGTATGAAAATTTTGGACACTATACGGAAAGGGTTACTCTCAGTCGATAAGATTAGCCATTTATCCAAACAAATAGTGAGTTTGCCCGTGAATTGTTAAACAATCCGTTGTTTAACACATTATTACTTAACAAGCAGGCAGAAAAATAACAACTTCATTCAATTTGACAGAATATCTATCTATACTCGATAAACTTCAAGTTACAATCCGCAAGACGACGCGAGGCCTTATATTTCCCCGCTGCGTGGGGAAATATAACACGCATCTTGAAGTTGGCTTGGTATAAAACAGAGCCAGAAACGAGTAACAGAGCAAAGATTTCATTTAAAAACCAGCAGGATTAACAATTAACTGCCCGGCAACCCCACGATCTGCCATCTCCAATATCTGGCTGTAATACATGAAAGGAAAATGATCATAAGACGGCTGCATCATATTAACCAGCAACTCAGCACGATTATCAATCCAAACGGTATCTTTCCAACCATAATCCTGTGGCTCCGGACGATTACCATTCAGGCTGATGATCTTAAATCTTACCCCTTCAATATGGAAAGGCTGGGGCACTGACGTTGTGACTATCCAACGTTCCCACGCGCCTTGTTGGCTTGTGATATCGATTCGGTGCTCATTCAGCCGTGAGCCATTAATCCCTTGCGAATAATCGCCCAAATCAATCTGACGACTTTGAATGGTAGAGTTGATCTGCGGATTATCGACGATAAGTTGAGCCGGGAGTTGATCTGTCACCAAAGGAAGTAATCCGCTGGCTTTTAGGGTTAATACCGTCGTTGACAACAGTTTGGTCGAAGGCTCAAACAAGCCTTTCAAACGATCGATGACACCAGCGGACTCTCCCGCCGTAACGGTAACACTCTCTACTTTCGACATATCAATCAAGACTTCTCGCCGTTCTCCCGGCGCAAGTGATAATAACTGTACCGTTACGGGAGCAGGCAGCAAGCCTTGATCAGTGGCAATCATGTAGAAAGGATGCCCATCACTGAGTTGCAATTGATATCGACGGGCATTAGATGCATTCAGGAAACGTAACCTGACCCAACCTCTGGCAACCTCCACAAAAGGATTTTCGACACCATTCACCACCAAGGTATCACCAAGAAAGCCTTGATTAGCTGACGGTTTATATTGCGGTACACCAAAATTATCCAACCGCTTATCTTGCAAGATAACAGGAAAATCATCGACACCATAATGTCTGGGTAAAGGCAGGCTGCGGCTACTTTCATCTTCCACCAGCCACATACCCGCAAGACCGGCATAAACATGCCGTGCCATGCGATTTGGGGTATTGGCATGATACCAACAGGTTGTTGCAACTTGATCTATCGGGATAACCGGCGACCAGCTTTCCCCCGGTGCCATCAAACGCGCTGAACCTCCCATCAAGGTTCCAGGCACCAGTAATCCCCCGACGGTCATTGAAACCGGTTCAGATAATCGATTGCTATAGATCAGTTTGACATCATCCCCCCGGTGAACCCGAATAGTTGGTCCCAAATAATGTCCGTTGATGCCCCAGACTTGAGCTTTATTATGACCGTTAAATGACCAGGTGGCTTTTTGTATGGCTAAAAACAGGGGTTGCCCTCTGCGGGATTCCAGTAAGGGAGGGAGCGGCAATTTGGTTTGTTGATTTTTGTTGGCCCGAACGACAAAAGGAAGCGCCCCTAAACACATAGCCAACCCAGAAGCCTGAATAAATTGGCGCCGACTCAGTGACATACTTTCTCCACAGAAGGTCTCCACAGAAGGAATAATCTCTTTACGATAAAAATAATTCCCACAACCCGAATCGCAATTCCCAATGATTGCCTGATTCAAATAATTGCAGGGATGAATACCCTGAATTGTGGCTATCAGGATTTATTATTCTATCGATTGCGTTTAATAAAAACGTTAATTTATTAAACGCAATCATATCGTGAACAGGAGAAAATTTCTAAAATTATTGAAAAATTATAGTGATAATCAGCCCAACTGGCTACCCACGCTGATTAAGTACCTCGACTTCTTTATCCAATTCTTCAATTTTCGTTTTCATCATTTGTCGGCAGTGTTCTGCCAATTCACGAACCTGATCTTTGGTATATTTCGTGGTATCAATCGGGGGCAACATTTCAACAATGACGGTGCCATTATCCCAACGATTTAGTTTTATTTTATCGTGTGTTGTCGAAACACAGACCGGTACAATAGGTGCACCGGCTGTAATGGCGGCATGAAAGGCGCCTGTTTTAAAAGGCATCAACCCACGCCCCCGACTGCGCGTTCCTTCTGGAAACATCCAAACCGAAACCCGATTTTTTCTGATCTGATCGACAACCTGTGAAATCGTGCCATGGGCTTTTGTCCGATTATTCCTGTCGATCAAAATATTACCTGTCAGCCAATAAATCAGGCCAAAGAAGGGAATAAAGACCAGGCTTTTTTTGCCCACGGTGACTGTACGTGGCTGCACCGCATTCGACATCGTAACCATGTCGTAATTATTTTGGTGATTGCCGATATAAATACTGGGTCCATATTCCCGAGCTTCCTTTGGAATACGTTCCTGCAACTTAATGCCAAGCACTTTATGCAATTTGCCAAACGCATGCCCGAAAGTCATAACATGACGTGGGTTGCGTGGGCTGAATAAACAGTAGGTACATCCAAAAATAAAGATCAGTATCACAAACAGAATAACAATAATTCCCCGAATGATTGCTAGCATAGCGGCCTCTTGTTGAAAGGCCAGTGCATTCCATTCATTACACTGGCCTAAAATGACGATTTATACTCGATAAACTTCAAGTTGCAATCCGCAAGACGACGCGAAGCCTTATATTTCCCCGCGCAGCGGGGAAATATAACACGCATCTTGAAGTTGGCTTGGTATATACCTTTTATCCTGCAATTTGCAGCTTAATTGCTTGTATTACAAACCACGTCAATGCGTTCAACACGCTGTAACCCACGAGGCAGGGACGCTCCCTTGCGCCCTCTCTCTGCCCTGAATTTCTGTAACTCCTCAGGGCGAAGCAGTAATTTGCGTTTGCCAAAGTAAAGCGTGATAGAAGATTGTGCTGGCAATACCCGTAACCAAGTCAACATATCTTCGCCTGATGCAGCCTGTGCCGCCGGGATGGAAACAATCTTATTGCCCTTACCCTTTGAAAGCTGTGGCAGATCAGACACCGGGAACATCAACATACGACCCGCTTTGGTAAGCGCCAGTAACATATCATCCTGTTCGTTGTTAATCTCCAATGGCTGCATTACTTTGGCATTTTCAGGCAAAGTAATCATGGCTTTGCCCGCCCGGTTCTTGGCGATCAATTCACTGAAAGTACAGATAAAACCATACCCCGCATCAGATGCCATCACGAATTTCTGGTCTTCTTTCGCCATCAAAAGATGCTCAACTGATGCCCCTACCGGCAACGCCAGTTTGCCCGTTAATGGTTCTCCCTGCCCTCTGGCTGATGGCAAATCCAGCGGATCAAGGGAATAACTACGCCCGGTGGTATCAATAAAGACCACAGGCTGGTTACTCTTGCCACGCGCCGCACTGCGGAAGCTGTCACCCGATTTGTAATTTAAGCCAGCCGGATCAATCTCGTGCCCTTTCGCACTACGTACCCAGCCCATCTCTGACATAATGACAGTAATCGGCTCAGACGGCAGGATGTCGTGATCACTCATGGCCTTCGCTTCCGTGCGCTCTTTGAGCGGCGAGCGACGGTCATCACCGTAGCTTTCTGCATCGGCAATAATTTCTTTTTTCAGTAACGTATTTAACTTACGTTCAGAACCCAAAATCGCCTGAAGTTTATCGCGTTCTTTCGCCAACTCATCCTGCTCACCACGGATTTTGACTTCTTCCAGTTTCGCCAAATGACGCAATTTCAGTTCAAGAATGGCTTCTGCCTGCGTTTCGGTTAAGTCAAAACGCTGCATCAATACTGATTTCGGTTCATCTTCATGACGAATAATATGGATGACTTCATCAATATTAAGATAGGCCACCAGCAAACCTTCCAGAATATGCAAACGCTTAAGCACTTTTTCCAGACGGTGATTCAAGCGATTACGCACGGTTTCGCGCCGGAAAACCAGCCATTCATTGAGGATCTCAACCAATCCCTTAACCGCAGGACGGTTATCCAGACCGATCATGTTGAGATTGATACGATAGCTTTTTTCCAAATCGGTGGTTGCAAACAAGTGGTTCATTACCTGCTCAACATCCACGCGGTTAGTACGGGGAACAATCACCAAACGGGTTGGATTTTCATGATCAGATTCATCACGCAGATCATCTACCATCGGCAACTTCTTCGCCCGCATCTGGCTGGCAATTTGCTCTAATATCTTCGCACCAGATACCTGATGAGGCAAAGCCGTGATCACGACGTTACTGTCTTCTTTCGACCAAATCGCCCGCATCCGCACCGAACCACGGCCATTTTTGTAGATCTTGCGGATATCTTCTTTTGGCGTGATGATCTCAGCTTCTGTCGGGTAGTCCGGCCCTTTGACATATTCCATCACCTCATCAAGCGATAGATCTGGCTTATCCAGCATGGCAATCAGTGCATTCACGACCTCACGGGCATTGTGTGGTGGGATATCGGTCGCCATACCGACAGCAATCCCCGTGGTGCCATTGAGCAAAATATTGGGCAGACGTGCAGGCAAACACTTAGGCTCCTGCAATGTACCATCAAAGTTTGGCACCCAAGCTACGGTTCCTTGCCCCAACTCAGACAGTAACAATTCGGCATATTTGGACAAACGGGATTCGGTATAACGCATCGCCGCAAAGGATTTTGGATCATCCGGGGCGCCCCAGTTACCTTGTCCATCGACTAACGGATAGCGGTATGAGAAAGGCTGAGCCATCAAAACCATAGCTTCATAACAAGCCCCATCGCCATGTGGATGATATTTACCAAGAACATCACCGACAGTACGGGCAGATTTTTTAAATTTGGCGCTGTTGCTCAACCCAAGTTCTGACATCGCATAGACAATACGACGCTGAACAGGCTTTAAGCCATCACCGATAAAAGGCAACGCCCTGTCCATGATGACGTACATGGAGTAATTCAAATAGGCATTTTCAGTGAACGTGTGGAGTGGCTGACGCTCCACACCGTCGTGAGTTATCTCACTCATGTAATAATTTCCTCAGGATCTGTATTGACTATCTTTGCGCTCAATTCATGCGCTAAATTTCGATATTGATGGAATCGCCCTTCTCTTGCAGCCAATTACGGCGATCTTCTGAACGTTTCTTCGCCAGAAGCATATCCATGACAGAGAGGGTTTCTTGATAATTTTCATCGTCGATAGTCAATTGCACCAGACGGCGAGTGTTAGGATCTAACGTGGTTTCACGCAACTGCATTGGGTTCATTTCACCCAACCCTTTAAAGCGCTGAACGTTCGGCTTGCCCCGCTTGCGGCTCAAACGATCCAAAATGGCGCTTTTTTCCCCTTCATCCAGCGCATAATGTACTTCTTTACCGAGGTCGATACGATACAGCGGCGGCATTGCCATGTAGACATGCCCACGTTTCACCAATGTCGGAAAATGACGGACAAACAGGGCGCACAGCAATGTAGCAATGTGCAATCCATCAGAGTCTGCATCCGCCAGTATGCAAACTTTGCCGTAGCGCAGTTGGCTCAAATCTTCGCTGTCTGGATCGATACCAATTGCAACCGAGATATCATGAACTTCCTGCGAAGCCAGCACTTCATCCGAAGAGACTTCCCATGTGTTCAGGATCTTTCCGCGCAGCGGCATGATCGCCTGAAACTCACGATCACGGGCTTGCTTGGCAGAGCCACCCGCAGAATCCCCTTCCACTAAAAACAGTTCAGTAATATTGAGATCTTGCGCAGTACAATCTGCTAATTTACCCGGCAAAGCAGGGCCATTAGTCAGCTTTTTGCGTACCACTTTCTTCGCCGCCCGCATTCTACGCTGCGCACTGGCAATCGCCATTTCAGCGAGTTGCTCTGCATCTTGAATATGCTGGTTCAACCACAAGCTGAATGCATCTTTTACCACACCGGAAACGAAAGCTGCAGATTGGCGGGAAGAGAGGCGCTCTTTGGTTTGGCCGGCAAATTGCGGATCTTGCATTTTAAGGGATAGCACATAAGCACAGCGATCCCAGATATCATCGGCAGAGAGTTTAACCCCACGTGGCAATATATTGCGGAACTCGCAGAATTCACGCATGGCGTCCAACAAACCTTGACGCAAGCCGTTCACATGGGTGCCGCCTTGTACCGTTGGGATCAAGTTGACGTAACTTTCCGTCAATAAATCCCCGCCTTCCGGTAGCCAGAGTACTGTCCAGTCAACCGCTTCAGTATCTCCGCTTAATGTGCCGACAAAAGGCGCTTGTGGCAATGTGACCAGCCCGTTGACGGCTTCCAGCAGATAATCTGTCAACCCGTCGGCATAACACCATTTCTGTTCGGTATCGTTGAGTTTGTCTTTAAAAACAATCTCAACCCCCGGACACAGTACCGCCTTGGCCTTCAGCAAATGCGTCAAACGGGTGGCAGAAAAACGGGGCGTGTCGAAATAGCTTTCATCTGGCCAGAAATGGACACTCGTTCCGGTATTGCGTTTGCCACAACTGCCGATGACTTCCAATTCTTGTACTTTTTCACCATTTTCAAAGGCAATTTGGTGTACCTGACTATTACGACGAACAGTCACCTCCACACGCTTAGAGAGGGCGTTAACCACCGAGATCCCAACCCCATGCAGGCCACCAGAGAATTGGTAATTTTTATTGGAAAATTTGCCGCCCGCATGCAGGCGGGTCAAAATCAATTCAACAGCAGAAACTTTTTCTTCAGGATGGATATCAACCGGCATACCACGGCCATCATCTATCACTTCCAGAGACTGATCGCTGTGAAGGATTACTTCAATATGCTTCGCGTGACCAGCCAGAGCTTCGTCCACACTGTTATCGATCACTTCCTGTGCCAAATGGTTCGGGCGGGCTGTATCCGTATACATTCCGGGACGGCGACGAACTGGCTCCAGGCCACTGAGGACTTCAATGGCCTCTGCGTTGTAACTAGATTGAGTCATGTTGTAATTCTGTCGGTTGCTTCATTATTAGAGGGCCAATCAGTATTGATCTACTGTTGATAATACCAGTCGTTTACCTATTTTTGGCAATTTTTTTACTATTGCCACTGGTTAACCCCAAGAAGTCAATGATTTGAGGGAAATAATATTCGAAGCCAATAAAAGCATGATTCCCACCAGATTCAACTGTCTGCCGGCACTGCATCAGGTAAGCAACGGCTTGGCGGTAATCGAGCACCTCATCCCCTGTTTGCTGCAATAACCAAATAAGATCAGGTGATTCCAGCGGGTCAATGTGCATCACTTTGAGATCATGTATATGGCCTGGTTCGAGAGTATAGCGCTCTTCGGTATAGGGATTCACGTTTTCCCCAATATAATTCTGAAACAAGTCGAAAGGACGTACCGCAGGATTGACAACCACAGCGGGCAAACTAAAACATTGGGAAAGCCAGATAGCCAGATAACCGCCCAGGGAAGAACCCACCAGCCCGATGTTTTCACCGGCGTGTTCCATCACCAGTTCTTCCAGTAAGATGGCTGCATCTTCAGGATACGGGGGTAATTGCGGCACCAACATGTCAATTTCAGGATGCTGTTGGTGTAACCACGTTTTCAACGCATTCGCTTTCGCTGATTGAGGAGAACTATTGAAACCGTGTAAGTAGAGTAACGTCGACATTAATATCCGTCCGAATTTAAATCCGGGCAAAACTCGTTACTCTTAAGCCTGTGAACCTGTGTCTGCAATTTCGCGTCTTTATTGTTGCCAGCCACAGACAGTTCGAGATAACGCCACCCCGGAGCCACTGTATCAAGCATAAAATTAGTACAATGTGGCTTAAATTGCACACAGGTTGATGGGGTTGCCATAACGCGAATGCCGTTCCACATTTCATCAACTTCTTGGTGGATGTGCCCACACAGCATGGCTTTCACCTGGGTTTTTCCTTTCAAACACGCTGATAATTCGGGAGCATTACGCAAACTGTGCTGATCCAGCCATGTGCATCCAGACGGAATCGGGTGATGGTGAAGCATAATAATTGTGTGGCGATCACTGTGCTCATCCAGGCATTTTTTCATCCACTCAAGCTGATAATCCGTCAATTCACCATGAGGAACACCTTGCACTTGACTGTCCAGCATAATCAACTGCCAATGCTGTCCGATAACTATCTGCTTGGAAGGTGAAATACCTGCTGCTGCCAACGTGTCAACCATCGCGGGTTGATAATCGTGATTACCGGGTAACCAAACACAAGGTGCAGATAAACGGGCAATGCCCTCAGCAAAATGCTGGTAAGCATTGATGGTCTGATCCTGTACCAGGTCACCTGTCGCCACTATCAAATCAATATCGAGATTTTGCTGTAAAATCCTATCTAATACAGCATGATAACTGCGATAGGTATTGACTCCCAGCAATGAGTCTCCCTTATTAGCAAAAAGGTGCGTGTCGGTAATTTGCAGTATTCTGGCTGTGGCACCTTCTGCCACAGGTACTTCAAGCAGGCTTTCCAAAGGGTTTCCTTTTCCTATCGATCATAAGGATTATTTTAACGTGTCTTGATGCAAAAGATCTGCTGGCTGGGGCACACTTCCCATTTTCCAACATAAATCAGGAATGATTATCCAACCACTTTTTCCTAAGTTTTTCATGGTTCAATGCCAGCCACTGTATTGCAATAACTGAAGCCGCATTATCAATAATGCCCTCTTCTACCCACTGATAGGCTTGATCGCGACTCACAACCAGAACGCGAATATCTTCATGTTCACCTTCCAGACCATGAACCCCTGACGCGGTGGTGGCATCAACTTCACCGGCAAAGATATGCATGCGCTCTGTCGTACCACCTGGGCTGGAAAGATAACTTAATGCAGGCTGGCAGCGCTTAACCTCAATCCCTGCTTCTTCCACGGCTTCACGACGGACGACCTGTTCAGCGTCTTCTCCTTCTTCGATCATGCCGGCAATCACTTCCAACAGCCACGGCGTATGACGGGTTTCAATCGCCGGAATACGGATTTGTTCAATCAAAACAACTTCATCGCGCACCGGATCATAAGGCAACAAAACGCCGGCATGACCTCGCTCAAAAACTTCACGTTTAATGATTTCACTCCAGCCACCGCGAAATAGGCGATGCTTGAATTGATATTCAGTCATTTTAAAAAAACCGCGATAAAGCGTTTTTTGAGAAATAACTTCGATATCTTGTTTAGTAAAAGTATATGGCGAGGCAAGGTTTTTACTCATAAAATGTCCTGATTAGTTTTTAAAATTTCCTATTATTAAAAGGTATTTTTTCATATTGATCTAAATAAATTCATTTTGATGATACAAACAAGCAGAGAAATGAGGCAATATGGCACAAACAGCCACCCTACCCTGCTGGCATTCTCTGCTAGAATCTGTGGTATCCGTTTTTATGCAGAGGCAACTTAAGCAAAATAGCTGCACAACAAGGAACGCAAATGAAAAAATTGCTCTCTCTTTTTATCGCTATGAATCTGGTAGGTTTTAGTACTTCAAGCCATGCTGCGGATTTACTCCAGATTTATCAGCAGGCGAAAGAAACAAACCCTGAATTGCTTAAGGCACAAGCTGACCGCAATTCAGTAGTTGAAAAGATTAATCAAGCGCGTAGTACTTTATTGCCTCAATTGGGGCTGAATGCGGGTGTCAATTATGGCAAGGGCTTTCGCGATGCCAGAAATTCAGAATCTCATGGCACAAGTGCGAGTCTGCAACTGACGCAAACTATCTTTGATATGGCAAAATGGAATCATCTGAGTCAAGCAGAGAAAAATGCGGGTATTGAAGACATCAAATATCAAGCAGCTCAACAGCAATTAATTCTCAACACTGCACAAGCCTATTTTGACGTTCTGAATAAAATCGATACATTGACATTTACCGAAGCGCAAAAAGCTTCACTGTACCGTCAACTGGATCAAACCACTCAGCGTTTTAATGTCGGTCTGGTTGCCATTACTGACGTGCAGAATGCCCGCGCTCAATATGACTCGATTCTGGCAGCCGAAGTTTCTGATCGCAACAACCTGGAGAATGCGCTGGAAAAACTGCGTATGATTACAGGTACTTACCACCCACAGTTGGCTGCATTAACTATTGATCAGTTCAAAACCAAACAACCAGAATCGGCTGATGAAGTGCTAAAAGAAGCAGAAACCCGTAACCTGAACCTGCTGTCAGCCCGCTTAATGCAAGATCTAAGACGCGAACAAATCAAAGAAATGCAGACAGGCTATATGCCAACGGTTAATTTAAGCGCAGATACAAGTATTTCTAACGATCATACGCGCGGAAATCAACGAATAGATGAGTATAGAGGCGGTAATAGCGTTAAGCTATCTTTGAACTTACCGCTATTCAGTGGCGGAGCTACCTATTCTCAAGTAGAACAAGCGAAATATAATTTTGTCAGCGCCAGTCAGGACTTGGAAAATACGTATCGTAAAGTGACACAAGAAGTGCATTCTTCCACTAATAACATTGCTGCTGCGATCAGTAGTGTTGACGCTAACAAGCAAGCGGTACTCTCTGCGCAAAGTTCATTGGATTCAATGGAAGCCGGTTATCAGGTAGGAACCCGCACAATCGTCGATGTGCTGGATTCGACAACTAAACTTTATCAAGCCAAGCAGAACCTGTCTAAGGCACGTTACGACTATTTGCTTTCCCTGTTACAGAATAAACAGGCACGCGGCGTTTTGAATGAAAATGATTTGATAGAGTTGAATAAGATGCTAGGCACACAAATCTCAACCTCTGCCAACAGTATCATTAAAGAGATGAAAACGCCGTCAGTTCGCTGAATTAATGCACTATCGTTCTCAATTGAAAAACGTTATATTAAAAACGCTATACTAATAGAAAGCAGCCCGCGATTGCGTGGGCTGCTTTTTAGCACATCCCTGAGAGCCGCTCCCATTGAGCACAATAAAATGGGGTAAGGCTCTTAATCTTAATCAAAGACCTTCAAGATGGATGCCCCTATGACAATGAAACGGACAAAAGAGATAAACCGCGATTCTTTCCGTAAAACGTGGCGAAGCTATCGCCTGACACCTGTAGCGCTTGCTGTCAGTGCTGTTTTTATGCTTTCTGCCTGTGAACAAAACGATGAAACGGTGTCACTCTATACGAATGCCGACGAGTGCTCCCAGGCGAATCCTTCTCAAAGCGAACAATGCAAGACCGCCTACAACAATGCCCTGACAGAAGCGGAAAAAACCGCACCAAAATATGCGACTCGCGAAGAGTGTGTCGCTGAATTCGGTGAACAACAATGTACGCAAACCCCAGCTCAGGCGGGTGTCGGTCAGCAGGCTCAGGCACAAAGCAGTAGCAGCAGTTTCTGGATGCCTTTGATGGCAGGTTATATGATGGGGCGCTTAATGGGCGGCAGCTCTGCACCATCACAACCGCTGTTCACATCACAATCGGCTTCCAGCCCAGCCAATGGCAAGTTTGTTGATGCAACAGGTAAAAGCTATGGCCCGGCCACCGCAGGCGGTCGCAGCATGACCGTGCCAAAAACCGCAATGGCACCAAAACCGGCCACCACAACTACGATTACCCGTGGTGGGTTCGGTGAATCCGTGGCGAAACAATCTGCCATGCAGCGTTCGTCTGCCAGCTCCAGCTCTTCCCGTTCTATGGGTGGTTAATTAAAGATGAAACGCATTGGTATTACCGAGCGCCCGGATTGGCGCGAAAAAGCAGCAGAGTTTGGTTTTAATTTTCACACCATGTATGGTCAACCTTACTGGAGTGAAGACGCTTATTACCAGTTCACCCTGGATCAAATTGAAGAAATTGAAGAGGCAACAGCAGAACTGCACCAAATGTGTTTGCAGGTCGTGGAAAAAGTGGTCGATAGTGAAGAGTTACTGACCAAATTCCAGATCCCAAAACACTGTTGGGAATTTATCCGCTCTTCATGGGTCACCAGTCAACCCTCGCTCTATTCCCGTCTGGATTTAGCCTATGATGGCAAAAATCCCCCCAAATTGCTGGAAAACAATGCCGATACCCCAACGTCACTGTATGAATCGGCTTTCTTTCAGTGGATCTGGCTGGAAGACCAGACTAATGCCGGTAATCTGCCGTCAAATGCTGATCAGTTCAACAGCCTGCAAGAAAAGCTGATTGAGCGTTTTGCACAGTTACGTGAAAAACATGGGTTCGGCCTGCTGCACATGGCCTGCTGTCAGGATACTGAAGAAGATCGTGGCACCATCCAATATTTGCAGGATTGTGCTGCGGAAGCCGATATTCCTACCGAGTTCCTGTTTATTGAGGATATCGGGTTGGGTGAGAAAGGGCAGTTTACTGACTTGCAGGATCAAGTGATCAGTAACCTGTTTAAGCTGTATCCGTGGGAATTTATGCTGCGTGAGATGTTTTCCACCAAGCTGGCTGATGCGGGTGTCCGTTGGCTGGAGCCAGCATGGAAAAGCATTATCTCCAACAAAGCACTGCTGCCAATGCTGTGGAAAATGTTCCCAAATCATCCTAACCTGCTGCCTGCCTATTTTGCGGATGAACGCCCTTCAGACATGAACAGCTATGTTATTAAGCCACTGTTCTCCCGCGAAGGGGCCAATATTCGCATCATTGAAAACGGCCGTGAAATCGCCAGTGCGGATGGCCCTTATGGGGAAGAAGGGATGATCATCCAACAGTTCCACGCATTACCGAAATTTGAGGGTAACTATACGCTGGTCGGTAGCTGGTTGGTGGATGATCAATCTGCGGGTATCTGTATCCGTGAAGACCGCGAGTTGATTACTCAAGATTTATCACGCTTCTACCCGCATATTATTTTGGATTGATTCAATCAGCCAATCTGAATCGATAACATACTTAAAGAGCCGTCTTCAATCCCTTCAACTGGCGTTGAAATTGGCTCTTTTTTATTCCATGTCCCCATCACATACAGCAATGGCAGAAAGTGTTCTGGTGTTGGGTTAGACAATTGACCATCTTTCCTGTCCAAAGCATTAAACAGAGGATGAGGCTCTTCCAGGCTGGTTAAACTTTCACGCACACACTGCTCAAAAGAGAGTGCCCAGGAAAAAGGTTCTGCTCCCAATTTTGCGCCTGGCAGGTTATGTACAATATTTCCACTCCCTATGATTAAGACACTTTCATCTCGCAGTAAAGCTAATTTTTCACCTATTTCATAATGAAAAGAAGCAGGTTGATTGCGATCCATGCTCAGTTGGATAACTGGAATATCAGCATCAGGATACATTTTTGCTAATATCCCCCAGGATCCGTGATCCAATCCCCATTCTTCAAAATCAGTCTCGACCTCAATCGGTTCAAGAATATCCTGTACCAATACAGCCAGTTCAGGAAAACCTTTAGCCGGATACTGTTTTTCATGTAATTCTCTGGGAAAGTTACCAAAATCGTGGATAGTTCTGGGCTGTGACATCGCTGTAACGGTTGTACCATTCGTGTGCCAGTGCGCAGAAATCACCAGAATCGCCCTTGGTCTGGGTAATTTCTTCCCCAGTTCAAACCAAGCGCGTGAGTAACAGTTATCTTCAATGGCATTCATTGGGCTACCATGACCAATGAATAGAGCAGGCATTCTCAGGAGACTCATTTTCCGCCCCTTATACAACAAATTAAACATTCGAATAGTGAATTCGGGTTATGATAGAAAAATTATGACAGGATTAAGACATTCCTTCCTTGAATATCGTCAATCAAAAATGATGAAGTGTCTTAGAAATACTGAAAGGCTACAGGGTGTGGACTGTAGCCTTTCAAAGTACATGCGTACGCGTTGTGTGTCTCTTCCCAGTATTCCTTTTAAAATCCGTTAGCTGGCTGCCTTTGCCATTTTTAAGCGGTAATCCACCAAATCTTCAATCGTGACTACCGGCATATTATGCTGTTTTGCAAATTCAATCACTTCAGGGGCGCGGGCCATTGAACCATCATCATTCGTCAATTCACATAACACGCCTGCTGGTTTGAACCCCGCCATTTTGACCAAATCAATGGTCGCTTCGGTATGACCACGGCGGGTTAAAACTCCTCCTGACTGCGCACGCAGTGGAAAAACGTGTCCGGGGCGGCTCAGATCACTGGGTTGTGCGTCATCTGCAATAGCAGCCCGGATCGTGGTAATGCGATCTGCCGCAGACACACCTGTTGTCACGCCTTGTGCCGCTTCAATGGAGACGGTGAAAGCGGTTTGATATTGGCTGGAATTATTTTCCACCATCATGGGCAGTTTTAACTGCTGACGGCGTTCTTCGGTCAAGCACAGGCAAACAATTCCACTACCGTGGCGGATAGTTAATGCCATTTGTGCTACCGTCATTGTTTCGGCAGCGAAAATCATATCACCTTCATTTTCACGATTTTCGTCATCCAGTACCATCACGCCCTGACCCGCACGCAAAGCAGCAAGCGCACGTTCAACACGTTCAAATGGCGTTCCATATGAGGAAAGTAGCGTCTGATTCATGGTAAAGAAACCTCTTTAAATGTATGGATTACCAGAATCAGGGCAATTTTGAGGAGTTTGTGCTGCACCAAAATACGGCAACAAAAACAACAGACGAGCGCGAACACTCGATTGATGCTGTTATTCTCTCCCATCCGGACTATCACCGTCGGCTCCAGAATCACACTGGATCTGCTGACCTCTGTTTTATCCCAAAAAACACAGGGATAATGACAAACAGAGCGCTCGCGGGCTGCATAAAATGATCATTTGATATTTCATGTTACCGCCGGTAGGGACTTTCACCCTGCCCTGAGATAAACAATTTCACTATAGCGCTAATAATCGGCAGGAGCAATCAGCAAAATCAAATATGAAACCTGACTCTCAATCATTTATGCTTTCGCCATAGGGTATTAAAATATTGCTAATACCGTTACGCTATGAAACATTATTACATCATACACAGGATGATCATCATGCTCGATCCAAAGAAAATTGAACAAATTGCTCGCCAGCTCCACAATGCCATGCCGAAAGGTGTCAAAGAATTTGGCGATGATGTGGAAAAAAAATTGCGGGCTGTTCTGCAATCCCAGTTGAGCAAGTTAGATCTTGTTAACCGCGAAGAATTTGATGTTCAGACACAAGTCTTGTTGCGCACCCGTGAAAAACTGACCGCAATGGAACAACGCTTGAATGAATTGGAAACTCGCCTCGAAGAAGCAGGCAAGAAAACTCAGCAAGCTGAATAATGCGGCAAGAGAGAATGCCATGAAGACAATTGCGTGAGGTAATATGCCGCTATGCGCCAAAAAGCATAACGGCACATAATGCCAAACTTACTGGCTCTTAATGGTTTTGATGATATTGGTTGTGGAAATACCATCTTCGAAGTTTAATACCTTAACTTCGCCACCCGCCGCCCAAACTTCTTCACTACCGGCGATCTCTTCAGGCTTATAATCACCACCTTTGACCAAAATATCTGGCAGGATACCGGCGATTAAGCGCTGCGGTGTATCCTCCTCAAATGCCACAACCCAGTCCACAGATTCCAGCGCTGATAACACTACCATACGTTGTTCCAGCGGATTCACCGGGCGGGTTTCCCCCTTCAGGCGCTTAGTGGATGCATCACTATTGACGGCAACGATCAAACGATCTCCCAATTTACGCGCATTAGACAGATATGAAACGTGTCCCACATGGAGGATATCAAAACAACCATTCGTCATGACAATCCGTTCGCTACGCTGGCGCGCCTGTGTAACGGCTTCTTTCAGTTTGGCTTCATTCATTGCACCAAATCCAGTTTCTGCGCGTCCACGCACCGCATTTTCCAGCTCAACCGATGACACAGTGGACGTTCCCAATTTGCCAACCACCACACCCGCTGCCGCATTGGCAAGGTAACAGGCTTCGTTTAACGGCTTACCCGCAGCTAATGCCGTTGCCAATACACCGATCACCGTATCTCCTGCGCCAGTGACATCAAAGACTTCCTGTGCCTGAGTCGGCAAATGCAGGGGCGCCTGCCCAACCTGCAATAAACTCATGCCCCGTTCAGAACGTGTAATCAGCAGTGCTTTCAGTGCCAAATCCTGCACCAGTTTCATGCCTTTCTGTACCAAATCATCATCATCCTGGCAGTGTCCTACCACGGCTTCAAACTCTGACATATTTGGCGTCAGCAATGTTGCGCCACGATAGCGGCTAAAATCGCTGCCTTTTGGATCGATAAGCACAGGAACATTAGCTTCATTGGCGAGCTTAATCATCGCCTGAATCTGGTTTAGTGCTCCTTTAGCGTAATCCGACAGTACCAACGCGCCAATATGTGGCAAGGATTGCTGAATTTTTTCCAGCATCGGCTGGGCATCTATATTCTGGAAGCCCTCTTCAAAATCCAGACGCAGCAATTGCTGATTACGCGATAAAACACGCAGTTTCGTGATAGTTGGATGAGTTGGGACAGAAACAAAATCACAACGGACTTTCACACTACTGAGTTTTTCATTCAACGCCCGCGCCGCATCATCAATGCCCGTCAAACCTACCAAACGTGAATTCGCCCCCAAGGAAGCAATATTCATGGCGACATTAGCCGCACCACCAGGACGCTCTTCTATGGTTTCAACCTTAACCACCGGGACGGGCGCTTCCGGTGAAATGCGGCTAGTTGGACCATACCAATAGCGATCTAACATAACATCGCCAACAACCAAAACACCTGCGCGGTGAAAATCCGGGAGTGTTACTTTCATCCCATGCTCCAAATATCAAAATAAACTGTTGCGGATATTACCATAACCAAACTTAGTGCCAGCAAACTCAGGAAAAGCGACTGCGTTAGCAGCGATATTCTAACCATTTTTGCCAGCTATCACGTACCAATGCTTGCTGCTGGCTGAAATGTCCAACGGAAACTCGGCTGGATAACGCTTGCAACGCTAAATGATGCAATGCATCACGCATGGTAATGTAAGCCTGCGTCAGCGCCATCGCCTCCTGCTCATCCATAATATTATGCTGCGCCATTAATTCGAAAATTCGTACATTATCAGACCAACGGGTCAGCCTGGCATTTTCTGGTGCATAACGCAGCACCAGATACTGAGCAATAAATTCAATATCCGTGATCCCTCCCGGATCAGCTTTGATATCAAATTGCCCGTGTTGATGGCTGCCCAGGTGCCGATGCATTTTTTCTCGCATCTCACGCACCTGTTGGCGCAAAAGAGCGGGATCACGGGGAAAGCATAAAGTTTCACGGCGAATGCGTTCAAAATCATGGCGTATTTTCTCATCACCGAAAACCATGCGTGCACGAACCAGTGCCTGATGCTCCCAGGTCCACGCCTCATTTTTTTGGTAATCATCAAAGGCTTCAACGGTACTGACCAACATCCCTGACTCACCGGATGGCCGCAAACGAGCATCAACATCATACAATACCCCTGACGCCGTGCGGGTGCTGAACAAATGCAGGATACGTTGGGCAAGACGCAAATAAAATTGGCGGGATTCAATGGAACGGGCGCCGTCTGTCATCATCCCCATCGGGCAATCCAGCAAAAACACCAGATCCAAATCAGAGCCATAACCGAGTTCCCAACCACCCAATTTGCCATAACCAATAATGGCAAAGCCCAATCCCTGCTGTTGGGATAAATGAGCAGGTGCACCATAGCGCTTTACCATTTGGTTCCACGCCAACCGTACAACAGCCTCAATAATGGCTTCCGCCAGATAAGTCAGGTGATCACTCACCTTCATCACAGGCAAAACGCCCGCAATATCTTCTGCCGCGATCCGCAATAACTGCGCCTGCTTAAATTGGCGCAAAGCTTCCAGCAATTGTTCTTCATCATCTTCTGGAATGCGTAACAGATATTGATAAAGTTCATCGCGATATGCGTCTATCGGTAACGGCTGATACAGCGATTTAGGATCGAGCAGCTCATCCAGCAACACGGGGTGACGAGCAAGCTGGCTGGCGATCATCGGAGAAGCAGCACAGAGCCGGATAACATGAATCATGACCTGTTCTGATTCCAGTATCAGCTCCAGATAAGTCGTGCGGCTGACGATACTGAGCAACAAAGAAGTCATCCGCGCCAAAACGATCTCGGTATCTTCCCTGGCTGCAATTTTTGCCAACAAGCGTGGCATCAGCTGGTCAAGCACATCCCTTCCCCGTGGGCCGATGGTGCGCTTACTGACGTCCTGACGGAAAAGCACTATGACATCAAGCAGTTTCCGGGCTTTTTCTTTATCAAGATGAGGAATCAATGCGATAAGTTCGTCTGTGTGTAACGCTTCCTGCCATAAGCCCTTGAACGGGATATGGCCGGACTCTTCACTATGCTCTTCTATTTCATCACCAATCAACTGTTGGAAAATACTTCGCACCGCACTCATTTTGCGCTCGGTTTCTGCCATCAATTCAGCCCAGTTGACAAAATTCATGCCCCAGGAGAGACGGGCACGATCCAACGCGTTATCCGGTAAGGTTTGCGTTTGTTGGTCACGAATAGATTGCAGCAAGTTTTCAAGCCGCCGTAAAAACAGGTAACTTTCCTCAAGCTGCTTTAACGGTTCCGCTGGCAATAAAGCCAAATCATCGATAGCCTTCAATGTCGGCAACAAAGAACGAGATTGCAGGCTCGGCTCCCTTCCTCCACGGATAAGCTGAAAAACCTGAGTGATAAACTCAATTTCACGAATTCCGCCTGCGCCTAATTTTATATTGTCTTTTAATCCCCGCCGGCGAACTTCCCGTTCAATCATACCTTTCATATTGCGCAAAGATTGAATTGCACTAAAATCGATATAACGGCGGAAGACAAACGGTCGCAACATCTGGCGCAGTTCCTGACAATAAACCTGATCATCATGGCCCAAAATACGCGCTTTCACCAAAGCATAACGCTCCCAGTCACGCCCTTGTTCCTGATAATAATCTTCCAATGCCGGAAAACTGAATACCAAAGGACCACTGTCACCAAATGGACGTAATCGCATATCAACACGATAAACAAATCCATCCACGGTTTGTTGAGCCAGTGCCTTAATTAATTTCTGTCCTAATCGGGTAAAGAACTGGGAATTATCCATTTCCCGACGCCCACCTTGCGTTACGCCATTTTCTGGATACGCAAAAATGAGGTCAATATCAGAAGAAAAATTAAGCTCCCCGCCGCCCAATTTTCCCATGCCCAAGATCAGCAGCGGCTGTACCACTCCATCACTATTGGCAGGCGTTCCCCAATCCTGACAACAACGCAGATAAAGCCAATCACGGGCGGCTATAATCAAGGTTTCGGCCAACATGCTTAATTGCTGTAATGTCTGTTCTGTCGTACTGCTTTGCAATGCCTGTGACCAGGCAATCCTGACCAGTATCCGATGGCGGAAAAGACGTAAATCCCGCATCAAACCATTTTCATCATTTACCGCCAGCAGCGCTTGTCCCAGCCAATGGGAATAATGTTGCCACTCTTGTGGTTGGGGAGGATTTTGGCGAATATCCTCTAGCCATGCAGGATGTGATAACACGTTTTCTGTTACAAATTCACTCAATGACAGCACCGCCTGTTCATCAGGTGTAAAAGGCGTGATTGTTTCCCCTAATGACGGAAGATCCGCAACAATATGCCGTAATTGTTCGGTTAAAAGTGATGAAAGTGGCCGCATAACTGCTTTTTCCTTATGACCGTTTTTTAATAACAAAAGGGAATTATCGGGATTGAGCCAGCAACCACTGCATTAATGCCAGCTTACATTGCAACCAAGAAGCGCTATAACACAACGTTTCCGCCTGTGAATAGTTCATAGATAAAACAACTTTTAATTCCGGCAATAAATCGGCTAATACCCCCAAGAGCGGCAAACGGTCTGTCTGTCTTTCGGTCAGTTTTATCATCCATTGCAGAACCTGCGCTAATCCCGTTTTACTTTCCGGCAAACCCGCCAGCCATCCTTCTTCTTGCGCCTGCCATTGCGCCAAAATTTCAGGCAGAAGCACAGACAATGGCTGCTGCCATTCCAACTCATTCGGTACTTTTGGTAATATCTTACAAGGCAAACCATGAACAAGCGCATAGCCCCGTGCCGCCTTGCTTTTATCGGCTAAACGCAGGCCATTCTGTGATGCCAGTCTGTTTGCCAATGACAGCATATCGATGATATTTCCATTTTTTAGTTCCAGTTCAAACTCACAAATGGGCGAAGTTTGATCTCCTGAATCTTTATTGCCAGAAAAAATGCTCCCCTGATCCAGCACGACTTCAATTTCACTTTCTCCATAGGTCACAAGCCATTTTTCACGGTTAAAGTCAGTGCTGAATAATTCCGTCAATTGTGCCTGTAGGGCGACGAGATCGGTATTTTCAGGCCAGATATGGTCGGGAAACAGTGTCAGGTCTAATTTAGGTTGGTACAAAGGGATATTGAATTCAGGGCGTTGGTGTAACCCACCTATCACTTTACCGGCGGTTTTGATGGTCATCTCATAGTGCCCATCAAACCCACGGATACGCAACCCCATATCCCAACGCCGCAATTGATTATCAGGCGTCTCAAAATAAATATTAGTCAGGTGCTGTGGTGAAGTGTAATCATGAGGAAACTGAAATAACTGCCGGCAAACGGCCGATATCGCATCAGGCTTCACGGACAGTTTCAATTCTATTTCTACAGAACTCATATTTTTTATTCCTCAATGGATATTACAGAATTTTTTCTTAACCTTGTTCACACTTTCTTTCACAGAAGAAAAACTTTTCACACAGAAGAGAAAAATAAACCACAATAGGGTGTTATCTCAACAAACATCACTTTTACTTCACCAAAAAAAACCTCAAAAGGCGTGTATTCGGCTAGTTGATATCGCATTCATTCTGGTTTACTGATTGCACCCACAAACTTAACTCTTTACTATCTCTTGAGTAGTTTAAATCACGATTGATCCATACACAGAGAACAGTTGAGCACAGAATGCAAAAACTACATCGATTATTTATTTTGTTACTGAGTTTTACTCTTCCATTATCCGTACACGCTGAAGAAAAACGCTATGTTTCCGATGAGTTATCAGCTTACATTCATAGCGGCCCAAGCACTAAAAACCGCATCATTGGCTCATTGAATGCCGGCGAAGAGGTCACATTAGTCAGCCCTAAATCAGATAATGGTTTCTTGCAAATTCAAGACAGCAAAGGGCGTACGAGCTGGATACTCGCCAATGAACTCAGCGCTATTCCAAGCTTGCGTGAACGCCTTCCTGCAATGGAACAAGAGATCAAAACACTCACTGAAAATCTGGCCACCATTGACGATAAATGGAATAAGCGTACCGCTGAGTTGCAGAACAAAGTGGCAAACAGCGATAAGATCATCCGTGATCTGAAAAAAGAGAATGCCCAGCTCCAGAGCAAATTAACCGTGGCTGAGAAAAAGGTAGAAGTTGCCAATTTGCAGTTAGATGATAAACAAAGAGAGATCATCTTGCAGTGGTTTACCTATGGCGGTGGAGTTGCAGGCATTGGCCTGATTTTGGGACTTATATTGCCCCACATTATCCCTCGCCGAAAAAAGAAAGATCGTTGGATGAGCTGATTTAAGGAAATAAGCGTGAAAGTCTATTTGGTTGGCGGCGCCGTTCGCGATCAATTATTGGGTTTGCCCGTCACGGAACGGGACTGGGTTGTCGTTGGCAGCACCCCAGAGGAACTACTGTCTCAGGGGTATCAACAAGTTGGTAAGGATTTTCCTGTCTTCTTGCATCCCAAAACCCATGAAGAGTATGCGCTGGCACGTACGGAAAGGAAATCAGGTCAGGGATATACCGGTTTTAGCTGTTATGCCGCGCCCGATGTGACGCTGGAAGAAGATCTGCTGCGCCGTGATTTAACGATTAACGCTATTGCACAAACTCGTGAAGGTGCATTGATCGATCCCTATCAGGGTGCCAATGATCTCAAAAATCGTATCTTGCGCCATGTCTCTCTTGCGTTCTCCGAAGATCCATTACGTGTGCTGCGTTTGGCTCGTTTTGCTGCCCGTTTTGCCCATCTAGGCTTTGCAATCGCACCAGAGACCCAAACGCTCATTACAGAAATGGTCGCAAGTGGTGAATTATCCTCATTGACCCCTGAACGCGTTTGGCGGGAAACTGAAAAAGCGCTCACTTCACAATCACCACAAGTTTATTTTCAGATTCTGCGTGATTGCGGGGCATTGGCTGTACTCTTTCCTGAAATAGATAACCTGTTCGGTGTTCCTCTGCTTAAACATGATGCCGGACTTCATTCATTAAGAGTTTTGCAGATATCCACCCAATTGAGCGAAGAGACAGACATTCGTTTCGCCTCACTATGTAGCCATATCGAAATAATGTCGCTAAAACAAATGAGTGAACGCCTGCGCATTCCCAACTCGGCACGCGACCTGGCCATGATGGTGACGCAATATCACAATTGGGTACATACCGTAGAACAATTACCGCCAGAAACCTTGCTGAGCTTGTTTAATGCCGTGGATGCCTGGCGTAAACCACAACGCATTGAACAACTGATTACCTGTAGTGAAGCAGACTATCGTGAATCCCCAGGAACAGAAACGGCATCTTATCCACAAGCGGATTATTTACGTAAAATGTTTGCCATTGCCAGCCAAGTCAGTGTCCAGGAAGTGATTGCCCGTGGATTTCAGGGGGCCGAGATTCGCACAGAATTGGAACGACAACGACACATTGCCATCGCAGGCTGGAAACAACAATCGATTGATTAAGTTCCCCCATCAATTTAGCGTCCCAGGTCATTAATTAAATTGGGACGCTTTTTCAATTAGCCCGTACTTCGCTCAATCACTACGCCGACACTTTTTGCATGTGCAACTGCACCTGGTTTACTGACTTTAACCTTGACCCAAGGCGAATGAAATTGGTTCAGCAAGATACCCGCGACTTCTTCTGCAACCCGTTCTACCAGCGCAAAACGTTGGCTTGCCACATGATTAATAATCGCCTCACTCACCTTGGCATAATCCAGACAGTGCTCAACATTATCACTGGAAGAGGCTCGTTTGTTATCCCATCCCATTTCGATATCGAACACTAATTTCTGTTTAATTGTTTGTTCCCAATCATAAACACCAATAGTGGTCATCACGGTTAATTCTTCAATAAATACGATATCCATCACGACCTTTTCCCCATTTTTCGGTTCGCCGGATACCACTTCCGACGAAATGTGCGTATTATCCATTGTTAGACTTAAGAAAACGACCCTTATTCATTGGAGATATCTTATGAGTGCAATCGCGCTTGGCATGATCATCTTCGCGTACTTATGTGGCTCTATATCCAGCGCGATATTGATCTGCCGCTTGGCAGGGCTTCCCGATCCCCGTCAGCATGGTTCTGGCAACCCCGGGGCAACAAATGTACTGCGCATTGGTGGTAAATGGGCTGCATTGGCCGTGTTGATTTGTGATGTCCTAAAAGGGCTAATACCGGTCTGGCTGGCATACAAACTCAACGTTTCCCCGTTTTATTTAGGTATTACTGCCATTACTGCCTGTCTCGGGCATATTTATCCCATCTTCTTCCATTTCAAGGGAGGAAAAGGCGTTGCAACCGCTTTCGGTGCCATTGCTGCCATCGGTTGGGATCTGATGGGACTGATCGCGGGGACATGGATGTTAACAGTGCTGTTAAGCGGCTACTCCTCATTGGGCGCCATTGTCAGTGCATTAATTGCCCCTTTCTACGTCTGGTGGTTCAAACCTGAATTCACTTTTCCCGTTGCCATGCTGTCATGTCTGGTACTTGTGCGTCATCACGATAATATTCAACGCCTGTGGCGAGGGCAGGAAAGCCGCATCTGGCAGAAATTGAAAAAGAAACAGGAACTGACCGATAAAGAGAAAACTCAAGCAATTAAAGAGCAAGAGCAGCAAGAGGACTGACGTGGAGAACGCCTATCAGAGTACTTGTTTATCATGGCGTCGGCAAAATACGCGGGGCAGAAAAATAAAACAGCAACTCATTGAGTAATATAACGAAATAGTCCGCCTATATGCGTAAATTGCATTTGGCTTTTTAAACTGCGATGTATTTCACTGATTAACCTGATAATTAAAAGGCTGAGTAGCAAACAGCACTCAGCCCATATCAAGCAACGTCTTGTATTATTACTTTTGCAAAGCAGGCAGATCTGCCAACGGCCAACGTGCTTTCACCGTTACACCCAATTCACCGACAGTCCCCCCCTGCAAACGGATCATGCCAGCCAGTGCGATCATTGCCCCGTTATCAGTACAGAATTCAGGTCGGGCATAGAAGACTTCTCCTCCCAGCTTTTCCATCACTTCCTGCATCTTAGTACGCAAGGTTCGGTTTGCACTCACTCCGCCCGCCATCACCAGACGTTTGAACCCCGCCTGTTCCAACGCTCGTTTGCACTTAATGGCCAGTGTGTCCACGACGGCATCTTCAAATGCACGGGCAATATCCGTCTTAGTTTGCGCATCCTCAGCCATATCATGACCATAAATGTTATTGCGGATCGTATTCGCTGCGAACGTTTTCAGACCAGAGAAACTGAAATCCAACCCAGGACGATCGGTCATCGGCCGGGGAAAAACGAAACGCCCAGCCTTACCCAGCTGTGCCATACGGGAAAGCACTGGCCCGCCGGGGTAATCCAACCCAAGCAGCTTGGCTGTCTTATCAAAAGCCTCGCCGGCAGCATCATCAATGGATTCACCCAACAGTTTATATTCACCGATACCCGTCACACTGATAAGCTGGGTGTGCCCCCCTGAAACCAATAAGGCGACAAAAGGAAACTCAGGACGGTTTTCTTCCAGCATCGGTGCCAACAAATGGCCTTCCATATGATGCACGGGAATAGCCGGTACATCCCATGCAAATGCCAGTGAACGCCCAATGGTTGCCCCAACCAGCAACGCACCAACCAATCCCGGCCCGGCAGTGTAAGCCACCGCATCGATGTCTTTACTCGTCAGACCCGCTTCCTTCAACGCTGCCTGAATCAAAGGAACCGTTTTACGAATGTGGTCACGGGACGCCAGTTCAGGTACAACACCACCATAATCAGCATGTAGCTTGACCTGACTGTATAATTGATTGGCTAGCAGACCGGTTTTGTCGTCATAAATTGCGATTCCGGTTTCATCGCAAGACGTTTCTATACCTAAAACTCGCATTGCACTATTCGTCTCGTGTCTCGTCGTCTCGTCGTCTCGTGTTTCGTTGTTTGGTCATACATTCGCATTCCTTTCAACGCGCAATAGTGTAACACCATCTATTGTTAAATTCTCTGCCGACACGCTTTCCATATCAACATTCACGCCGCTGAGTCCATTACAGGCTGGCTATTTTTTCTGTTTAGTCTATAATCAATGCCCTACTTGAATATCCTGTGTGGTTAATGTTAATAACGTCGGTACCAGGCTGCATTTTTATATATATACAAAAATGCATCCCACAACCCGTGGCGTTATCGGTTTCAATTTTCCTCGGCACTTTACAAGGCCGTGTTCATTGAAGTAAAATTCCGCACCATTTTAAAGACGGCTGGCACTATCACGCCAGCGACAAACCCGATTTCTATTGAGGTGAGAGGCACATGCCAGTAATTAAAGTACGTGAAAACGAGCCATTTGACGTAGCGCTGCGTCGCTTCAAGCGTTCTTGCGAGAAAGCAGGCGTATTAGCCGAAGTTCGTCGTCGTGAATTCTATGAAAAACCAACGACTGAGCGCAAACGCGCTAAAGCTTCTGCTGTTAAGCGTCATGCTAAGAAGCTAGCTCGCGAAAACGCACGCCGCACTCGTTTGTACTAATCTTCGCGGTCAGTCCGCTTAGTGTTTGTATTAACAAACTACTGCTGTTAAAGGCCGTGCTTTCCCAAAGGAAGCGCGGCTTATTCTCGTTCATCAACAGGCGGAAAAGGGCTTATGGCTGGACGAATTCCACGCGCATTTATCAATGACTTATTAGCAAGAACCGATATCATTGATTTGATCGATGTTAGAGTGCCTTTGAAAAAGAAAGGCAAAAACCATCAAGCGTGCTGTCCTTTTCATAACGAAAAAACCCCTTCATTCACTGTGAATGGTGATAAGCAGTTTTACCATTGCTTCGGTTGCGGGGCACATGGTAATGCCATTGATTTTTTGATGAATTATGACAGGCTGGATTTTGTCGAATCTATCGAAGAACTGGCAGCCATGCATGGGCTGGAAGTTCCCTACGAAGCAGGTTCCGGCATCAGTCAAATCGAACGTCACCAAAGGCAAAATCTTTACCAACTGATGGAAAAGCTCAATAGCTTCTATCAGCATTCACTGAATACCCCCAGTGCCCAATCAGCCCGACAATATTTGGCTCAACGTGGACTCAGTGAAGAGATCATCCAGCGTTTCGCCATTGGTTTTGCGCCTGCGGGATGGGATAACGCCTTAAAACGGTTTGCCCATAGTACAGAAGATCGCAAACAGCTAAACGATGCAGGAATGCTGGTCACGAACGACAATGGCCGCACTTATGATCGTTTCCGCGAGCGGGTGATGTTCCCCATTCGTGATCGCCGTGGCCGCGTGATTGCGTTTGGTGGCAGAGTGCTGGGAGATGCACTTCCCAAGTACCTGAACTCGCCGGAAACAGAAATTTTTCATAAAGGCCGCCAGTTATATGGCCTTTATGAGGCCCAGCAAAGCCACAATACCCTGACACGGTTACTGGTGGTTGAAGGTTATATGGATGTTGTGGCGCTCGCTCAATTTGGCATTAACTATGCCGTGGCTTCGCTGGGAACGTCCACGACAGCCGAACACGTTCAATTGCTTTTCAGGACAACCGATAATGTCATCTGTTGCTACGATGGTGACCGTGCCGGTCGTGATGCCGCATGGCGTACATTAGAAACAGCGCTGCCTTATCTGAATGATGGTCGGCAATTACGTTTTATGTTCTTGCCTGATGGCGAAGATCCTGATTCATTGATTCGCAAAGAAGGGCGGGAAACATTCGAGCAGAGAATGGAAAAGGCATTGACCTTATCGGCATTTTTGTTCGAATCACTCTTGCCACAGGTTGATTTTAGTAACCCGGAAGGAGCGACTAAGCTCAGTTCGCTAGCCATGCCACTGATAAGTCAAATCCCAGGGGAAACACTGCAACTCTACCTGCTTCAAGAGCTTGGAAACCTGTTAGGTACGCCTGATACAACACAATTGGAACGATTTTTGGCAAAACTTGTCAAAAAAGATACAAATACTTATCAGGCGCTAAAACTGAAACCAACAACAATGCGCATACTGATCGCATTACTGGTACAGAATCCACATTTAGCGACATTGGTTCCCCCGTTACAGGGAATGTTTCCTACTCAGATAGCCGGACTGCCATTATTCATAGATCTTGTCGATACGTGCCTTGCGCAACCAGGTTTAACCACGGGACAACTGTTGGAGCAATATCGCGATAATAAGTATGCTAAACAGCTTGAAAAACTCGCTGCATGGAACGATATACAAATAGAAGAGATTGCTGAAAAGACTTTCAGCGATGCACTGAACCATCTTTTTGCGTCAGCACTTGATGAACGTTTTAATTTTCTAATGGCTAAAGAGAGAACTGAAGGCCTGACACCAGAAGAGCGTGAAGAAGTCCGGTTAATTACGGAATCTGGTGCGAGGAAATAAGAATCTGTCTCAGCAAGGCTATATGACTTCAAGATTATATTAACTTGGAGGTTATACTGTTCGGCTTACTTATATAGGCTTATATCCCTAATAGAGTTGGCTGAAACTCTCGTTTAATAAAATATCGTTTGATAAAAATATCACTCGATAAAATATAGCTTGGTGAAACAGGTTCTAAACCAAAATCTGACATCACAGACACAGAATTCACGGCTTAAATGCCGCATTAGGTAGGGCCGGTAACCCTACAATTGCCGCAACTGAGGGCAGCGGCAATGCAATGAAAACGCCCCTAAATATTATTGTTGGCATATTTGTTTCGCCGACCGACACCAACCAATACTCTGAAGTGTGGATACCGTCTTATGGAGCAAAACCCGCAGTCACAGCTAAAGCTACTTGTCACCCGAGGTAAGGAGCAAGGCTATTTGACCTATGCTGAGGTCAATGACCATCTGCCGGAAGATATCGTCGATTCTGATCAGATAGAAGATATCATCCAAATGATCAATGACATGGGCATCCAGGTAATGGAAGAAGCACCTGATGCCGATGATCTCATGTTGGCAGAAAACACAAACGACACAGATGAAGACGCAGTGGAAGCGGCTGCGCAAGTGCTATCTAGTGTTGAGTCAGAAATCGGTCGTACCACCGATCCGGTTCGCATGTACATGCGCGAAATGGGTACGGTTGAACTCTTGACTCGCGAAGGTGAAATTGACATTGCAAAGCGCATTGAAGATGGCATCAACCAAGTACAGTGCTCCGTTGCTGAATACCCTGAAGCAATTACTTATCTGTTAGAACAATACGACCGTGTTGAATCCGGCGAGAGTCGTCTGTCCGATTTGATCACCGGTTTCGTTGATCCGAATGCAGAAGAAGATCTTGCCCCAACCGCCACTCACGTTGGCTCAGAACTTCCCCAGGAAGAACTTGACAACGATGATGAAGATGAAGATGAAGACAGTGATGATGATGCTGACAGCGAAGAGGATAACAGCATCGATCCAGAACTCGCTCGCCAGAAATTTTCGGAACTGCGTGAACAACACGAACTAACTCGTCAGGCGATTAAAACATACGGTCGTAGTCATCCTAATTCCGCAGCAGAAATATTAACTTTATCTGAAGTATTTAAACAGTTCCGCCTGGTACCAAAGCAGTTTGATCATCTGGTCAATAATATGCGTTCCATGATGGATCGCGTGCGTCTTCAAGAGCGCCAGATCATGAAGATGTGTGTTGAACAGTGCAAAATGCCGAAGAAAAACTTCATTACGCTGTTCTCTAGCAATGAAACCACGGATACATGGTTCACCGCTGCAAAAGCAATGAACAAGCCATGGTCTGACAAGTTGCTGGAAGTTGAAGAAGAAGTTATGCGTAGCCTGCAAAAGTTACGCCAGATTGAAGAAGAAACCGGCCTGACCATTGAACAGGTCAAAGACATCAACCGTCGCATGTCAATCGGTGAAGCGAAAGCCCGCCGTGCGAAAAAAGAGATGGTTGAGGCCAACCTGCGTCTGGTTATTTCGATTGCGAAGAAATATACCAACCGTGGCCTGCAATTCCTCGATTTGATCCAGGAAGGTAATATCGGTTTGATGAAAGCGGTTGATAAATTTGAATACCGTCGTGGTTACAAATTCTCAACTTACGCGACCTGGTGGATCCGTCAGGCGATCACACGTTCTATCGCGGATCAGGCACGTACCATCCGTATCCCAGTACATATGATTGAGACTATCAACAAACTCAATCGTATTTCCCGCCAGATGTTGCAGGAAATGGGTCGTGAGCCTTCACCGGAAGAGCTGGCCGAGCGTATGATGATGCCTGAGGACAAGATCCGCAAAGTCCTGAAAATTGCCAAAGAGCCAATCTCCATGGAAACCCCTGTGGGTGATGATGAAGATTCACATCTGGGCGATTTTATCGAGGATACGACTCTGGAACTGCCGCTGGACTCAGCAACTTCAGAAAGCCTGCGCGCGGCAACTCACGATGTGCTGGCCGGTCTGACAGCACGTGAGGCGAAAGTTCTGCGTATGCGTTTTGGTATCGATATGAACACTGACCATACCTTAGAAGAAGTGGGTAAACAATTTGATGTAACCCGCGAACGTATTCGTCAGATCGAAGCAAAAGCACTACGTAAACTGCGCCATCCGAGCCGTTCCGAAGTACTGCGCAGCTTCCTTGATGACTAACCAACGGATTTAGTGATAAATCTGAAAAGCGTCTGTTTCGACAGACGCTTTTTTATTCATAACTGAATATCACCTCCTGTGGAGGTGGTCAGCAACAAGTTGGCTCTGCCAGTAATGCTACTCATGGGAAAATCCGAACTGTTATCCCCATAACAGAGAAGGATTTAACCATGAGTAGATTCAAGAAAGCATCGCATGTACTTTGATGTTGTCAATATCATATCGTCTGGACACCCAAATACCGATTTAGGATCCTGAAAAATAATGTAGGAAGGGAAGTCTATAAGCAGATAAGAATGATGGGAAATCAATGAAAAATACAAAACTGGACTAACAAGATTTTCTTGACCAGATTATGGTCAGAGACCAACAAATAATCAGAAATATTTACTATAAAAACGACCAACATCACTAAAAAAGCGGCCAGATTACTGCCAATAGACTGAAATACGTTAAAAGATACTGATTATTGCCTATAAAATGCGCATATGAATTTTGGGGACTAGACCTAGCACCAAACTGTACCGTATAATCCCTCCAGTTCAACGGCCCCTTAGCTCAGTGGTTAGAGCAGGCGACTCATAATCGCTTGGTCGCTGGTTCAAGTCCAGCAGGGGCCACCAGATTTCAGCTGTTAAATCAGCAAGATAGGCCACTCAAACACGAGTGGTTTTTTTATGTCTTTTGGTCAATGTCCCCTTTTTGTCCCCTGAGAAAAATTTAGTGTCCCGCATCATATCCACTGATACATAAAAAAGATTATTTTTTAATCAAACAAGCCAAACCGAAAAAAATCTTCGGCCACTGAAAATATCTTTACTGATTCAATTGATTTCAGCCTCCTTATCAACGTAAAACCACACCGTTACTATATTCTGAATTTTTCTTTAACCCCTCTCCGTGATCTAACCCCTCACGTAAAATAGAATTTTCCTTTTAATATCATTAAGTTGATTTTTCCTTGCGATCCATTCCGTGACCCAAATTAACTGTACGTATGTCAATTTGATTGTGCATGTCTCTGTGTGCGTTTGATTGCACCCTATGGGCGGGTAATAAATGACCGGGTAAAGAGAGGGAGCACTGTCTATTAATATTTATAGGTATAATGCCTATAAAATCATTGGCTGCATGTGATTTTATGGGATTTATACCCACAAATCAACACAATGGAGGATTGATGAGTAGTGCAGAGATAATCACCGTACCGCATCCAAGAAAAGATTCGTCAAAGGGGATTCTTCGGCAGGCACAGAAAAATTCAGGATTGAAGTTGTTGTAATCATCAAGGAGCGGTCTGACCGCTCCTTCTCTGCGCTACTTATCATCATAAACTATCGAGGTAATATTATGATTTATCCGCTCTTTATCTTTAAAACAGAAGAGGGTTTTGACGGTTACTTTCCTGATGCTGACGGCTGTTTTTTCGCTGGCAACACCTTAGAAGAAGCTATTCGTGATGCTGAAAGTGCTTTTGGTCAGCATATGGAAGTGTTGACTGAGCAAGGTGGGTATGTCCCAGCCCCCAAAGATCCATCAGATTATATCAATGACCCCCGCTTGGCGGAAGATGGCGGGATGATTGCGCTGATTGAATTAGACCCCGCGAAATACGAATCAAAGGCCATCAAGTTCAACTTGACTATGCCCGGCAATTTGTTAACTGCGATAGACCGCTATATTGAGCGAAACGGTCACTATAAAAACCGTTCTGCTTTTCTGGCTGAATTGGCACGAAAAGAAATTGCTCATCCCTAAATGTTAAAGGCCACCGGGCAGTTAACCCGGTGGCCTTAATGCTATGACTGAGATTGGTCGCCTCAGCCTTAGCGCATTACTCTCCAACTAACATCACCAGTTTAATGCCTCTGAATAAAATATCAATCTACGGTATGGCGTAAAAACCTTACCCAATCACCGGCGAATACTTCTGTTTCAGCCCGTCCGATTTATAGGCCGTGTTCCTGATGGCGCTGGCGTTCTCCGGTGTGCCTGTGTTGTGATGACCCTGACGTTCTCGCACACCATCAGCCTCAGTGCGAAAACGGGCGATATTCTGTTGCAGACTGTGATTAATAACCTCAGTCTGCAACAGCGCCAGATGGCGTTAGACTTGCTGCAAGCCAATGCAGCATGATTTAAGTTTTAAGAAGCCACTATCAGTGGCTTTTCTATCTGGGTTTCCAGCTCACTTTTAACTTGCTTAATCAACTCGCCAAGCCAAAACAGGGTAATCTGCCGGTCATTATCATTTAAATATTCCGAACCTCCCATTTTGCAAATTAATTCAATACGTTCTAACAGAATGGAGGTGTTTAAAGAATCTAACATTTTAGCCCTACTATTTGAAATACGACACTCAAAATACTGTATATATAAACAGACTAAATTAATATAATCGCTCTCCGAATTAATTGCACTGGGTAATATTTAATTGTGTGATTTATCCGATATTTCTAGAATTTTTCACTAAAAACCCCTCAAAAATAGCTTTTGAATTGGAGAAAATAACTTTTAAATCAATAAGTAATATCAGATGACAGATCAACCTGTTTAGTGCGTTTTTTACTCTTTGTTAACGTACTCAGATTGCTAATCCGCTGCCGTAACTTGTCGCGGCGTACTTACCGTTTTGGCTCCGATGAGTTTTCGATCGGGAAGGGTGATGTTGTAAGTGCTCCGGCGGGAGGGCAAGAGACCGCCCATCAAATAATCAACACCGGTTCAGTTCCATTGCGCTATCTTGCTATTTCAACAAATGTTTCAGCAGATGTGATTGGATATCCGGACTCGGGCAAGTTTCAGTCTGTGTTAAAGCAGCAAGACGGAAAGTTGCTTCATTTTGTTGGGCGGGTCAGCGACGAAGTTGATTATTGGGACGGAGAACCTGGAGCGTAACAACCTGGAGTGGTCTGGAAGACACGCTAAAGTATTAGGTAAATGCATCCTTGCCGATAATTCGGGGTGAACGGCATTAATCTGGTGCTGCCACTTGAAATTTATTGAGTACATATTTTCTTTCATGATATCAATAAATTTGTTTCATTGATTATTTATGGAAAAAATAGCAGTACTCATATTTAAATATTAACCCAACAAATAACAACAGTGATTATTATCAACCTTTTTATCACTTACATTACTAAAAAATGCATTCACAAAATCCATTGTCATTGATATAAGCATCCGCAAAATCAATATAAAATCCGATTCGATATTCAACCAACTAATTTTAAATTAACAGGACAAATAAATACACATATACACAATCACAGTTAATAAATTCTAAAAATAAATAAAAAGTAGAGATAAAATCTATAATAAAGTGATAGATGTAGCAGTATTGTTGGAATTTATTTAAACTATTCTGCGCAACGTAACTATTTCACCATCTATATGGTCTTATTTACCATGAGAAAAATAATGAAAATTTCATATAAGCTATTAATCAGTCTGGCTTGCATTGTCTCTCTTGCAGGCTGCGCTCGTAACGTACCGATATTAACTCCCCAAACCACCATCGTGACAAAAAATTCCCTATCTTCCGTAAAAAAAGCAATATTGGAAGCAGGTAAGAACCGCAAGTGGGTAATGACTGAAGTCTCTCCTGGGGTTATTAATGGCTCACTGAAAAATCGTAAGCATGACGTGCAAATACGCATCAACTATACCGCCAAAAACTACTCTATCAATTATGTCAAGAGCCATGAATTAAGAGAGGGTGACGGAAAAATTCACCGCAACTATAACCGTTGGGTCAATAACCTAGATAGAGACATTCAGTTAAATTTATCCCTGCTAGCTAATAAATAAACACTTACTTTAGAGCCTATCCCAATCAATGAAAACATCCTGATGAGATAGGCTTTTTCTGGCTATAGACCTATTGGATATCTGGATATATGACCACACCCTATAATTATGAAAAAGATGAATTCAGTGCACTTGAAGCGATTACAGAAGCTCAACGCATTGCTTTCGCTCCTATGCTATTTCAAACAGCAATCGGACTGCGTGATTGCGGGATTTTATCTTTCCTGGATAAAAACCATAAAAATGGTGTAACTAAAGATGAAATTTGCAGCAATTCCGAATTAGACAGCTACGGTGTGGGTATTTTGTTAGATATGGGGTTGAGTGGAAGAATTATTCTCAAACACGATGATCGTTATTTCCTCAGTAAGATTGGACATTATTTGCTGAATGACAAGATGACTCGCGTCAATATGGATTTTACGCAAGACGTTTGCTATCAAGGGCTATTTCACCTGAAAGAATCTCTTCTGAAAAATAAGCCGGCTGGATTAAAAGTGTTCGGTGAATGGTCAACTATTTACCCTGCCCTAAGCCAACTACCCGAACCTGCGAAAACAAGTTGGTTTTCATTTGACCATTTTTATTCTGATTCCGCCTTTAATGCAGCATTGAAAACGGTTTTCTCCATGGATCCTAAAGTGATTTATGATGTTGGTGGCAATACAGGAAAATGGGCATTGCGCTGTTGCCAATATGACAGTAAAGTCAGTGTCACTATTCTGGATTTACCCCAGCAAATAAAATTGGCTGAAGAAAATATACGCAGCCAGGGAATGACTGATCGTATTTTCGGCCATCCTGTTGACATGTTATCGGATAACAATTTACCCACAGGCGCAGATATTTGGTGGATGAGCCAATTTCTTGATTGTTTTTCCGAAACACAGATTACAGGCATTTTACGCAAGATCGCCGCAGCGATGAAACCTGATGCTCGAATTTGTATCATGGAGCTGTTTTGGGACTGCCAGCCTTTTGAAGCAGCAGCTTATAGCCTTAATGCTACCTCGCTCTATTTTACTTGTATGGCAAATGGTAATAGTCGTTTTTACAGCATTAATGATTTTACCCAATTCCTCAATAAAGCTGGATTGGTTATAGAAAACCAAATAGATCAGTTAGGTTTGGGCCACACATTACTGATCTGCAAAAAACAGTAACAGACGGTATTTCATGAAATTGACATTGGATATTACAGACTGGCAAGCCATCGCTCCTGGGCTTTCTCATATTGATGAGTGGAAGAAATGGTCTGCAACATTACCCGTCACTATTGATCAATCACGGCCATTAGAGAAATGCACCCAATTACCGATGATGACAGCCCGCCGCTTAAGCTCCGGCAGTCGCCTTGCTGTGGATTGTGGCTTGAGCATCCTACGTCGCAATCAGGTCGATGCCATTGTCTATACCAGCCGTCATGGTGAGTTAGAACGTAATTACCAGATATTGCAGAATCTGGCGCAAAAAGAGAATGTTTCGCCCACCAATTTTACCATGTCAGTTCATAACTCCTCTGTCGGTAATTTAACCATTGTCGCTAAGGCGCCTCTGGTTTCCTCTTCCGTTTCGGCAGGTATTGACAGTTTCCAGCAAGGACTATTTGAAGCGTTAACACTGCTTCATACGGGTCATCGTAAAGTTCTGCTTGTCGATTTTGAGGGCGAGATCCCCCGCTTTTATCACAATGTCATCAATGCCAAGGCCCCAACCTATCCCTTTGCGGTAGCTCTGCTCCTGGAGCAAGGTACTGGCCTGCATTGTACAAAGCAATTTTCAGTGGAAACAGAACCAAGTCTTCCTCAAAGCCTCCAGTTTCTTCGTCACTGGTTGCAGGGTGAACAGAATTTCATTGTTTCAGGGGATCATTGCCAGTGGAATTGGAGCCGATAGGATGATGAAAAGGATTTCAATCAATATCATTGAACGCACTAACTGGTTCTGGCGTTTGCTCATGACCGGGTTGTGTTTTACCCTTTTTGGCCTGGGTGGGTTATTACTCTCTCTTATTTGGTTTAATTTATTGTTAGTTTTCCAACGCAATGAAGATAAACGCTGCCACCTTGCCCGCCACAGCATTTCATTGAGTTTTCGCCTGTTCCTTTTTTTGACCAAAAAATTAGGGGTACTGGATTACCATTTCAATGGGTTGGATAAAGTCCGTGCGGATAAAGGCTGTTTGATTGTTGCTAATCACCCGACTTTGCTGGATTACGTTATTTTGGCATCGGCACTACCAGATATAGATTGCATCGTAAAATCTGCATTACTGCGCAATCCTTTTATCAGTGGCGTCATTCGTTCTGCACGTTACCCGGTAAACAGTGATGCAGAAACTTTGCTTCCTGTCTGTCGCGGGCGACTAGCTTCTGGTCACAATATCTTGATCTTCCCAGAAGGAACCCGCACGACACCGGGTCAGTCAATGACACTGCAACGTGGGGCTGCAAATATCGCGGTGCGATGTGAATGTGATTTACGGATCATACATATCACTTGCAGCCAAAGAATGCTGGATAAAAAAAGCCAGTGGTATCAAATCCCACCGAAAAAACCCATTTATACGATCACGATTGGTGAACAACTCACCAATGAAAATTTCGCGGTTGATACAGAAAACGGGCATGCCATCGCTGCCCGCCAACTTAATCGTCAACTTACTCAATTACTAACACCATCAAATTAATAGATGTCGGATACGATGATGCAAGAGTTACATATTGAAATAAAACAATTAATTATAGATGTCCTGAATCTGGAAGATATTACACCTGCGGATATTGAAACCGATGCCGCCCTGTTTGGCGACGGTTTAGGTTTAGATTCTATCGATGCTCTGGAACTGGGACTGGCCGTCAAAAATCGTTATGGCATCGTATTATCTTCTGAAAGTGAAGAGATGCGCCAACACTTCACTTCTGTCTCCTCGCTGGCGTCTTACATCCAGTCACAACAAGCATAAGAACAGGTGCCATCATGGAAAAACAAGCGATTCTTCAGGAAGTCTCCCAGCTACTGGTTCAATTGTTTGAGCTATCTCCCGAAGACATTACGCCTGAATCACGGCTCTATGAAGATTTGGAGTTAGATAGCATTGATGCCGTTGATATGGTTGTACATTTGCAAAAGAAAACGGGGCGAAAAATCAAGCCTGAAGCATTCAAGTCTGTTCGCACCGTGCAGGATGTCGTGGATGCCGTGGAACAATTGTTGCAAGAACAATAATCAGCAATAAACCATCAGAAAAGTAGAAAAAATGATAAACATGTGGGTAGTTCATTGATTTTATTGCTCCGTATTGCCAATGCCGTAATGTTAATCGCCTGGCCTTTTTTAGGCTGGGCGATGGTTCACTACGGACAATTTCATGCCATATTGATTGTTATTATTCTATTTTTTATTTTGCGATTATTGTCGAACAAACATCAGGCCTACAGTCAGCAGAAAACCAGTTGGGTATTATCCATAGCAGGGCTGACCCTGGGTTTAGCCAGCCTGTTTCTGCGCAACCACCAACTTCTTATGTACTACCCCGTGGTTGTTAATGCTGTTCTACTGATTCTGTTTAGCAACTCATTACGTTGCGGGCCTCCTATCATTGAAAGGATAGCCCGTATCAAAGAGCCTAATTTACCCCCAAAGGGTATTATCTATACACGTAAGGTCACTTACATCTGGTGCTTGTTCTTTATATTCAATGGCACAGTGTCACTTGGAACTTGCCTGTATAACAATATGACCCTGTGGACATTATGGAACGGCGTGGTGAGCTATCTATTAATTGGATTACTCATTTCCATTGAATGGCTGGTACGCCAACGGGTAAAAAAATGATGAAAGCACAACCTCTATCCCAATGGCTATCAGAGGATAATGGTCCCCAACGGCTGGTCAGTTGGGGCAATCGGGGCAATCATCCTATCAGCCTGAATAAACTTCGGCAGGATGTCACCGTATTATATTTACGCCTGAAAAACCTACACATAACAGAGCCAAAACGCGCAGCTTCCCGCTGGGCTTTGTGTTTTGAAGATAGTTATGACTTCTGTGTCGCCTTGCTGGCAACACTTCATGCCGGCAAAATCCCTGTTATTCCGGGTCATTGTCGCGAAGCCCAATTACAGGAGCAGCAATCTCTTTTTGATGGTGTATTGACGGATTTACCTCTGAGCTTATCTTGTCCTTGCTGGCAGATTACATCGTCTAATCCAGAAATTGATACGACAGAAAAAACTTCACCTAACATTACATTACCAGCCATCTCACCAGATGCCACTTTGGTGATGTTCACTTCTGGTTCGACAGGCATTCCTCAAGCAGTGATCAAGCCCATTGCCGTCATGGATCTTGAATCCCAATGGCTGGCTTCTCTGTGGGGAGACAAGCTACAATCCTGCATTGTCAGAGCTTCGGTCAGCCACCAGCATTTATATGGTTTAACATTCCGCATCTGGCTACCCATGTCACTGGGCTTAACATTTGATCGCAAGATAGTAGAATTTCCTGAGCAGCTTACCAATAGCCCACGCTGTGCACTGATCAGTAGTCCCGCCTTCCTACAACGGCTTGATGACAAACTCCCCGGCCCTGATTGCACGTTTGTCGTTTCTGCGGGTGGGCTTTTGCATTTCACCGATGCGGAAAAAGCAATGCAGTGGTTCAACACGCCGCCTAATGAAATTTATGGCTGTACCGAAACCGGCATAATGGCCTGGCGAAGCCGTAAAACGGACAATGCAGTCTGGACCACATTTAAAGAAGTGTCATTCCAGGAAGATGAAGAAAAGAATGTGCGTGTCTATTCTCCTCTTCTTCCTGAGCCTTTTGGTCTGATTCTGGATGATCAGTTTGCCTTCGATAGCCAGGGTAATTTTGCTCTATTAGGGCGCCGAGATCGTCTGGTGAAAATTGAAGAAAAACGCATTTCCCTGTCAGAAATCGAACGCCGTCTGTGTGACATTTCAGGGATCGCTGACGCAGCGGTATTGCCGATTAATCGAGGTAAACGCAATAGCATTGGTGCGGTAGTCGTTTTAGATCACGAAACCGGCAAACGTTATCAACAGCAAGGAATTCATGAACTGTCACAAGATTGGCGTCATCAGTTAAAACCTTGGCTGGAATCTGTCGCATTGCCACGTTATTGGCGAGTCGTTGAAGCCATTCCCTTAAATGCCCAAAGCAAACGCTCATGGCCTGCATTACAGGAACTATTTAATGAAACCCATTGAAATTCATCACGAGCAACCTGCCCCCAATGAGGTCATTGTACAACTGTATTTAGATCCCAATCTGGATTGGTTCCGAGGGCATTTTCCCATTCAGCCACTTCTGCCGGGCGTGGCTCAAATCGATTGGGTCATGCATTATGCTCAACCCTTGCTGACACCAGACTGGTCTTTCTCTTCGATTGAAATGGTGAAATTCCAGCGTCCTTTGCTACCAGGCAACAAACTGCTATTGAACATCAAATGGGATGAAAAAAAACACCTGCTGGTCTTCCATTATGACTTAGAAACCCAGAATGGAAACGAAGGCCAGACTGCAAGCCAGGGAAAAATAAAGCTATGTCGTTGAGCGCGAATACAATCACTCTTTGCGTGGTTATTCCTTGTTATAATCACGGCGCGACCATGCCTGCGGTATTGGAAAGGTTATCCCCTTATCGTCTCCACTGTTTTATCGTGGATGATGGCAGTGAAGTCGAGACTCAACATCGCCTCGAAGATTTAGCACAATCCGTTCCTGATGTCACACTTATCCGCCTTGAACATAATCAGGGCAAAGGTGGTGCAGTCATGGCAGGAATGCGGGCAGCGGCGGATTCAGGGTACAGCCATGTTTTACAAGTTGATGCCGATGGTCAACATTGCCTGGAAGATATTCCCCTGTTTTTGGCAAAGGCACATCAGTATCCCGATCACTTGATTTCCGGTAGCCCGCAATATGATGCTTCCGTGCCCAAATCCCGCCTTTATGGACGCTATATCACCCATTTCTGGGTTTGGGTGGAAACCCTGTCTTTGTCTATTAAAGACAGTATGTGTGGCTTTCGTGTCTATCCATTGGCACCTACGCTACAACTGTTGGCTGACAAAGATGTCGGGCATCGCATGGATTTTGATATCGAGATCATGGTGCGGCTTTATTGGCAGGGAACAGAAAATGAATTTGTGCCAACAAAAGTCACTTATCCTGAAAATGGCCTATCCCATTTTGATGCGTTGAAGGATAACCTTAGCATCTCATGGATGCATACCCGCCTGTTTTTCGGCATGTTACCCCGCATTCCTTCACTATTATGGCGTAAGCGCTACCATTGGTCAGATATTCAAGAGCGTAAGGGGCTGTCTGGCATGAAGTTCATGCTAGCGGTTTACCGATGGTTTGGACGCAAGCCTTTTGAATGGTTGCTTTATCCTGTTGTTGGTTATTTCTGGCTAACTGGCGGTCTACAACGCCAGGCATCCAGCCAATATCTTGAGAGACTGAAAAAAACCTTGCAACACAGAGGGATCGCTACTCCACAAGGCCTTAATAGTTATCGCCATTATCTGCGTTTTGGCCAGGCCATGCTGGATAAAATCGCCAGCTGGCGGGGTGACTTGAAATGGGGAAAAGATATTGAATTTGCGGAGGGTGCAGAACAAACATTGTTGGATGACAATTCAGGCGGGAAATTATTGTTGGTTTCGCATTTGGGAGATATTGAAGTCTGCCGGGCACTGGCACAACAAGCGGGTAAACAGACTATCACTGCACTGGTTTTTACTGAACATGCTCAACGTTTCAAACAGGTCATTGAAGAAATTTCACCACAAGCGGGGATCAATTTATTGCCAGTCACGGATATAGGGGCTGATACCGCTATCATGCTGAAAGAAAAAATTGACGCTGGCGAATGGGTAGCCATTGTCGGTGATCGGATTGCCGTTAATCCTTCCAGAGGCAACACTCAACGCATCGTATGGAGTCAATTCCTTGGCTATTCTGCCCCCTTCCCGCAAGGGCCATTTATCCTCGCTTCCGTGTTGCACTGCCCTGTGCTGCTGATGTTCGCTCTTCGGCAAAATAACCAATTCAAAATTTATTGTGAGCATTTTGCCAATCCCCTTGAATTGCCACGTAAACAGAGAGAACAAGCTTTGCAGCAAGCGGTGGATCTCTACGCTTCCCGACTGGAACATTATGCCCTGCAATCCCCGCTAGATTGGTTTAATTTTTTCGATTTTTGGCAATTGCCGTCTGCCCGAACCAATAAGGAATAAAAAATGCTGACTGATCCTCGTTTTACTGCCGAGGTTGAATTGACAGTGCCATTTCATGATGCTGATCCCATGGGCGTTGTTTGGCATGGAAATTACTTTCGCTATTTTGAAATTGCCCGTGAAGCCCTGATGAATCAACTCAATTATGGTTATCGAGAAATGCGTGAATCCGGCTACATTTGGCCTGTCGTTGACGCCAAAATCAAGTACCGCGCCCCCGTCCTCTTTGAACAAAAAATACGCATCAGAGCGGCCATCGAAGAATTTGAAAACCGCCTGAAAATTGCCTATCAAGTTTTTGATGCAGCAAGCGGCGAAAAAACCACTGTCGGCTACACCATTCAGGTCGCCGTTTCTCAAGAAACACAGGAAATGGGCTTTATCAGCCCAGATATTCTATTCGAACGTATGGGGATGAAGCCGTGAAAAAATGGCGCTGGATATTGCTGTTCCTGACAACAAGCTTCATGGCAATCAATAATATGGCATATGCCATCACCCTTGAGGAATTACAACAGCGGTTTGCTCACCAACCCGTTGTGCGAGCGCACTTCACACAAGTGCGGCAAATTCAAGGTATGTCTCAACCCCTGTCTTCCAGTGGTCAAATGCTGGTTTCACAACATAAAGGGCTATGGTGGCATCAGCAAAAACCGTTTCCACTGACACTGTTGCTGGATGACAACCATATGGTACAAGCCATGTCAGGGCAAACACCCCAAGTGGTCACCGCTGATTCTAATCCACAACTGTTTCAGTTCAACCATCTGATGCGAGCACTGTTTCAGGCCGATCGTGCTGTGCTGGAAGAAAATTTCAAAATCGAATTCAACGACCTTGGGCAGGAAAAATGGCGCTTGGTACTGACACCCAAAACATCTCCTTTGGATAAGCTTTTCACGGCGATTACGCTAAACGGTCAAACCCACCTTGGTGCTATTTTACTGACTGATCGCCAGGGAGATCGTACAGAACTCTCTTTTACCCAACACCAATTAACACCAGAGACGCTGAGTCATGAAGAAAAGCAACACTTCAAATTCTGAGCCACGTCGGTGGGCACTACTCTGGTTGTTAACATGCACTATTCTGCTGATATGGCTGGCCATCTTGTTACCTCAATCTCGCCTGTCCACCAGCGTATTGGCATTATTGCCGGCGCAAAATGCGGGAAACATGCCTCCCGCCTTGCAAGAAGAGTTCATGCAACGTCTTGATCGCCAATTGGTGTGGATGGTCAGTCCGGGAAAAAATGGGGAGACTGCCCCTGCACAATACTGGCTGGAGCATTTGCAAAAAACGCCATTTCTGACCAATGTCAAAGGGCCAATGACGGCAGAGCAACAACAAGCATGGGGGCGTTTTTACTATGAACACCGTAATGCAATGCTCGATCCTGCTACCCGTGACAGGCTGAAAGATGATGGTAATCAGCAAGCAAACTGGATCTTATCTCAGATTTATTCCGCCTTTTCTGGTGTCAGTGGAAAAGAACTCAATAATGATCCCTTCATGCTGGTCAGAGGCTCACAACTGGCACTCCAGCAGACATCCAGTCAATTACGGCTTCAAAGTGGCTGGTTAGTTGCCAAAGATAATTCGGGAAGAAGCTGGTACTTACTTCATGGCGAGCTAAAAAGCGCTTCCTTTGATATGCAGCAAAGCCATCATGCTGTCACTGAGTTGAGTCAGATACAGCAGTCTCTGGAAGCTCAATTTCCTGATGCTAAAGTGATTTCACGGGGAACCCTGTTTTACAGCGATTACGCCACCCAACAAGCAAAACACGATATTTCAACATTGGGCAGCGCCACAGTGCTCGGTGTATTGCTACTCATCTACACCGTTTTTCGCTCCCTGAAACCTTTATTGCTGTGCGTTCTCTCCATCAGTATCGGTGCTTTGGCTGGTACTGTCGTAACGTTAGGGATCTTTGGCGAACTGCATTTCATGACGTTGGTGATGAGCATCAGTATTATCGGCATTTCCGCTGACTACGCTATTTACTATCTAACAGAACGCATGGTACATGGTCAGGAAATGACGTCATGGCAAAGTATGCAGAAAGTCTTGCCTGCCTTATTAATGGCATTGGCAACCACTGTCATTGCCTATCTAATCATGATGTTTGCACCTTTTCCCGGTCTACGCCAATTGGCGGTGTTTGCTGCTGCGGGGTTAACCGCTTCCTGCTTAACCGTCATTTGTTGGTATCCCCGACTTGCTAAAAACCTGCCCGTACGCCCCATTCCGGCCATGATCATGTTAATGCGTTGGCTGGCATCATGGAGACGCAATCGGCTGTTTTATATGGGATTACCTATAATGTTGGCGATTTTTGCCGTACTGGGAATTTCCCGTTTGCAGATCAATGATGACATTGCCCAATTACAGGCGCTACCACAAGATATCCATCAACAGGAAAAACACATTTCCGCGTTAACCGGACAGCGCAGTGATCAGAAGTGGTTCGTTATTTATGGCGATAATGCAGAGCAAACATTGCAACGGCTGGAATCCTTTATTCCCAAATTGGATACAGAAAAACAGCAAGGTAATATCAGCCATTACCAACGGTTTCCTCTCTCCTCTCTTGCTCAACAACATCAAGATCTTGCGCTGATCAAGGCGGCTACACCCAATATCGTAGCTCGGTTGACAGAAGCAGGATTAACAGTGAAACAACCAGATACTCACGCTATGACTGTGACGCCGAATGACTGGCTTAACAGTGCAGTTAGTGAAGGTTGGCGGTTGATGTGGATAACCCTGCCAAATGGCCACAGCGGCGTTCTGCTCCCGGTCACTGGCGTTAAAAACAGTGTCTTGATGCGTCAATTGGCAGAACAACAGGAAGGGATCAGTTGGGTTGATCGCAAGCTGGCTTTCGATGAGATGTTTCAATTCTATCGAACCATACTTGGCTGGCTGTTAGCAGGTTCAATCATCCTGATCGCTACCAGTTACATAGCACGGCTTGGCCTGCGTCGTGGCGTCATCAGCATATTACCATCACTGCTGTCCCTCGGCTGTGGGCTGGCGGTTCTCGGTTTTAGTGGTCATAGCCTTAACTTATTTTCAATATTAGCTCTGGTTCTGGTGCTGGGTATTGGCATCAACTACACCCTGTTTTTCAGCAATCCTCGGGGCACTCCGCTAACCTCTCTATTGGCGATCAGCGTAGCAATGTGTACTTCATTGCTCACGCTGGGCATGTTGATGTTCAGCAACACCCAGGCAATCAGTAGTTTTGGTATCGTGTTATGCAGTGGGATCTTTACGGCTTTCCTGCTATCACCACTGGCAATAGCGAAACACCAAAAAAGGGAGAAGCAATCATGACACGGTTACTCATCCTGTCTTTGACCTGCCTGTTGGCAGCTTGTACGAGCGCACCACAAAACGCCCCCCCCAGTGCATGGCTGAAACCGGGTGTCCGTGTTTTATTACCGGAGCCAACCATAACGCCTGCCATTAATGAACAGCAATTGTTAACAGCTACCGTAAAAGGCAAACAACAATCATTGATTGTGCTGCTTAATGCTGATAAGCAACACCTGTCACTGGCAGGGTTGTCTTCGTTAGGTATCCGGTTATTCAAATTAGATTACGACAAAAATGGCGTTCATACCGAACAATCTATTGTCTTGCCGGAACTTCCCCCTGCCAACCAAGTCTTGGCCGATATTATGCTCAGTTACTGGCCAGCTTCCGCTTGGCAAAATCGATTGCCTGATGGCTGGAGGCTCAAAGAGAGCAGCAATCTCCGACAACTCTATGATAAAAAAGAAAAATTAATCACAGAAATTTATTATGATACCCAAAATGGCAAACGACGCCCGATTCGCGTCCAGCAATTCGTTTTCGGTTATGACATCGCCATTCAGCATTTAGAAGAGTAAGACATGATTTATATTTCCGCCGTGGGTATGCTCAATGCCTTAGGCAATAATGTGGATGAGATTGCACAGAATCTCGTGCTTAATCAAGCGCCGGGAATGTATGAGCGTTCAGGCTGGTTACAACCCGACAAAACCTGCTGCCTGGGCGGCGTTGACGCTGAATTACCCGTCATTCCTGACAGCCTGTTTCAGCACAACAGCCGCAATAATCGCTTGTTACTGGCTGCCTTGATGCAAATAAAACCACAAGTGGACGAAGCCATCGCCCACTACGGTCGGGAACGCATCGCGGTGATTATGGGAACCAGCACATCCGGTCTCGACGAAGGTGATCAGCATGTCAGTCGCACAATGCATCAGCAACCCAATGAGCATTACCATTATTACCAACAAGAATTGGGCGATCCTTCCCGCTTTCTTGCCAGCTACCTGAACATTGATGGGCCTGCATTTACCCTCTCCACAGCCTGTTCATCCAGTTCACGCGCGATTATCAGCGGTCAACGCCTGATTGAAATGGGGCTGGCGGATATCGCCATTGTTGGTGGTGCGGACACATTGAGCCGTATGCCAATCAATGGCTTCAATAGCCTGGAATCCATTTCTCCCACCTTGTGTGCCCCCTTTTGTGAGGATCGCCGGGGCATTACTATTGGAGAAGCCTCTGCATTGCTGCTGCTAACGCGAGAACCCCAACCGATAGCCTTACTCGGCGTAGGAGAATCAAGTGATGCATGGCATATGTCAGCCCCTCATCCTGAAGGAAAAGGGGCCATTGAAGCTATCAATATGGCACTGAGAAATGCCGGACTCTCTCCAGCCGAAATCGGTTACATTAACCTGCACGGAACAGGCACGAAATTAAATGATCAGATGGAGTCGATTGTCATCAATCACATTTTTGGTGAAAACACGCCATGCAGCTCCACCAAGTATTTAACCGGTCATACTCTTGGTGCCGCAGGTGCCTGTGAAGCGGGGCTTTGCTGGTTACTGCTCACACGTCACTTACCACTGCCTGCACAGGATTTTTCACGCTCAGGCAGAGATACCTCTCTGCCTGCTTGTGGTTTGTTAACCCAATCACAAGCCCTGAAAAAACCGATTGTCATGTCAAATTCTTTTGCTTTTGGTGGCAACAATACCAGCCTGATTTTGGGAGCTGCATAATGCCTGATTATTTACCAGTCGATCGTTATCTCCCACATGAATCCCCCATGGTGTTACTGGAAAACGTGCTCAACGTATCCAGCAATTATGTCCATTGTCAGGTCACAGTCAGCCAAGAGGGTGTTTTATCCCCTTTCCTCAATGAGGAAGGCCATCTGCCGGGTTGGTTTGCCATTGAAATCATGGCCCAAACCATTGGCGTCTGGTCTGGCTGGCATCGCAAGGAAAGAAAAGAGGAAGATTCCGCCCTGGGCATGTTACTGGGCGGACGTGCAGTACGGTGCCGAGTACCCGCTTTCACACCAAACAGTGTTTTGGATATTCAGATGAATTTAATACTGCAAGATGAAAAAATTGGCAGTTTTGAAGGTGAAATCAGTTGCAATGGCACCGTACTGGTGACAGGCCGTCTGAACACCTATCAACCTAACAAAACAGAACTCATACAACTCACAAATAAACAGGATGGAGTAGCATAATGCGTTCAGTTTTAGTGACCGGTGCCAGCAAAGGGATAGGCCGATCAATTGCCTGCCGACTGGCGGCAGAGGGTTTTACTGTCATCGTACATTATCACCGCGATGCTAAAGGTGCGGAAGAGACACTGGAACACATTCAGGCAAACGGAGGCAGTGGCCGTATTCTGCCTTTTGATGTTTCGGATCGAATGACCTGCCGTGAAAAACTGGAAAAGGACATCGAAACTCACGGCGCTTACTATGGCATCATCTGCAATGCAGGGATCGCCAAAGATGGTGCTTTCCCAACACTGGAAGGCAATGACTGGGATAGTGTCATTCATACCAATTTAGATGGCTTCTACAATGTTATCCATCCTTGTGTCATGCCGATGATCGGCTTACGGCAAGGAGGACGCATCATCACCTTATCGTCGGTGTCTGGTTTGATGGGCAATCGTGGACAAGTCAATTACAGCGCAGCTAAAGCCGGGATTATCGGCGCCACAAAAGCGCTGGCAATCGAATTGGCGAAAAGAAAAATCACCGTGAACTGTATTGCACCTGGCCTGATTGGGACAGACATGATTCAAATGGAAGAAATGGCTTTGAAAGAAGCGATGAATATGATCCCAATGAAACGCATGGGACAAGTGGAAGAAGTGGCTGGTCTTGCTAGCTACTTGATGTCTGATATTGCGGGATATGTAACCCGTCAAGTCATCTCAATCAACGGGGGGATGCTATGAACCACAATGCTATATTCCAGCCCCGCAGGGTCGTGATTACGGGAATGGGCGGCATTACCGCATTGGGGCACAATTGGCAATCTGTTTCCGCAGAATTGAAAGCTGGCATTAATGCCGTTCAACAGATGCCAGCGTGGGCAGAATATGATGGGCTTAATACCCATCTTGGGGCACCGGTTACGGATTTTATTTTACCCGAACATTATACCCGCAAACGCATTCGTTCTATGGGGCGTGTTTCCCTGATGTCAACGCGCGCCACAGAACTGGCTTTAGAAAGGGCAGGTTTACTCAATGATCCAATACTGACCCATGGAGAAACAGGTATTGCCTATGGTTCTTCTACGGGCAGTACCAAACCCGTTAGCGAATTTGCCACCATGCTGACTGAAAAGCATACCAATAACATCACAGGCACAACCTATGTGCAAATGATGCCTCATACAACAGCCGTCAACACGGGGTTGTTCTTTGGCTTACGTGGCCGAGTGATCCCAACCTCAAGTGCCTGTACATCTGGCAGTCAGGCGATTGGGTACGCGTGGGAAGCTATCCGCCACGGCTATCAAACCGTGATGGTCGCAGGTGGAGCTGAAGAGTTGTGTCCATCCGAAGCGGCAGTCTTTGATACGCTGTTTGCCACCAGCCAGAAAAATGAAGCACCGAAAACCACACCGTCTCCCTTTGATGTTAACCGTGATGGACTGGTGATTGGTGAAGGTGCAGGCACCTTGATCCTTGAAGACCTGGAGCACGCCAAAGCACGTGGTGCCAAGATTTACGGTGAAATCATCGGATTTGCCACTAACTGTGATGCTTCTCATATCACCCAACCAAAATCTGAAACCATGCAGATATGCATTGAAATGGCACTGAAATCAGCGGGATTACAGCCAGCTGATATCGGTTACATCAGCGCCCACGGTACTGCAACCGATCGGGGAGATGTGGCAGAGAGCCAAGCGACGACCCATATTTTTGGCAATCAAACACCTATTTCTTCACTGAAAAGTTATTTCGGTCATACGCTAGGGGCTTGTGGTGCCCTTGAAGCATGGTTAAGCCTGGAAATGATGAACGAAGGCTGGTTTGCCCCAACAATCAATCTCAATGAGATTGATCCCGCCTGTGGGGAGTTGGATTACATTATGCATCAACCGCGTAAAATCCAAACCGAGTTTATCCAAAGCAATAACTTTGCCTTTGGTGGAATCAATACCTCGATTGTGATCCGTCGTTGGAATTAATGATGATGGACAGATTTCCCGAGAAAACGCGGCGGAAAATATCGCGCTATTGAAACCTTAAATAGACCGAGACAGGAAGATAGGCTTCATTACGACGTGGTTTTGATTTATGCTTTGGCAATCATTATCAATTCACAAATGAAGCCTTTTTTATATTAAAATAAAGAGTTACCACTTAAAATCCTGTATATTATTCCCAATAACCACCCCCTGTGATTGAGGCAGATATTGTTCCTAATCCAGTGCCACTAAATTGTGCATATTTATCTAAATCTGCATTTAAAAAACTTACGGCAATAGTGAGAGGTGTTACAAGTGCGGCAAAGACTTTCGCTTGCTGATAAATTATATTAATATCATCCACACTGAAAAAAAACTCACCGGAAAAATTTCCTTTTCCTGGAAATCCCAATCCTCCTCCTTTTCCGTGAAAAGTTTTCGCCCCATCAACTTCCAGGGTAAATGTATAATAAAAAAAGTAACTAGTTAAGTACAAAGTAGCATTATATATATGTGTCTTAAGTTCACGCGATGCTCGACTTTAACATCCTATAACGTTGGCTTGTTGAAGCCAGTCGCGCTGACT
>NZ_LDNM01000008.1 GCF_001028135.1 Xenorhabdus griffiniae
GATTTATCTTTCTGTTAATTATTACATTACTATCCTACCTATAATTAAAATTAAAAAAACGTCACATTCATAATAATAAAATTATAAAATACAAATTATTAAAAAATCCATAACTATCAAATTAATTTACATACAATGTGATTTATATCTCAGAAGTTAAGTATGAGAGATTGTTTATTAGCCAATATTTAAGTTTGTTATTTTTTAAATAAAGTAAATATTAGTTATGATTTACAAGATGAAAATTATATAACTAATTATTTCAAACTAAAACAGTAACATAGATTAATTAAATAAAAGTACATTGAATGAGTTTTTAATATTTATATGAAAACCATAACCAAACAATAATATTTACTCAAGTGCTATCCAGATTAGAATGATTACTATCAGGTGATTTTAATCAACGACCATAAAAATAAAAAATCAAAAAAATCAAAAAAATCAAAAAAATCATGATAATATTATTTTAGATTTACATATTGTGTACCACAATATTTCTAATGCATGTAATTTATAACTTATTATGCCTCTTTATTTTTCGGGAAGAATACCTACTTATTCTATTGGTTCATTGTGTATATTACTGTTCGTCATGACTAATTAGGATTTCAAAATGTCAGGACACCCATCAAGCGTAATGCCATAAGATGTAATCGTTTTTCTGAATCTTAATGCCTACTATTATGGAAAGTTATTTAGGCAATCAACGGTACCACCATTAATCAGCTCGGTGGACCTCGCAAAACGTCAATACACTCTAATTCCAATCAACCTACTTTAGGACAAACAATAATTGTTCCATAAAAAATCCATTTTCCTGCAGAATTACACTGACGCGCTGCGCTTGTCTTCTCCGATTTGCCGGGCTAATACATTAACCCGGTAACTCGGAGAGCTGAAAAACACCTGCCAGAGAAAACTTTTTTCTTACCCCACCGTATTAAAGAAATAGGGGTAAAACTGTTCACCCTGTTCACCTTTGATTATTTTCATTTAATTTCATACTGTTAAGCGATGATGGCTTGAAATCAAACTCATCACCACTCTTCACCCAACCGTTCACCTCAAATCTGAAAAAGGTGAACAGTGATGAAGACTTGTGAATAGTTTAAAAATAACTATTCACCCTATAATACATTGATATATCTTATTTAAATTACAGAGTGAATAGTGGTGAACACTTTTTTATATTTCTTTGAAAGTTGTCAGCAATAAAGAAAAAAATTATTCTTCTGGCAGGTTATCCCTTGTCAGTTTTGGCATCCACTCGATAGCGGTTTCAATGTTCAGGCACAAATTGCTGCGAATGCCATGTTTGCTTTTCTTGCGCAGGTATTGCTGCCCGTACTCTGCCAGTGCGCCCGGCATATCCATCCCGAAGCGAGTCACGGAAACGGGTTTATTCAGGTTATTGCCTCTCATATAAGCAAGGTAGGCGTGATAAAGGTATTTACGGGGATTGAATGGCATAATTTCCGCATTACCGATTAACAAGCCGTCAGCTTCATCAGATGCAATCAGGTAGCCACAGAAATCGACCAGTGGATCGGTGCCACGTTTGATATTTAATGCTTCTGCGGATTTTTGTTGCTCTGCCAGCAAACGCCTTGCTACTTGCGGATCAGCGAACCGATGAAGCAAATGACGGATAATCACAGGCAATTCTGCTGCTATTTTTTCTCGTAACAAAGTATCTCGTTCGTTTTCCGGTACAACTTCGGAAAAGTTAAAAATCACCCGACGTCGAGACACGCCACCACTGCGATCACTGAAACCCATAGCATTGTTATTCACCGCTAACACAACCGCAGGAATGCGGGTTGAATAAGGTTGTTTGTGCTTCGGGTCAATGGCAACTTCATCACCGCCTGTAATCGCCTTGATGCCGGAACCATCGCCTACATAGCGGGTCTGGTCTGGCAGGATAATCAGCGAATAACCGACAATTAATGCCCGTTCCCGTGGATTTTCCAGTGCGGCCATACTTGCGGAAACCGTATTGCCTTTGCCTGCCAGCATGGAACAAATCTCAGCAAAGATACTTTTGCCACTGCCTCCCGCCCCGGTGACTTCCAGAAACAACTGCCAGTCATAGCGATTTGCCAGCACCATAAACAGGGCTGCCAGTACCCGATCAAATTTGTTTTCACAGTTGGCGGTTGCACGGTTGAGCCAGCGCCAGAACTGTGGCGCATAATCTTGCAGAGTTTCCCCTGAATCGGGGGAATTAAACGTAACATCGTTGGCAAGCAATAACCAATCATTTTTATGATGAGGCCGGAACTGGCAGCTTTTTAGGTCAAATACGCCATTGCTGAACCCGATTAAGTGGCGTTTTGGCGGCTGCATCATGGGAAGTTGCAATTTCAGGGCATCCACGGCGGAGCTGATACCGTGTGGTGAGTACGGCAGTTTTTCTTCCATAAAGGCTGCCACCATTTCCCGCCTTAAATCGCGGTCACTGACCGGACGCCAGACAATACCGTCATAGTGATGGACGGTTTCCGAAGCACCATCCAGCGCCAAATCACCGTCATAACGCGCCAGCAATACTTCCCCACGCTGGCTGGCTCCCATCTGGCATAATGTCAGTTTGGAAGATTCGGTATCATTGGGCTGAACGACTGCTTTTTTCTTGGTTGATGCGGATTGATAAAGCCCTTCACCAAAAGCCTGTTTTGTTGCCTCGATACCGTGATTCTGGCGATAATCGTCCCAATCAGCTTTGCACTCAGTTGGTGGCAACGTGACCCAGCCATTAACTGCAAGAGCGGCTTTTTCTGCCGAAACCTTGCCGACATTCATTTTTGGCTTGCCGTTGTTATCCAGTTCATCGGCGTGATGCCAGTCATTATCTGCGGCAATAATGATTGTAGTGTCAGGCCAGCGTTCCCGGATAGCTTTGGCAACAGAAAGTAAATTGCCTGCATCCAGTGCTGCCAGAACAGTACCTTTATAGAGTTGATTAACCGTCAGTGCTGTGGCGTAACCTTCGGTAATAATCACTGTATCAGGTTTATCTTCCAGCTCTGACAAGGCAATAAATGCGCCTTTCTTCTGGCTGCCAGACAATAATTTTTTCTCGCCATCAGGTTTGATGATCTGCGCACCTGTTACTTTTTTATCCAGTTTTGTCAGCGGTAATAACAACGAACCATCTTTCAGTAGGTACTGATTAGGATATTGCAGTTCTTTTGCCGTCAGATAAGGAGATTGCCCGGAAACAGTTTCCGCCATCAGTACCGCGACTCTTTCAGCAATCGGCTGAGATGGGTAAATAGTTTCTTTGGCGGGCTTCAGTTCTGGCAAAGGTAGCGCCAGTACATTAGCGACAACTTTAGCTGCCTCCGTAATCGAAATCTCTTTGGCTTTTGCCACTAAATCCAGACCATCACCATAGTTCGGGGCGTCACACTGGCGGCAATACCAATTGCCATGATGATGATCATCGATAAAGTGAAAACGGTCAGTACCGCCGCAAACAGGGCAGGCACCATGTTTACCCTTTGCTGGGATCTCAATACCGCAAGCTGGCAGCAAGTTTGCCCAAGAATACATAGCCGATGTTTTCACAGTTTGGATCAGGTCAAGCGGTTTTTGGTTGCCAGTTGTTTTTTGAACTGTAAATTTAGGGCGAGTTTGGGTATGCTGTGTATCAGCCATCGTTTTACCTCACTTAACGGTTGGTTGGTTAAACGCCCTGTATGTGTAGCAGCACTTCGGGGCGTTGTATTTTTATATTACGTTTCTTATGTCATAGCCTTTTCTGTGTTATTCCGCCCGTGATTCGGCGATGCGTTGAGCGATCCAGTCATCAATTTCGGCTTCAATAAAGGCGATGGAACGTGGGCCAATTTTGACCTGCTTCGGGAATGCTCCATCGCTAATCAGTTTGTAAATCCACGCTTTGCTGTAACCCGTTCTGCGCTGCACTTCCGGCAAGCGAACTAAACTGGTTTTTAATGCTGTCACTGTCATGTTAATTCTCCTGTTACCGAGTCCTTGAGCGCTCATCGTGGACGTTGTTAGATGACAGGCGGATTATTGAAAACTCCCGACTTAATGAACAGCGTTAACTCTTTTTCTCCCAATAAGAATTAATTTTTATGTTGCATTATCGGTTTTTCCGGCCGCGCAGCGGTTTGGCGAAGTCATAGGGTGTGATGGACTTTTCCCGGTTGGCATCCAGATAATCCGCCCACCATTGCACCATCAGCCGCCGTTCATCCAGATGTTTAGAGGTGTGAATATATGCTGCCCGGACGTTGTTGCGTTCAATATGGCTGAGCTGGCATTCGATGGCGTCATCGCTCCACAGGCCTGATTCGCCCATCGCACCACGCGCCATTGTGCGGAAGCCATGCCCGCAGACGTCGGTTTGGGTGTCGTAACCCATCGCCCGTAATGCCTTATTAACGGTGTTTTCACTCATGACTTTCGCGGAGTTATGATCACTGGGGAACATCACTTCGCAGTTACCGCTCAGTGCCTGCAACGATTTGATAAGCAAAACAGCCTGACGGCTCAACGGTACAAGGTGATCGGTTTTCATTTTCATGCCGCGCTCAGAAAAGCGAACGCCTTTAATGGGTTGCCTTGTGGCTGGAATCTTCCACACCGCATTTTCAAGGTCAATTTCCTGCCAGCGGGCAAATCTCAGCTCACTGGAGCGGACAAATGTTAGCAGTGCCAGTTCAACGGCGATTTTGGTCAACAGGCGACCACGATAGGCAGATAATCGGCTCAGGAAGTCTGATAAATCTTCATGAGGCAGGGCGGGATGGTGGCGGGATTTTGTGGTGGTAAGTGCGCCCGCCATATCGTTCGCTGGGTTGGACTCCAGAATATCATTCTGAACTGCATAGCGCATGATAGCTGTGGTGCGCTGTCGTAGACGTTGAGCAATATCGTGTTTGCCCTGCTCATCAATGGCTTTGACCGGAGCTAAAAGCTGGCTAGTACGTAATGTGGTAATATCGCGGGCGCCGATATGCGGGAAAATATACTGCTCAAGGCTGCGCAGCACTTTTTGGCGGTGGCTGTCGCTCCAGCGTTTGTTACTGGCATGCCAGGCACGGGCAACCTGTTCGAAGGTGTTCACTTTGGCAGGCGTTGGTGTACCTTTTCTCTCTGCTTTGGGGTCGATACCCTGAGCCATCAGCTTTTTGGCTTCATCGCGTTTAGCGCGGGCATCGGCTAACGATACCGCCGGATAGACGCCAAATGCCAGACGGTCTTCTTTCTTATCGGTGGAGCGGTAGTACTTCATCCGCCAGTATTTTGAACCGCGTGCTGTGACTTCTAAATAGAGGCCACCGCCATCGGCGAGTTTGTAGGTTTTTTCTTTGGGTTTTGCAGTTTCGATTTGCCGCGCATTTAGTTTCATTATTAAGGGCATTCCTGTAATCGAACGGTAAGTGCCCCGAATTATGCCCTTCGCTGCATCTTGATTGCAACAGACGAAACTAGACCTAAAAATAAGAAAGGGTGTTGATTTTGCTGGGTTTGAGAGAAATTGTTTTACTGGGCTGGACTTCACTGGAAGTTGAAGTGGTGCCCGGACTCGGAATCGAACCAAGGACACGGGGATTTTCAATCCCCTGCTCTACCGACTGAGCTATCCGGGCTAACGGGGCGCATTAAACCGTATCCAGCCCAATCCGTCAAACACTTTCTGCGAAAAAAACCACGAAAGATGATTGATTGCCGTGTTTTTATACCAACTTAGTGTGGTAATTCAGCTAATGCCGTTTTTTATTAACTTAACGCCCCATTTTTTCGGCATTTTGCGATGGTTAGAATATCTTGAGCCAGGATTTTCGCAATGATCACATCTTCAAGGTCTCTTTTCACTAATAGCTTACTGAGACACCCCTCAAGGATCAGTTCCATCTGTTGGGCAACTTGCTTACTGTCGTCAATATCAAGTTGTTGTAATAATTCTTCCGTGTAATGGAAAGAGTTTTGTTTTTGTAATTCTGCTAATTGATGGATTGGATGGTCAACGTCAGGAAAAGCGCTGCAAGCAGCGATAAACAGACAGCCTGGATAACGTTGTTCTTGTACTTTTTCTTTGAGAGCGTCGTAGCGTGCCAGTAATTTTTGCTCAGGATTTAAGGATTCATCCAATAGAGTTTGACGCTGCCAGATTTCAATTTGCTGACTGTGGTAGCGCAGGCCGTCGTAGAGTAAGGCTTCACGATCAGGCCAAAAATGTTTTATATGGTCGGTATCAATATCGAAAGGCGTTAAAAGTGTCTCCAGTGTCGCTGACAGGCCATGTTTTTCCAATAAACTCAGAACATGTCTCAGTACATATTCACGTTGCACAGTGGTTCTCCTTCCAGATTATTTTTATTGTCGATGTTGTAATTGTTTTACATGCTGGTTAAAACGTTGAGCATCCATGAATCCATTGATTCGCTCACCGGTTAGCTCTTTTCCTTTATCGAAAAACAAGATAGTGGGGAGTCCCAGCACTTGCAGTTTTTGCAACAATTCTTTTTGTTTTGGGGCGTTATCCGTGACATTTGCCTGTAACAAGAGGAATTGACTTAATTGTGCCTGTACTTTTGGATCACTGAAAGTATATTTTTCAAACTCCTTACAGGCTACACACCAGTCAGCATAGAGATCCAACATAATTGGTTGATGATGATTTTTAGTCAGAATTTGACTTAACTCTTGCCAATCAGAGATTTGTTGAAATTTTAAAGTGTTTTTTTGCTGTTCTGCCGCAGGGCTTCCCCATACCCAATTTTGCAAAGGACGTGAAGCGATAAGTACCAGAGCCAGTAAGATGATTTGTAAAGTCCGTACCCAGCCGTTTTTGCTGTTTAAGGTTAATGCGAACGCCCAACCAAGGAAAGAAACTGCCAATAGGCTCCATAATCTTATGCCCCATGTGTCACCAAGTACGCGTTCCAGCAGGAAGACAGGCAGAGCCAAGATAATGAATCCGAAGGCTTCCTTGACGTATTGCATCCACGGGCCACTGCGTGGCAGGAGTTTGTGACCAAATAGTGTGACGGCGATAAGCGGTAAGCCCATTCCCAGGGCGTAGAGATACAAAGTTAAGCCGCCGACCACGGTATTACCGCTTTGAGCGATATAAAGCAAAATAGCACTGAGCGGTGCGGTCGTGCAGGGAGAGGCGATTAACCCGGCTAAGGCTCCCATTACGAATACGCCAATGTAAGAGCCGCTTTGCTGTTGGTTGCTCCAATCCGCGAGGCGAGTTTGGAGTGAAGAAGGAAGCTGTAAGGTATATAGCCCGAACATGGATAAGGCGAGCAAAATAAACAGCACTGATAGCCCTACGAGAATGTAAGGATTTTGCAGGGCAGCTTGAAATTGCAATCCAGCCGCTGCGACGACTAAACCCAGTATTGTGTAAGTGAGCGCCATCCCCTGAACGTAACTGATGGCGAGCCAAAAGATCTGTTTCAGGCTTTCTGGACGTTTTTGACCCAAAATAATGCTGGAAATCAGCGGATACATGGGCAGTATGCAGGGCGTAAAAGCGATACCAATGCCAATTAACAACGCCCAGAGTGGCGAAAAGGGCACATCATGGGATTCGGATGGTCTATCGCCCTGTTGCAAAGGCGGTTGTAAGGAGCCGTCTTCTTTATTTGTCGCTATGTTGGTTGGTGTCGCGGTTTCATTGCCTGAGAGGGGAGAGGCAGCAACGGCTTGCAATGGTACGCTTAAGGTTTCAGGTGGATAACAATAACCCGCTTCTGCGCATCCTTGATATGTGACCTGGAGAGAGCCGGCGTTGGTGGCAGATAGGATGGGAACATCAATCCGCGCCGATTGAAAATAGACTTCTGTCTTACCAAAAAACTCATCTTCATGATCTACACCTTTGGCGTATGTCATTTTACCCAACGATGCCTCTTGATTGGGAACGATGTTGAACTGTTTTCGATAAAGGTAATAACCGGGTTTGATCTCCCAGTTCAGCGTGAGTTTATTTCCTTGTTGCTGAAAATCAAACATGAATGCCTGATCAGCAGGAAGGTAGAGACTTTTCCCTGGTTGTTCAAACAGTGCGCTAGCTTTGTTAGGTGACAGAGCGATACTGCTGAACAGCAGAAGCAACATAAGAATACGTTTCATCATAAGATAATCTTTAGCCTGCCTGTATCGTGGGTTTGATCCCTAATATTAAGACAATGCAGCGTTTTTTACAGGAAAAGATGTGTCAGGAAGATTTCAGGGGCTGGCACGCCCCTGAAATGATGACAAATAATCGAAATGGTGAAGCTACAAGATAATACCACCAAACAGGAAACCGAATGTGACCGCCAATACAACGGCAAGAGTACCCGGAATAAAGAAGGGATGGTTGAAAACAAAACGCCCGATACGGGTGGTTCCGGTATCATCCATCTGTACGGCTGCAACCAGTGTCGGATACGTTGGCAGGATAAACAGGCCAGATACCGCAGAGAAAGAAGCGATCGCCGTTAATGGCGTGACATTCAGTGCCAGAGCCATTGGCATCAATGCCTTCGCTGTTGCGGCTTGTGAATAGAGCAAGGCTGAACAGAAGAAGAAGATGACTGCCAGCAGCCACGGTCGGGCGTGAATTAAACTACCTGCGGTTTCTTTGATCCAGCCAAGATTGGCCTGTACAAAGGTATCCCCCAGCCATGCAACCCCTAAGATACAGATACATGCGCTCATGCCAGCTTTGAAAGTGCTTGAGTTCAGGATGGCATCGGTATCGACGGAGCAAATAATGGTGGTGAGCGTAGCGACACTGAGCATGATGATCAAAATCGCATTGGTGGTATTCATCAGAGGTTTTTCAACCAGGCCGACACTCGGGCTATTAATAATCGCATAAACGACCACACCAACAACACCTAGCAGGAACAACAGTACAGAGCATTTTGCTTTGGGTCTGATTTGAATCTGGCTGGCACCACGCATTTCTATCAAGCCCTCTTCAAGGCGTTTTTGATAAACAGGATCATTCGACAGTTTGGCATCAAAAAGCCATGAAATAATGAATGACATGAGGATGATGGCACAAAATGTTGAAGGCAGTAATACCATTAACAGGTGGATATAGCTGATGCCTTGCCCTTCCATAGTCGATGCCATATAAACAACTGCCGCAGAAATAGGTGAAGCCGTGATCCCGATCTGGGCAGCGACAACGGCAGTAGAGAGTGGACGACATGGTTTTATGCCTTGCTCTTTGGCAACTTCTGCAATAACAGGCAAGGTTGCCAGTGAGATGTTCCCCGTACCTGCAAATAGTGTCAGAAAATACGTGACGATAGGTGCAAGAACTGTGATGTATTTGGGATTCTTGCGCAGTAATTTTTCAGTTTGTTGAACGAGATAATCGAGTCCCCCCGCCACTTGCATCGCTGAAATTGCAGCAATGACGGCCATAATAATTGAAATAACGTCAAATGGAATACTGCCTGGTTTAACACCGATGGCGGCGAGGACGAGAACACCCATCCCACCAGCAAAGCCAATACCTATTCCCCCTAGCCGTGCCCCTAAAAAAATGGCCAGCAGAACAATAACCAATTCTACGGCTAACATGTTAAATACTCCTTCATTTATTTAGTATTATGAAAATCTATGGTTAATAATTTGTGTTTGCGGAAAATTAAAAAGGCACGCTTCCGGTTGGAATAGCGTGCCTTAATAATTAAGACGAACTCGTTATTATAATCATTTAATTAGTCATCAAAACGTTTTGCTTTATAAGTTGGATGTTTTAGGTTCTCAACAGAGAAAATATCATCTAATTCAGCTTCGGTCAGTAAACCGCGCTCAAGCACGACTTCACGAACGCTCTTGCCTGTTTCAGCACAGATCTTACCCACGATATCGCCATTGTGGTGGCCAATAAATGGGTTCAGATAAGTCACGATCCCGATAGAGTTGAATACGAAGTTTTCACAAACTTCTTTATTGGCAGTAATGCCGCTGACGCATTTTTCAACTAAATTACGGCATGCGTTGTTCAGGATAGACATAGATTCAAACATAGCCTGACCAATCGCAGGTTCCATTACGTTAAGCTGTAATTGGCCTGCTTCCGCTGCCATAGTGACACAGATATCGTTACCGATAACTTTGAAGCACACCTGGTTAACCACTTCTGGCACAACGGGGTTAACTTTTGCTGGCATGATGGAAGAACCTGCCTGCAATTCTGGCAGATTAATTTCATTCAGGCCAGCACGAGGGCCGGAAGAGAGCAGACGCAAGTCGTTACAAATCTTGGACAGCTTAACGGCCAGACGTTTCAACGCGCTGTGAACCATGACGTAAGCGCCACAGTCAGAGGTGGCTTCTATCAAATCTTCTGCTGGTTGGCAAGGCAAACCTGTGACTTCGGCCAATTTTTCAACGACCAGTTTTTGGTAACCTGGTGCAGTATTTAAGCCAGTACCGATAGCGGTAGCGCCAAGGTTCACTTCCAGCAGCAGTTCTGCCGTGCGGATAATGTTTTTGATCTCTTCTTTCAACAGCACAGAAAAAGCACGGAATTCTTGGCCCAGTGTCATGGGGACAGCGTCTTGCAGCTGGGTACGGCCCATTTTCAGGATGTCATCGAATTCAACCCCTTTTTTGTCGAAGCCCTCTTTCAGCAATTCAATGGAATCAATTAAATGCATCAGGGAGTTATAAACAGCAATGCGGAAGCCTGTAGGATAAGCATCATTGGTTGACTGGCTTCTGTTCAGGTGATCATTTGGGTTCAGGTACTCATATTCCCCTTTTTGATGTCCCATCAACTCCAGGCCGATATTTGCCAGCACCTCATTCGTGTTCATGTTGAGTGAAGTACCGGCACCACCCTGAAAGACATCAACAGGGAATTGATCCATACATTTGCTTTTAATGAGAACTTCATCACAGGCTTTGACAATGATATCTGCCACTTTTCCAGAAATAGTATGGAGTTCTTTGTTTGCCAGTGCCGCCGCTTTCTTCACCATCACCATGCCGCGGATGAATTCAGGCACACTGTTGATGGTACGGTCACTGATATAAAAATTTTCAATCGCACGTAGAGTGTGAATACCGTAGTAGGCTTCAGCAGGAACTTCTCGTTTACCTAACAGGTCTTCTTCGATACGAATGTTGTTTGACATGAGAACCTTCTTAAAATTGGATACGTTTTTTGACTGTTCTATTACGTGTTTGTTGGAAAATAATGTTGCCGCCAACAATTTCCCTGATATTAAACACTTATCATGAAATTGCTGGCGCGATCATATGTGGATTTGTGAAAAATGCCTTGAACCTGGATCACTTTATAGTGTTATTTTATTGATGAAATAGCATATGTGTGACTAAGGTCACGATTACGGAGGGAAAAAGTTAAGAGTTTGAAGTATTGAAAACGGTCACGATTATCCCCACATGTGTTATCTAACACCATATTATGTGATCTAACCCGATATTAGGTGTCACACAGAGTGTGAATGATCGAATAGTGTGAACCTTCAATAATAATGAAAGGAGAACCACGTGCGTTGGCTCCCGCTTATCCTTATATGCCTTCTGGTTTACATCGAGTCTGTCTTGTTTGTTCGGATTGCCTCTGAAATTGGGGTCTTGTTGACTCTGTTATTGGTTATTCTTACATCTTGTCTTGGTGTATCCCTCGTGCGTAATCAAGGCATCAAGAATTTTATCTCTATGAAGCAAAAACTCGCCGCCGGTGAGAGTCCTGCAGAAGAAGCTGTTAAAAGTGTTTCTCTGGTCATGGCTGGATTTTTGCTGATATTGCCCGGTTTCTTCACCGATTTTCTCGGATTACTGCTGTTATTGTCTCCCGTACAGAAATTTCTGACCGCGAAGTTATTGCCTCATATTAAGTTTTACCGTCCAAATACTTTTTATGGTTCCGGTAATTATAGTCATCATAATGGCGGTTCTGGGCAGAACGGGCAGACTTTTGAGGGAGAATATGAGCGTAGGCAAGATGGCGACTCCCGTATATCGAATGACAAAAAATCCGCAGAGCAAAAGCATTATGGTGAGTCTGGCAGTGAGCGCAATAAAAAATGATTGCCACTGTGTTGGCTGAAATTTCAGTAAGTAAGAAAAAAGTAAAATATTTTTGTTACTCACCCTTGAAGTCATGATCTCAAGCCCCAATTTGTAGCTTCATGATACTGGTTCTGTTGGGTTCTGGTATCAATCCTCTTACCTGATATGGACTTTATTTATAGGAGATCTATCGATGAACATTCGTCCATTACATGACCGCGTTATCATCAAGCGTACAGAAGTTGAATCAAAATCTGCTGGCGGTATTGTTTTGACGGGCTCTGCTGCGGGCAAATCTACCCGTGGAAACGTTTTGGCAGTCGGCAATGGTCGCATCCTCGAAAATGGGGAAGTGAAGGCGCTGGATGTAAAAGTGGGTGATACCGTTATTTTTAATGAAGGTTACGGCGTTAAAACAGAAAAGATCGATAATGAAGAAGTATTGATCATGTCTGAAAGCGACATTCTGGCAATTGTTGAAGCGTAATTGAGAATTTTATTACGCTTAGATCTTCTTAATTGAACGAATTTAAAGGAAAGACACAATGGCAGCTAAAGACGTAAAATTTGGTAATGATGCTCGCAGCAAAATGTTACGCGGTGTGAATGTACTGGCTGACGCAGTTAAAGTCACTCTGGGACCTAAAGGCCGTAACGTAATTTTGGATAAATCTTTCGGTGCACCTGTTATCACTAAAGATGGTGTGTCTGTAGCACGTGAAATCGAATTGGAAGACAAATTCGAGAACATGGGTGCGCAGATGGTTAAAGAAGTCGCCTCTAAAGCCAATGATGCGGCAGGTGATGGTACTACTACTGCAACAGTACTGGCTCAAGCCATTGTCACCGAAGGTCTGAAAGCTGTTGCTGCTGGCATGAACCCAATGGACCTGAAACGCGGCATCGATAAAGCGGTTGTTTCTGCCGTTGAGGAACTGAAAAAACTGTCCGTACCTTGCTCTGATTCCACTGCTATTGCACAGGTTGGTACTATCTCTGCAAACTCCGACGAAACCGTAGGTAAACTGATCGCAGAAGCGATGGATAAAGTCGGTAAAGAAGGTGTAATCACCGTTGAAGAAGGTACTGGTCTGGAAGACGAGCTGGATGTTGTTGAAGGTATGCAGTTCGACCGTGGTTACCTGTCTCCTTATTTCATCAACAAACCAGAAGCCGGTGCTGTTGAACTGGAAAACCCATACATCCTGCTGGTTGACAAGAAAATCTCCAACATCCGTGAACTGCTGCCCGTTCTGGAAGGCGTCGCTAAGGCAAGCAAGCCTTTGATGATTATTGCTGAAGATGTTGAAGGCGAAGCACTGGCAACGCTGGTTGTTAACAACATGCGTGGTATCGTGAAAGTTGCTGCGGTTAAAGCACCTGGCTTCGGTGATCGCCGTAAAGCAATGCTGCAAGATATCGCTACTCTGACTAACGGTACTGTTATCTCAGAAGAGATTGGTCTGGAGCTGGAAAAAGCGACTCTGGAAGATCTGGGTCAGGCAAAACGTGTTGTTATCAACAAAGACACCACAACTATCATTGATGGTGTAGGTGAAGAAAGCACAATTGCTGCACGTGTTACTCAGATCCGTCAGCAAATCGAAGAATCTACTTCTGATTATGACCGTGAAAAACTGCAAGAGCGTGTCGCTAAACTGGCAGGCGGTGTGGCTGTCATCAAAGTAGGTGCAGCAACTGAAGTTGAAATGAAAGAAAAACGCGCTCGCGTTGACGATGCACTGCACGCAACTCGTGCGGCTGTAGAAGAAGGTGTTGTTGCTGGTGGTGGTGTTGCTCTGGTTCGTGTTGCCAGCTCGATCTCTGATCTGACTGGTGATAATGAAGATCAGAACGTCGGTATCCGTGTTGCACTGCGTGCAATGGAAGCGCCAATGCGTCAGATCGTAGATAACTCAGGTGAAGAACCTTCTGTTGTTGTCAACAACGTGAAAGCGGGTAAAGACAACTACGGTTATAACGCTGCAACTGAACAGTACGGCGATATGATCGAAATGGGTATCCTAGATCCAACTAAAGTAACCCGTTCTGCACTGCAATTCGCCGCGTCTATCGCTGGCCTGATGATCACTACCGAAGCAATGGTGACTGAACAACCTAAAGATGACAAAGCTGACTTAGGTGCTGCTGGCGGCATGGGCGGTATGGGTGGAATGGGCGGCATGATGTAGTGCTGGCATTGACCATCCCATAAGGGTAAAACCCTTAAAGGCGAGCAGGGAAAACTTGCTCGCCTTTTTATTGTTCCTATAACTAATGAGGGAAGTTATGCGAATTAAAATTTTGTTTGGTGCGTCAGTATTACTGTTGGCTGGGTGCACAACAACTCATCAATTAACCTCCGCTGGCGCTAATGTGCGTTTTGCGGACACTCAACCAGGTAGTGAATGCCAGCGGTTAGGTGAAGTTACTGGCACGCAAAGCAACTGGCTCAATGGCGTTAGCAATGAGAGCAGTTCTATGCGTAGCGCAGCCAATGACTTACGTAATAAAGTGGCTGAAATGGGCGGCAATGTTATTTATGGGATAAATAGTCCATCAGAGGGATTGCTGGCTAGTTTTGTCCCCCTTGATAGCAAAATGGTTGGTCAGGTCTATAAGTGCCCTTAGGTATTAATAGATGGGGTTAGTGGGAAAGTGGTTTGGGCAATGCCCAGAAAGAATTTCAGTTTCTGTGCGCTGCCCATTTAGAAGAGCTTAATAATGAAGGAATTAACCGGATCAGTGATCGATTGGCATAGGAACTATCACTCGTTTTGTGCTAGCCCTAAATCTAGCGGGGTTTTGCTTGGCTCGCCACCAATTTCCCTGGTCAGGCCCGGAACCAGATAACCGGATACTTTAGTCAATAATTCTCGCATAATAGCTTTTGCCTCTTCATCGTCCACGAGAAAATGTGCGGCACCCTGAACTTTATCCAGAACGTGAATGTAGTAAGGTAATATGCCTGAGTCAAAGAGTGCATGACTTAAGTCAGCCAAAGTATCTGCATTATTATTGACATCACGTAACATCACACTTTGATTCAGTAGTGTCACTCCAGCTTGTTTTAGCCGCATCATACTTGTGCGGAACGCATCATCAATTTCATTTGCATGATTGATATGGGTCACCATGATCACCTGCAAGCGAGTTTGTGCTAAACGGTTACACAGTGAAAGCGTGATTCGATCAGGGATCACAACTGGCAAACGCGTATGGATACGTAACCGCTTAATGTGTGGAACAGATTCAAGACGGCTGATTAACCAGTCAAGTTCATGATCCTTAGCCATTAATGGATCACCACCAGAGAAGATAATTTCGTCGAGTTCAGGGTGTTGTTCAATATAATCCAGAGCAAGCAGCCAATTGTTTTTATTGCCTTTATTATCCCCATAAGGGAAATGGCGACGAAAACAATAGCGACAATTAACTGCGCAGCCCCCTTTGACCAGTAGCAGGGCTCGATTGTGATATTTATGCAATAAACCTGGAACAACACTGCGTTGTTCATCTAACGGATCAGCAGTGAAACCAGGGGATATCGCAAATTCTTCCCGTGAGGTCAGGACTTGTAATAGAAGAGGATCACGGGGATCGCCCTTTTTCATTCGTGTTACAAATGCTCTTGGCACACGCAGAGGAAATAAGCGTTTTGCTTCATTGCCTTCTTGCAGCTTCGTATGTGTGTTTAAGGATAATAGTTGCAACAACTCATTGGGATCAGTAATAACATCCGCGAGTTGTTGTAGCCAGACTTCTCTGACGGGGTGAATATGGGTTATAATGTGTGCCATTTTTTGGCTAAGCCATTTTGTTAAAAATTAGAGGATCTCCATGGCTACTTATAGTACCAATGAATTCCGTTCAGGTCTTAAAATCATGTTAGATGGCGAGCCGTGCGCTATTCTTGACAGTGAATTTGTTAAACCAGGTAAAGGGCAGGCATTTGCCCGCGTTCGTATTCGTAAACTGATTTCAGGTAAACTGCTGGAAAAAACTTTTAAATCAACAGATTCTGCTGAAAGTGCGGATGTCATGGATGTCAACCTGACTTATTTATACAACGACGGTGAATTTTGGCATTTCATGAACAACGAAACTTTCGAACAGCTGGCGGCGGATGAGAAAGCCGTTGGTGACAATGCAAAATGGCTGATCGATCAGGCAGAATGTATTCTGACTCTGTGGGATGGCCGTCCTATCGCTGTAAATCCACCAAACTTTGTTGAACTGGAAATCGTTGATACGGATCCAGGTCTGAAAGGTGATACTGCGGGTACTGGCGGTAAACCTGCAACCTTGAGCACCGGCGCTGTCGTTAAAGTCCCTCTGTTTGTACAGATTGGCGAAGTGATCAAAGTTGACACCCGTTCTGGCGAATACGTTTCTCGCGTGAAATAATCGCGTTTGCTATTCTAAAAAAACCGCAGCCTCTTCGTCCAGAGGTTGCGGTTTTTTTTGTTATAACTCCTTGGTTATTATCATTGCAGCTATCAGATCGGGTAGCTATAATCCAGTTTCATTTCTTATCGTTATCCTGGACGACCTGGATAAACGTCATCTCATCGGGGACGGCCCCTTGTCATCATATAAAGGGAAAGATATGTCTTGGTTGATCCTTCTTATTGCGGGTTTGTTGGAAGTCGTGTGGGCAGTAGGCCTAAAATATACCCACGGTTTTTCACGCTGGGTGCCGAGTTTAATGACGATCAGCGCGATGGTGGTCAGCATGGGGTTACTCGCCTATGCCATGAAAAATCTACCGGCAGGAACTGCCTATGCCGTGTGGACAGGTATTGGTGCGGTAGGTACGGCGATTTTCGGCATCATGGTGCTGGGAGAGTCTGCAAATTTCACGCGGATATTAAGCCTTGGCCTGATTGTGATTGGCATTATTGGCTTAAAGTTGGCGAGCTGATTACTTATAAATAAACCCAGCGTAGTGCTGGGCTCATGATTATTTCTTTTCATAACGCGAAGGCCATATTTCTTCTGGCGTGCGTCCCAGCGCTGCGGCAATAAGACGCTCACCTTTTGGCCAGTGTCGTTGCAATGCATTGGCAAGAGTTGATGACGCCAGCCCTGCTGTTCGGGATACTTCTGACAGTGTTGTCCCGCGTTTTTTCAATTCGGCGATGATATCAGCAGAATGCCAGTCTTTTTTTTCCATCCTTAAACTCTCCAGTTATCAATAATCTTTTTGATTAAAAAGTAAGTGAGTATTCAGTAGACTATAAGTCACGCATCATAGCATAACTTCAGCTGAAACGTGACTCATAGTCCGTGGTCGGATAAGTAACATGAATCGATACTTATCGGATGAAAAAATCGAACAACATCAGATCCCTTTTTGGTCAAAGAATTAGGTATCTCAGGAGAGAAGCTGGAATGTCACAAGAGGCTTTTGCCGATAAGTGTGGACTGGATCGCACTTATGTCAGTGGCATTGAACGTGGTGTCAGAAATCCTACCCTGGAAATTATTTATGTGATAGCAAATGGATTACAGATTGAACTCAGTGAATTGTTCGATTTCGGGACAATACACCCTCCCCGTTAAAACCAATGGTCAAGATAAAATACAGATCGTTAGAAATATAAATTTCACCAACTCATCTCCTCTATTTCCATCTTCTTTACTTTAAATGGCAAAGTTGCAGCCAATAAAGCTGCGACTTGAAAAAATCATGTTTCCTTGTCGTTTGGCCTGAGTACCAAACTGAGAGATATACTCTATTTTTGAATATGGTATTTATTTTTGTCATATTAGGAAGTAAGGCTTGCTGAAATTTGGCAAGAAAATGCTCTTTGATTAGATATCCGCTGGGAACAAAATGATGTTAGTGATCCCTGAACTTGCGATTGGGGCGATTGTAGGTTTGATTATCAGTACTACCGGTGTTGGTGGTGGGGTGATAGTTTTGCCGATCCTGACCTATTTTTTTGGATTAGATGTATTAGCGTCTGTCGCTACGGCTAACTTTCTTTCCATGTTGATGAAAATATCATCTTCTTATATGCACTTTCGCATGGGAAATATTCCCTTACGCCAATCTTTGATTATTCTGCTGATCATGATACCCGGTACGGTATTGGCCAGTTATGGCGTCACAATGCTGAGTCATTTAAGCCATAATCGGGTACAACTTGAATGGGAAATTAATTTACTGGTTTTGTTGGCTATCTTGTTTTCCCTTTATCTTTTTTACCGCCGAATACGTCAGCCACAGTTACACAGGAACCAAACGCAACCACAATTACAATCTGGGGTGATTAAGCCTTTCTTGCTGCCTGGTACGGGAGCTGGATTGGTGCTTGGGGCGACAGGAGTGGGTGGTGGCATAGTGGTATTGCCACTGTTGTTACGCTATGGGCAAATGCCTATTAAACAAGCGGTTGGTGTTTCTCTTTTTATCACAATGATGTTATCGGGTTCATCTGCTTTTGCTTATGCCTATGGAGGGCATACGGATTGGAAACTGGCGTTGGCATTGTTTGTTGGTTCTTTGCTGGCTATCCCTTTTGCCAGTTATTTGATAAAGCATTTATCTGACAGAGCACTACAATATGCCACACTATTCCTGATCTTATGTAGTGCTGTGTTGATGGGTATCCGGTTAGTTTGATAGAAATTCTTGTGACTATTGAGGCAGAGAGATAATCTCAATAGTCAAAGAATAAATTAATAATATCAGTAAGTTGTTTCACCAATATTTTTCAGGGCATCAATCACTAATTGCCAGAATTTGGCGTGATCTAATTTGACAGCAACTTGCGTATGGCAATCTTCAGGTGGTGGAAAACGGAAATCAGCAACTGTCATTCCTGTGGTTAAGTTTCCCATCAGTTCGATATTAACGGGGACTTTTTGGGTCGTCATAACATCAGGATCGATCACATAGGCTACAGCACAGGGATCATGCACAGGAGGATAGCCAAATCCCTGATGCTCACGGTATCTGTCACCATAAAATTTCAGTGCATCCAAAACGAATTGAGCGGAACGTGTCTTAATCCGGGCGATTGCCTCGATAATTTCAGGTGTTGCTTGCGCTTGATGAGTGAGATCTAAACCGACCATCGTCAGCGGCCATTTTTCATTAAAAACAATGTGTGCGGCTTCTGGATCGATCACGATATTGAATTCTGCAACTGCGCTTCTGTTTCCTTTATGATAGCCCCCTCCCATTAATACCACTTCTTTTACACGCTCAACAATTTGTGGTGCTTTGCGTACAGCCATAGCGATATTCGTCAAACCCGCAGTGGGCACCAAAGTGACACTCTTGGGTGGGTTTTCCATAATCACATCAATAATGAGATCAACTGCGTGGCGCGCATCCAGTTTCATATTAGGTTCAGGAAGAATAGGGCCATCCAGACCCGTTTCACCATGAATGTCTGGCGCGGTATTGATCTCCCGAACCAGTGGACGGTGGCAACCTGCTGCGAAAGGAACGTTATGAATATTAGCGATGCGTGCAACGCAAAGCGCATTGCGGGTGACTTTATTCAGGGTTTGATTACCAACAACTGTCGTGACAGCCAACAATTCAATATTGGGGTTGCCGTGGGCAAGCAGGAGAGCAATGGCATCATCATGCCCGGGATCGCAGTCAAGGATCATTTTCTTGGGTAGCATATTTATTCCTTTACAGTGGTTATGACCTTCATTTCTCAAGTTGCTGTTTTGTCGGCTGCAACTCGAAACCTATTAAGTACATATGTAAATATTTACGTTCAGAATAATTTACTAACAGAAAAAATTCCTTCCAACCCCATCACAAAATGAAAACGCAAAAGATGCAATCTGTTAACAATCGTTTTAATAATTGTGATTTAATTAACATGAAAACAACAAAGGGTTTGAGCATTTCAGGTACATATGATTCATATGCATACCAGACATGAAATGCATGGATGTTTATTTTTATTAATTTATTAATATTTTGTTATTTATTGTTTTGTTAATACACCTGAACAACTAATGTTCAAAAAATGTAATAAGCACCCCTGATAAAAGGAGTAGCAAGGTTACACCATCAGGGGATAAACAGATGCTCATGGGGTATAACATGAATAATAAACTTGATTCATTAACATACTATACGGTGACGAAAAAATATGATCTTCGTTTTCCGATGTTGACAGAAGATCTGGATGTTGATGTCGTTATCATTGGCGGCGGTTTTTCCGGTATCAATACCGCATTAGAGCTGGCAGAAAAAGGCATCACCAATATTGCTATTTTGGAAGGCCGGACGTTGGGATATGGCGGTACAGGCCGTAATGGTGGACAAGTGATGACGGGTATTGGTCATGATTTGGATAAGATCAAACGCCATGTGGGTAAAAAAGGCCTGGAAACTATATTTAAAATCAGTAGCTTGGGGGCTGAAATTATTCGTGATCGAATTGCCAAATATGATATTCAGGCTGATTTCTGTCAAGGTTATGCCTATCTTGGCTGGAATTCTCGACATGATAAAACCCTGCATAGTTGGTTACAGGAATTTCGTTCGGCTTCCCCTGAGAAAGAAATTGAGCTTTATACGGGGGCAGATGTTAAAAAAGTCATTGGCTCAGACCGTTATACCAGTGCACTAAAACATATGGGGGGTGGGCATGTGCACTCACTCAATTTGCTGCTGGGAGAAGCCAAAGCGGTCACTGAACATGGCGTCAAAATTTTCGAAAACAGTCAGGTTGTGAGCGTACAGTATGGTCCCAGGGTCACAGTACGTACAGTAACAGGATCGGTTCGTGCCAATAAGATGCTGTGGGCATGTAATGCCTTTTTGGATGGACTCGAACCGACTATTTATAGAAAAACAATCAATACTTATGCTTTTCAATTGATGACAGAAGAATTGTCGGACGATTTGATTGAAAGGATCAGCCCAATTCGTGGGGCATACAGTGATATTAGTCCGGTCATTGATTACTACCGTGTTACCAAAGAAAATCGCCTGTTATATGGCAGCGCGACACACTTTCTTGAATATATCCCTTCCGATTTAAAAGCATGGAATCGCAATTTCATGCTCAAGACCTTCCCTTATTTGAAAGATGTGGAGATAGAGCTGGCATGGGGCGGGCCATTATGTTGTAGCGCTAATCTGTTTCCGCAAATGGGTTCTCTGCCTAATCATAAAAATGTGTTCTATGTTCAAGGCTATTCGGGATTTGGGGTAACGCCAAGCCACATTATCTGCAAAATTCTGGCTGAGGGGATGAGTGAAGGTTCGGAGCGTTATTCGCTACTGAGTTCGATTCCCCACCCCGATATTATCGGGAAAGATAAACTGAGAAATGTATTGCTCTCTGTCGGTAAAACCTGGCACCAGGCTTCAGGTTATTGGAAAGGGCGTCGTTAGTTTTTCTTTTTCCATTTTTGAAACGGTCACAGTTAAAGGTAAAAGTTATGATCAAGCCATTATTATTAGATAAGGCGCTGCCTGAATTAATGCCCATTGGCAGTGTCACCAATCTTAGTTCTGTTGTGGTGGAAGGTGATCCGCAGGCAAGTGTAGCCATGATCCACGGGGAACCATCAGATAATCTGACTTGTGGTATTTTTGCCTGTACCAAGGGTAAATTTAAAATGATCTATCCCTTTGATGAAATGGCAACAGTGCATGAAGGTTCAGTGAAGCTGACTGATGTCAAAACAGGGGGGATGGTTGAATATCATAAAGGCGATTCGTGGTTTGCGGTAAAAGGGAGTGAAGTATTGTGGGAAATCACCAGCGAACGTTTCGTCAAACATTATATGGCTTGTATAAACGGGCAATTGCCTGACTAAACGGGGAAAAAGTGATGAGTGAAGTTAAGTTGCTGGAGTCCGTTACAACCTTTTTGCAGCGCTCTCATGGTCACTATATTAATGGGGCCTCTGTTCTTGGTCAGGAAAATGAAGCTTTCTCTGTTGTTAACCCGGCTGATGGTGAAGTGATAGCGACGGTCAATCAAGGAGGCGAGCACGAAGTTAATCAGGCAATGCAGGCGGCATCAGAGGCGTTTCACGGTGTATGGGCACAAACTTCCCCTATGGAACGGGGGAATTGCCTGAATCGGCTGGCTGATCTATTACAAAAAAATAGCGAGGAGTTAGCACAACTGGAAAGTTTATGCTCCGGCAAACCGATTCAATTATCCCGTATGTTGGATGTGGGAGCATCAGCCGATTATTTACGCTATTTTGCCGGATGGTCGACCAAAATCACGGGGGAAACACTGAATGTTTCATTGCCATCGCTTAAAGGAGAAAAATATTCCGCGTTCACGCGCCGTGAGCCTGTTGGCGTCGTAGTTGGCATTATTCCGTGGAATTTCTCCATCATGATTGCGATCTGGAAATTGGGGGCGGCACTGGCGTGTGGTTGTACGATTGTCCTTAAACCCAGTGAATATACTCCTTTAACCATGCTACGAGTGGTTGAACTGGCAAAAGAAGCGGGAATTCCAGATGGTGTGATCAATATCGTCAATGGTTCAGGTGCTCGCGTGGGTATTTCTCTCATTAATCATCCTCAATGTGCCAAAGTCACTTTTACAGGCTCTGTTCCAACAGGAATAAGCGTGGGAAAATTGGCCCTGGAGCAGGGGCTGAAACGCACAACACTGGAGCTTGGCGGCAAAAACGCGGCGGCTTTTCTGTCTGATATGACAGTTGAAAAGATCGTTGATGGCATATTGGAAGCGGGCTATGTGTATCAAGGGCAGATTTGTGCGGCTGCGGAACGTTTTTATATTCCATCCGTTCATATAGATGCTGTTTTGGTATTACTGTCTGAACGCTTATCGGCGATGAAAATTGGCTCTCCCCTTGATGAATCAACGGAAATGGGACCTTTGGCAAACAAAGAACATTACGAAAAAATTCTGTCTATGTTTGAAACAGCGCGTCAGGAGGGTAATGAAATCGTCTACGGCGGCTATGCTTTGGAGGGAGCGGGATTTTTTGTCGCACCAACAGTGATTAAAGCCAAGAGTGTTGAAGACACATTAATGAACGAAGAAACGTTCGGGCCGATCGGCACTTTCCTCAGTTATGAGGATGAAGAAGAACTGATTACCATGATGAATGCGACGCCATTCGGGTTGTCTGCCAGCCTCTGGACGAATGATATGAGCAAAGCGATGCGTATGCTCCCCTGCATTAAAGCGGGCATGCTATGGATTAATATGCATACGTTTCTGGATCCTGCGGTTCCATTTGGTGGGATTAAATCTTCAGGGGTGGGTCGTGAGTTTGGCAGTGCTTTCATTGAGCATTATACGGAGCTGAAATCAGTCATGATGCGTTATTGATGGATGTGCCAGTATTAATAATGGAATAGTGAATGATTCTCGTGAGCGCTGACAGGCCATTGGTTATCGAAGTGCTCATATTTTTTGCCTTGCTGAAAAAACGCCGTCATCAAAATGTAATTAAATTATCACAAAAATGCTGCAATATCTTCAGTTAACTGTCATATGACATATCTATTATCCGAGCGAATCAACATGATGTTTTTTATCCTATTCATTTAATTGCAAGGAAAATCCTATGTCGCGTAATGATGAGAAAAGCCTGTTTGTTGTGATGATTGCTGTGTTGATATCAGGAATGACAGTGCCTGTATGGGCTGTCGGCGAGGCAAATCACATTTTGGCGCAACAGCGTGCGGTACAAGGCAATATTACCCAGTTTGGTGGTGCCCGCCGTCTCACCCAAGATCAAACTGAGGCGCTTAAGGCGGCATTGAGCAACAACAGAGCCAAAAATGTGATCCTGTTTATTGGTGATGGCATGGGGGACTCTGAAATTACCCTTGCCCGTGATTATGCAGAAGGTGCTGGTGGGTTCTTTAAAGGAATAGATGCCTTGCCGTTCACTGGGCAATATACACACTATTCGTTGGATAAAAAGACGCAGAAACCCAACTATGTGACAGATTCAGCGGCTTCTGCCACGGCTTGGGCAACCGGCGTAAAAACCTATAATGGGGCGCTGGGGATCGATGTTTTTGGCAATCCTCATCAATCTCTTTTAGCGTTGGCCAAAAAGAACGGCAAAGCAACGGGAAATATCACCACAGCCGAAATTCAGGATGCAACACCCGCGGCGTTATACGCCCATATTACGAATCGTAAGTGCTACGCCCCAGAAGAAACCTCGAAGTATTGTGGCACAGAGGCTTTAGAAAATGGGGGTAAAGGCTCTATTAGCGAACAATTACTGGCAGCACGTGCTGATGTAACCTTAGGCGGTGGCGCAAAATCGTTTACCCAACAATCGCTATCCGGCGTTAATAAAGGAAAGACATTGCAACAACAAGCATTGGAGCAGGGATACCAATGGGTCACGGATGCGAAGTCATTGGCGGCTGTCAAAAGTGCTAATCAACAAAAACCTTTGTTAGGCTTATTCAATGATGGAAATTTGGATGTCGCCTGGGAAGGGCCAAAAGCAGTTTATCACGGTAATATCAATGAAAAGCCGGTGAAATGCGCAGTGAATGCGAAATTAGATCCTAACGCACCTACATTAGAGCAACTGACGGAAAAAGCGATTGATTTACTGAAAAAGAATAAAAATGGTTTTTTCCTGCAAGTTGAAAGTGCTTCGATTGATAAACAGGATCATAACGCGAACCCTTGTGCCCAAATTGGTGAAACAGTCGCTTTGGATAAAGCCATACAAGTTGGCCTTAAGTTTGCCAAAGAACAGGGTGATACGCTGGTGATTGTGACGGCTGATCATGCGCATGCGAGCCAGATCATTGAGCCTGATGTTAAATCACCTGGCTTGACGCGATCGCTGATTACGAAAGATGGCGCCGTTATAACGGTAAATTATGGTAATTCGGAAGGGGATAAGCAGGAACACACCGGTACACAGCTACGGGTCGCGGCTTATGGCCCACATGCTGCCAATGTGGTAGGTTTGACTGATCAGACTGATCTGTTCTTTACCATACGTGATGCAATGAACCTAAAATAACATGGTGACAAATGAGGAAGATCCGTCAGTTATCTCGTCAGGAAATCTCTGATGTCTGGAATATTGGCCGTACAAAATTGATTGAAAACTTATATGTCCTGAATTAAAAAATCAGGGAGAATTAAGGAATCAATGAGAAGAGAAGAAAAATGTAACAGTGGTGCGAAGGGGGGGACTTGAACCCCCACGTCCGTAAGGACACTAACACCTGAAGCTAGCGCGTCTACCAATTCCGCCACCCTCGCAGGTACTGCTATTTATCTGGTTTGTTTAATCGATAGTTATCTGATTTGGTGCGAAGGGGGGGACTTGAACCCCCACGTCCGTAAGAACACTAACACCTGAAGCTAGCGCGTCTACCAATTCCGCCACCCTCGCATATTCAGACACTATCACTTAAACGACTATCACTTAAGCGAATAGCATGGAGGCGCATTCTAGAGATTTTATAGCTGGCGTCAATCATTATTTAGGGAGAAAACGTGTGATTGGTGTAAAAATCAGCATGTTGATATGGTTGGCAAGGGCAGAAATGAGATGCCGGAAAATAGAAATTGCCTGCCCGTTAAATGGAGGCAGGCAATACAGGATGCGTTTGCTACCCAAATTATTTCTTAGTTGCTTGATATACTTTGAATTTACCTGTTTGCGCAATAACTTCATGGCTGCCAAAGACATTATCCAGCAGATTAGGATAAGGCAAGAAAGCGTTTGCAACGATCCGCAATTTACCGCCGTATTTCAGATAATTGGGTGCCATACGGATCATATCTTCAGCTGCCGTCAGGTTGGTTTTCAGGCCATCATGGAAGGGGGGATTAGAAATAATCCAGTCGAATTTTTCTTCAATGGCAGAATACACATTACTTGTGATCACATTGCCTTTCAGTTTATTAGCTTGCAGTGTCGCCTTACTGGAGATGATAGCAGCGGCATTGACATCGCTCAGTGTCAGGGACAAATCCGGGTTCTTTTTACCCAACACGGCTGCCAATACCCCAGCACCACAAGCCATATCCAACAGACTGCCAGAAATAGGGGCATCGAAAGTAGAAAGCAGCAGACGACTGCCGATATCCAAATCATCCTGGCTAAATACGCCGGGCAGTGTATTGACGGCGACATCTTCCACTTGATAGCTGTTCCACCAATTATTTTGGTCGAATTGCACCTGGTTTTTCAATTGGCCGTAAAACAGGCTGCAACGGCGGGCTGTATCGATTTTTTGGAAAGTAGCGATGCTTTCCATTAGCTTATCAACACTGCGCACACCACTACGGTTCTCCCCTACAATAAAGATATCAGTATCGGGGGACAGGATGGAAAACAGATTGCGGAGTTGAAAACGCGCTTCCTGTTTGCTTTTTGGCCAGTAATAAATCAACGTATCACATTCTCTGATAAATTCGCTGTCTGCTACAAGGCCGAACCAGGCGTTATCACCAAGCTGGCGGATCAGGGATTGCCAGTGGTGATATTGGTTAGTATGCACACGCACACTTGCCGCTTCGATTTCCGTTGCCAGGTTATCCTGAAGATCACCGGCAAAAAGCAGATGATGGGAGCGAAATTGCTCATGATGGCGCAGGATAACTTCGCTGGCCGGGGTTAATACTGACATCTATGTATAGCTCCTTATAAACTTTATCTGAATATCAGTGGGCGGTACTGACAGGCCGATTGGCGCAGAGTTAAACCCTCTGATAATATATTACCTGTTATTTTTTATGGCAGATGGAATAAAACACGATGACAAAGCGTGACAGATTACTCTCCCGGTTGGGGATCACCCAATGGGTTTTGCGTAGCCCAATGGCTTTGCAAGGTGAATTATCTGTCCTCATCCCTGATTCAACCCGTCTATTGATCATCAGTCATGATCACATTGACTTAAGTCATTCATTGTTTGCTGATATTTTCACAGCCATGGGGATCGATGCCTCATCGGTATATTGCATCATGACCAAAGATGTTGAGCTACTTTCGGAATCAATCCACTGCCCAAGTTGGCTGTTGGGGGTTGATATTACCTTACCAGTACAAGGGATTTCTTTGAGAAGCCCAGCATTAAATGACTTATCTCTTGATGGGAATGCAAAACGTGCTCTTTGGCAACAAATTTACCATTATGAAGAATATTTCTCTATTAACTCCCGTTGATCTTCTCGCAGCATTTCAAATAGAACAGGTCAGCCATGCGTTTCCGTGGAGTGAAAAAACCTTTTACTCCAATCAGGGAGAACGTTATCTCAACTATAAGATAACGCAGAATGACCAGATTATCGGTTTTGCGATAACACAGTATGTCATGGATGAAGCAACACTATTTAATATCGCTATTCATCCTGAATATCAATCACGGGGCTATGGCAGGGCATTGCTGGCGCATCTTATCAACATATTGCCTGAAAAACAGATCAATACCTTGTGGCTTGAAGTCCGCCGCTCTAACCAAGCCGCCATTCGTTTATACGAAGATATGGGCTTTAATGAAGTTTCCATCCGCAAGAATTATTACCCGACTGCGGCAGGTAAGGAAGATGCCATTATTATGGCGTTGCCGTTGTTTGGTGAGTAAGAAGTTGGAAGGTGAAAAGTTTTTATGAAAATTCTGGATCTGACATGCACAAAGACCCAATGGATAATCAGTTATGGAAAAAGAGGAAAAAATCGATTATTTTTCAGGCGATGCTGGCAGTGCCAGCAGTGAACAATCTTTGTACATCGTCACATCTTCCGGCTCCAGTTGTCGGCAGAACCGTTCGGTTAATTTAGGTGTGTCCAAAACGGTTCTAATCGTTATTCCCCAAACAGCCCATGCTGAAATTGATGCATAACAGATAATAAAGAAAATCACACAAAAAAGTAGTAGGGCGTTAATCTCTGCATCGTAACCACTAAAAACGGATATGCCTGCTAAAGACACAATCCATGCTTTCGGGTTGAGCCATTGGCACATCATTCCTTGTATAAGGGATGGAGCATTGGTCTCTAACTCACTATCATCACCGATCATTGGGTCTTGCATAGCAACTTTATATGCCAAGTATAACAAGAAACTGCCTCCTATATAGGTAAGTATTTCGGTTAGATATGGCACCTCATTGATAAATTGAGCTAATCCAAAGCCGAGTAAAAATAGAATCGATACAAAACCAATTGTAGCACCGGTTATATGTGGGATAGTTCGAATATATCCGCAATTGGCTCCGGTAACTGTTGCTATTATGTTTACAGGTCCTGGCGATATAGAAGTTACAAGGGCAAAAATTGCCATTGCAAATAATTGAGTCATAAGCTTTCATCTCCTAAAAATCAGTGACTTCTCCAGAGCCATTAATAAAGCGATGCTCTTGCAAATCAACAATGCGGTACTGTTTCGCCTTGATTTTTCCCGCTTTGCTTTCCCAAAATCCTTGTTCGAACTCATCAGTAATTTACATTAACGATATTCCTGCCTGGATGTTAAATATTGTATAAAATTGTTGTTTATAGAATTGTGCAAAATTCAAACGCAGAGGTGCTGGTCACTTACGTTTATTTGCCTGTCTTCATTTCAACGCGGACTAATGGCTAGAAAAGTGTCTGGAGTTTATTGACCGCTACAGATTTTGGGGGGCATGATAAGTTGTAATTTGCAAAGGTGCTCTAGCAGTGTAAAATTTTTGCAAATTTATTTTCTGTACATAACATTGTACATAATTGGAAAAATTTCTATGCAAAACCCAATTTTCGCCAGTGAAGTCGCCAAGCGAAGAACCTTTGCAATAATTTCTCACCCGGATGCGGGTAAAACAACTATTACCGAAAAAGTATTACTGTTCGGACAGGCGATCCAGAAAGCGGGGACGGTAAAAGGCCGAGGCTCCAACCAACACGCTAAATCAGACTGGATGGAGATGGAAAAACAGCGTGGTATCTCTATTACTACTTCCGTAATGCAGTTTCCCTATGCTGACTGTTTGGTTAACTTACTGGATACCCCAGGGCACGAAGACTTCTCGGAAGATACTTACCGCACGTTGACAGCCGTTGACTGCTGTTTGATGGTCATTGACGCCGCGAAAGGGGTTGAGGATCGTACCCGTAAATTGATGGAAGTGACCCGCCTGCGTGATACGCCAATCCTGACATTCATGAACAAGCTCGACCGTGATATTCGTGATCCAATGGAGCTTATGGATGAAGTGGAAAATGAGCTGAAGATTGCCTGTAGCCCGATTACATGGCCAATTGGCTGTGGTAAATCCTTTAAAGGCGTCTATCACCTCTACCTTGATGAAACTTATCTGTACCAATCCGGTCAGGGGCATACCATTCAGGAAGTTCGTGCTATCAAGGGATTGAACAACCCTGAACTGGATGCAGCTGTGGGTGAAGAACTGGCGAATCAATTACGTGAAGAGCTGGAACTCGTCAAAGGTGCATCCCATGAATTTGATCAGGAAGCCTTTTTACAGGGAGAATTAACACCGGTTTTCTTCGGTACTGCATTGGGTAACTTTGGTGTTGATCATATGCTGGATGGCCTGGTTAAATGGGCGCCAAACCCAATGCCGCGTCAGGCTGATGCGCGTGAAGTGGCTGCGGGTGAAGAGAAATTCACCGGTTTTGTTTTCAAAATTCAGGCGAATATGGACCCGAAACACCGTGACCGTGTGGCCTTTTTGCGCGTTGTTTCCGGTAAATATGAAAAAGGCATGAAACTACGCCAGGTTCGCATTAAGAAAGACGTTGTTATTTCTGATGCGCTGACCTTTATGGCAGGGGATCGTTCTCATGTTGAGCACGCTTATCCGGGGGACATTATCGGTCTGCACAATCATGGCACTATTCAGATTGGCGATACCTTCACTCAAGGTGAAGAGTTGAAATTTACCGGCATCCCTAACTTTGCCCCTGAATTGTTCCGCCGTATTCGTCTGCGTGATCCGTTGAAGCAGAAACAGTTGCTGAAAGGTCTGGTGCAATTATCAGAAGAAGGTGCTGTACAGGTATTCCGTCCGTTGTCCAATAACGATCTCATTGTTGGAGCGGTAGGTGTGCTTCAGTTTGACGTGGTTGTTGCCCGCTTGAAGAGTGAATATAACGTTGAAGCACTGTATGAACCGGTTAACGTTTCCACTGCTCGCTGGGTAGAATGCAGCGATGTGAAGAAATTGGAAGAATTCAAGCGTAAAAGTGAGCAGAATCTGGCTCTTGATGGTGGTGATAATTTAACTTACATTGCCCCAACCATGGTCAATTTAAACTTGACCAGTGAACGCTATCCTGATGTTTCCTTCCGCAAGACACGGGAACATTAATCCCCTTTCCGGGCCAGCTATTCTGTTGGCCCTTATTATTTATGCTATCTGTATATTCTGCTTTTTGTGCCAATAAAAGAATAACTCTCTCCGTTAATGAAAATATACGTTATTTTTTGTAAATCTCATTTTATCACTATTGCCTAATTGACATACTGCATACTGTTTTGGTGGCGGTTCAGACTGAAATTAAAAAAGGTGGTAGGATGAAAAATATTAAGTTTACACATTCACTACTGGCTGTTGTTCTAGGCTCGGTATTGGTCAGTGGTAGTGCTCTGGCAGCGGATCTTTCTGTGGGAAAAACATTGGAGAGTACAGGGCAAAAAATCGATAAATCTCTAGACAGTGCAGGGAACCAAATTGATAACTCCCTGCAAAAAGCAGATGATTATTTAGACGACAGTGCCATTACAGCAAAAGTGAAGGAAAAATTGCTGGAACATAAAGGGATAAATAGTCATGACATTTCGGTAAAAACGGAAAAAGGCGTTGTCCATCTTTCCGGTTTTGTCAAAAACAAACATCAAGCGGCGAAGATAGTTAAGATTGTTCATGGAATAAAAGGTGTCAAATCAGTAAAAAGCACGATAGAGATTAAAAAACAATCTTAATCTGAAAAAATAACAGATATTGAGAATAGAGTGGCTGATAATAGCCACTCTTTCTGTTTCTTTTCCTCAAATAATATCTTGTTAAGTGACGAGATTACTCATTCGCTGGCGGCATTCTGGTCACTGGCTATTCTCATATCAATTTAACTATTGGTGCTTTATTTCTTCACTTTTTATAAAAATGTTACAAGCAAGTTTTTTGAGCAACGATATACTGATAGGTATTCGGCGGCTTTCAGAGGGAGAGAAGAGTGGGGAAACATATTTCAATAACATTAGGTAATATCGAACCTTTAGCTTATCAGTCCCAGATTAAACCCGGGAAAATTGCTCTCGTTTGTGAAGGGGGTGGTCAGCGAGGTATTTTTACCGCCGGTGTCTTGGATGAATTTCTCCGTCTTGGTTTTAATCCGTTCGAACTGTTCCTTGGGACATCGGCGGGAGCGCAAAACCTTTCTGCCTATATTTGTGGTCAGAGGGGGTATGCACGCAAGATAATCAACCGTTATACAACTAACCCCGCTTTTTTTAATCCATTACGCTTTGTGCGCGGTGGGCATTTGATCGATTTAGATTGGTATATTGATACCATATCTGAGCAGTTGCCGTTGGATATTCCTGTCGCAATGCGTCAGTTTGATGTTGGACGTGAATTTTACATGTGTGCTTGCCGCTCGGATAATTTTGAGCCGAGTTACCTGCATCCAGATGACAAAAATTGGATGGATATTGTCAAGGCCTCCAGCGCCATTCCGGGGTTTTATCGTAACGGCGTTACGCTTGATGATGTGGTTTACCAAGATGGGGGGATTTGTGATGCGATCCCAGTGCAGGAGGCTTATCGCCGAGGCGCGGATACTATTGTAGTGATTCGCACAGTGCCTTCACAGCTTTATTATACGCCTCAGTGGTTCAAGCGTATGGAGCGTTGGTTAGAAGTGAGTAGTTTGCAAAAAATGGTCAAGATGCTCAACCTCCATGCACAAAGTTACCGCCGAACCCAGAAATTTATCGAAAATCCACCGGATAATGTGCAAATCTTCGAAATTTATCCACCAGCACCCTTGGCAACAATGGCTCTAGGCAGTCGGCTCAGTGCGTTAAATCAGGATTATCATTTGGGGCGGCGTTGCGGACGATATTTTCTGGCAACGATTGGACATACTTTTGTTGAAGGCAAATTTGGGCATACAGAACGTAAAAGTTATGGGGTATGCCGTACAGGATTAAGTTCTGATCACAACTGTTTTCGGCGAAACCATTTCCTGAACGGTGGCAATCATTGCCCGTCAGTGGAATCCCCGGCGTCTGGGATGGTGGAGCATGTGCAAACGGTAGGAACTCTCATGATGGATAAGTTGGATTAGATGCTGATTGATACACATTGCCATTTTGATTTCCCTCCTTTTGCTGGTGATGAAATAGTGAGCCTGCAACAAGCCAGACAAATGGGCGTGGAAAAAATTATCGTTCCGACAATAGGTCAAACAAACTTCCAGAGAGTTTCTGCGCTGGCTGAGGCTTATTCTCCGATTTATGCCGCATTTGGTTTACATCCACTCTATATTGCTGAACACCAAGCGATCCATTTGGATGAGTTGGCGCAAAAATTACAGGAAAAAGAGGCCAAATGCGTAGCGGTAGGTGAAATCGGTCTTGACCTTTATATGCCGGATCCGCAGTTTGAAAAGCAGAAAAGCATGTTAGAAGTACAGCTAAAACTAGCGAAACAACACGATCTGCCGGTGATACTCCATTCCAGAAAAAGCCATGACCAATTGGCAGCAATCTTGAGGAAGCACAAATTACCGCGAACAGGGGTTATTCATGGTTTTGCGGGGAGTTTATCTCAAGCCCAGGCCTTTATTCGTCTGGGGTTTTACATTGGTGTCGGGGGAACAATTACCTACGATAGAGCGCAAAAGACCCGGAACACTATTTCACAATTGCCTTTGTCATCTTTGGTGCTGGAAACGGATGCGCCTGATATGCCGTTATCGGGGTTTCAGGGGCTGCCAAACCGACCAGAAAGGGTTGCACAGGTTTTTTCTGTATTGTGTGAATTGCGTCAGGAGCCGTCAGATGAAATTGCCAATCAGCTTTACCAAAATAGCACTATCCTATTTGCATTGAGTTGACTTATAACATATTAATAATGTTTAACTTATATTCTTTGCCTATTTATCCTGCCTTTTACCTTTTTCTCCATTAAATCATCTAACCCCACCGAAACTAGGTGGTTTTATGTGATGTATGTCTCATTTTGTATTTTTATATTACTTTTTACGGTATTAATTTGTGATGTTAGTTGCTTGTTCCTTTTTAGTCCTAGGTATAATCGGCTCACACACAATGTCAGTAGGAATTTATAGGATAACTGACATATTTTCTTATTATTTATTCAGTGAACAGGGATCCTTCCAATGCAACTCCTTATGAGCCTGATCGGGATGGCAGTGCTGGTTTTTATCGCAGTACTCTTCTCCAGTAATTATCGAGCCATTAAAATCCGCACCGTCTTGGGCGCCTTTCTGATGCAGGTTGCCATTGGGGCATTTGTACTTTATGTACCCGCCGGCAAAGACATTCTGGGGGGAATGTCAAAAGGCGTATCCAATGTAATTGGATACGGACAAAAAGGAACAGATTTTATTTTTGGCGGTCTGGTGTCCGACAAAATGTTTGAATTATTCGGCGGCGGCGGTTTTGTCTTTGCCCTGCGTGTCCTGCCAGTGATTGTTTTCTTCTCATCACTCATTGCGGTGTTGTATTACATGGGCATTATGCAGTTCGTCATCAAAATATTGGGTGGTGGATTGCAGAAAATATTGGGAACCTCACGGACTGAATCTTTGTCTGCAACGGCGAATATTTTCGTCGGTCAAACCGAAGCGCCTTTGGTTGTCCGTCCGTACATTTCGACCATGACCCAGTCTGAGTTGTTCGCAGTGATGTGTGGTGGCCTGGCTTCTGTTGCCGGCTCTGTATTGGCGGGCTATGCATCTATGGGTGTTCCATTGGAATACCTGATTGCGGCTTCATTTATGGCTGCGCCAGGTGGTTTACTGTTTGCAAAATTGCTGGTGCCGGAAACAGAAAAAACGCACGATATGGCTGATGCGATGTCGTTGGTTGCAGCGGAAGATCGTCCTGCGAATATTATTGATGCTGCGGCATCGGGTGCAGCATCTGGTATGCAGTTAGCCCTGAATGTTGGTGCCATGCTGTTGGCATTCACCGCATTGATTGCTTTGCTGAACGGTATCTTAGGCGGTATCGGCGGCTGGTTTGATTATCCTCAATTATCGATGGAATTGGTTTTGGGTTGGGTTTTTGCACCCATTGCCTACCTGATCGGTATTCCGTGGAATGAGGCAACAATTGCGGGTTCTTTCATCGGGCAGAAATTAGTTGTTAACGAATTCGTGGCATTCATGAACTTTAGTGAATACCTGCAAGCCGATGATGCTGTTCAGGCTGCGGGGCTGCAAGTACTTTCCGGCCATACTAAAGCCATTATCTCTTTTGCGCTGTGTGGTTTCGCCAACCTGTCTTCTGTTGCGATCCTTCTGGGCGGCTTAGGTGGTATGGCTCCAAATCGTCGCGGTGATATTGCCCGTTTCGGTTTTAAAGCCGTCTTGGCGGGTTCACTTTCTAACTTGATGAGTGCAACCATTGCCGGATTCTTCTTTTCGTTGTAAGACACAGGAAGTCTATACTCGATAAACTTCAAGTAGCAATCCGCAAGACGACGCGAGGCCTTATATTTCCCCGCGCAGCGGGGAAATATAACACGCATCTTGAAGTTAGATTGGTATATATCAAATTGAATGCAGGTGAGATTTCTCACCTGTATTTGTTTTAAGTCTGTTGTCTGATTCAGTGACGATAATCATACCGTTGGAGAGTTTTATGACCGATTTAACTGCCGCCGCTCAACTGGCGCTGAGTTTGATGGATTTAACTACACTTAATGATGATGATACAGATGAGAAAGTGGCCGCACTTTGTCGTCAGGCAAACAGCCCTGCCGGAAAGACGGCAGCTATCTGCATCTATCCACGTTTTATTCCCGTGGCACGTAACGTATTACGCGAACAGGGAACCCCTGATATCCGCATTGCCACGGTGACTAATTTCCCACATGGCAATGATGATATCGACATTGCACTGGCTGAAACGCGTGCTGCCATAGCTTATGGTGCTGATGAAGTGGATGTTGTTTTTCCTTATCGTGCACTGATGGCCGGTAATGAGCAGATTGGTTTTGATTTGGTAACAGCCTGTAAAACGGCCTGTACTGAATCCGGCGTCTGGCTAAAAGTCATCATTGAAACGGGGGAATTAAAAGAAGCGGCTTTGATTCGCAAGGCATCTGAAATTTCCATTAAGGCGGGAGCGGATTTCATCAAAACTTCAACGGGTAAGGTTCCCGTTAATGCGACGCTGGAAAGTGCCGAAATTATGCTGAGTGTGATCCGTGATATGAGCGTAGGTGATCGCGTTGGTTTTAAACCGGCGGGCGGTGTGCGTACCAGCGAAGAAGCGGCACAATATTTGGCGTTGGCAGAACGTATTATGGGAAATCAATGGGTTGATTCCCGTCATTTCCGTTTTGGGGCGTCCAGTTTGTTGGGCAGTTTGTTGACAACGCTTGGACACCAGAGTCAAAAGCAAAGTAGGGGTTATTGAGATCAATAATCACTCACTGCACACACGCTAAGATAGTGTGCATAACTGCCATTCTTTTCAGGTGATAATGATTGGGAGGTAGCTTTGTTTCTGGCACAGGAAATTATCCGCAAAAAACGTGATGGTCATCCACTGAATGAAGAAGAGATCCGCTTCTTTATTAACGGTGTCCGTGATAATACGGTTTCCGAAGGGCAGATTGCTGCACTGGCAATGACTATCTATTTCCATGACATGACGATGGAAGAACGTGTCGCACTGACTTTAGCGGTGCGTGATTCTGGTACGGTTTTAGACTGGAAGACATTGAATTTACCCGGCCCGATTGTCGATAAACACTCGACGGGCGGTGTGGGCGATGTCACTTCCCTGATGCTGGGTCCAATGGTAGCGGCTTGCGGGGGATATGTACCGATGATATCGGGACGTGGCTTGGGGCATACCGGAGGAACGCTGGATAAATTAGAATCCATTCCCGGTTTTGATATTTTCCCTGATGAGTACCGTTTCCGCGAGATTATTCGCAATGTCGGTATTGCCATTATCGGACAGACAAATTCGCTGGCACCGGCGGATAAACGCTTTTATGCGACGCGTGATATTACGGCGACCGTTGATTCTATCCCTTTGATTACCGCCTCTATCTTGGGTAAGAAATTAGCCGAAGGGCTGGATGCTTTAGTCATGGATGTGAAAGTGGGTTCTGGGGCATTTATGCCGACCTACGAACAATCGGAACGGCTGGCCGAAGCTATCGTTGAAGTCGCCAATGGGGCGGGATGTAAGACTACGGCACTCTTGACGGATATGAATCAAGTTTTGGCATCCAGCGCGGGTAATGCGTTGGAAGTGCGTGAAGCTGTCCAATTCCTGACCGGAGAATACCGTAACCCTCGGTTGTTTGACGTTACCATGGCATTATCTGCTGAAATGCTGGTGTCAGGTAATTTGGCTATTGATCGTGACGATGCATACCATAAATTACAAGCTGCACTGGACAGTGGCAGGGCGGCGGAAACATTTGGTCGCATGGTGGCAGCGCAGAAAGGGCCGACTGATTTTGTTGAAAATTACTCCCGCTACCTCCCGACAGCGGAATTTGTCAAGCCAGTATTGGCTGGCGAGGTGTTAGCTGAACAGATGTTAGCGGGAAAAAATTGCATTGTTGCAGAAATGGATACCCGTGTCTTAGGAATGTCAGTGGTTGCATTGGGCGGAGGACGTCGTAAAGCGACAGATCCCATTAATTACAGTGTGGGGCTAAGTGATATCGTTGCGCTAGGTACAAACGTGAATGCGGATACTCCCTTGGCAATGATTCATGCCAATAGTGAGCATACCTGGCATGACGCCGCAGAAGCAGTACGTAAGGCGCTTGTTTTGAAGGATAAGGAAACAGTTTTTAAGGAAAGCGGGACACAAGCCACCACACCGATGGTTTATCGTTATATCCGTGGATAAATCATACAAGCATTGAAATTGATTTTAATAGCTGGCAGTTTCCGCATTGATAGCGTGAATTGACGCAGGAGAAAATTATGAAACGTACATTCATCATGGTATTGGATTCCTTTGGTATCGGTGCAACTGCTGATGCTGAAAAGTTTGGTGATAAGGGATCTAACACTTTGGGTCATATAGCAGAACACTGTGCCCGTGGTGAGGCTGATATTGGCCGTAAGGGACCACTACATTTGCCAAACCTGAGTCGTCTGGGATTGGGCAAGGCAGCAGAAGAGTCTTGCGGAACGTTCCCGATTGGCCTGGATAAAGAGGCCGAAATTATTGGCGCTTATGGTTACGCGAGTGAGCTTTCTTCTGGTAAAGACACGCCGTCAGGACACTGGGAAATTGCAGGCGTTCCGGTTCTGTTTGACTGGGGGTATTTCCGTGACGAAGAAAACAGCTTCCCACAGGCATTGCTGGATAAACTGGTCGAACGCGCGGATCTGCCGGGTTATCTGGGGAACTGTCACTCTTCCGGTACGGTTATTCTGGACAAATTAGGCGAAGAGCATATGAAAACCGGTCAACCGATTTTCTATACCTCTGCGGATTCTGTTTTCCAGATTGCTTGCCATGAAGAGACATTTGGTTTGGATCGCTTGTATGAGCTGTGTGAAATTGCGCGTGAAGAGTTGAATATTGGTGACTATAACATTGGTCGCGTGATTGCCCGTCCATTTGTGGGTGATAAAGCCGGGAATTTCCAGCGTACCGGCAACCGTCATGACTTGGCCGTTGAGCCGCCCGCCCCCACTGTCCTGAAAAAACTACTGGATGAAAAGCAGGGTGAAGTGGTTTCCATTGGCAAAATTGCAGATATTTACGCGAATGTCGGGATCACCAAAAAGGTCAAAGCGACAGGCATTGATGCCCTGTTTGATGCTTCGCTGATTGAAATGGAGCAGGCGGGCGATAACACCATCGTATTTACCAACTTTGTTGATTTTGATTCTTCCTACGGTCACCGCCGTGATGTCGCTGGTTACGCGGCAGCCCTGGAATTGTTTGACCGTCGTTTACCAGAAATGCTGAAATTGGTTAAAGAAGATGACATTCTGATCCTGACGGCTGACCATGGCTGTGACCCAACTTGGGCGGGAACAGATCACACCCGTGAACATGTTCCGGTTTTGGTTTACGGACCTCAAGTCAAACCAGGTTCATTAGGCCATCGTGAAACGTTCGCCGACATGGGGCAGACAGTCGCAAAATACTTCGATCTGACCCCCATGGATTATGGTAAAGCGATGTTTTAATTTTGGACGGAGATCTCTGGATCTCCCCATTTTCATCTATTTTGATACGTAATAAAAACAAGGAAATAAATTTATGGCCACCCCACATATTAATGCTGAGATGGGCGATTTTGCTGATGTTGTTTTGATGCCTGGTGACCCACTGCGTGCAAAATACATTGCGGAAACTTTTCTGGAAGATGCTCGTCAGGTTAACAATGTTCGCGGTATGCTGGGTTTCACTGGTACTTACAAAGGCCGCCGCATCTCTGTTATGGGGCATGGAATGGGTATCCCATCCTGTTCTATCTATGCCAAAGAGCTGATCACTGAATTTGGTGTTAAAAAAATCATCCGTATCGGTTCCTGCGGTGCGGTTAGCAAAGACGTTAAAATCCGTGATGTAGTGATTGGCATGGGGGCATGTACCGATTCCAAAGTGAACCGCCTGCGTTTTAAAGATCACGACTTCGCTGCTATTGCTGACTTTGATCTGGTTCGTCATGCAGTTGATGCGGCAAAGGCAAAGGATGTCAACGTGCGTGTCGGTAATATCTTCTCTGCCGATCTGTTTTATACGCCAGATCCTCAAATGTTCGACGTAATGGAAAAATACGGCATTCTGGGTGTTGAAATGGAAGCAGCGGGGATCTACGGTGTCGCTGCTGAATTTGGCGCAAAAGCGCTAGCGATTTGTACTGTGTCTGACCATATCCGTACTGGTGAGCAAACCACGGCTGAAGAGCGCCAAAATACATTTAATGACATGATCGAGATTGCGCTTGAATCCATCCTGATGGGTGATAATTAAAAAAGCGTAAATAGTTTTAGTCTTTCATTAAAAAATTACAGACCCTTTCCATTATTGGAAAGGGTTTTTTTTATAAATTACAGGCCAATTGATATCTATTATTAAGAACAGTTTTTAGTTATTTATTTAATCGGTATTTTCTTTTCTCTCAATTTGACTGGAAAATGAATGAAAAATAATAAACTTAATAATATTTGAACGATTTTTTTAAGTGATATTTTCAATTAACAATTAGCTTGGTAATTATGTTGTTTAGATAAATATCCTTATTTTATATTGACATTGAAGATAATCATGACAATAAAAACCAATTGTTATGGTTATAACGGGATAATAAAATGCGCCTGTCTTTCAGGAGGATAAAACAGAGCAATAAAACAACACAAATTAAGATGCTAAATTACTAAACATTGCTCGATATAACTCAGGGGAATACCCCAAAATTAAAAAATTATTAGTAAAATATACTACTCATAATCCGCAAGTTTTTGCAAAAATTCATATTTCATATGATGTTAAGGAGCATAGGCGGTTTTATCATCTGAAATTTGACTTAGGGTTTATTATGTAGAATGATATTGCCGGTTTGGTTTATTTTGACAGGTTATGATTTTAGTCAAAAAACTAAATAATCATTAGTCTAAGTATCAGAAATTAATTTCTGTGCTTCGGCTTCCCTTTGGCTATAAATATCTACTTTTTTATTAAAGGAATAAGTTAAATTATGAAACTTAACAAATTGGCGATGGTTTTAGGTTTTGGTGTAGCTTTGACTGCTGGCGCTGCAAGTGCAGCACCCACTGAAGGTAACGGTACAGTTAAATTCAGAGGGTCTATCATTGATGCGCCTTGCTCAATCAAAAACACCAATGTTGAAGTTGATATGGGTGCCGTTTCCAGTAATGCTCTGAAAGATGGTGGCCGTTCAGCCTCTAAATCTTTCAAAATTGAATTAGAAGGTTGTACTCTTGGGACTAAATCAGGTGTGATAACCACCTTTACTGGTGCGGAAGCTTCTGAGAAAGGTTTGCTGGCTATTGAAGGCACAGCACAAGGTGCAGCAATCGCAATCACTAACCATGGCAACAAAGTCATTCCTTTGGGTACAGCGTCAGACAGCATGTCTATCCATGATGGCAACAACGATCTGAATTTCGCCGCACACCTGAAAGGTCTGACAAGTCAGGCTGGAGAAGAAGGTGCAACGCCTGTGAAAGTCGTAGCAGGTGATTTCACAGCGATCGCAAACTTTACTTTAAGCTACCAATAATATTGCAAGCTATCTGATCATTTTTAATGCTTGAATATCAGGAAACTCACTTTAATTGTTCACCTCGATTTTCCTGATAATATATTTAGGGTATTTCTGGGATAGTGCGTGTAAGTAAGGTATGGCTACAATATTCTGTAACAAGATCTGTTTTATTGATGCAGGTCAATATTATTCATGATTGAGTAAGCAGATTGTGTCATTAACAAAGTGATCCCTGTAGTGGTAAATTGAAATACCCTTTTTTTATTTAATAAGTGAAGCACAAACAGAGCACTTAATATATTACGGTTAGGCAGGACATGTGGCTATCTCTGCAACCTCAGTATCGGTCAGGGTCCTCATTTTAGATCGATGAACTTTAATGACGCCATGTATGAGGTAAGAACGCCTGTGCGCTTACAGACTTGGTCGCGTCAGGTAGCGGCTAAATTCAAACTGGATGATTAACGATTCATTGTTCAGAGGATGCTATGGTTTTGTTTTCAGATGCTATGAATCATAATTTTTTATCTGATTATAGAAAAATAATCAGTAATAAAAAGACAAGCAGTAATAGAAAAAATATCGTTAATAGAAATAATGTGATTAATCAAAAAAGAACAGCTAATAAAATAAAAACAGAGCACTTACTATTCGGAATTAATCCTCTTTTTGCTCTTATATTGTTTGCATTGTCTGGTATTCAGACAGCTCATTCCCGATCATCAATTGAATTCAATATTGGTGCACTGGATGTCAATGAACGTGCCAATATTGATTTGGATAAATTTGCACGTGCAGGTTACATCATGCCGGGTAACTATATGATGAGTGTTCGGATGAATCAGCATGAGCTTTCGGATACCTATTCTATCGATTTCATTGCACCGCCTGATGAACCAACAGACAGTGAAGCCTGCATCTCCCCTGAATTGGTGAAACAAATCGCACTGAAACAACAGTGGGTAGAAAAATTAGGTTGGCAGAATGAAGGCAAATGTCTTGATCTCAATACGTTACCAGGTATGTCAGCCAGAGGTGATCTCGCTACTTATACGCTTTATTTAATCATACCTAAAATTTATCTGGAATATGACTTACCGGATTGGGACCCTCCTGCTCGTTGGGATAATGGGATACCCGGATTACTGTTTGATTATAACATTAACGCACAAACCTCCAGACCCGTTCACGGGAGTAGCAGCCAACAAATCAGCGCCATCGGAACAGCGGGTATGAATGCGGGGGAGTGGCGTTTGCGGGCTGATTGGCAGGCCAAATATAACCGTTTCAAAAACCAAAGTGGCGATAAATCAGGCTCTTCTGGTGGAAGAGAGCGTGATTGGGATTGGAGCCGTTACTACATGTATCGTGCGATCCCCCGCCTGGAAGCGAAATTGACATTGGGTGAGGATTACCTCAATTCCAACATTTTCGATAGCTTCCGCTATACGGGGGTCAGTTTAGTGACTGATGAAAATATGTTGCCCCCGAATTTACGTGGATATGCGCCTGAAGTCACAGGGGTAGCACGGACTAATGCCAAGGTAACGGTCAGACAACAGGGGAGAGTGCTGTATGAAACTCAGGTCGCTTCTGGCCCATTCCGTATTCAGGATCTGAGCGATGCGGTGGTAGGAACGCTGGATGTCAGAGTTGAAGAGCAAGACGGTGGTGTGCAAGAGTTTCAGGTTAATACTGCGACGATCCCTTATCTGACCCGCCCCGGACGCGTACAGTATAAATTTGTTGGTGGTCAGTCCACGAATGATAAGCACCGTCGTGAAGGGCCTGCATTCGGCATGGGTGAATTCTCGTGGGGAATTAACAGCGGTTGGTCGCTGTATGGCGGTCTCTTAGCCGCAGGAGATTATAACGCTTTGTCACTGGGGATCGGCCGCGACTTGATGATGTTTGGTGCACTGTCGTTTGATGTCACGGAATCAAGGGCAAGATTACCGGGAGAAAACAAAAATCTGACCGGTGGATCTTATCGTCTCAGTTATTCGAAACGTTTTGATCAATATCACAGTCAGGTGACGTTTGCCGGATATCGTTTTTCTGAGCGCGATTTCATGAATATGGGGCAGTATATCGATCGCCGCTATCGCAGCGTTTCTTCCAATAGCGGTAAAGAGATGTATACCATTACTTTCAACAAACAATTTACCGATATTGGCTTAAGTGCCTATCTCAATTATAGCCATCAAACTTATTGGAATCGGCCAACAAACGATCGCTATAACATTTCCTTATCCAAGTATTTTGATATTGGGCGTTATAAAAATATCAGCGTCAATCTGTCAGCCTATCGTAACAATTTTGACAATAAAAAAGATGATGGCATGTATCTGAATCTTTCCATTCCGTGGGGAGAAAGTGGCACTGTCAGCTACAACGGGTTGGTTAATCGTCAGGGCAATGCGCATACAGTGGGTTATTTTGACCGTATTGATGATCGCAATAACTATCGTGTTGCAGTGGGCACGAGTATCGATGGCAGGGCATCGGTTGACGGTTATTACAACCATTATGGTGACCAGACGTTGCTTACGGCCAGTGCCAGTTATCGGGATGGTGGCAATACGACGGCAGCCCTTGGCCTGCAAGGTGGGGTGACTGTAACGGCAAAAGGGGCTGCACTGCACCGTACTAATATGTCTGGCGCAACGCGCTTGATGGTAGATACAGAAGGGGTTAGCAATGTGCCTGTCCGGGGATTTGGTTCAGCGGTGCATACCAACTACTTTGGTAAAGCGGTGCTGGCCGATGTGAACAACTACTATCGCAACAGAGCAAATATTGACTTAGATAACTTGCCAGATGATGTAGAGGCACTGCGTTCTGTTCAGCAGGCAACATTAACAGAAGGCGCGATTGGTTATCGTAAATTCCAGGTGATATCAGGTAGTAAAGCGATGGTAATTATCAGGTTATCTGACGGTTCATCCCCGCCGTTTGGTGCATCAGTCATGAATAGTGCCCAACGTGAAATCGGGATTGTCAGTGATGACGGATATGTTTATCTGAGTGGAATAAATCAGGGTGAAAAACTGCAAGTCCATTGGGATGGTGGTGCTCAGTGTGAAATGACGGTGCCAGATGAAATAACATCAGAATCGTTAACTTCACTTTTACTTCCTTGCCGGTTTTTAACAGGTGATGGTAAGTAAATTGTCATTAAACTATCCAAAAAATCGTTATTTAATAGTGTATTATATCTGTTTGGACTGAAAAGTATGGCGATTAGCCAGTGCAGAAATATCAATATATGAATCTCTTTTGAGCATGAGCAAATGACATTATGAAACTGAAAAATATTCTAATGATAGCCACCATGACGGTAACCTGTTTGACATCCATTCATCAGGCAATGGCAGCGATAGCGTTGGATCGTACTCGGGTGATTTTTAATGGAAATACCAAATCCGTCAGTCTGAATATTGAAAATCAGCATCTTGATTTGCCTTATTTGGCACAGGCGTGGCTTGAAGATGAGAAGGGGAATAAGATCAACGGCCCGCTTGTGATTGTTCCACCAGTACAGCGTGTTGAAGCTGGCGCAAAGAGCCAAATCAAAATTCAGACACTACCAACGATAGCTCAATTGCCACAAGATCGGGAAAGTCTGTTCTATTTCAATATTCGTGAGATCCCCCCTCGCAGTGAAAAATCCAATGTGCTGCAAATCGCTTTACAGACGCGGGTCAAACTGTTCTATCGCCCGGAAGCGGTGATTGCACGCCGTATTGATCTTGATAACCCGTGGCAGGAAAAACTCACCTTAACCCGCGAAGGCAGTCAATATGTGGTGAATAACCCAACACCTTATTACGTCACGATTTCAGAAGCATCGAACAAAGTGAACGGTAAAAGTGTCGGGGGGTTTGAGCCGCTGATGTTGGCACCCAGAAGTAGTGAAAAACTGGGAGGAACCGCTAACGCCTTAGGCAATACGCCGATACTGACTTATGTCAATGATTATGGTGGGCGACCACAATTAATATTTAACTGTAGTGGCAATACCTGCGCAGTGACAAAAGCTGTCACTGATGGAAGCTGATTTAAGTTGTACAGATGATGTTCCATCAATCAAGGTGTTGGTGGAGCATCAAGACAGAATTAGCCGGAATATAGTGAGTTTTTTTGGTAACTGGTTGGATAACCGTAGGGTAAATAATAATGAATCCGTTAAGCATCAGATTATCCAGATATGTATTGCCGATGCTGTTTCTTTTTGGTGTGGGTAGCCAGCAAAGTGCGTATGCACGGGATAATTTACGTCAGGATGTCAGGATTACGTTAACTGTACTTGCTCCTGCTTGTTCGATTAAGACAGAAAATCAAAATATAGAAGTGGATTTTGGCAATATTCTTAACCGTGATCTTTATCTGCAACATCGGACAAAAGGCAAGCAATTTAAGCTGTATTTAGACGATTGTGACCCACGTATAACAAAGCGACTTAAAATCAAGTTTTTAGGAGAGCAAAGCGAAGAGCTGCCGGGGCTGTTGGCAATTCGATCTGACGGGCGTATTCGTGGTGTTGCCATCGGTATGGAAAAAATTGATGGTACGCCGATGCCGTTTAATAAAACCAGTGAATTCCCGTTATTAGCCGATAGTCAAAATAATGTGATTCCATTCCAGGCATATATACAAGCCACCCCCCGTGCTATTCAAGAGAAAAATATGGGTTTTGGTTCATTTACTGCTGTCGCAACGTTTGAAGTTAATTACGACTAGTCATGCTGACTGGTTTTTCATCCACGATCTTTAGTCAGAGTTTGATGTTATTGGAAAATAAGTTATGCGCCATATTAAAAAATCGTTGTTGAAGCTAGCAGCCCTGTTGTTTTTAGCCAGTACCACGCATGTTTATGGTGGGGCTTATGTTATGCCGGTTAATATGGTTCCATCAGGTAACCAGGCTGTCACAACCATGGAAATTATTGCATGGACTGAGGAAGAAGGGATACCGAATCCTTGCTATGGAAATACCACATGCTATGTTGGCCCAGATGTGATGTATAAGAATGGGTATCAGCCGGGAATGCACGGCTCTTGCAATGATGCAAGGGTATGTTTGAATGCAGGTAATTATCGGACAACCGCTGACGTTATGCGAGCTTATAAACGCAAATTTGGCATTCCTAAACGAGTAACATTTACCATCATAAGTACAGAGGCGGATTGTATCGGTTTGTTTTATACAACGAAGATAGCTTCGGGATACGGTCATGCTCAACAATTCCCCAATTCCACTTGCAATAAAATGCCGCCCCCTAATCAAAGTTGTCGAATTGAATTACCTTCTGAAATTGCTTATGGGGAATTAACTGCGGCAGATGTGAATAATGCTACCCGCACAATTAACGGTACATTTGAATGTGCTGTTGGTAGCAACAAGATTATGTTGTATGCCAGATCAACCAATGATGAAGACAGAATTTATCTCGATTCCGATAAGCAAATATATTCGACATTGCAAATTAATAACCAAAATGCAGCAAATGGCGTGAATGTTGTTGCTGACGGAAAGAATGCGGTCAAAGATTTCACACTGACGTCAGTATTGCACACATTAACACCACCGAAAGCCGGAAAATATGAAGGTACAGCAATAGTTTATTTAACTTATTTATAAATTGAGAGTAAAGAGATTATGCAAGTCAGTATGCTGGTAGGAAAAAGAATCCAAATGAAAAGAAAAGAAATTGGAGTGACAGCAGCAGAGCTGGCAGACAAAATAGGGGTGAGTCATCAGCAATTGTCACGTTATGAACGCGGAACCAATAAAATCAGTCTGGAGCATTTGGTCGCTATTTCTATTGCCCTGGAAACGCCCGCAAACTGGTTTTTAGAGGATTGTTTTATGCCCCCTAAGGTTCATATGAATAATCAATATACCTGTGTAGCAGAAACAATATTGGGTTTGTAACACTTATCTTATAGTGATAGCAGCCATTCCAATTCAGGAATGGCTTTGCTTTTTTTAAAAAATACCGCCAAAAATGGCGGTATTTTATTGGGTAGGGTAATCTCTATTTGGCAATCTTGGCGTGCATTTCCTGTACCGAAATAACCTGCTCAGTCGGATCTGCGCTAAGTGCCATGGTCGTTGCAAAACCGCCATTCAAGGTTGTGTCATAGTGCACTTTATATTGCAGTGCGCTGCGACGCAGCAGTTTTGAATCCTCAATCGCCTGGCGGCCTGCGGTGGTATTAACGATATAGTCATATTCACCGTTTTTGATTCTGTCCTGAATATGTGGACGTCCTTCATGAACCTTATTCACCAAACGCGGGTTGATCCCTGCTTCACCCAGCACAATTGCTGTACCGTGAGTCGCATCCAATTCAAAGCCGTGTTTAAGTAACTTAGCCGCCAAATCGACAACCCGCTCTTTATCCCCTTCGCGTACAGACAGTAGTGCCCGGCCTTTTTTGCGCAGGGTCGAATTACTGCCTAACATTGCTTTTGAAAAAGCTTCGGCAAACGTCCGGCCAACCCCCATGACTTCACCGGTAGAACGCATTTCGGGTCCCAGAATGGGGTCAACGCCTGGGAATTTATTGAATGGCAGTACCACCTCTTTGACGGAGTAGTAAGGTGGAATAATCTCTTCAATTGTCCCTTGCTCAAGCAGAGACTGGCCTGCCATCACACGTGCCGCTATTTTTGCCAGTGGCATCCCCGTTGCTTTGGAAACAAAGGGGACGGTACGTGCTGCGCGTGGGTTCACTTCAATCAGATAAACTTCGTTGTCTTTCACCGCAAACTGGACGTTCATCAGGCCACGGACACGCAGTTCAAAGGCCAGTTTTTCAACTTGCTGGCGCATCACATCCTGAATTTCTTTGCTCAGGGTATAAGCCGGCAAAGAACAGGCTGAGTCACCGGAGTGAACACCCGCTTGCTCGATATGTTCCATAATGCCGCCAATCAGGACACGTTCACCATCACAGATAGCATCCACATCAACTTCAACAGCATCATCAAGGAAGCGATCCAGCAGGACGGGCGCATCGTTGGATACGCTAACCGCAGTCTGGAAGTAACGGCGCAAGTCTGACTCGTCGTATACGATTTCCATTGCACGCCCGCCCAGCACATACGATGGACGAACGACCAGCGGATAACCAATCTCATTCCCTTTTTCAACCGCCAGCTCGATAGTGGATACCGTGGCATTGGCGGGTTGTTTCAGGCCAAGACGATTAACCGCTTGCTGGAAACGCTCGCGGTCTTCTGCACGATCAATGGCATCAGGGCTGGTGCCGATAATAGGGACACCCTCCGCTTCCAGTTCACGAGCCAGTTTCAGTGGTGTCTGGCCGCCATATTGCACGATAACCCCTTTGGGTTGTTCAACCCGCACAATTTCCAGCACGTCTTCCAGTGTCACAGGTTCAAAGTAAAGACGATCGGACGTGTCATAATCGGTAGAAACCGTTTCAGGGTTACAGTTCACCATGATGGTCTCAAAACCGTCTTCACGCAGTGCCAGCGAAGCATGTACACAGCAGTAATCGAACTCAATACCTTGTCCGATGCGGTTCGGGCCTCCGCCCAATACCATGATTTTTGGTTTGTCATTGTTCGGGTTGGATTCACATTCGTCTTCGTATGTGGAGTACATGTAAGCAGTATCAGTAGAGAACTCTGCCGCACAGGTATCAACCCGCTTGTAGACTGGATATAAGTTGTAGTCATAGCGTAACTTACGGATCTCTTTACCGGAGACACCCACCAGTTTCGCCAGCCGCGCATCAGCAAAACCTTTGCGTTTCAGATGACGCAAGAAATCAGAGGTCAGTCCGTTAATACCTTGTTCTGCAACTTGTTCTTCCAGACGAATCAACTCTTCAATTTGCACCAGGAACCAGCGGTCGATATTGGTCAGGTTGAAGAGTCCATCAACAGACAGGCCCGCGCGGAAAGCATCGGCGATATACCAAATGCGTTCAGCCCCGGCATTTTTCAATTCACTGCGGATTTTGGTCAGGGATTGTGGATCATCCAGATTGACTTGAGGATCAAATCCGGTTGCGCCGACTTCCAGACCGCGCAGGGCTTTCTGCATGGATTCCTGGAAAGTACGGCCAATCGCCATCACTTCACCAACAGATTTCATCTGGGTGGTCAGGCGGTCATTGCTGCCAGCAAATTTCTCAAAGTTGAAGCGAGGAATTTTCGTCACAACATAATCGATGGAAGGTTCGAAAGAGGCTGGAGTACGTCCTCCCGTGATGTCGTTCATCAATTCATCAAGGGTATAACCGACCGCCAGTTTTGCGGCGATTTTTGCGATTGGGAAACCTGTTGCCTTGGAAGCCAGTGCGGATGAACGGGAGACTCGTGGGTTCATTTCAATGACGATCAGGCGGCCATTTTTCGGGTTCACTGCGAACTGAACGTTTGAACCACCGGTTTCTACACCAATTTCACGTAATACTTCCATCGAAGCGTTACGCATGATTTGGTATTCTTTGTCGGTCAGTGTCTGTGCTGGCGCTACGGTGATGGAGTCACCGGTATGGATACCCATGGGATCGAAGTTTTCAATGGCGCAGATGATAATGCAGTTATCGTTTTTGTCCCGCACCACCTCCATTTCATACTCTTTCCAGCCAATCAGGGATTCATCGATCAGCAATTCGTTGGTTGGAGAGAGGTCTAAGCCGCGTTCGCAGATTTCTTCGAACCCTTCCCGGTTGTAGGCGATCCCACCACCACTTCCACCCATGGTAAAAGAGGGGCGGATAATACAAGGGAAACCGACTTCTTCGGCGACCGCCAGCGCTTCTTCCATCGTGTGGGCAATACCAGAACGTGCGGTGTCCAGACCGATTTTTTTCATCGCCTTGTCAAAACGCTGGCGATCTTCTGCCTTATCAATGGCATCAGCGGTAGCACCAATCATGGTGACGTCAAATTCTTGCAGTACGCCTTGACGCTCCAGTTCCAATGCACAGTTGAGTGCCGTTTGCCCGCCCATGGTTGGCAAAATGGCATCCGGGCGCTCTTTTTCAATAATTTTGCGTACCACTTCCCAATGGATCGGCTCGATATAAGTCGCATCAGCCATTTCAGGATCGGTCATTATCGTGGCCGGGTTCGAGTTGACCAGAATGACACGATAACCTTCTTCCCGCAGTGCCTTACAAGCCTGTGCGCCAGAGTAGTCAAATTCACAAGCCTGGCCGATAACAATAGGGCCAGCACCTAAGATCAGGATACTTTTAATATCAGTACGTTTTGCCATTTTTCTTCTTCTCCTGATTATTTGGTGTTCTGAACGTTTGCCTGACGATATTGCTCAATTAACTCGATAAAATGATCGAATAGTGAAGCGGCTTCATGTGGACCCGGGCTGGCTTCAGGGTGTCCCTGAAAACTGAATGCGGGTTTGTCAGTACGATGAATGCCTTGCAAGGTGCCATCAAAGAGTGATTTATGCGTTACACGCAGATTGGCAGGCAGTGAGCTTTCATCAACAGCAAAACCGTGGTTCTGTGCAGTGATCATGACAACATTGCGATCCAGATCTTTGACGGGATGGTTGCCACCGTGATGACCAAACTTCATTTTCACGGTTTTTGCACCACTGGCCAGCGCCAGCAACTGGTGCCCTAAGCAGATGCCAAATACAGGAATTTCGGTATCCAGGAAGGTTTTAATCGCTTCGATAGCATAGTCACATGGCTCTGGATCACCCGGTCCATTAGACAGGAAAATACCATCCGGTGCCATTTTCAGGACTTCATCGGCGGGCGTTTTTGCCGGTACTACGGTAACGCGGCAGCCACGATCGACCAGCATACGCAGGATGTTGCGCTTCACCCCAAAATCATAGGCCACAATGTGGTAAGGCAATTCTTGCTCTTTACGCGCTTCGGGTAGCCCATCCGCTAACGTCCAGCTTCCTTGTACCCATTGATAAGATTGTGCCGTCGTGACTTCTTTTGCCAAATCCATGCCTTTCAGGCCTGGGAACGCTTGTGCTTTTTCCCGCGCAACTTCGGCATCCGCCTCATTACCTGCAATGATACAGCCGTTCTGTGCCCCTTTTTCTCTTAACAGACGGGTTAGCTTGCGTGTATCGATATCTGCGATAGCGACAATATTGTGACGTTTCAGGTAATCAGACAGGTTTTCTTCACTGCGGAAATTGCTGGTCACTAAGGGTAAATCACGAATAACTAAGCCTTGGGCTTGAATGGCGGGGGATTCTTCATCTGCGGCATTGATGCCGACATTACCAATATGGGGATAAGTAAGAGTAACAATTTGGCGGGAATAGGAAGGGTCGGTAAGTATTTCTTGATATCCGGTCATTGAGGTATTGAAGACCACTTCTCCAACAGCCACACCTTCTATACCAATAGCGCGACCGTGAAATTGGGTTCCATCTTCCAGAACCAATATAGCTGACTTAATCAAAACGCCCTCCGAAATGAATAATTAGTTGCATCCAATGCATATTAATTCAAAATTAATCCTTAAAATCAATGCCAATCCTGATTTTTGACAAAATTTTGGCAAATTGCGCGCATTCTAATGATGAGAGTGGGGGTTGTCTACAAAAAATGGCATTTTTATTGGCTTTTTTACAACGCTCAGTCTCATATTGAGTAAATATAGCTAAAAAATATAAGGAAAGTGGAAGCAGATAAACGATTATGGTGAGAGAAAACTTAAGAACAGCAAAAATATCGCGCTTTTTTTGTGTTTATGGGAAAAAAGCAACAAAAAGGCTAACTATTATTATGAAAATGGTGCTTAATTTGGCTCTTTGATGGGTATATTTCCTATATATCATTATTACGCAACTATTTATAAAATAATTGCGTAATTACATATGGTTATGACTTTATAAAATTAAATCTTGTCAAGGCTCAGTACATCTTTCATATTATAAAGCCCACTGTTTCTCCCTGTTAACCACATTGCTGCTTTAATAGCGCCATTAGCAAAGGTCATGCGGCTTGAAGCTTTGTGGCTTATCTCTACACGTTCACCGAGATCGGCAAAGATCGCGGTATGCTCTCCAACGATATCACCTGCCCGGATGGTGGCAAATCCAATGCTTTTAGGATCGCGTTCTCCCGTATGGCCTTCACGGGTATAAACGGCGCAGGTTTTGAGATCACGGCCTAATGCATTAGCGATAGACTCTCCCATTGCCAGTGCGGTTCCCGACGGCGCATCCACTTTATGGCGGTGGTGGGCTTCAATAATCTCGATGTCGGTATATTCCCCCATCACTGTGGCCGCTTTTTCCAGCAGTTTTAGTACCAAATTGACACCAACACTAAAATTTGCCGCAAAAACAATAGGGATTTCACGGGAGGCTTCTGCAATCGCGTGTTTACCGGCATCATCAAAACCTGTTGTTCCGATGATCATGGATTTGTGATATTGCCGACAAATGGAGAGGTAGGCTAATGTGCCTTCAGGACGCGTAAAATCGACCAGGACATCAAAGTGTTCAATGACTTGATGCAGATCATCATTAATCATCACACCGTTTTTACCGATCCCCGCCAGCTCTCCCGCATCGGTTCCCACCAATGAAGAGCCGGAGCGCTCTAATGCTGCACCCAGTGTAACACCATCCAACAGCTGGACGGCCTGAATAAGATTGCGTCCCATGCGCCCACCAGCACCGACGATAGCAACGCGAATATCTGTATCAGCCATAAGGCCCTCTCTGTAAATCATTTTTAATTGAGGTGACAAAGGAAACTGTTCTACAGCTTAACTGGCAAGGACTGGCAGCGCCAGATTTATAGCGTGGTCATAAGAAAAACAGGGATCATGTTGGAAATTATAAAAAAAATTTATTTATCGTTGCGTAGTTAACAAAATAGTAACTTGAAAGATGAAGGGCGTAAGGTAGATTTATGAGGGTTTATATACACGATAAACTTGAAGTTTATCGTGTATATTTGAATGGCGGGATAATTAAATAAAATTACTTCAATTAACCTCTTTCACTTCAACCCGTAACTCTTTTGGTACTTCAAAAACGATATTTTCTTCTCTGCCATGCAGTTCGTTAACTGTTTCTGCGCCAAACGTTTTCAGGCGTTCAATCACCTGCTGTACCAAAATATCCGGGGCCGATGCCCCCGCAGTGACGCCCACTGCGTTCACACCAGTGATCCACTCTGCCTGGATATCCTTAGCTGAATCAATCAAATAAGCAGGCTTGCCTACGCGTTGTGCGAGTTCGGCCAGGCGATTTGAATTTGATGAGTTTTTAGAACCAACAACTAACACGACATCAGCCCCTGATGCCAAATCACGTACCGCTTCCTGACGGTTAGTGGTGGCATAGCAGATATCATCTTTGCGTGGGCCGACAATATTGGGAAACCTTGCGTTAAGTGCATCAATCACTTCTGAGGTGTCATCAACAGAAAGTGTCGTCTGGGTCATAAAGCAGAGGTTATTCTCATCTTTAACTTGCAGTTTCCACACATCTTCCGGTGATTCCACCAGATACATCCCCCCGTTGGGGTTATTGTATTGCCCCATGGTGCCTTCTACTTCGGGATGACCGGCATGACCGATTAAAATCGCCTCTTTGCCTTTGCGACTCGCCCTTGCCACTTCCATATGGACTTTGGTGACTAATGGGCAGGTTGCATCAAACAGCATGGTTAAGTTACGGGAGCGGGCTTCTGCACGAATGGCTTGGGAAACACCGTGGGCTGAGAAGATCAGAATAGCGCCATCAGGCACTTCTGAAATTTCTTCAATGAAGATAGCGCCACGCTTCCTGAGATTGTCAACCACATAACGGTTATGCACCACTTCATGGCGAACATAGATAGGGGCACCGTACAATTCCAGTGCGCGTTCCACGATGCTGATAGCACGATCAACACCGGCACAGAAACCACGAGGGTTAGCCAGCAATATTTGCATGGTTTTCTTCCAACTGAGGGTCAATTTCCAGCACTTCAATCTCAAAAGTGATGTTTTGTTCAGCCAGCGGATGGTTAAAATCAACAGTAATGGAACCTTCAGCCACGTCTTTGATAAACCCTGGCATTTCACTGCCGTTCATGGCTGTAAATAACATGATGGTTCCCACTTCTGGGATACCGGCATCGGAAAAATCACGAGGAGTGAAATATTGCACTAAATCAGGGTGGTGTTTGCCAAAAATAGTTTCTCCAGCCAGAGTAAATTGATGTTTATCACCGACTTTCAAACCAAGAAGTTGCTCTTCCAGTGGGGCAGAAAGACTACCATCACCGAGGCGGAATAATGCGGGTTTACCTTGGTTGTAAGTCGAGTCTGCTATAGAGCCATCATCCAGCTTTAATGTGAAATGTAATAAAACTGCACTGTGCGTTTGCACCTGCATTGACATATTGCTCAAGCCTTTTACTTAAAAAATGATTGCAAATATACCCCTATTGGGTATAGACGAAGTTACCAGCCCCGGTTAACTAAGCCGGAGCTGGTTTTATTATCATTCTTTCAATGACTAAGTTTTCGAGATCGCTTGCTTGTCCTTGTCACCAGGGCTGATAAAGCTCTCTATGATAATGAGAGCTGCCCCGATGCAAATTGCAGAATCTGCAATATTAAAGGTAGGCCAGTGCCATTCTCCGACATAAAAGTCGATGAAATCGACAACAAAGCCATGAACCAGCCTGTCGAACAAATTTCCCAATGCCCCACCAATCACCAAAGCGTAGGCAATATTGTTCAGTTTTTGCCTGGCATGGGAACGATACATCATGACCAGCAGTATAACTGTGATGGCAACAGCCACCAATGCAAAGAACCAACGCTGCCAGCCGCCCTTATCAGCCAGAAAACTAAAGGCTGCCCCTAAATTCTGGGCGTAAGTCAGATTGAAATAAGGTATCAATGGCATGGATTCATACAGCGTGAAATGCTGCAACACGAAATGCTTGCTGCCCAAATCCAGTATTAATACCACGACAACCAGCCAGAGCCAGCGAAGTCCGGTGGAACAAATGGGTGTACTCATCAGGCAAATTTACGCTCTTCACCGTTACCGGCAACGTTAGTCACACAGCGGCCGCAAAGTTCAGCATGTTCCGCCACCAAGCCCACGTTTTCAGCATAATGCCAGCAACGTGGACATTTTTCTCCGTCTGCTTTACGCAAGGCGATTTTCAAGCCAGCAATTTCACTTTGCTGCGCATCCTCACCGGCGGCTGCATAAGCGGCAACGTCAACCTGAGAGGTCAGCAGGACAAAACGCAGTTCATCGGACAGTTGGTTGAGTTTTTCCGCCAGAGCTTCATCGGCATAGAGTGTGACAGCCGCTTCCAGTGAACTGCGGATATGTTTATCGGCACGTGCCTGTTCCAGAACTTTGTTCACTTCGCCGCGTACTGCCAGCAGATCAGCCCAGAAAGTATCGTTCATATCTTCACCATCTGCCAGACCAAACAGACCGTCATACCACTCTTCGGTAAAGACATATTGAGCACGTTTACCGGGCAATTCATGCCAGATTTCATCGGCAGTGAACGACAGGATCGGCATCATCCAGCGAACCAGGGCTTCTGCGATATGGTACAGGGCAGTCTGGCAGCTACGACGAGCAAGGCCGTCACTTTTCGCGGTGTACTGGCGATCTTTGATGATATCCAGATAGAACGAACCCATCTCCACAGAACAGAACTGCATCAAGCGTTGAACTACTGAGTGGAAATCATACTCTTCATAGTGTTTGAGGATATCTGCCTGTGCTGCCTGAGCACGGCCGACTGCCCAGCGATCCAGAACCACCATATCCTCTGCTTTTACCATGTGCTCTTCCGGGTTGAAACCGTTCAGGTTTGCCAGCAAGAACCGGGCGGTATTGCGGATACGGCGGTAAGCATCAGCCGAACGTTTCAAGATCTCGTCAGAAACAGCGATTTCGCCAGTATAATCAGTGGCTGCCACCCATAAACGCAGGATATCTGCGCCCAGTTTGTTCATCACATCTTGCGGGCTGATGGTATTGCCGATGGATTTGGACATTTTACGCCCTTGTTCATCAACGGTAAAACCATGAGTCAGAACCTGACGGTAAGGGGCTTTGCCTTTAATCGCAGTGGACAGCATCAGTGAAGACATAAACCAGCCACGGTGCTGGTCAGAACCTTCCAGATACAGATCGGCTGAATTGCCGTTGAATTCTGGACGTGCATCTACAACCGAAGAATGGGTACTGCCTGAATCAAACCAAACATCCAGCGTATCTGGTGCTTTGGTGTAATTTACGGACTCATCACCCAGTAGTTCTGTTGCATCCAGATCCCACCATGCTTGAATGCCATCGACTTCAACGCGTTTGGCGACTTCTTCAATCAATTCAACGGTGCGAGGATGTAGCTCTTGGGTCTCTTTATGAATGAACAGAGACATTGGCACGCACCATGTACGCTGGCGAGAGATACACCAGTCTGGACGGCTTTCTACCATTGATTCGATACGTGCCTGTCCCCAGCCAGGTATCCACTGAACATCTTTGATCTCTTTCAGCGATTGTTCGCGCAAACCCTTTTTGTCCATGCTGATGAACCATTGTGGTGTTGCACGGAAGATAATCGGTTTTTTGTGGCGCCAGCAGCACGGGTAGCTGTGTTGAATTTTTGCCGTATGCAGCAATGCGCCTTTCTCTTTCAGCAATTCAACAATGATGTCGTTAGCTTTGAAGACAAATTGTCCATCCAGAGAAGGGTAAGTGCCGGAGAGATAGCAACCATTCGGGCCAACGGGGTTAGCAATTTCAAGGCCATATTTTAAGCTGATAGCGTAATCGTCTGGGCCATGACCACCTGCGGTATGAACTGCCCCTGTACCGGCTTCAAGGGTGACGTGATTACCGAGGATAGCAGGAACATCGTAGCTCATGAATGGATGGCTAAAGCGCATCAGTTCAAGATAGGCTCCCGGGCAATCACCTAAAACTTCCCATGCAGTGATACCCGCGCGCAGCATAACACTTTCGACAAGTTCAGCCGCCAGAATGATACATTCGTCATTGATTTTGACCAATTGGTAGGTGATTTCGGCACCCAGGGCAATCGCACGGTTTGCTGGTAATGTCCACGGGGTGGTGGTCCAGATAATTAAGGAAACAGGCAGACCTTGTGGTTGTACATCAAATTTGGCGTACACGGCATCGGCATCAACGGCCACGAAGCGCACGTCGGTGGAAGGGGACGTTTTATCGTAGTATTCCACTTCCGCTTCGGCGAGGGAGGAACCACAATCAGTACACCAGTGAACGGGTTTTACGCCTTTCAGCAAGTGCCCATTTTTGATAACGCGGCCGAGAGTACGAATGATGTCGGCTTCTGTTTTGAAGTCCATGGTCAGGTAAGGTTTATCCCAATCGCCCAGGACACCCAGACGTTTGAAGCCTGCTTTCTGTGCTTCAACCTGAGTCATAGCATACTTGCGGCACTCAGCACGGAACTCAGCGGCGGAAAATTTTTCCCCTGGTTTGCCGATAATCTGCTCAACTTTAAGCTCAATCGGCAAACCGTGGCAGTCCCAACCTGGAATATAAGGCGAGTCGAAGCCTGACAGCCCTTTGGACTTAATAACAATATCTTTGAGAATTTTATTAACTGAGTGACCAATATGAATATCGCCGTTTGCATAGGGAGGGCCATCATGCAAAATGAACGTTTTCTTGCCAGATTTTGCTTTTCTAATTGCCTGATACAAACCTTCTTTGTACCAACGTTTCAACATATCAGGTTCGCGCTTCGCTAAATCCCCGCGCATAGGGAACCCTGTTTCCGGTAAATTCAGGGTGTTTTTGTAGTCACTCATTATCGATTCTCAGTTCCAATTTTCCGCTAGATACATGACTTGGATTGCTGCAAGAGATAGTTCCTTGCAGCAACCACATCATTTGCGATTTGCTGTTTAAGCGCATCAAGCGAAGCAAATCGCTGCTCATTACGCAATTTTTTGCGCAATACCACATCAATATGATGCCCATACAGATCCATTTGGGTATCAATCAAATGCACTTCAAGTTGCAGGCCTTGACCCGCAACGGTAGGGCGATTGCCGATGTTTGCAACACCCGGTAGGGGGTTATTGCCCAATCCATGGACGTCAACAGCATAAACACCCAGAACAGGCGCAACCAGACGTTTCAACGGTAAGTTAGCAGTAGGAAAACCGATGGTGCGTCCCAATTGCTTACCGTGAACAACTCTGCCACTTATACTGTAAGGATGCCCCAGTAATATTTCGGCCAAGGCCAGGTCATCACTTTGCAGTGCCTGACGAATGGCTGTACTGCTGATCCTAAGACCGCTGTCACAAAAACTGTCTGTGCTGGCGACATCAAAACGGTATTGTTTACCTGCTTGCTGCAAATAGTGGAAATCCCCGCGGCGATTTTTGCCAAAACGGAAATCATCGCCTATTGCCAAAAATTTAACCCCCAGTTTTTCAACGAGCAACTGTGAAACAAAGGCTTCAGGTGAGTTGGCTGCAAAATGTTTGTCAAATTTCACACATAACAGATAATCAACGCCATTTTGGGCTAGATACTTTATTTTATCTCTCAGCCTTGTCAGGCGGGCTGGCGCTTTATCTGGCGCAAAAACTTCCAGAGGCTGCGGTTCGAAAATCATGACCATTGTCGGTAATCCGAGACGCTGCCCTTCTTGCTTCAAGTGTTTTAATAAAGCCTGATGCCCGCGATGGACACCATCAAAATTACCAATCGTCAGCACGCAACCATGGTGACGCGCCCGGATATTGTGTATACCGCGAATTAGCTCCATAGCTGGCTCAATACCGTGGAAATTGCCGGATTATACCTTGTACAAAGCGCAAGGTTAACCCACGATCACAAAGGGTTTTAATTAATAACCTGATTCATACAATAAAAATAGGCCAGATGCCCGAAAAATATTTAATTTATCGCATTTCTCTGTGATTCATTCAGTTTTTTATTGCGAAAGACTGTATTCCCTCTGAGTAAGCTGATAAAATCCCGCCCCATCACAACGTAACCAGCGTCGCTGTACAACGACGCTTATTTGCACAAATCCATTGACAAAAGAAGGCTGAACAGGCATATTCCTCGGCCTTTGAATTGTCCTCGATAGAATATATTTGGGAGTAGGACCTTGGCTAATATCAAATCAGCTAAGAAACGCGCCATACAGTCTGAGAAACGCCGTCAGCACAATGCGAGCCGTCGTTCTATGGTGCGCACTTTTATCAAGAAAGTCTACGCGGCTATCGCTGCTGGCGACAAAGAAGCTGCACAGAAAGCATTCAATGACATGCAACCAATTGTTGATCGTCACGCCTGCAAAGGTCTGATCCACAAAAACAAAGCAGCACGTCATAAATCTGCTCTGGCAACACAAATCAAAGCCATGTAATCATTGGTTTTGATGATGCTAAAAAAACCGGCTTTAAGCCGGTTTTTTTGTATCTGCTAGTTTTATCGCATAATTTAATATAATTTTTCAGGACGACTTTTTGGTGGTGAGCTAAACAAAGCAGAAAAGTCTTTGTTACACACGCGCTGGACTGCCGGATGCTGGATCATACGCTCGGCAAAGATGACGTAATATTCTTCCTGCACCGTATCCAACCGACCTATCTCAACAATATCACTATCAGCAAAAATATCATTGGCGTAGAAAGAAGGCGCAATGAAAATGGCGTTGTGATACAGACCAAACGCTTTCATCAAAGCAGCATCATCAAATTCGCCCAGCACCTCAACTTCAAGATTTTTATTGCGTATCCACGTCAGGAGCTTTCTGCCTAACATAGAGCGGCGCCCTGGGATTAATAAACGGCGCTCTTCCAAACAGGCGGGAAAGGGCTTTTCTGGGATCGGCTGGCGGCAATAAAAACTGATATTGCATTCCCCCAATTTCACTGAAAACAAGCCTTCCTGTTGCGAGGAATCCACTGGACAATCGGATAGGATCATATCCAGTTTATGCTGGCTAAGTTGTTCAAGCAGCATTTCATGTGTTGATTCAAAACAACGCAAGTGGATTTTTTCGTGCTCCACAACGGTTGTTTCCAGCACTTTACTCACTAAACGTTTAGACAGCGCATCAGCGACCCCGACATCAAACAACAGATTTGATTCTCGGCTGTAAGTCACGATATCCATCATTTCCTGGCTGAGTGTAAACATCTTATCCGCATAGCGGAAAATGAGTTGCCCCAGTTCTGAGGGGACTAAACCTCTTCCTTGCCGCTTGAATAACTTCCCACCCAGACGCTCTTCCAACGCTTTTATCTGCCCTGTAATGGTTTGTGGTGTCAGGTAGAGCGCTTCTGCTGCCCCCACAACAGAACCTTCCTTGCAAACGTGCCAAAAATAATAGAGGTGGTTAAAATTTAAATGTGAAATCCGCATATATTTATCCTTGTGTATCGGCTCACACCTGTATAACAGCCGTGACCATACATTTCAGGTCGCCAGATTATGGCGTTTTCCTATTTTTCTATTGCTATTTTCTATGACTATGAAAATATTCGCAGCATCGCAGTTATAAACGTTTTGCCGCGAATATTAAGAGAATGAGTTACCTCGGAAATTCTTTCTGTATTTGTGCTTAAATTAGTCTATTCATCTGTTTTTGACTACGTTTTTTTTCTTCGGTAATAGTAGGGTTAGCAGTCCATAACCGACAATGGCTGCGGTTGTAGAACCTATCAATATCCCTAAGCGGGAATAAGTACTGAAGGTGTCATTGAGACCTTCAAATGCCAGACCTGAGATAAAAATAGACATGGTAAAACCGATCCCACACAGTACGGAAACAGCGAAAATTTGCCTCATGCCAATTTTTTCCGGCAATTTAGCCATTCCCAGTGTTACCGAAATCCAGCTAAACAGGAAAATACCCAATGGTTTGCCAATAAACAGGCCAAGGGCAATGCCTATAGGCAATATACTGGTTAAGCCATCTACTGTGACGCCCTGTAATGAAATACCGGCATTGGCAAAAGCAAACAGTGGCAGAATTAAATAAGCAACCCATGAATGCAGTTCATGCTCCAACGTTTCAGAAGGTGACTCACCTTTTTTATCTCGAAGGGGGATCAAGAACCCGACAATAACGCCAGCCAGTGTGGCATGAATGCCCGATTTCAAGATACACACCCATAAAGCAGTACCAACAATCAGATAAGCGGATGTTTTAGCGATTCCTTTCCAATTCATCCAAACCAGTAGCCCAATCATGGCGGTAGCCAAGCCTAATGCTGTCAAAGATACCGTTTTGGTATAGAACAAAGCGATAATGAGGATGACACCTAAATCATCAATAATCGCCAGCGCAAGCAAAAATACTTTTAATGCGGTGGGAACACGTTTCCCCAACAACGCCATGATCCCCAGTGCAAAAGCAATATCTGTTGCGCAGGGAATTGCCCAACCTTGTTGGGTGATCTCATCATTGCCATTAAACAGCAGATAGATCAAGGCTGGCACCAGCATCCCTCCAAGCGCGGCAATGGCTGGAAAGATGGCTTTGTCGTGACCTGCAAGCGAGCCTTCCATGAGTTCCCGTTTTACTTCCAGCCCGACAATGAGAAAAAACACCGCCATTAATCCATCATTTATCCATAGTAATAACGGCTTATTGATTTCCAGCGCGGCGAATTGCACTGCAACAGGAAGGTTGAGAAATTGATGATAAATACCCTGTAATGGCGTATTCGCCATAACCAGCGCAATAATGGCCGCTATAATGAGAAAGATCCCTCCTGCGGCTTCTAATTTTAAAAATTGGCGAATGATTGCAGTCATGGAATAAATTAACTTATGAAATTGATCAAGGTCATGCATGTTAAATCAGTTATGACATCGGAAAAAGTAGATTATTTATGTACCATTAATCACTTTATTCGAATTGTAACATAATGGAATAATGGTTTTCGACATATTGATAAATTACATTACATAACAGAAGAAGTTTTAATCATTATTTGTGATAACGAGATGAGTAAGATACTCCATGACAACATTACTTTTCCTGTTTGTTCTTGGCGCTGCTTTGTTACATGCCAGTTGGAATGCCTTAGTTAAGATTAGCGCCGATCGATTTTTAGGGATTTCAATTATTGTCTTTTTTGCCGGAATTATTGCCACATTGGGTCTGTTTTGGGTTGGATTACCGTCATTATCTTCTGTGCCGTGGTTAATCTTATCTGCTATTTTACATACTGCTTATTGCCTGTTTTTAAGCCGCTCTTATGCGACGGGAGATTTGGGGCAGGTATATCCCATTGCCAGAGGTTGTGCGCCACTCATTACCGCTTTATTAAGTTGGATAATTTTGCAGGAAATGTTACCGCCCCCAGCCATGCTGGGGGTAGGACTCATTATTGTGGGAATTATGCTAATTGCTTTTCCACATGGGAAAAATGCTCTTCATCTGGATCGTAAAACGTTACTTGCGGCAATCACAACATCGGCATTTACCGCCGGTTATACCTTATCTGATGGTATTGGTTCCAGAGTGAGCGGTAATACCTTGGCTTATATCTTGTGGCTGTTTGCTATTAATGGTTGGGTCATGGGGGCGATGATGTATTGCAAATATTGGAGTACCGCCGGAAGGAAGCTTCACCAATATTGGAAACAGGGGCTATTGGGTGGGCTGATGCAAGTACTCAGCTATGGCATCGTGATTTGGGCGATGAGCCATGCCCCCATCGTGCTGGTTGCTGCATTACGCGAAACTAGTGTGTTATTTGCGATGTTATTGTCAGTTGTTATCTTGCGAGAGCCGTTTAGCAAAATGCGATTATTGGCTTGTATTGTGATTGTGGCTGGGGTGATTGCTACTAAGCTGGGGTAACTTCCCTTTAAAATTGAAGGTGGCTTAATAAATTAGAAATCCCGCCAGTACATTAGAAAAATAATCAGGCGGGATTTATCAGAGATCTCACAACAGCATTAAATTACTTGGTCAGATCATCAAAAAATTTCTTCACACCATCAAGGAAACTCTTGGAGCGAGGGCTATTGGTTTCACCGCTTTTCCCGCCAAAGGATTCGCCTAATTGACGCATTAATTCTTTTTGCTCTTCATTCAGTTTAACCGGTGTTTCTACGACGACACGGCACAACAAATCGCCCTGAACGCCGCCGCGAACGGATTTAACCCCTTTGCTCTTCATACGGAACAACTTGCCTGTCTGGGTTTCCGCAGGAATTTTCAGGCTGACGCGGCCATCAAGGGTTGGAACTTCAATTTCGCCACCCAATGCCGCCGTTGCGAAGTTGATCGGGACTTCACAATAGAGGTTGCTGCCATCACGCTCGAAGATATGGTGAGATTTGACTTGAACCTGAACGTACAAATCGCCGGATGGTGCACCGTGTTCACCGGCTTCACCTTCACCGCTTAAGCGAATGCGATCACCGGTGTCAACGCCGGCTGGAATTTTAACGGACAGTGTTTTGTATTTTTCAACGCGACCATGTCCATGACATTTACCGCAAGGCTCTTTGATGATTTTTCCGCGCCCGTGACATTGAGGACAAGGCTGTTGGACTGCGAAGAACCCCTGGCGCATTTGTACCTGGCCTGCACCGTGACAGGTTGGACAGGTTTCTGGGGAAGTGCCCGATTTGGTACCGTTGCCGTGGCAGGTATCGCAAGATTCCAGAGTTGGAATGCGGATCTCTTTGGTCACACCACGGACAGCTTCTTCCAGGGTTAATTCCATGCTGTAACGCAGGTCTGAACCCCGGCTAGGACGCTGTTGACGACGGCCACCACCGAAAATATCTCCGAAAACGTCACCAAAGATATCGCTAAAGTCAGCTCCACCACCCGCGCCACCGCCCATGCCACCCTGTTCAAAGGCAGCGTGACCATATTGGTCATAAGCGGCACGTTTCTGAGGATCTGTCAGGATCTCATACGCTTCTTTAATTTCTTTGAATTTACTTTCTGATCCTTTATCTCCCTGATTACGGTCAGGGTGATGTTTCATTGCCAGCCGTTTATAGGCTTTTTTGATCTCTTTTTCATCTGCGGTTTTGGAAACGCCCAAAACTTCGTAATAATCTTTTTTTGCCATCGTATTGTCTACCCTTAACACGCACGCACGGGCGTGGAGTTACCTCAACGCCCGTGCCAGTTAACAAGTAACAGGCGCCCTGTTACTTTGCCCGCTAAGGGCTATTATTTTTTGTCTTTAACTTCTTCGAACTCAGCGTCTACAACGTCGTCATCTTTCTTTGCGTTGCTTGTGCCTGCATCGGCAGCACCAGCCTGGGCTTGCTGTTGGGCAATTTCCAGGAGTTTCTGAGAGGCTTCAACCAGAGCTTGGATCTTCGCTTCGATTTGAGCTTTGTCTTCGCTTTTCGCCGCCGTTTCCAGTTCAGAAGTTGCTTTCTCGATTGCTGCTTTATCGTCCTCTGTCAGCTTGTCGCCTGCTTCTTCAACTTGCTTACGGGTGCCGTGGATCAGTTGGTCAGCCTGGTTACGAATCTGAACCAGCTCTTCAAACTTACGGTCAGCTTCTGCGTTTGCTTCTGCATCACGTACCATCTGCTGGATTTCCTCTTCATTCAGACCAGAAGATGCTTTGATGGTGATGTTCTGCTCACGACCTGAGTTTTTGTCTTTCGCAGAAACGTGCAGGATGCCGTCAGCATCAATATCGAAAGTTACTTCGATCTGCGGAGTACCGCGCATTGCTGGCTGAATACCATCCAGATTGAACTGACCCAGAGATTTGTTATCACCGGCACGCTTACGTTCACCTTGCAGTACGTGGATCGTTACCGCAGATTGGTTGTCTTCCGCTGTAGAGAACACTTGACTATGTTTAGTTGGAATAGTGGTGTTCTTAGTGATCAGGGAAGTCATCACGCCGCCCATGGTTTCGATACCCAGAGACAGTGGAGTGACGTCCAGCAGCAGAACATCTTTCACTTCACCGGCCAGTACACCGCCCTGAACCGCTGCACCCATTGCAACTGCTTCGTCTGGGTTCACGTCTTTACGTGGCTCTTGGCCGAAGAAATCAGCAACGGCTTTCTGCACCAGTGGCATACGAGTCTGACCACCAACCAGAATCACATCCTGAACGTCAGTGACAGACAGGCCGGCGTCATTCAGTGCAACTTTCAACGGCTCGATAGAACGTTTAACCAGGTCTTCAACCAGAGATTCCAGTTTTGCACGGGTAACTTTAATGTTCATGTGCTTAGGACCGGTCGCATCCGCAGTGATGTATGGCAGGTTTACGTCAGTCTGTTGTGCAGAAGAAAGTTCGATTTTCGCTTTTTCTGCTGCTTCTTTCAGACGCTGCATTGCCAGTGGGTCATTACGCAGGTCGATGCCTTGTTCTTTCTTAAATTCGTCAACCAGATAGTTGATCATGCGGCTGTCGAAGTCTTCACCACCCAAGTGGGTATCACCATTGGTCGCCAGAACTTCATACGTTTTTTCGCCATCAACTTCATCGATTTCAATGATAGAGATATCGAAAGTACCGCCACCCAGGTCATAAACCGCGATGGTGCGGTTACCCACTTCTTTGTCCAGACCGTAAGCCAGTGCAGCCGCAGTTGGTTCGTTGATGATACGCTTAACTTCCAGACCCGCGATACGGCCAGCATCTTTAGTTGCCTGACGTTGTGCATCGTTGAAGTAGGCTGGAACAGTGATAACCGCTTCGGTTACTGGTTCACCCAGATAGTCTTCCGCTGTTTTCTTCATTTTTTTCAGAACTTCAGCAGAAATCTGAGGGGGTGCCATTTTCTGGCCTTTCACTTCCAGCCATGCATCACCGTTATCTGCCGCCATGATTTTGTATGGCATGATAGCGACGTCACGCTGCACTTCTTCGTCCTGAAAACGACGGCCAATCAAACGCTTAATGGCGAATAACGTATTTTGCGGGTTAGTAACAGCCTGACGTTTAGCTGGTTGACCAACCAGAGTTTCACCATCCTGAGTATATGCGATGATAGAAGGAGTGGTACGATCACCTTCACTGTTTTCCAGCACACGAGTGGTTGTGCCGTCCATAATTGCTACACAAGAATTGGTAGTTCCCAAGTCGATACCAATGATTTTACCCATCTAAACGCCTCCACAAAGAATTCATATATTCGGTCAAGTTACTAAGCTATATGAGGATGAATGTTTGCTTTTCAATGGCGTTGTTCGCCAGAAATTCCTCATTTTGTTTTCCAGCTAATGCCGAAATATTCAGTAGTAACTGTAGTTGAGACTTAGATGGGGTCATTCATCTCATCATCAAGGGGAGAATTGAAAAAAAATTGAGATTTAATAAAAAAATTTTCCGCAGGCCATTGTGTAGTTGATGCCATCACATTATGATTCGCCGCCTTTTATGATTTCCTGGCGCGGGAAAGTGCCAGGAACGCTTTTTAATATTTTGTTTTATTTGTATTTTCTAGGGGAAGTATGCATTCTAATCAGTTGGCGAACCCAGGCCCATTGGGTTTAATGGGTTTTGGCATGACAACCATTTTGTTGAATCTGCACAATGCAGGTTTTTTCCCATTGGCCTCCGCAATTTTGAGTATGGGAATTTTTTACGGTGGTTTGGCTCAGGTGCTGGCCGGCATCTTTGAGTACAAAAAAGGAAATACGTTTGCTGCAACCGCATTTACCTCTTACGGTTTGTTCTGGTTGAGCCTGATTGCGTTGCTTTTCCTGCCGAAGATGGGGCTGGCTGAAGCAACCAGCCAAGAGTTTCTTGGTGTTTATCTCGCCCTGTGGGGAATTTTCACGCTGTTTATGTTCTTTGGTACGTTGAAAGCTAACCGTGTCCTGCAATTTGTATTTGGCAGCCTGACGTTGTTGTTCGCATTGCTGGCAATCGGCAATATCACCGGTGATGCCAGCCTCCTGACCTTCGCGGGTTTTGAAGGCGTTATCTGTGGTGCGAGTGCTTTCTATCTGGCAATGGCCGAAGTGCTGAATGAACAATATGGCCGTACTGTGCTGCCAATTGGTGACGTGAAACACGCTTAACCGTTTTTAACAGGATGGGTGATTTATGCTCATCCTGTGTTTTATTAATCCTCTGATTTCCTACCCACTTTTTCAGAGAGATTTCTTCCGCAAGTAACCCCCCAATAACAGGCCAACAGCCGATAAAGTCAGCATATAGTAGGCGGGTGCCAGAGGGGTATAGGCCAACAGTATGGTGACGAAGATCGGTGTCAGTCCACCGAAAATGGCATAAGCCAAATTATAGGCAAATGAAATGCCACTAAACCTGACTTCTGGCGGATAGCTTTTCACCATCACAAAAGGCGTAGCGCCAATCACACCAACAGTCAGACCCGCGAGGGAATAAGCGCTAAAGAGTTTGAGCGGTTCATGGCTGATATTGTGATAGAAAAACCATGTTGTGGCAGCCAATAGAATGCAACCGATAATCAGCACGATACCGGCTCCCCATTTGTCGCATAAATATCCGACAAAGATACAGCCAATCGCCAATGAGAGGACTGCCAGACTGTTTGCTTGCAAAGTCAGTGATTGTTCCAGCTTAAATACCGACTGCATATAGGTTGGTGTCATCAAGATAACGACGACAATGCCAGCAGAAAGGAGCCATGTCAGCAGCATGGAAATAGCGATGGCGCGCTTGTGATTAAACACGACAGTTTTTAGTGGCAGCTCTTCTGCTAACGTTTTGCGTTCCTGCATTTCTTTGAAGACAGGGGTTTCATGCAGCCAGCGGCGCAGATACATGGCGCATAAACCGAAAATACCACCTAAGAAAAATGGCAGACGCCATGCCCAATCCAGGACTTCCTGCCCGGAATAAACCGAAGTTATAATGGTTGCGACGAGAGAACCAAATAAAATCCCCAAACTCAATCCTGCCGTTAAAACACCACAGGCAAATCCGATGCGTTTATGAGGAACATGCTCTGCCACAAAAACCCAGGCTCCGGGCACTTCCCCACCAATGGCGGCTCCCTGCATAATCCGCATCAGGAGCAGCAGGATGGGGGCAGCAATACCGATGACGTCATAGGTGGGCAACAGGCCGATAGCCAGAGTGGGTAGAGCCATCAACAATATGCTGAGTGAAAACATTTTCTTACGCCCAATGAGATCGCCAAAATGGGCCATGACGATCCCACCTAAAGGCCGAACCAGATAACCGGCTGCAAAAATACCGAATGTCTGTAGTTGTCTGAGCCATTCAGGTATATCCGCAGGGAAAAAGCGTTCCCCAAGCGCAACAGCAAAAAAGATAAAGATAATAAAGTCGTAAAATTCCAGAGCGCCACCTAAAGCCGCTAAGGACAGCGTTTTATAATCTTGTTTATTTAATGGACGATTGTGATATTGTGACATAAGTTACCGATTTATAGTTATAAAATGGGTTCTAAGGTGTTTATTTTCAATGTTCTGACCAGACTCAAAATAGATGAAAATAAAACTTATGCTATATTAAAAGATATTTATTCTACAACTTTTAAAAAGAACCCATTGTGGAGATATGTCACTGAGATTTGGACACCATAACGCGATTAATCTCGAACTTACTCTGACAGATGTTGTTTCAGTAGTGAAATAACGGTTTCAATATCCGGTAATGAAGGATGCCCAACCTTTCGTTGTAGTGAAACATCAAAATTTTCATGCCACACGGGTTCAATGACGTGATAACCATCATCACGTAGTTGCGTGATATTGCGGCGTGTCGCTTTTTTTTCCCACATCACGTGCCCCATGACAGGAAAAAACAGCACAGGAAATGTGGAGGCCAGAATAACTGTGGTTAATCGATGGGTTGCGCCACCACAAGCAACGGTCGCAAGTGTGTTAGCGGTTGCAGGTAAAACGGCCAGAATGTCATGATCCGCGACAATGCGTGAAGGTTTGTCTGTTGGCCAATCGTGTGGCATCTCTCCGCTAATGACCCGATCGGCATAGAGCGCTACGGTTGAGGCGGGTAAAAAGGTGGTGGCATTGTTTGTCATCAATACGGTTAATGTACAGTCAATCGTCGCCTTAATTGCTGAAAGATATTTGGGGAGGAGGGTGATATCCACTGATCCGGTTGCTCCAATTAAGATCCGAGGTGTTATCTGTGGCATTATTTCATCATTCTTCATCGGTAAATTAGCCTCTTATTCTAAAAATAGATGATTAGCTATACGCGTTAGCGTGTTCCAGTAACCCGTCTAGTTGTACTAAGTAAGAACCCTTGCCATGACGCTCTTGCCATTCCCGTGGATATCCCAAAGAGACTTCTAAATGAGCAACATCGTGAATATATTCGAGATTAGGCATATGTAAGTGTCCATATACCACTATACGAATCCCTTTTCTTGATGCCCATTGATGCGTTTTTTCACTGCCACACCAAATGGAAAATTCGCTATTGCGTAAGGATTCGAGCGGCTTACGGATGATGGGGAAATGGCTGATAAGTACGATATCGTCGCCATCTGGAATGGCGTTCAAGCGTTTTTCGGTATATTGGATACGTTCCCGACACCAATCGATAACATTGCTATGGGGATAGGTTTTCAGGAAGAATTCGTCAGAGCTAATGACACCACAACGACGAGCGCGATCTATGGCCTGTTCCGCCGTATAGTCATAGGTATTTCTAAATGAATAATCGTATAGGGTAAAAACAGGGGCAATGGTCAGCGTTGTACCATTGCCTGTGCGGTAATGACGAAACTCATCTTCGGGGGTGAGTACGTTATGCTGTCGGCAGATATTGACCAGATGTTCATAACGCAGTACGCCGGGCAACTTGAGTTGATCTTTGGGTGTGCACCAGAGTTCATGGTTGCCCGGCGTCCAGACGACTTGAGCAAATCGTTGGGAAAGCATACTGATGACCCAGGTAAAGTCTGATTCCTGCTCTGCAATATCACCGGCCAGCAACAGCCAATCATCAGGTGCTGATGGCCTGAATGATTCGACGATAGCCCTGTTTGTTGCATGAGAGACATGTAAGTCACTGACAGCCAACAGCATAAGCTCACCTCTTTGCTTCTAAGTTTCTTCAAAAATCAGGGCGTTCCTGGGGGGGCTTCTCCCCATCCCCACTTAGGTACAGTTTCTCGACGGGAAGGAACCGCATTGGGCTGAGAATTGGCCTCCGCTCTGCGTGAACCCCATTCGATATAACCGGCAAAGGCTGAACGAAATTCAGGATCAGAAGGTAAGCCGATTTCATCAGCTGACGCCATCAACAATTCCACCCATCTCTTTCTTTGTTCAGGTTGAATGCTTCTGCCACGGTGACGGCTTAACATGACTTTGAAGCCCCCCCGATCTTCGGTATAGCGATTTTCCCCACCGAGCACTTCTTCCAACCACATGGCGACATGACCAGGGTGATCGGATTTCATGTTTTTAAACAGCGGAGCAAGCAGCTCGTCTTTTTCGACCTTGGCATAAAAAGTGTCCATGAGCTTCATGAGCACCTCTCGACCCCCCATCCATTCAAATAAGGTCGGTGTTTCATTTGCCATAACATAACCTCTCGTATGAGTATATTAATGATGTTGCGACTCAGGTAATGGCGACTTGTTGATATCCATTACCCTAACTCCAAAGACGCAATGGCCTTGACCTTATCCAGCCGCCCCTTTGGTATGAGATTGCCTTTGTACATTCTGTATGTGTTAAACAGTCCCTTTAGCCCATATTCGCTAGCCAATTGGAGAAACTCATTGTTATCGGTTTCGGGAACATCGACTGATACAGGTAAACCATCAGGGATCTGTGCGAATGCGGTAAGGGCTAATGTTTCAACAGCGTCCGCGTTATCGGCAAAGAAAGGGCCTATTCGGTAGCCATTTTGCGATCGTCTTATGCCAATAACGCCGGAAATTTCCGTTCCGGAATAAGTACAAAAGCCATAACGTTCTTTGCCCCAGAACCAATTAGCCAGTAATGCCCCCCGATAAACACCAATGCATTTAGCATCATATTTAATGACTTCATCAATATTGGCGGGTGTAATCGGAATAGCACCCGCTGGTGGCGTGATTTTTTGCGTGATGAGTCCGGAAAGCCGGACATTGCGGTAATGGATGGCAAATCCTCTTTTTTCGTAGAGTTGCGTTCTATCCCAGTTACCATCACAGCCAATTGTGCGGTGTGCTGCATAGTCCATAGACCATTTCCAGATTTTTCCTGCGCAAACGTGATTGCGGAATTCGGGTAATATGATGAAATTGCCACCGAACGAATAAAAATCGGAATAACTCACCATCGATATTGAGGCGATGGGTTGCATACCCCGATAGGCAATGAAAAAAGCCTCTGGATCTACCCGAAAGAAACAGGCTGCATCGTCCACATTCATATCCCAGTTCTCGGCCTTTGCCCAATTAAGAATGATCGAGTTCCATTGACTGACATTGACTGATCGAATGAGACACGACTGGCTGTTCATCTTATTCATAGCTGATATATCCTCCCCCAACCACTTATCACGGTGACTTAAAGACCAATGGATTTACTGATGATCTCTTGCAGCACCTCGCTGGTTCCGCCATAAATAGTCTGGGCGCGGCTATTTAGCCAATTCTTACCCGCAATGGAATCACGCATATAACCCAAGCCGCCGTGCAATTGCAGGCAACGATCTGCCACTTTCATTTGCAGTTCGGTCGTCCACCACTTGATGCGGGCTGCATCCACTAAACTGAACAGCCCCTGATTTAAGCGTTCAACGGCGTTATCCAGGTAAATGCGGGCAATTTTTACTTCGGTATCTAATTGCGCAAGAATAAAACGGTTGTATTGAAAGGAGCCGATCGGTTGATTGAAGGCCGTTCTTTCTTTCACATATTCCAGTGTGCTCTGCAATATATGTTCTGCACTGGCCACCGCCACGGTTGAGATACTGAGGCGTTCGCGGGGCATGGCTGACATAAAGTAATAGTTGCCGAGATTCTCACGGCCAATCAGGTTGGTGACAGGAACCTTGCAGTCATGGAAAAAGAGTTCAGCCGTATCGCTGCCATTCCAGCCGATTTTCTTTACTGGCTCTCCTCTGGTGAATCCGGGCATATCCCGTTCTATTGCCAGTAAACTGATACCCTGGCCTTGTTGCCCCTCTTCTGTTTTTACCGCCACCACGATCAGGTCCGCATTGATGCCATTGGTGATGTAAGCTTTACCGCCATTCACCAGATAGTGATCCCCTCGGCGTTTAGCCACGGTTTTGATGTCTGCGGTATTGGAACCTCCAGTCGACTCCGTCATGGCAATGGCGGCGACCCGTTGTCCGCTGCACAATTCCGGCAGCCACCTCTTTTTCTGTTCCTGATTCCCGAGGGCAAAAATGTAGCTGGCAACAATATCGTTATGGGCCACGATCCCGGGTACAGTGACACCTGCCTTGATGAGTTCTTCTGTCAGAATAACGGCGAACCGATAGTCGTGTTTTCCCAATCCCCCGAATTCAGGGCTGACACTTATGCCTAACAACCCTGACTGACCTAATTTCTGCCAAAATGTGCGTTCAACCAGCCCGTTCTCTTCCCATTTCTGATGCTCAGGGACGATTTCACGTTCAAGGAATTCACGGCAAGATTTCCGGTAATTATCAAAATTATCAATCTCAATACGCATATACACTCCAGATTTGTTGTCAGCCCGTTGCCTTACTCAGTAGTATTTGTTTGATGACGTCCCAATGCCGATACACAGCAAAGTGATCCCCTTCAATATGCGTGAGGGAAATATCGCCAGCGGTGTAATTTTTCCAGGCTTCCATGTCTGCCAAAGTGACATAACTGTCGTGAGTGGCGGAAACCAACACCAGTGGATAACTCACTTGTATAGTGCCAAGCCGGGGAAATTGGCTGCGTATCAGGTAATCATTGCGCAGTTGCCGGATGATGGGTTTTATCAGCGCAGGTTCATTCAAGATTGCGTCGGGTGTACCTTGATCCGCTTTGGTTTTCTGCATCAATTGTTCATCTGTCCATGTATGCCGTTCATCTTTGGGTTGACGATGAGGGGGAACAGAGCTGGATACCACGCCAAATAAAGGCGAAGTGCCATAGTTTTTTAATGCCCGACCCACCGCGATACTCAGCACGCCACCAAAGCTATGACCAAAGGTGATCCACTCCGTGAAACCCTGAGCTTGTTTCTGCTGAAAATCGGCCCGGATATCGGATGCCAGTCGTTCAATCAGGGCGTCGAGATCGTGAATTTCAGGCTCTTTAGCCAGATAACCACGACCAGGGATCGCAACGGGTTGTAAGATCGCCGATTGGGTGGTCATAAGATCATTTAGCCAGGGGCGATAAGTTGCTGTTGTTGCTCCTGCATGGGGAAAGGCATAAATCACCCGTCTGCCATTAGTTGCCATTTGTCCTCCGCTCGCGGGTGGTTTCTCTCTCCAGCAGAAAACGGACAATACGTTCAGCCACCATAATGGTTGTCAGATTGGTTGGCATGGAGGGAATCGTGGGGAAGAGAGAAGCGTCAGCAACGGTTACCCCCGTCACGCCACGGACTCGGCCATCCTCTTGCGTGGCACTATCAGGATCATCATGGGCACCCATTCTGATCGTTCCCGACGCATGCCAGCCTGGATTAACCAGGTTTTTGATTGCGCTGTTCATGATTTCATCGTTATGAATCATGGAGTCTGACCAAAATTGGATGCCATCAAGGAAAACATCGACTTCCGGGTGGCGTAAAACCTGCCAAATTTTGCGTACTCCCCCGATAAGGCGGGCGATATCTGACGGGGAGCGGGTTAACGGCAGATCAATTTGCGGTAATACTGTGGGCGTAGCGGAATTGATGAAAACCCGTCCTTGAATCTCTGGACGCATCAACATGACCGAAGCGCCAACCAGCATTGGGTAAGTAACGCGATCTCTGAACCCCGGTACGGTGTCACTGGCAACATTGTTCAGCAGGCCAATTTGCACATCGACTTTTGCGTCATAACCGCTTCTAATGCGGGCAGCAACTTGCCGCCACGGCAGGCCCGTAGTACAGACACCGGCTTTAGGCAGCGCCCAGAGCACCACGGAAGCATGATCAGTCAGATTTCTGCCAACGGCGGGCACTGGCGCAACAACAGGGATCCCTAATCTGCTCAGATGTTCTGGATCACCCACTCCTGAGCGTTGTAATAATGTTGCCGAACCAATTGCGCCAGCGCAGAGAACAATTTGTCTGGCCTGATAAACCTGCTCTTCTCCCGCCTGAATAATTTTTACCCCGGAGGCGACAGTGCCGTTAAACATGATCTGCGTGACCAAGGCATCTGTCAGCACATGCAGATTTTCTCTATTCAGAACCGGTTCAAGGTATGAACGATACACATCGACTCTTTCGGCGCCGTTAACGACATTGGCGGGCACAGGGCCGACAGCAGGATCTTCACCGATATTGAGATCATCGGCGTAAGGTACGCCAAACTGTTCGCAGGCATGGGCAAAAGCCATATCAAGAGGATGGATCTCGCTATTTGCCGGTCTGCGCAGACACATCGGTCCCTGTGAACCGTGGTTATCATCACCGATATAATCAGTGTCATTCTCCAAATGCTTAAACCACGGCAGAACTTGCTGCCAAGCCCAATCAGGACACCCCATTTTGGCCCATTTATCGAAATCGCCTGGAAATCCTCGCAGGGCAATGGCCCCGTTAACAGCGGAGGAACCCCCAAGGACTTTCCCCACGCGATAATTGAACGGCTTGCGCTCCTTGTGTTTGCGAGTTTGCTGTGGGTTATCTTGTCTATGGGCAGGAGAAGCAATGAGAGCGGCGAACCGATCATCATCATTGCGCACATTGGCTTCGTAATCCCAATTATATCCTTCCAGCACCAGCCTTGACGCATCTCTGAGTGGGCTGGCAGGATTGTGTACGTCAGATCCGTGGCCTGCTTCGATCAGTAGTACGGCTTTTGTGCTGTTTTCAGACAGGCGGGAGGCTGCCACACAGCCTGCTGAACCACCGCCTACCACGATATAATCATATATTTTGGTCATAGCTCTTTCACCGCCTGAGATTGGACGATTGTTTCAATGATGCGTGAGAAAGACTGAATATTAGAGTTCATGAACAGCCCTTCGATAATGTCCTGTTCGCCAACGGGCGTAATATTAAATGCCTGTCGCAGCGCACTCAGTAAACCAACGGCATGGAGTGAGTCCCCGCCAATATCAAAAAAGCCATCGGTGACATCAAAATCATCGTGCTGAAGTTGTGCCTGCCAGAGTTTCAGGATCTTCGCTTCTATCTCATTAGCGGGTTCAACCGGCGCATCCGCATGTTCCTCGCTATCAGACCAGGGAATGGGCAGCGCTTTACGGTCAATTTTTCCATTACTGGTTAACGGCATATGGGGTAATAAGATGTAATAACTGGGCACCATATAAGAGGGCAACGTTTTGCGGGCAATTTCCCTCAATTGATCCTGAAAATAAGCCGGGTCATCCAACGTTCCTGGCATCTCAGGCACAACATAGGAGACGATATGTCGTTGTCCGGTTTTGGCATGGACAGGGGCATCAATGACAACATGGCTGGCATTTTCGTGGGTCAGCAGGCAGGCTTCAATTTCACCTAATTCAATGCGGTAGCCATTGATTTTTACCTGATTATCTTCGCGCCCTAAAATTTCTATCAAGCCATCGGCAATATATCGTCCCAAATCTCCGGTTCTGTACAGCCTTTCGCCCGTGACGGGATGAGTTATAAAGCGCAGGGCGGTTTTTTCTGCGTCTCCCAAATAACCTTGAGTCACGCCGTCTCCGCCAATATAGAGTTCTCCGGTTACCCATTTGGGGCAGGGAAGGAGCCAGTTATTCAAAACATGGAAAGTCTGATTTGCCAGCGGTTTGCCATAAGGAATGCTTTTCCAGTTTTTATCAATTTTATCAATCGGATAATGTATCGACCAGATAGAGCCTTCAGTCGCGCCACCGAGACTGATGATCGCAGTATTTGGCAAACTTTCCCGAATACGTTCAGGGAGATCGACAGGTATCCAGTCTCCGCTCATGAGGATTAACCTTAATTGGGTCGTGGACAATGCGGAACCATTTCTGTCTACCAATACTTTCACGGGGGCAGGGACACTATTCCAGATCGTAATTTGATGTTTAATCAACATGTCTAGCCAGATTTTGGGGTCATTGGCCGTTTCTGGCATGGAAAAAATAACTTTTCCCCCCACACCTAATAGCCCGAAATAGTCATAGACGGACAAATCAAACCCGGCAGGTGCGACAGACAACACAACATCTTTTTCTGTGATCTGGAATTTGTGATTAATATCCAGCACGGTATTGGCGGCATTCCGGTGGGAAGCCATTACCCCTTTCGGTTCCCCTGTCGAACCGGAGGTAAAGATGACATAGGCCAGATCATCTAATCCTTGCATTGAAGGCATGGAAGACCAATGTGCCGTAGCCATTTGCGCTGTCTCCATTGCCTGATGCATAGAACACTCATCCAGATTGATGCGAAATAAATCCGTAAATTCATCATGTCCAAAAACCGTGCTATCAGTGACAATCCCTTTGGCTGAACAGCGGTTGAGTAAACTCATGCGGCGTTCCGCAGGAAGTTGAGGATCAATGGCGACATAGGCAGCCCCTGACATAAGAATACCCAATAAACTGATGACCAACTCCGGGCTTTGTGGCAGAGAGACGGCGACAATATCATTGGGATGAATGGGAACAGCGGCGCGTAATTGTTGTGCTATTGCACAGGCTGTGTTGACCATTTCTGCATAGGTAACCTGCTTTTCTCCCTGAATCATCGCAATTGAGTCGGGAAATTTGTCTGCGGCCTGTAAGACCATTTCATGTAGCAGTTTGAAATCAAATTTGGTTTCTGTTGCATTGGCTTGTGTGCGTTCCAGCCGATCTGAGTCCGGCAATTTCACCAATGGTGTGCTTGTATCCCATACTGAATCATTTTCCGCACAAGTTGCTATCAGCGTCATATACGCATCCAACATGGCTTCCACCATGCCATCAGGGAATAGCTCATTAACGGTATTCCAGTTAATTTCCACACGATCATCAACACGAACAATCTGGTTCTCTAACCAGACTTGTGGGGTTTGATTACTGCTATAAACCTGGCTTGCCTCCGTCCAACCGACATCTGTCACGACATTATCCAAATTGGCCGTCAGGGTATTGCTAAATACGACGGGGGCGGTTGCTGTTCGGTTGCTATGACTTCGGCGGGTCAGCTCTCTTAGAACCTGAACACCATTATAGGAACAGTGCCAGCGATTCATCATCAAATCAGTCTGGATCTGTACCAAACGGTCATTGAGGCTTTCTTCTCCCGTTCCGCCAATTCCCAGTAACATGGGTTGCAGGAAGTTACCGACCACATTTTCAATACCCGCAAAATAGGGGCGGCGTCCAAATTGCGTCACCGTCAGTGTAAAAGTTTGACGTTTCGACCATTGACGAAGTACTTCTGTGTACATACCGAGAAGTACCGTTTCTAACGTCAACTTGCGTAATTCGGCTTTTTTTCTAAGAGCGAATAATGTTTCCGAAGAAATTGTTCGGCTGTAACGTTTGAACACAGGCGGAGAGATGATCTCTGGCGCATTTTTTAACGGTAATTCAGGCGGTTGAGGTAAATGCTCTAGCTGTTGTTCCCAATAAGTTTTATCGCGTAATCCTTGTGGTTGCCCCTGTAGGTAACGTTCTAATTTGATATAACCGGGGAAATTCAGATGGTTAGGTAGAGCAGGTAGGTCATGGCCTTGATAAACTTGCCACCAGTCACGTAATACCAAATGGACGCTATGAATATCGACAAACATCAGATCGAAATAAATATGCAGACGGGTAATATCATCATTCAATATTGTTGCCCGTATATCGAATGTAGGTGCTTTATCGACAGGTAATAATTGCGTTTCCATTTCCTGACGAAGCCTTGCCAGCCTATTATCTTTTTCTGACTCTGACCACTTTCTACCATCCTGAATAGGAATGATATAATTTAATGGCGTGGATAAAATCCGCTGTTGTCCATCTAAAGATAAAGTCGCCCTTAACATAGGGTGATATTCAATAATTTTGTTTAATGCATTATTTAATAAATTGATATCTAATGAATTAATATCTAATTCAGTATATAGGCAACTGGTTAACCCTCCTAGTTCCAGTCCGGGATTACGTCCAATTAAATAGGCATATTGAATATCTGTTAATGGGAAATTTGCTGTCTCAATCGTATCTTCTTGTAGAGCTATAGGAATGATAATATTTATTAATGGTAATCTGTTTTTAAGTATCCCATTAACCTGCTCTTTCAATTTTGATAGCTCTACATCTAAATTTTTATTTTCCGATTTATATAATTCAGGGGGATTAGCGGTTTCTAATCCCGATTCTTGTAAGGCCTGGAGAAAGTTTTTCATGCATTATCCCTTATATTTGATTGATAAGTTAATTTATATTTTTTTGAGGTTATTTTTTATCTTTTAAATAAAATGGTGCTGGGAATATGGTTCAAATTCTTAACAAGGAATATTTTTATAGTTCACCAATTTATTTTGGTTAAAATAAACATTATTTACTATCAGATTAATATATTGACTCACGGGTTTAAAATAAAAACAGTGCATATTCAGACGCCTCATTAATCTTGGGAAGGTATTTGTAAGGTCTTTGGTTTTATTTGTTGGTTTGCTTTTATGCAAAAATAACATGTTTATAACTAAATGTAATATCAAATAATAATATTTTATTAATGATTATTGTTATCTGCTAATCCCCGTGGGTTAGTTAATAACTACATGTTAATATATTACTAAGTTATTTTTTTTGTTTTTAATATTTGTTATGTGAAATTATCGTATTTATGATTGGCAAATTTTTCCTGTTTTTTCTCTGGTTAAAGTGATTAATTTGAATTTATCTATTTGATTTTTTTTATTATTATATTTGTTCGCTATTGATTGGATAAATTTTGTGTGATTTATTTTAAGGATTTTAATAACTGACTGTTCTTAATTGATAGCCTATGCCTATCTTCATGATAGGAAAAGATCTATTGATCTAACCATAATATTCAATATAATAATTGAATTAAGGGTATCAAATATTCTGCCCCCACATTTTGTTTATGATCTGCATTTTAGTAACTTAAAAATTTTCACTGAGGATTCAATATGGGTACATTAATTGAATTAACCGAAGATAATTTTGATAGTGTGGTCAATACCAAAGGGATCTGTATTGTTAGATTCTGGGCACCGTGGTGTGGCCCGTGTCGTGCGGTAGCACCAACGTTTAATCAGTTATCCATCGATATGAAAGAGAGTGCCACTTTTGGGGAAATCAATATTGATGATGCCCATAATATCGCTATGAAATATGGCATTCGCAGCATACCAACGACATTAGTCTATAAAAATGGGCAACCTGTAGATTCTCTGGTTGGGGTTGCTTCATTATCACAATTTAAGACTATGGTTTCTCAAAATTTATAGTTTAGGTTGAGTTAAATTTGAGGAGCCTGCCTTACCTGACAGTCCAAACTAATGTCATCATTTGCTTTTAATGAGTAAAACAAAGGAGACATTTAATGTCTGTTTATACGAAAGTATTCATTATAGGAACGGGTCTGCTGCGGCGATATATGCAGCAAGGGCAGGTTTTCTCCTGTTGTTGTCTCCGGTTTGGAACTCATCATTTTGAAATAATGACATCAAGCGTACGTTGGAATTTATGACTGCATTTTCATTAGGGCAACACCCTTTGGCATCTGACTGGTTTAAATCTATCCAATATCTCTATGCGTAAGCCGTCTAAAACTTACGATAAATTCCATTCCGGCTGCGCGGGGAAATATAACATGCATCTTGAAGTTGGATTGGTATAAGATCCAAATTGGATAACAATCAGAAAAATAGATGAAAGTAAAAATGTATATTCCGTCGATAAAAATAATACAAATTTATCGACGGTTATTTAAAAATGAAATCAAGAAAATAATGTTAATAATAACGCAGCTAAATACAGACCAATACCATAAATAGTATGTGTCATCAGGCTTCTTAATCTGGCGGTGTTGGGGGCAGGTGTTTTAGATGCAGCCATCCCCATTCCCATACCAGGTTGCATAACGAAGAAAGGGGCAACTATAGTCACGATACCGATAATTAAAGCGGGCAGAAAAGTGGGGTTTTTTGCCCAATCTAAACCATAAATGAGTAACAGGAAACCGGCAAAAATAATCCCAATCAAATAGTGAGCAAACCAACCCATTCCGGTTTCACCTTTCACCGGTTCAGCCTGTAGAATGCTTGTATGAGTAAATTTCCCTTTGGGAATATGCCCAATCCAGCGTCCTACCATGCTATAGTTTAGTGAGGGAATACCGAAGCACCGTTTTATGAAAATCGCCCAAAGATCCATAACAACTGTTGCACCAGCGCCAATCAGTACAGCATAAACAATCAACTCCAATCCTTCATTCATCTGTTGCGATCCTCCGAATTGTGGCTATCTATTAATGGTCAATCAGCAGGTACTCGAAATGGCATAGAAACTCTGATACCATTCATTCAATTGATGTATTGAGTGTAATAATGGTGGAAGTGTAAAGTCAATGTTTAATAAACAACTTATTGTCGAGATTGCGGAAATTGCTAAGGTACTAGGAAATCTTCATCGGTTGGCACTGCTTGAATGTTTGGTTAACACTGAACACTCCGTGGAAAAGCTCTCAGAGCTTTCCGGTTTGTCAATTGCTAATACTTCCCAGCATCTCCAGCAGCTCAAACGTGCAGGGTTACTTCAGTCCCGTAAATCAGGAAAACATGTGCTTTATCGTCAGAGTGAAGGACCCATTATGGACGTTATTTCGGTACTCCAGCAATATGCCGAATTTAACCGCGAAGAAATGCGCAGATTGATTGATGATTCAAACAACCAGGAAATAATTTCATGGGATGAGTTGTTGGACAGAATTAAGGAAAACAGCACGATATTACTGGATGTCAGACCAAAAGAGGAGTTTGAACAAGGCCATTTGCCTGATGCCATTAATATTCCTGTTGATGAGCTGGAGAACAGACTGGATGAATTGGCCACTCATCAGAAATTGATCGCCTATTGCCGTGGCCCTTATTGCGTACTTTCTGCCAATGCCCTCGCATTGCTTCGTGCTAAGGGAATTCAAGCCCGTCGGTTTAAAAAAGGATTTTCGGGTTGGAAAGAGGCAGGAATGCGCGTCGAGACGAAGCCTTAATAAATATCTGGCGATCACAATCACACTTTTGTCGTTCGAAGATTGATCGATAAGGTTCTGAGTTGGTTCAGAACCTTTATGGCATGCAATGATTAATAACAATAAGCAACATATCGGCTTTTAACGACGTGCACTTTTCGGCCTGAATGCGGTGACAACGCTTTCATCCGTTTCCACATAAGGGCCATTCAGCAATTGGATGCAGTAGGGAACACTGGCAAAAATTCCCGCTACCAACACCTTGCCATTTTCGTCTTTTAATCCTTCCAGTGTTTCTGCGATGGCTTTCGGTTGTCCGGGAAGGTTGAGAATCAGCGCTTGATTGCGGATCACGCCGACTTGCCGGGACAGAATGGCTGTTGGCACAAATTGAAGGCTGATTTGACGCATCTGTTCCCCAAATCCGGGCATTTCCCGATCCGCAATTGCCAGTGTTGCATCCGGCGTGACATCACGACGAGCAGGCCCTGTTCCTCCGGTGGTGAGTACCAAATGGCACCCCAGTTCATCAACCAATTCACACAATGTTTGTTCAATCAGGATTTGTTCATCAGGGATCAGGCGGGTTTCGACACTAAAAGGTGTGATAATCGTTTTTTTCAGCCATGTTTCCAGTGCGGGCAGCCCTTGATCCTGATAAACGCCGTTTGACGCGCGATCAGAAACAGACACGAGACCAATGCGCAATACATTCATACAAACCTCAATTAATTATAATAATAGGAAAAATAAAATTTGGCGGCTGCAACGTGAAATAAACAAAAGGCGACACATAATGGGTCGCCTTTGTACAAGAAAAAGTAGCGTATCGCTTGCGATTACAGCAAATCAGCGATCATGCTTTCAAGTTTGCCTTGGTCTACGGCAAACTTACGGATACCTTCCGCCAGTTTTTCAGTTGCCATTGCATCCTGGTGGTGGTTCCAGTAGAACTCAGCTTCAGTCATTGGCGCAGGGCGCTCTTTGATTTCGCCTTCATAACCCAATTTACGTTCAACTTCACCAGCGGTTTCTGACAGCTCTTTCAGCAGTGATGGAGAGATTGTCAGGCGGTCACAGCCTGCCAGTTCCAGAATTTCACCAGAGTTACGGAAACTTGCTCCCATAACAACCGTGTTGTAACCGTGTTCTTTGTAGTACTGATAAATTTCAGCAACAGAAACCACACCTGGATCTTCATGCGGTGCGAACTCTTTCTTGTCGCCATTGGCTTTGTACCAGTCAAGGATACGGCCAACAAATGGAGAAATCAGGTAGACCCCCGCTTCTGCACAAGCCCGTGCCTGGGCAAAGGAGAACAGCAGAGTCAGGTTACAGTTGATACCTTCTTTTTCCAGTTGTTCCGCAGCACGGATGCCTTGCCAGGTGGAAGCCAGCTTGATCAGAATGCGATCGTTGCTGATACCTGCTTCGTTGTACAGTTTGATCAAACGTTTTGCTTTCGCTACACTCGCTTCGGTGTCATAAGACAGGCGCGCATCAACTTCCGTGGAAATACGCCCAGGGATCAGTTTCAGAATTTCCAGACCAATGTTGACAGCTAATTTATCGCCGGCATCAATAATTTGCTGCTCACGGGAATCGCTTTGACCACGCGCCCATTCAACAGCTTCATCGATCAGTGAGCGATATTCTGGAATTTGAGCTGCATTCAAAATCAGGGAAGGGTTGGTGGTCGCATCTTGCGGCTGATACAGTTTCATCGCCTCGATATCCCCGGTATCTGCGACTACTGTTGTCAGTTTACGCAGGGAAGTCAGTTTATCGGTCATGTTTAATATCTCATCGTTATACGTAAAATCTTTGGCAACATTGCCTCGCCATCTTGTGATAATAACATGGTCAAGCGCGGCTGTAAGGTAGGAAAATTCTCTCGCTGAGATTCTCCTCTTTTTGTCTTTTTTGCTAAAGTGGGGGAAGTCTGGATTATTAGGAAAAAATAATGCTTATTACCCTTTCACCTGCAAAAACACTCGATTATGGCAGTCCACTGGCAACAGAAAAGTTTAGCCAACCGCTGTTATTGGCGCAATCCCAACAACTGATCGAGATTTGCCGGACTTTAACGCCTGCGCAAATCGGCAGTTTGATGAGTATTAGTGATAAACTGGCGGGATTGAATGCTGCCCGTTTTGCAGAATGGCAGCCCAATTTCACACCAGAAAATGCCCGTCAGGCGATGTTGGCATTTAAAGGCGATGTTTATACCGGTATGCAGGCTGAAACTTTCTCTGCTGACGATTTTGATTTTGCCCAAACACATTTAAGAATTCTATCTGGCCTGTATGGGGTCTTGCGTCCTCTTGATTTGATGCAGCCTTATCGTTTGGAGATGGGCATTAAGCTGGAAAATCCACGCGGTAAAGATCTGTATCAGTTTTGGGGCGATTGCATTACTGAAAATTTAAATGCGGCACTGGAACAACAAGGTGATGATGTTCTGGTCAATCTGGCATCAGATGAGTATTTCAAATCAGTAAATAGCAAAAAGCTGGCAGCCAGGATTATCAAACCTGTTTTTCTGGATGAAAAAAATGGCAAATACAAGGTCATTAGCTTCTATGCTAAAAAAGCCCGTGGCCTGATGAGCCGTTTTATTATTCAGAACCAACTGACCGATCCAGCACGGCTGGTGGCGTTCAATCTGGAAGGATACGCTTTTGATGAATCTCTCTCCTGCGGAGAGGTGTTGGTGTTTAAGCGTTCTGAACAGAAATAGTTTCTTGATACAACCAATTTTGGGTGTATGGAACCCAGCATGGAATCACTCCACCTATAAATGGAAATTAGGAGGAGTGATCAATGCCATATTATTTCGATTATTTTTTCAGCAAAAATTCACGCAATGTTGAGAAATCAGCAGACATAAAGTGGGATAACAAGTCCAGATCTGCGCGTTCAGCCAACGCTTGTGGTAAAGGCAATGGTTGACCGAGTGTAGCTTCGACGCTTTCCTTAAATTTGGCTGGATGAGCAGTACCCAGGAACAAGCCATATTCCCCTTCTTGTAATTGATCACGTAAAACACGATAAGCGACGGCAGCATGTGGTTCGGAAACATAGCCTTTTGCCGCCAGTTCGCGCAGGGTGCTTTGGGTGGTTACGTCATCCACAACGCCGTTTGCCAGTTCACTCAGTGCCCAGCCTTTGCATTGGAACAATGCTTCAATGCGCGGCCAGTTATTGGGCTGGCTGACATCCATGGCATTGGACAGCGTCGGAATAGTCTGATGCGGCAGCCACTTGCCTGCCGCTAAATAACGGGGAACGGTGTCATTAACATTGGTTGCCGCGATAAAACGTTTTACCGGTAGTCCCAGCGATTTTGCCAGCAGCCCTGCGGTTAAATTACCGAAATTGCCGCTTGGCACGGAAATCACCAACTGTTCACGTTTTTCTGCGGGGATCTGCGCAACCGCTTCAAAGTAATAACAAATTTGTGCCAGTAGGCGGCTGATATTAATAGAGTTGGCTGAGTTAAGATGTAAAGCCCGTTTCAGTTCTTCATCATCAAAAGCCTGTTTGACCAATGCCTGGCAAGCATCGAAATCCCCCTTGATAGCCACCGTATGGATATTGCCACCCAGAGTGCAAAAGAGTTTTTCCTGCAATGGGCTGATCTTGCTTTCGGGATAAAGGATCACAACCTGTACGTTATTTAAGCCATAGAAAGCATGGGCCACTGCGGCACCGGTATCACCGGATGTTGCCGTCAAAATAGTGACGGGCTGTTCTCCTGCAATCTGGGCAAGAATTTGTGCCATGAAACGGCCACCAAAGTCTTTGAAAGCCAGTGTCGGGCCGTGATAAAGCTCCAGTGAAGCGATGTCATCTTCGACAATCGCTACAGGGGCAGGGAAGGCAAACGCGTTTTTCACACGGGCTGTCAATTGTTCTGCGGGAATTTCATCGCCAATAAAGGCAGAGAGAATGCGCTGGCTGCGGCTGACAAAATCTAATTTCAATAAATCGTCAATTTCATTACGGCTGAATTCTGGCAAATCCTGTGGAAAAAAGAGGCCTTGCTGTTTACCTAACCCTTGCTTTACCGCCTGTGAAAAACTGACCTGCTCGCTGTTATCTTTTAAGTTATATAATTTCATGGTTACTTTACCTGTCGTGCGCCTGCGAGATCCAGACGGCAAATGTGTACAAAGCCTTCATCATTCTGTACGTAATGTTGTTGCAGCCAGTGTGCAACCTCTTCTGCTACCGCTATTTCATGACAAATTGCAAACAGTGTTGGGCCGGAGCCGGAAATGCCACACGCCAGCGCCCCTAATGTTTTGACTGCATCACGTGCATTGGCAAAGCCGGGTAACAGTTGGGTGCGATAAGGTTCCGCGACAACATCTTGCATTAATTTGGCAGCCAGTCCTGATTGCCGGGTATGGCAGGCATGGATAAAACCCGCAAAGTGACGCCCATGCTCAATGATATCCTTACGGGGATAGTGATTGGGCAGGATTGCACGGGCTTCGGCTGTCGATACTTTGATGCCGGGATAAGCCATTACCCATAGCCAATTATCAAATGTGGGAACAGGCAGACAGGGAGTATCTTCCTGAGATAATATCAATTGCAATCCTCCCAAATAGCAGGGAGCGACATTATCATAATGAACACCACCGGAAATGCGCCCTTCTAATTCTCCCATCATCTCCAGTAACTGGTGTTGGTTAAATGGGCGGCCAGCATATTCATTCAATGACACTAAACCGGCGACGACAGAACAGGCACTGGAGCCTAATCCCGAACCGATCGGCATATTTTTCTCTAATGTCATGGTAACGGGCAGCTCTTTTCCCAGTCGTTGACAAAAAAGCTGCCAGCATTGATAGACAATATTCTGTTTGGGATCGGCCGGTAATTTGCTAACAAATCGCCCTTTATTATTCAGGCTGAAACTTTCAGCTTCACTGACGGAGACACAATCTCCAAGTAACGAGCCATCAATGGGAGAAACTGCTGCGCCAAGCACATCAAATCCGACGCCAACGTTCCCGATAGAGGCAGGCGCATAAACCCTGATAACCATTAAACCCCCAATTTCCATGACAGAGTACGTAATATATCAGCAAAAACTCCGGCTGCCGTTACATCATTTCCTGCGCCATAACCACGCAATACCAGTGGAATGGGCTGATAATAACGGGTGTAGAAAGCCAGCGCGTTTTCGCCATTCTTGACTTTATAAAGTGGATCGTTGCCATCAACAGAGACAATTTTCACTGTACAACGGCCTTGCTCAATCAAACCAACATAACGCAAGACTTTGCCTTGTTCTGCGGCTTGTTCCGCACGTTGGCTAAAGACCTGATCCAGTTGTGGTAAACGTTGCAGGAAATGGTCAACATCGCCACTGGCATCGAACGATATAGGTAAAACGGGTTCGACATGAATATCTTCCAGTTCCAGTGCATAACCCGCCTCACGTGCCAGAATCAGCAGCTTTCTCGCAACATCCATGCCAGAGAGATCATCGCGTGGATCGGGTTCTGTAAAGCCTTTCTCTTTGGCCAGCATGGTCGCTTGGGACAGCGTCATTCCTTCATCCAGCATGCCGAAAATAGAGGATAAAGAACCCGACAGGATGCCACTGAACTGCACTAATTCATCACCGGCATTAAGCAGATTTTGTAAGTTTTCGATAACCGGCAGTCCAGCCCCTACGTTAGTGTCATACAGGAACTTACGTTTCGATTTCTCTGCGGCCTGACGGATTTGGCGGTAATAAGCCATCGATAAGGTATTGGCTTTTTTATTGGGCGTGACAACGTTAAAGCCATTGCTGAGAAAACCGGCATACTGTTCCGCAATCGACTGATTGGAAGTACAGTCCACAATGACTGGATTCAGGAGATGGTACTCTTTTTCAAGACGAATAAGACGACTCAAGCTAAAAGGCTCCGTGGCTTCTGACAGTGCCTGCTGCCAGTTATCCAGACAGATGCCTTGCACATCAGTCAATAAAGCGCGGGAATTGGCAATACCACAGATGCGCAAATCGATGTGTTTCTGTTTGAGCCAGGTTTGCTGACGACGTATTTGCTCGATCAACGCACTGCCTACACCTCCTACACCGACAACAAAGACCTCAACAACCTGAGCGGTGTTAAACAGCATTTGATGGCAGAGACGAACAGCCGTCGTCGCGGCATCATTTTCAATGACGGCGGAAATAGAACGTTCAGAAGAACCTTGCGCAATGGCAATGATGTTGATGTTGGCGCGTGTCAATGCGGAGAAAAAGCGGGCAGAAGTCCCAGGCTGAGTACGCATACCATCGCCAACGACAGAAATAATGGCAAGATTATCGATCACGTCGATGGGATCAAGCACACCATCTTTCAGCTCCAGATAAAATTCTTCTGTCAGTGCCTTTTGTGCTTTTACCAACTCTTTTTGCGGTACACAGAAGCTGATGCTGTATTCTGACGAAGATTGTGTGATTAATACAACGGAAATACCTTTGCGTGACATGACGGAAAAGATCCGTGCCGCCATCCCGACCATACCTTTCATGCCAGGGCCGGAAACGTTGAACATCGTCATATGATTTAGATTGGTAATGCCCTTAATTGGCATGTCCTGATCTTTTTGCCCATGATCAATGGGGGCATCGCCAATAAAAGTACCCGGTGCATCGGGATTGGCCGTATTTTTTATCAGACAAGGAATTTGAAACTGGGCAATAGGGGCGATAGTACGAGGATGAAGGACTTTCGCACCGAAATAAGACAATTCCATCGCTTCTTGGTATGACAGGCTTTTCAGCAAGCGTGCATCTTTCACCGCCCTTGGATCACAAGTATAAACACCGTCTACATCCGTCCAGATTTCACAACAATCTGCACGCAGACATGCCGCCAGTACTGCGGCTGAATAGTCAGAGCCGTTGCGCCCCAATACGACCAATTCGCCATTTTCATTGCCCGCAGTGAAACCCGCCATCAGGATGAGGTGGTCAGCAGGAATGTTGAGTGCCGCAATGCGTTTGGAGGAGCCATGGATATCGACGGTGGATTCGAGACAATGCCCATGCGCCAAAAGGTTTTTAACCGGATCAATGACAGTCACTTTATGACCACGAGCCTGTAGCACGGATTCCATGATGGCAATCGACAGTTTTTCGCCACGGCAGATCAGGGATGCACTAATGTTATCTGGGCATTGTTTTAACAAGGAAATGCCGTGCAGAGTCTGTTTAAGGCTGGCTAGCTCACGTTCTACTAGCCCTTTCAGTCGGTCATAATCAAACCCGGGTTGTTGCTCTTTCAATCCTGACAGCAGATCAGCAAAGATTTGGGTAGCATCGCTCATATTAGAAACAATATCTTGCCCTGCAACCGTTTTTTCGATCATCGCCACCAGATGGTTGGTGATTTTTGCCGGTGCTGAGAGTACTAAGGCAACTTGCCCAAGGGATAACTCAGTCTCGGCGATATCTGCAACACTCAGTACACGCTGGTGATTTGCAACTGAGGTTCCACCAAATTTCAATACGCGCATTAACGTTCTTCTCCTGATTTCGGTCCAAAAAAAAAGCCCGTATCTTGTGGGATACGGGCTCATTGTTGTTTTATGTGTATGCGTCAGCCCGCACCGCAACTCATGGTTCCGGTGGTAATCGTGGTTGTAGTAATGATGGTTATAATCATGTTTGTAAGAACCCTTTTTTTCGAGCTGATGGGGTGCATCGTTTCCTGTCTGTCTTTTTTAATTTGTTTGACCCCCTATTGGTTAAATTAAATTGTGGTCAATGTCAAATATTTTTTATGGCGAAAGAAGAAAAAAACGGCATTTTCCGTATCGAAATTATTCAAAATATAGCCCAAATGACAAATCATTATTTGGTTAGTTAGATTATTTAGTAGCATTTAATTTTACAAAAAACATATTTTGTAATTATTTTGTCTTTATGATAAAAACGTGTCATCTGGATATTTCAGTGTCGAGCGAATCTCTTTCAAGTATTCACGACATCTCAACATCCATTAACATAATTTATTCAAGTCAATAACAAATGACCTGAATTAAAATTAACAATTACAATTAATGTTAACGTGCTACAATTGATTTTGATATGTATCAACAAAAGTTAGTTTTTTTAGAAGGCAAATGCATTACTAGCTGTTATATTGCTGTTAATAGACTAATATAGAAGCCTCGTTTAAATCGGGTATGTACCCTCTAGGAAAGCGACGCTAGCTTTTAGCGTAAAACATATCAAAACATTTATTTCGGGCATAAGCTGATTTTCTGTTACTCAGAACAAGATCAGCGTATTTTCTTTTAATAATAACAGCTTGTGTCATACAGATTCTGTTTTTTAGCGATTTTAGGTAGCAACCATGCAAACCCCGCACATTTTGATTGTTGAAGACGAAATTGTCACACGCAATACCCTTAAGAGTATTTTTGAGGCTGAAGGGTATGTTGTTTATGAAGCCAATGATGGTTCAGAAATGCACAACATTCTGTCAGATAACGATATCAATTTAGTTATTATGGATATCAATCTGCCAGGTAAAAATGGTTTGCTGCTTGCCCGTGAATTACGTGAGCAGGCAAATGTTGCGTTGATGTTCTTAACTGGCCGTGATAATGAAGTGGACAAAATTCTTGGTCTCGAAATCGGTGCTGATGATTATATAACTAAGCCATTTAACCCACGCGAATTAACCATCCGTGCACGTAATTTACTTTCGCGGACAATGAACCTGAGTCCTCCAGGAGAAGAGCGTCGCCAAGTTGAAAGTTATAAGTTCAATGGATGGGAGCTGGATATCAATAGCCGCTCTTTGGTTAGCCCGATGGGCGATCATTACAAACTGCCGCGTAGCGAATTCCGTGCGATGCTTCATTTCTGTGAGAATCCAGGAAAAATTCAAACCCGTGCAGAATTGTTGAAAAAAATGACGGGCCGCGAACTGAAACCTCACGATCGTACTGTTGATGTGACTATTCGCCGTATTCGTAAACACTTCGAATCGACACCAGATACGCCAGAAATCATTGCGACCATCCACGGTGAAGGTTACCGTTTCTGTGGTGATTTAGAAGAATGATTGATACCTTTTTATAGGTATATATTCGACATGGCGTCTCTGTCAAAAAGCCCCGTATGTCTTATGGCATCAGGGCTTTTCTTGTAGTTGGTGCTTGCCTCAGTGATAAGTTATTCACTCTTTCCACGGCATAATCGGTACAGCACTGATTGCATTTTTAGGGGAACCATCGATCACTTTGTCAGAATAAGTCAAATAAATTAGCGAATTACGATTTGGATCGTAGAAGCGTACAACCTGCAATTTTTTAAATACCAAAGAAGTGCGTTTCTGGAAGACGACTTGTCCTTTCTTAGGGGATTTCTTTATCTTATCTGCCAATTCAATCGGGCCAATTTGCTGGCAGGATATGGCGGCATCAGAGGTATCTTCTGCTAATCCCAATCCTCCCTTAAGCCCTCCAGTTTTGGCTCTGCTCAGATAACAGGTGACATTTTTAACGTCAGGATCATCAAAGGCTTCTATCACTATCTTGTTATCGGGACCAAAAAGTTTGAACACGGTGTCAACAGAACCGATCTCTTCAGCATGCAAAGCCGCAGGAGAAAAGAGTAAGGTAGCCGCTATCACTATTTTCTTCATTGTTGCCATATATAGTCCAATTGAATTAAATAAATACAGTGAAAATATCTATCATTCACATATAATGTAACGCAATAAATTTAATTAAATTATTTCCAATGTGAATGTATCTGTGGTGGAAAATCAGGACATTATAGCTGAATACGCCCCCAAGACGAGTAAGTAATGGTCTTTAAAACGTTATGCCATTGGAGTTAGGTTAACATCCTGTACGTCAGTAATAAATATATTTTCTCTTATAATTCATATCATTGACTTATTTATCAGGACAATGCTTGACATATTACCGATTCTGATATTAATTTATTCCAAGCAAAAACTTGTTTAATTCATTGGGAGTTTGTTGATTATCTCAATGTAACAATCAATATGTCCAATGGAATCATCTTGGCATAGTATACCTAAAGAATAACTAACCAATAGTTATAGTAAATATGGGTAATTAATTGCCGGGATGGTGTACGGCAACAACACTCAGGGAAATTGTCATCTGGGTTTATTTTGGGAAAAGTATAGGTGTTGATTATTGATCAAACTACACAATATCTGTTTTTAGGGAAAAGATTTTATTTTTCAATCTAATAAGCTGTTTTACATTTATATGATTTTCTTTTTGTCTTAATGACTGAGGGAGATGTATGGATCAAACCAACATCATTCGGGACTTGCTGCATTGGGTGGATAATAATCTGGATCGTCCATTGTCTCTTGATAACGTTGCAGCAAAAGCAGGTTACTCCAAATGGCACTTGCAGCGCATGTTCAAGGAGATAACAGGCCAGGCAATAGGTTCTTATATCCGTGCGAGAAGGTTATCCAGAGCTGCCGTTGCATTACGTTTAACCAGCCGTCCTATCCTGGACATTGCCTTGCAATATCGCTTCGATTCTCAACAAACTTTCACAAGAGCTTTCAAAAAACAGTTTGACCGAACGCCAGCTGCCTATCGTCGAAGCGAAGAGTGGTGCGCAAAAGGAATATGTCCTCCTATCTTGCTGGATAACAAACCTCTGCCAGAGCACAAATTTGTCACATTGGAAGAGAAATCACTTATCGGCACTGAGCACACTTGCAGTTACACACTTGAGCAATGGTCAGAAGATTGCAAGAATATGCGTCATGAGTTTTGGATTAACTATCTACAAGATGCGGAAGTATTACCACCGAGGCTTTATGGATTACACCATACGACCCCTTGTATGGAGAGTGAAGATGAACAGACCGTGTTCTATACCACAGCCATAGAACCAGAATATGCTACCTTTGATACCAAAGATAGCCATCCAGTCGTCTTGCCGAGTGGGGATTACATTTCATTCAGTTATTTTGGTGATAAAGAGCAGTTACAAGAGTTTCTCTTTACAGTTTATGGCGTCTGTTTGCCTACGCTAAATATAACTCGCAGAAAGGGATACGATGTCGAGCGATATTACCTCACCAATCTTGAATGGAAAAATCTTGGGGATGAGACACAAAATCATGTTGTGGAATTTGAGTATCTCATCCCAATTGAACGTTAACCTTGTAATTCATCCAGGGCGGGCATATTCAGATGAGTGATATCGCCCGTTGTTTCAACTATCCAACCAGGGGCCAGCCACGGGCTATCCTGATAATCCACCCGTGAAATGGAACAGTTTCTCAACCGTAGACGGCGTTCTGAGTTAGCAGGAAGACCCAGAATAGAGCAGATCAAACTGACGAGAGCTATTCCATGACTGACCAACAATGGACGACTACCCGCAGGCAGGTTAAGGCAATTTTCCAGTGCGGCCCGCATACGGGTAGACACTTCATGCATCGATTCACCTTCTGGGATCCGTCCATTTGGTGTACCATCAACAAGACTTTTACGCCAGGATTCTTCTTTTGGTGTGAGGGAAGTGAGTTCGCGATTTTCCAGAACGCCCATATTTAACTCTCGCAGGCGTGGTTCCAGTATGACGTCGCAGCCACAGGCTCCCGCGATGATTTCTGCTGTTTGGCGTGTCCGACCAAGGTCACTGGTGATAACATGGGTAATGTTTTCTGATTTAACTCTCTGCGCGACCAAGTGAGCTTGGCGCCGACCCGTTTCAGTCAAAGGACTGTCAGATTGCCCCTGAATACGACGAGCCACATTCCATTCGGTTTCGCCATGACGAACAAGATAGACCTGTAACATAGTTATTTTCCGTTATACTGCATCATGAAATAATTCAAAGGATAATTTATTTATATGTACCACGTTATTGCAGCAACAACTAACCCTGCGAAGATAAAAGCGATTAGCCTTGCATTCGATGATGTTTTTGGCCCAGGCACTTACCATATAGAAGATGTTAATGTAGACAGTAGCGTACCTCAACAACCCATTGGTAATACTGAGACTCGTACCGGTGCTCGTCATCGAGTTATGGCGGCTCGTCAGGTCCGGCCAGAAGCGGATTTCTGGGTTGGCGTTGAAGCAGGAATTGAAGATGATATGACGTTTGCCTGGATGGTGGTTGAACATAAACAAATTCGGGGAGAATCGCGTTCTGCTAGCCTGATGTTGCCAGAAAAAGTCCTGGAAGGCATTCGTCAGGGACGAGAACTTGGCCATGAAATGGCGGATGTCACTGGCGTCAATAATATCAAGCAGAAAGGTGGGGCGATTGGCTTTTTTACCCACGGTATACTGACGCGTACCAGCGTTTATCATCAAGCTCTGATATTGGCTCTGGTGCCTATTCATCATGAAATTTATAAAGAGTCGAATACTTAATCTTAACGGCAGTCGCTGTTTGGGGGCACGATTAGACGGCCCCCGCTGCATTATTTAGTTTGTTATTTTATCGTGGTTATTGTCAATCAGTTAGTAACTGATTTTCCAGCCATTTCTTAACATGAACCGGTGCATTCTTTAAGCTATTGGAACCACGTGTAATTGTCGCAATACCAACGGCCAGCTCATTTTTCAGTTCGCGCTGGTTCATTTGCCCTCGCATCAATTCCTGAATAATCCGAACCCGAGTTGATAAAGCGGTACGTTCATCGGGAGTCAATAATAGCTGCAAAATAGAATGTTGCAAATTTTGTTCAAATGCGATTTTTAACAACTCAACAAAAGTGAGCCAGTCATCACCTTCTTCCGGAGAAAGCGCCGGATCAATCAAATGATTTTGTGCCATAATTAACTACCATACTATTCAACTAGTACAGTAGCATACCATATTAATCTTAAATTAATAACGTCTTTGCCATTCCGCATTTGTCAGCACATTTGGCATTTTTCCCATAAAATTGTGGTAGAACATGTCGTAGGCAAGAACATTTTTGACATAAGAGCGCGTTTCCGCAAAAGGAATGCTCTCAATAAAGGCGACGGGATCGATATTTCCAGCGGTGTTAGCTAACCAACGTTCAACATTTGCAGGGCCGGCATTATAAGCGGCACTGGCAAGAATACGGTTATGACCAAAACGCTGATAGACCGATTCCAGATAAGCGGTGCCAATTTTAATATTCGTAATCGGGTTCATTAATTGATTGCTGCTGACATAACCCTGAATTCTCTCACTCTTCACGGTATGTTCGGCGGTTTTGGGCATGATCTGCATTAATCCACTGGCTCCTTTGGAAGAACGGGCCTGTGGGTTCCAGGCACTTTCCTGACGGGCAATTGCCATGGCATAACTTTGTGAAATATTTTTATCTGACGTGAAGTTTGCAAATTCATTTTGCCACGCCATCGGGAAACGCTCTTCAAGGTGGTCCCACATTTTTCCCGCAATGGTAGCTTGTACACTGAATGCGGGCCAGTGCTGCTCAAATGCATAACGAGCCAACTGTTCTTGTTTCACGCGATCTTGCGAAGAAACCAGGAGAAGCCATTCTGAGCGGGCCAAATTATCCATATTCCAATACAGCAACTCCCGGATACGTTGAATGGCTGGCATAGTGGCAATGGCACGATCGGGTCTTTCTGATTTATTGATGGTCAGGGGATAAGAAATATGTAATTTCTGGGCTGCCACCATGGGATAAAAACCACGATGTTCGGTCAGTTTACGTAATATCGCATTGCCTTCTGCGCTTTTTCTTTGATTGAGCAGAATAATCGCACGCCAATATTGCCACTCATCTTGTTGCAACGTTTTTTGCGGCAGCAACGAAATCCATCTTTCAAGCCCGGAGAGATCGCCATTCCTCAATGCCAGGCGGGCACGCCGTTCAATCAATTTGATAGAGTGTGAATCGCGAATGGTCTCATCCCGCCATTTTGCCTGCTCTGGTGTAATGTCTCCCATCAATTGCCATGCGACGATATCTTTTAATTGCTGTCGTTCGGCGTCATTCATCTTTTGTGAGCGAACAAGGGTAGGGATGCTGACTCTGGCAAATTCAGCATTTGTGCGGGCAAATCGGGAAAAGTTCGTTATGATAACCGAGCGGGTGAAGTCGGTTGGTGTGGCAGTTGTGGCAAATTGTTCAATGAATGCTGGATCATGTTGTAGTTTTAGTAAATTCGTACTCACGCTTTGATAACGCAATGGTAAGCGTTTGACAAGATAGGTAACAAGTGTGGTGTTATTGGTTTTCACCGCCAATTCGATACGCTGTAAAATTAAATTTGCAGACAGGTATCCGGCCCGATCCCATGCAGTGAGTAGTTTATCGCAACTATCAGGTAATGAGTTGTCATGGAGCCAAATTTCTTGGGCACCTTGCCAGGCGACTTGCTGGTGTCCTGTGGCCCATTGCGCAAAGTAATAATCACAGCGTTCTGCAACTGTATTTGGCGGATTGAGACTGAATGTCAGGATGCCGCTCCAGTCACCATTATTTGCCAGTACACTGATAAATCGAGATGCCAGTGAACGTGCGGGTGGCAAGGTAGGGTGCGTGTTAATAAAGTGCTGAACTTGCTGAGGCGTGGTCGTTGCCAGATCCTGAGATAATTGACGATATTCGAGATAGGGATACAGGGGATAATTTTTCAGCGTTGGCATCAGACGCGCCACTTCCTCCCTATTTTGGGCATCCCATGCCTGCTTTATTGCTTGATATCGTTGACGTTGGGCATCCAGAGAATCAGCATGTGCCGCTCCAGCAACAATAGAAACCATACTCACAGCCATGATGAAATGCCGCCACTTACTCATTGCCATATACCCCTTCGGAAGACTACTATCGGTGTCCAAATGCCCTGTGTCTAAATACTTTGCTCAGGTGCGTTGTCCAAGTGAATTATTAAGATGTTATGTAATTATAATCATATTATTGATGTGAGTTATTACAATTGTCATACCAAATGGAAAACGCTGGAAAAGTGTTATTTGATAAGAGGATAGGTAAAATACACTATCTAAACGCGATAAACGCAAATGATTTTTAAAATTTCTTGATTAATCAAAAGGTAAACTACATTGGCTCAATATGTTTATAGTATGCATCGGGTGGGAAAAGTTGTTCCTCCTAAAAGGCATATTCTGAAAAATATTTCTCTGAGTTTTTTCCCTGGAGCGAAAATCGGTGTTCTCGGTCTCAATGGTGCCGGTAAATCTACTTTACTGCGCATCATGGCGGGTATTGATAAAGATATTGAGGGAGAAGCGCGCCCACAACCGGGTATTAAAATCGGCTATCTGCCGCAAGAACCTAAGCTTAATCCTGAACATACTGTTCGTGAAGCTGTGGAAGAGGCTGTTAGCGAAGTGAAAAATGCGCTGACTCGCCTTGATGAAGTTTATGCGGCTTATGCTGATCCTGATGCGGATTTCGATAAGCTGGCAAAAGAACAAGGTGAGCTGGAAGCGATTATCCAATCTCATGACGGACACAATCTGGACAATCAGCTTGAACGAGCGGCTGATGCTTTGCGTCTGCCTGCATGGGAGGCGAAGATTGAACACTTGTCCGGTGGTGAACGCCGTCGTGTGGCAATTTGCCGTCTGTTATTGGAAAAACCAGACATGCTGCTGCTTGACGAACCCACAAACCACCTTGATGCTGAGTCTGTTGCATGGCTGGAACGCTTCCTGCACGGTTACGAAGGCACAGTGGTTGCGATCACCCACGACCGTTACTTCCTTGATAATGTTGCTGGTTGGATCCTGGAGCTTGACCGTGGTGAAGGTATTCCGTGGGAAGGCAACTACTCTTCATGGCTGGAACAAAAAGATGCACGTCTGGCACAGGAAGCTGCGTCAGAAGCGGCTCGCCGTAAATCCATTGAGAAAGAGCTTGAGTGGATCCGCCAAAATCCGAAAGGACGTCAGGCAAAAGGCAAGGCACGTTTAGCTCGCTTTGAAGAACTGAGTAGTGTTGACTACCAAAAGCGTAATGAAACCAGCGAATTGTTCATTCCGCCTGGCCCACGTTTGGGGGACAAGGTGCTGGAAGTCACCAATCTGACCAAATCTTACGGTGATCGCGTTCTGATCGACAATTTGAATTTCTCTTTGCCGAAAGGGGCGATTGTCGGGATCATCGGCCCGAACGGTGCGGGTAAATCAACGCTGTTCCGTATGTTGTCAGGACAAGAGCAGCCCGATTCTGGCTCAATGACACTGGGTGAGACGGTTAAATTGGCTTCTGTTGAGCAGTTCCGCGATAGCATGGATGACAGCAAAACCGTTTGGGAAGAGGTTTCTGGTGGTCAAGACATTATGCGTATCGGCAACTTTGAAATTCCGAGCCGTGCCTATGTTGGTCGCTTTAACTTCAAAGGCGTCGATCAAGGCAAGCGTGTTGGTGAATTATCTGGTGGTGAGCGTGGTCGTCTGCATTTAGCTAAACTGTTGCAAGTTGGCGGCAACATGTTGCTGCTTGACGAACCAACCAACGATTTAGACGTCGAAACGTTGCGCGCATTGGAAAACGCCCTGCTGGAATTCCCAGGCTGTGCGATGGTTATTTCCCATGACCGTTGGTTCCTTGACCGTATCGCAACACACATCATTGATTATCAGGATGAAGGCAAAGTCACCTTCTTTGAAGGAAACTTCAGCGAATACGAAGACTACAAGAAGCGGACTATGGGGGCGGAAGCACTGCAACCTCACCGCATCAAATATAAAAAGATCAGCAAGTAAGTCTGCCAGAAAAAACGGCCTGATATCAGGCCGTTTTTTTGTTGATGGTAACTAACGTGTTGTTATTGAGCTATTACGACACTAAAACGCGTCGTTCCAGTATGGATTCATAAGTCTTAGTTGCCTTTCCACTTGCTAAAGTGATAACGCTACCTGCATGTTGTATCAGGCGTTTATCCTGGGAGGCAATGACAACCGTACCTTTCCGTTCATGGGCAATAAATTTAAAGATATTAATGAACGTCTGAAATGCCTGATGATCTAAATTGCGAGTTGGGTCATCTGCAAATAAATATTCAGGTCTTCTGACTATGGCTTTCGCCATGGCTGCCAATTGTTTCTCGTTTTCAGACAGTTCCCCTGGATAATAACGGCTTTTATCGCCTAATTTCACAATATCCAGCGATTTTTGCGCGATTTTTTCGGCTTGCTCGCGAGCAAGCGTTAATCCATAAGCCATTGATAATAATAAGTTATCTAAGAGAGTGAGTTCACTAAATAAGTTGAAATCTTGGAAGATAAACCCACTATTTTCATGATGAAACTTTCCTAATTCCACATCATTCATTAGTTTCAACTTGTTATTATTAATTAATACATCTCCTTGATCTGGTTGTAACATACCCGATGCAATCGACAACACTGTACGGTTAGTCGATGCTTTCGGCCCTGTTATCAAAGTAATTTCACCTGGTATAATAGAAAATGTGATATTTGAAATCATTTCATGATTAACTGTAGCATCAGTTAAACCATATGAAATATTGATAACCTCAATCGATTTAAATTGATTCAAGTTCATATTCTCAACACAATTAGGTTAAAAGATTAAAACTTTATCCTTAAACATATGCTGTCTAAATTCATTCGTAATGATACTGATATCCCTACGGTATTGTACGAATAAAAATAGTCTATATGTGAAACATCTTCATCAAGGATATACTCATCTTATGTCAATTATTATTTACTATGACTATCTAATAAATGAGATGTTTCTTAGTCTTGGAATAAAAATCAATAATATTAATGAATTATGCTTAAGGTAACAATGAAAAAATAAAAATAGCATAAATTCTTCTATTTTTATTCCACTTTTATAATAAGGGAAAAGTCATTTTATATTTCGTTAATATTTTAATGTTACTTGTTATTACCTCCGTTATTGATAAAAACACGTAGAATATTTGTGGGTTTATTCGTAACTAATAAATTTTATATAAATAAATCAATAGACCTGTTCATTAAATGATTTATTTCCCTGTAATTCAAGTCAAAACAGTAAAATTAAAGTATCAAAAAATATTATTATCACAATTTATTTTATTACATTTGTTAAGATAACTAAAGTAAACATTTAACTCATTGTTAAGGTGAGGTAATTATAATAAGATAAAGATTACACTGAATAATAAATTACTATCAATTAACCTTGATAATAATATGAGTGTAATCTATTTTATATATAAAGGTTAGTTATTCCATTAACATCTGTTGCACTAATTCAACGCAATGTAGAAAACGTTGGTCATAATCCGGTGAATTGACACAAATATAATCGATATTATTTTTTTTCAACAAACTTTCAAGCAAATGGTGAAATTCTTTGCGATCTCGCTCGCTCCCCAAATTTCTTAAACCATCTGCAACCCACGGGGTGTTGTTTTCTAAAAGAATAACTAAATCAAAACGATACTCATCAATCATCGCCTGAACGAAAGGATGTTCTTTTCCTTCGTAGCGTTTGCAAAATGCCTGTGTTGTTACAAAATCAGTATCGATAAATGCGACCTTATTGGCATATTTAACAGAAAAATCAATGTATTGAGCATGGCCTAATGCAATTTTATCGTAATCTGAGTATTGTAAAGCCATTTCATCGCCTCCCAGATGGGAAAATACGTATTCGCGCCCATATTCCCATGCGCTGGTTGTGTTAAACATATTGGCCAGCTTATTCACTAATGTCGATTTTCCGCTCGATTCTCCGCCAAGAATAGCCACGGTACGTACAAAAAATGGCTTTACTTCTGTAGGGATATATTCCCAGTAACGGAAAGGAGCCTGACGGATTTGGCTACCGCTAATATTCATGAATGAGCGTTGTGGGTCGATAAGTACAGTTTCAACGCCGAAATATTCTTTATAACGAGGAACATCCTGTGCTTCGCTGGAATAGATATAATTAGGATTGATGTTTTTTGTTGCCAGAAACGAGTTAACACTTTGACTCCACGTTTCCCAGCCATTTGGGTAAGGTTCCATTCCTTGTTCATCAATTGCATGAATATGAATACTTTTCTGATACTTGAATGTTTGCAGCAACCATCTCAGACGGTCACTGACCGTCGGTTGTTGAGACATCGAACTGTTGATGAATAACTCACGATCACGCACTTCGTCATAGCAAAGAACAACATGTAACTCATCAACTTGACTGGATGCTCGTTGGATCAAATAAATATGTCCAGTATGTAATGGGTAAAATTTACCAAACACAACGCCGACCGTTTTCTTTTCCATGGGATATGCTAATCCTAGATATTGATGAAGAGAAGCCAGTTTCTGAGCACTGGGACTTTTTATTTTGGCATTAACCAGTTGGCTTAGATAGCCTTTGGTCATTCCGCTGGCATCAGCAACCTGCTGTAATGTATAACCTGCCTGTTTGATTGCCTCTTTCAAATAGTCAAATTGCGCCATAAAACCCCCTCTATGTTTAGTATACTAAACAAAGTAGCATATTTGTCGTGAAAGGTAAAAATAAAATAACCAAATGCTAAATTGATAGTTAAACAATAAAGAGGAATGATAATAGCGTTTGTTCAATTATTCTTGAACAAATTGTCTGCTTTATTCGTTATATAAATATTTACATAACTATTTGTGGTTTAAATTTAACCAGTATTTTGTGATCAATAAATAACAGCGTATGGTGAGAATAGGAAAGCATTAAATGATATATACTTGATAAACTTCAAGTTGCAATCCGCCAGACGACGCGAGGCCTTATATTTCCCTGCTGCGCGGGGAAATATAACACGCATCTTGAAGTTGAATTGGTATAGTGCTTAACTATTTGATTTTTTATTTAAGTAAGATGAATAAAAATATTTAGTCATGATTTTATTATCCGCCTCGTTTGATATGTGATGGCAGGCGAGAGAATATTCTGGCAAATTAGGAAAAATACTTAGATTGCTGTTTAATAGATTTCAAGCAGTAACTTGAAATCTATTGGCTATATGTACTCGATAAACGTCAAGTTGTAATCCGCAAGATGGCGCGAGGCCTTATATTTCCCCGCTATACGGGGAAATATAACACGCACCTTGAAATTGGATTGGTATAGTTCTAAAAAGAATAACAGATTGTGTATTAATCCAAATCATCCAGAACAGATAACGCATCGGCCAGCTTTTTGACACCAAATACTTTCATGTCAGGCAGTGATTTTTTCGGCATGTTAGCATGAGGAACAATAGCGCGTTTAAAACCGTGTTTAGCGGCTTCTGAAATGCGTTCTTGCCCACTAGGAACAGGGCGAATTTCTCCCGCCAACCCCACTTCTCCAAATACCACCAGATCACGGGGCAGAGGCCTGTCGCGGAAACTGGAAACCAAAGAGAGCAATAACGCCAGATCAGCACTCGTTTCCGTAACTTTTACCCCACCGACAACATTCACAAATACATCTTGATCAGACATTTGCAAACCGCCATGTCGGTGCAGAACGGCAAGCAAAATAGCCAGCCTGTTTTGTTCAAGCCCGACGGCTACACGGCGTGGGTTTGCCATCATGGAGTGATCTACCAATGCCTGAATTTCAACAAGCAACGGTCGCGTGCCTTCCCAGACAATCATAACCGAACTACCCGAGGTAATTTCATCGCCACGACTCAGGAAAATGGCGGAAGGATTACTGATTTCCCGTAGCCCCTGTTCGGTCATTGCAAATACACCTAGCTCATTAATAGCACCGAAGCGGTTTTTATGGCTGCGCAGGGTGCGGAAACGGGAATCAGCTTCACCATCCAACATGACAGAACAGTCTATACAGTGTTCGAGCACCTTGGGACCAGCCAAAGTGCCATCTTTGGTTACATGCCCAACCATAATAATGGCAACACCACGGGTTTTGGCAAACCGTGTCAGGTAGGCTGCGGTTTCCCTGACTTGTGCAACACTGCCTGGTGACGATTGAATATCAGCCATGTGCATGACCTGAATTGAATCAATCACCATCAGTTTAGGTTGTTCTTGCTCTGCAATCAGACAAATCTGCTCAATGCTGGTTTCCGATAACATATTCAGTTGATCTGTCGGCAAACCCAGCCGATATGCTCGCATCGCCACTTGTTGCAATGACTCTTCCCCTGTCACATACAGGGTTTTCATCTGGGTGGATAGCTGGCACATGGTTTGTAAAAGCAGAGTACTTTTCCCCGCGCCTGGGTTACCGCCAATCAAAATGGCGCTGCCGGGAACCACACCACCACCGAGCACCCGGTCAAACTCTATAAACCCGGTTGAAAAACGGGGCAGTTCTTCCAGGCTGATATCAGAGAGTTTCTGTACCTTACTGATCCCAGCGTCCCCAGCATAGCCACTAAAACGCTCATTGCGGGATGATGAAGCGGCGGCTAAACGCACTTCCGTAATGGTATTCCATGCGTGACATGCGGTACATTGCCCCTGCCAACGGGGATAATCCGCACCACATTCGTTACAGACAAATGCCCGTTTTGCTGCTTTTGCCACTTTGTACTTCCTCAATATAATACTTTTGTCAGCGTTCTTCGTGTTTCAAACCACCGCTCAATACACACAGGACGCCCATTAAATCTGCATGGCGGATAGCAACTTTGGCCTGAGTGTAAACTTTTGGTTTAGCATGATAGGCGATCCCCAACCCTGCCTTGCGGATCATTTTCAGATCATTGGCACCATCCCCAATAGCGACGGTTTGACTCAGAGGAATATTCAGGGCTTTTGCCAATCTTATCAGCGTGGTTGCCTTGTATTTGGCATCGACAATCGGCCCTTTGACTTTACCGGTCAGCTTGCCATTTTTTATCTCCAGTTGATTGGCGACTGCGGCAAAAAGGCGTAGCTGCTGGCGAAGATTGTCGGCAAAGAAAGTGAAACCACCGGAGGCAATAGCGACATGCCAATCCAATGATTGTAACTTGCGAACCAGACTGGTTAGCCCTGGCATAAGCGGAAGTGTTTCCATCACTTGCTGCAAGATTGAGGCATCGGCACCTGCCAATTGTGCTACTCGCTCGCGCAGACTTTCTGAAAAGTCCAGTTCGCCTTGCATCGCCCGCTCTGTGATTTCCGCCACTTTATCACCCACTCCGGCCAGGCGGGCAATTTCATCAATGCATTCAATCTGAATAGCGGTAGAATCCATATCCATCACCAATAAGCCAGGTGAGCGGAGGCGAGGGATCTGCCCCAAGGGAACGACATCCAAACGGCACTCATCTGCCTGCCGTTTAATGCGCGGCGAAAGGCTACCGGCAATACGGACAACCTGATAATCATCGATCCGCCATGAAGAGACCACCACAATGGCGGCGCCCAATCGGTGCTGGAACTCGCTGATACGCTGTTTATCCAAACCACGTCCATACAGCAACCAGCCGCTATCTCCTGCCCGGTAATCCAGAGGCATGACTTCATCACCACTGAGGGATAGGGGTAATCCGGGCCATTTATGGATCTCATCCGGTAAATAGCGATAGGCCAGATTATTAGACATGAACATTGACTCCTGTAATTCCATATAATTTGGTGCAGGCAAAAAACGCTTTTCAAACTATCCTATCATTACCGCATCTGGCAACATGTGCTTTCTGAACATGGGACGAGATAACGATGATAAAAACCAAGCTAAAAATTAGACTGCACAAGACGGCGATTATATTAATATGTATAGCTCTGCTGGTACTGCTGATGCAGGGAGTTTCCTATTTCAGCCGTTCTCAACAACAGGCGCATATGGATCAATTTGAAGATCTGGCGAAAACATTGGCAAAACAGGTCGCATTCAGCTTGTCTGATTATATGGAGAATGGTAGCAAAGATCTTAATAATAAAAAGATTATCGCTAACTTAGATTACTTAACGAGTAATAGCCGCATTTTGGATGCCAGTGTCTATCTGGAAAATGGCACACAGATAGCACGAAGGGGTGAACCGGTTTCTGTTCGTGAACGATTATCGTTGGAAGGCAAAAAATCCAGTAGTTATTTCAACCAACAAATTGTTGTGCCGATACCAGGAGAAAATCACCCAAAAGGTTTTCTTCGCCTGACACTGGATACACATCGATTGGCGACCGAGGCTAAACAGGTCGATAACACAACGAACTTACTTAGGATAATGCTCCTGCTCTCTTTGGCGATTGGGTTTATTCTGGCTCATAACTTGCTGAAACTGTCTCCTAGTCGCTGGCAACAATCCCCTTATCTGCTGACGGCCAATACTAAATCTTCTGATGAAGCAGAAAGTAAAGCACAAGATGATGATAACCAACGGTAATGTGACATTACCGTTGGTTATTGTGCGGATAACTTTCCTCATTATCAATGTTCTTTCCATAATACCGCTTGAAACAAATGGAATAGAGTACGCCGTGTAGAAGTGCAATCATGACTGCGCCATAAAACACAATCGGCTGATGAGCAACATTAATATGCACAATCGGAATATTGTCAAAACGAAAGATATACATATGAAAGGCCATCGCTGCGATTGCAAGTAAGATCCCCGCTGCGTTGTGGTGGATCCGATGTGACAGCAGGAGCCATTTTAAGGCGAAGAAAAAAGGAATAAGCATTAATAAAGAAATAACCACATAAACCATTATCATTTCCTTAAGTTTTTGTTTGGAATGTTGATGTAAGCAGATAGATTGAACGCTGTCATAAGCACGCTGCGTGTTTCAATTATCTATTTAATATACCTGTTATTTAACAATGTGAAGTAAGTCTATAACATGGTTTATACATAAATAGTAAACATAGTTATTATTAATTTTTTTGATTTTATTGATGAATTATTGTGTTTTATGGAGAGGATTTTATTCAGGTACATGGCCTGAACCCTGCTAAAGAACAGCGTTCAGGCTCATTGGGATGGAGAGATGAATCTATGGCGGGTGATTTTACTCACTAGAATTGATTGTAAGTATCGGGATTTGGGCCTATGCGCTTCCCGATGTCCAGTTCAGCCATGGCGGTTAAGTCTTCTTTTTCCAGTCTGAAATCAAATACATCAAAATTTTCTTTAATACGGGAAGGTGTAACCGATTTAGGAATGGCAATCATGCCGCAGTCAAGATGCCAACGAATCACAATCTGCGCTGGCGTTTTGCCGTATTTAAATGCCAGACGTTCAACCAATGAAGAATTAAAAACGCCTTTTCCGCCCCGTGATAACGGACTCCAAGACTCGGTTGTAATATAATGGGTAGCATTCCATGAGTGAAGTTGTCGCTGTTGTAGTAAGGGGTGCAGTTCAATTTGGTTGATGACGGGAACCATCCCCGTTTCCTGTATTATTTTTTGTAAGTGCTCGATATGAAAATTACAGACGCCAATACTGCGAGTCAGGCCGGCTTCTTTCAGTTCAATCAGTTGCTTCCATGCATCAACATAATGATCCTGTTCGGGTACTGGCCACTGAATGAGATAGAGATCAACATAATCTAACTGTAGTTTGCCCAGGCTTTCTTGTAATGCTGCACGAGCATCCAGGTGGCGATCATTCCAGAGCTTGGTGGTGATGAAAATTTCTTCGCGTGGGATATCAGTTTCTTTTAAGGCTTTTCCCACACCTTCTTCATTATGAAAAATGGTGGCTGTATCAATGGAGCGATAACCGACTTCTAATGCGGTATGGATAGACTTAACAACCTGCTCATTACTCGCTTTCCAAACGCCAAGCCCTAATTGTGGCATGTGATTCTCATCAGCGAGTTTAATAATTGTCTGCTGACCCATTATTACCTCCTTTAGGTTTGGAACTTTTTATGGCTGGAAGAGATCTGCCATCAAGCAGCTAATCTGAAAGATAAATTTCTACGCCCGAACTTTCCAGAAAACCGACGAGTGGCGTGGATAACTTTATTGATTCGTTTTTCTTTTAAACCCTCCGTAACCCCGCCCAATTCTGCCGTGTATTGGCATCCTGGGATGCCATTCAGCCTGTTATTTGTTTTTCTTTGCTGTTCCTTTCTTATAACGCCAATACATCAGCAGAGAAGCGGATAACCCACTGAACAACAGAATGACAGGCAAAATCACCAAAATATTCATGACCGTATCTTGATGTGCTTTAACGAAAGGGATCTGGTTTAAAATATAGCCAAAACCCACGATAATAATGACCCATAAGAAGCCACTTAACCAGTTAAAAAATTGAAAGCGTTTATTATTTAGACCAGAAATACCGGCAAATGTTGGCAGGAGAGTGCGCACAAATGCTAAAAAGCGTCCGATAAGCAGGGCAGACAGACCGTGTTTAGAGAATAATACATTGGCACGTTGGCGATATTGCAAGGGAAGTTGAGCCAGCCAGTTTTTGACAATACGGGTATGGCCGAGCCAGCGCCCCTGTAAATAACCCAGCCAACAACCCAGACTTGCCGCGATGGTGAGCAGAACTACCGTAGGGATGAAGTTCAAGACACCTTTGGCAATCAGGGCACCGGAAAGCACCAGCAGAGTATCGCCGGGCAAAAAGGCGGCTGGCAGTAGCCCGTTTTCCAACACTAGCGTGACAAAGAGGACGCCATAAATAACCCAGATGACATCTGGATTGGCCAGTTGGTTAAAATCATGATGCCAGAGTGCATGCACGATCTCGCTTAACGTTTCCATTGTTTATCCTGTGACTTTTGCGAGTAAAAATAATTAACAAACAGATCTGCCTCAGTGTACCGCAAAATGATGAGATAGGGGGGGATTTGAATCAGCATCAGGGAAACCGTGGCTATCTGTAAATACGCAGTAAAAGAGATAGCCACAATTAAAAGGTGAACGTTAACGAACTGCCAAACGAGCAAAACCGGCTTCCAGATCATCAATCAAGTCTTGTGGATTTTCCAGCCCGATATGGAGACGGAATAAGGTGCCCGCTTTTTGCGGCGAAGGGTATTGACGCAGTCGTTGCAGCATTTCTGGTTGAATGCCCAAAATCAATGACTCAAAACCTCCCCACGAAAAGGCCATCTTAAAATGATTCAGGTTATCGAGATAATCAGCAAATTGTTGGTGTGTCAGCTGGGTATTCAGGAGAAAAGAAAATAGCCCACAGGAACCAGTAAAATCACGTTGAAAGAACTGATGCCCCGGGCAAGAAGGCAGGGCAGGGTGATAAACCTCGGCAACCTCCGGCCGCTGCACAAGCCATTTGGCAATTCTGATACTGTTTTCTTCGTGTTGTTTTAAACGAATCGCTAACGTTCGCAGCCCTCGGTTTGCCATATACACGGTATCGGGATCGGCGATTTGCCCTAGCAAGTAAGATCCTTCTCTAAGCGTTTCCCAACATCGTGCATTGGCGACGGCCGTGCCCAGCATCCCGTCTGAATGACCGATAATATATTTGGTGGCGGATTGGATGGAAATATCGATGCCAAACTCCAGCGCCTTAAACAGTACGCCTGCCGCCCATGTATTATCGATGATAATGACAATCTCAGAATTGACTTGTCGAATAGCACGCACAATAGCAGGAATATCTTGCACTTCCATCGTCAGGGAGCCGGGTGATTCAAGAAAGATAACTTTGGTATTAGGTTGAATCCGCGCAGCAATGTTTTCTCCGATCATGGGGTCAAAATAATCGGTGGAAACCCCCATTTTTTTCAGAACATGATGGCAAAATTCCTGTGTAGGTTCATAGGCAGTCCCTGTCATTAAAACATGATCACCGGTTGCCACAAATGCCAGAATTGAATGAGTAATAGCGGCCGTACCGGAAGGATAGAGTGCACAACCGGCCCCCCCTTCCAGTTCAGCCATCGCGGCCTGGAAAGAGAAATGGGTCAGTGTGCCACGGCGCCCATAAAATAATTCACCCCTAGCCCGGTTTTTCAAGGCGTGTTCTAAATCTTCAACAGTATCGAAAATGACAGATGAAGTGCGTTGAATCAGGGGATTAACGGCACTTTGCGTATATCTTTTTTGTCGCCCTGCACTAACCAATAAGGTTTCGAGTTTTTTTTCTGTCATGGCATCATTCCCCAAGTTATTTCCTGCCTGTCTCTAAATAGAATCGTGCAAATAATGATTAGCAAGTTAAAAGATTTGGGGTGTTTTACCAAAGAGATTCGAGTAACTTGACGAAAATTCACGGTGAGCGGGTGAGGGTAAATCAGGATCGATTAATGAAAGAACATCATTAAGTGGTACTTTTTTATTAAATAGTAATGATAATTACTATCAAATCGCCAAATGTCTGATATCATTTGTCGCGGACTTTTTCCTCTTTCGAGGTAAGAGGTATGGTTCAGGGTTCAAACGAAACCCGCATCTTCCTGAATTTACCTTGCAGTGCCGTTATCAGGCTGCAAGAGGGCGAAGATACAGGGTTAAAAGGTGGGCCATGACGCAGGACATATTAGGATTAGCAAGATGAGTAAACGCGATTCACTGCTAAGTAACAGAATCTATAAGAAAGAGAGTAAGGCTAACTGATGCGTAATTTGACAGCTTCTATTCTATTGGCACTCGGATTAACAAGTTCAGCATGGGCTGACACCACGCCAGCCACACCAGAAAATCAGTCCGCTGCTCAGGTAGCCGCTTCTCCGGCAGCACCAGCATCTTCCGCAGCACCACAAGCGGCTGAACCAACAACTGATGCACCAACAACCGCAGATGCGCCAATTGTGGCAGCGGATACAGCGGAAAATGTAACCGTGACAGAAACCGTGACGACTGAAACCGTTGCGGCACCTAGTGAAGACGTTTCTGGCAACCCGTCCGGCGGCTTTGCAACGGATTTATCTGTTTGGAGCATGTACCAAAACGCAGATGCAGTAGTAAAAACCGTCATGGTGGGGTTGGTGGTTGCTTCTGTCATCACATGGGCGCTGCTGTTCTCCAAAGGGGCTGAACTTTTAATGGCCCGCCGCCGTTTGTGCAAGGAGCAATTGGCTTTGGTTGACGTTGCCAATCTGGATGCGGCAGTGAAGATTGCAACAGATTTTGGCAATCGCAGCGTCAGTCGTCTGTTGTTGAGTGAAGCACAGTCAGAGCGCACCCTGTCTGCTGACAGCATTGACAAGGTTGGAATTAAAGAGCGAACTTCGTTCCGTATGGAACGTGCCGTCGCAGCAATTAGTCGCCATATGGGGCGGGGTAACGGTTATCTGGCGACCATTGGTGCAATTTCTCCATTTGTGGGGCTGTTTGGTACTGTTTGGGGGATCATGAACAGTTTTATCGGCATCGCGCATTCACAAACGACTAACCTGGCTGTGGTTGCACCAGGGATTGCGGAAGCCCTGTTAGCGACAGCATTGGGGCTGGTGGCAGCGATCCCTGCGGTAGTGATTTATAACGTTTTTGCCCGCGTTATTTCGTCATACCGTGGTCAGGTGGGTGACATGGCCGCTAAAGCAATCCTATTGCTGGGGCGTGATCTTGATCTGGTTGAAAGCAAAGCAGAAAAAACAGAAGCAAGGTAATAAATTATGGCAATGCGTCTTAATGAAGATTTGGACGATAACGGTGAACTGCATGAAATTAACGTCACGCCGTTTATTGACGTGATGTTAGTACTGCTGATTATTTTCATGGTGGCAGCACCATTGGCAACGGTAGATATCAAAGTTGATTTGCCGGCATCAACCGCTAAACCGCAACCACGACCAGAAAAACCGGTATTTTTGACGGTGAAAGCAGATAAGCAGTTGTATGTGGGAGAGCAAGCCATTGATCGTGATAACTTGTCTTTGGTATTGGATCAAACCACGCAGTCCAACAAAGACACGACAATTTTCTTCCAGGCTGATAAAACCGTGGATTATGAAACCCTGATGAGCGTCATGGATTCTCTACGTAAAGCGGGTTATCTCAAAGTGGGATTAGTGGGGATGGAATCCGTTTCTGCGCAATAACTTTTCTAAGATGCCCCAAAATATGAACTGCCCGAATCACTAATCGGGCAGTTTTAAGTAATCACTCTCATATTTTCTCTTTTATCCCGAATGGCTGCATATTTCGATTAATGTCTTTATATTTGATTATGTATCTCAATTGAGCTACGGTATGTTTATTGATCAACATAGGGGATTCAACATGGCTGCAAATGCATTTGTTCGTGCTCGTATAGATGAAACACTAAAAAATGAAGCTGCTGAAGTACTGGCTAGCATGGGTTTAACGGTATCTGACTTAATCAGAATGACTTTGACCAAAGTAGCCAAAGAGAAGGCGTTACCGTTCGATATGCGTATTCCTAACGCACTGACTGCAAAAACCATTGCTGATAGTGAAAACGGTATAAATATCCATAAAGCGAAAGATGTTGACGATCTATTTGACAAATTGGGCATTTAATGAACCATGAAGCAGCGGGAAATTGAATACTCAAGCCAATTTCAACGAGATTTGAAACTGGCTCAAAAACGCCATAAGGATATGAGCAAGTTGAAAGATCTAATGAAACTCTTAATTAACAATGAGCTACCTTTACCAACTATATACAAAGATCATCCCCTGCAAGGGAATTACAAAGGCTACAGGGATGCTCACATAGAGCCTGATTGGATACTTATTTACAAAATTACTGATAATCTGATTAGATTTGAGAGAACAGGAACGCACTCCGATCTATTCTAATTGGAACTGCCCGAATCACTAATCGGGCAGTTTTGGGAAAGCACTAATATTGATCCTTCCAGTCAAAAGGCAATATAGCTAAATCATACCAATATGGCATAATATCCCAATCCAATATGACAAGGCATAAAGTGAAATGGGTTACAGTCTAGATTTTCGAAAAAGAGTCCTGGCATACAAAGATAAACATTCGTTGACTTTCGAGCAAACGAGTGTCCATTTTGAGATTTCTATTCGTACCCTGTTCCGGTGGAGCCATAAAATAGAACCTTG